>NZ_JBYSXY010000007.1:221808-268967 GCF_058782685.1 Pseudomonas sp. FW306-02-D09B
ACGTCCACCCCATATTTCGAAAGGCGCCAGATTTAACAGTCTGGCGCCTTTTTTGTTTCAGTATTTGTATGTTCAGCGACTGCAGGTTCCGGGTCGCAAGGGCGGGGCGTTTCGTCGTATTCATGTTGCTCGATGATGCCGCATTGCCCGCCGGGCTTGCTCGCAAGGTCGGCTGCCAGGGAGCTGATTGGCTCTCCTTCTATATATAGGAGGGTTGGCGCAGAGACCTGGCGTGATTGACTGTATTTGCCTCCGGGGTGAGGTGTATTCGTGCATCCACACCTATAAATTGCCTGCTGCGTTTTTACCCGTTTTCAGTAGGGTGACTTCTTGAGTTTGACCCACTAGAATGCATGCCCTTGATTCTGTGGTCGGAAACGGCCGGCTAACGTCTGTGCAACGAGGAATATCCATGCAAGTTTCTGTTGAAAATACTTCTGCTCTAGAGCGCCGCATGAGCATCACCGTGCCAGCTGAGCGCATTGAGACTCAAGTCAACAAGCGTCTGCAACAGACTGCCCAAAAGGCCAAGATTGCAGGCTTCCGTCCTGGCAAAGTGCCAATGAGCGTGATTCGTCAGCGTTATGAAGCTGATGCGCGTCAGGAAGCTGTAGGCGACGTGATCCAGGCTTCTTTCTACGAAGCGATTGTCGAGCAAAAGCTGAACCCGGCTGGCGCTCCTTCGGTAGAGCCTAAAGTCCTGGAGAAGGGCAAGGATCTGGAATTCGTTGCAACGTTCGAAGTGTTCCCCGAGTTCACCGTTGCCGGTTTCGAATCCATCGCTGTCGAGCGCCTGAGCGCTGACGTGGCGGACGCTGATCTGGACAAAATGCTGGAAATCCTGCGCAAGCAGAACGTTCGTTTTGAAATTGCCGATCGTGCAGCTCAGAACGAAGACCAACTGAACATCGATTTCGTTGGCAAGGTTGACGGTGAAGTGTTCGCCGGTGGTTCCGCCAAGGGTACTCAGCTGGTTCTGGGTTCCGGCCGCATGATCCCAGGCTTCGAAGAAGGCCTGGTTGGCGCTAAAGCGGGCGAAGAGCGCGTTCTGAACCTGACCTTCCCTGAGAACTATCAGAACCTCGACCTGGCTAACAAGGCAGCCGAGTTCACCGTCACCGTGAACACTGTTTCCGAGCCGAAACTGCCTGAATTGACCGAAGAATTCTTCGCTCAGTTCGGTATCAAAGAGTCTGGTATCGACGGTTTCCGCACTGAAGTTCGTAAGAACATGGAGCGCGAGCTGCGTCAGGCGATCAAATCCAAGGTCAAGAATCAGGTAATGGACGGTCTGCTGGCCGCCAACCCGATCGAGGTGCCAAAGGCCCTGCTGTCCAACGAAGTTGATCGTCTGCGCGTTCAGGCGGTTCAGCAGTTCGGTGGCAACATCAAGCCTGACCAACTGCCAGCCGAGCTGTTCGAAGAGCAAGCCAAGCGTCGCGTTGTGCTGGGTCTGGTGGTGGCTGAAGTGGTCAAGCAATACGACCTCAAGCCTGACGAAACCCGCGTTCGCGAGCTGATTCAGGAAATGGCTTCGGCTTATCAGGAGCCTGAGCAAGTCGTGTCCTGGTACTACAAGAACGACCAGCAACTGAACGAAGTCCGTTCGGTTGTGCTGGAAGAGCAAGTTGTGGATACTGTTCTTCAGAAAGCTAGCGTGACCGACAAATCGGTCTCTTACGAAGAAGCGGTCAAGCCGGTAGAAGCTCCACAAGCCGACTGATTGTTTTTGCGTTAGAAGCACACACCATAAGCCAGCTTTCGAGCTGGCTTATGCGTATTCAAGACATAACTATTTGGGAGTGACTGCGAGACATGTCCCGCAATTCTTATTATCAGCAGAGCTCTGACATCCAGGCCGCAGGTGGTCTGGTCCCGATGGTTATCGAGCAGTCCGCCCGTGGCGAACGTGCCTATGACATCTACTCGCGCCTCCTCAAGGAACGAGTGATCTTCCTTGTCGGCCCGGTAGAAGACTACATGGCCAACCTGGTCGCTGCGCAACTGCTGTTCCTTGAAGCGGAAAACCCGGACAAGGACATCCATCTTTACATCAACTCACCAGGCGGTTCGGTGACTGCGGGCATGTCGATCTACGACACCATGCAGTTCATCAAGCCTGACGTTTCCACTACCTGTATCGGTCAGGCCTGCAGCATGGGTGCTTTCCTGCTTGCCGGTGGTGCTGCGGGCAAGCGTTACTGCCTGCCGAACTCGCGCATGATGATTCACCAGCCATTGGGCGGTTTCCAGGGTCAGGCGTCGGACATCGACATCCATGCCAAGGAAATCCTCCATATCCGTTCGCGTCTGAACTCGTTGTTGGCTTATCACACCGGTCAAAGCCTCGAAACCATTGAGCGCGACACCGAGCGTGACAATTTCATGAGCGCAGAGCGTGCGGCTGAATACGGCCTGATCGACTCGGTGATCGACAAGCGTAAAATGCCCGCCTAAGCAGCTCAAATGCAGGTGGTTGGTTTAACTGGCCACCAGCGGGCTTGAAAAAGCCCGCAATTGCCTTCATCTTGTGTTGCAAGCCTATCGGATTTGGATCGATCGAATGACTGACACCCGCAACGGCGAGGACAACGGCAAGCTGCTCTATTGCTCCTTCTGTGGCAAAAGCCAGCATGAAGTGCGCAAATTGATTGCCGGCCCCTCGGTCTTTATCTGCGACGAGTGCGTCGACCTGTGCAACGACATCATCCGCGAGGAGGTGCAGGAAGCACAGGCCGAAAGCAGCGCGCATAAATTGCCTTCGCCTAAAGAAATCAGCGGCATCCTTGATCAGTACGTGATTGGTCAGGAACGTGCGAAAAAGGTTTTGGCCGTAGCGGTGTACAACCACTACAAACGCCTCAACCAGCGTGACAAAAAGAATGACGATGTCGAACTCGGCAAAAGCAACATCTTGCTGATCGGCCCTACAGGCTCGGGTAAAACCCTGCTTGCTGAAACACTGGCCCGTTTGCTGAATGTGCCTTTCACTATCGCTGACGCAACCACCCTCACCGAGGCGGGTTACGTGGGTGAAGACGTTGAAAACATCATTCAGAAACTGTTGCAGAAGTGCGATTACGACGTAGAAAAAGCTCAAATGGGCATTGTCTACATCGATGAAATCGACAAGATTTCGCGCAAGTCCGACAACCCGTCCATCACCCGGGACGTTTCCGGTGAAGGCGTGCAGCAGGCCCTGCTCAAGCTGATCGAAGGTACGGTCGCTTCCGTTCCGCCTCAAGGTGGTCGCAAGCACCCGCAGCAGGAATTCCTTCAGGTCGACACCCGTAACATCCTGTTCATCTGCGGCGGTGCGTTCTCCGGTCTGGAAAAGGTTATTCAAAACCGTTCCACCCGTGGCGGCATTGGTTTCAACGCAGAAGTTCGCAGCAAGGAAGAAGGCAAGAAGGTGGGTGAGTCCCTGCGTGAAGTCGAGCCTGACGATCTGGTCAAGTTCGGTCTGATCCCGGAGTTCGTCGGTCGTCTGCCGGTTCTTGCTACGCTGGACGAGCTCGACGAGGCTGCGCTGATGCAGATCCTCACCGAGCCGAAAAATGCTCTGACCAAACAGTATGCCAAGCTGTTCGAGATGGAAGGCGTAGACCTGGAATTCCGGGCCGATGCACTGAAATCGGTCGCCAAGCGCGCACTGGAACGCAAAACCGGTGCTCGTGGATTGCGTTCGATTCTCGAAGGTGTGCTGCTCGACACTATGTATGAAATCCCCTCGCAATCCGAGGTGAGTAAAGTAGTGATCGATGAAAGCGTTATAGAAGGCAAGTCCAAGCCACTGTATATCTACGAAAACAGTGAGCCGGCTGCCAAGGCAGCGCCAGACGCGTAAGCGTCGCACTGCCGGATTAAAAGAAGGGGCCTTCGGGCCCCTTTGCTTTTGCAGGAGCTGCCGAAGGTTTGGGCCGCGTTTGGACGATCTTTACCGCGGTCTTTTAATCAGCTTGTTTTTTTCGAAAGCAGCCCCCATCTTGGTTTCAAGCTTACTTCCATCTGTTTCCGGCCTTATGGCCGCCGTAGAGGCGAAATCATGAAGACAACCATCGAATTGCCTCTCCTGCCATTGCGTGATGTTGTGGTTTATCCGCACATGGTTATCCCGCTGTTTGTGGGGCGCGAGAAATCTATCGAAGCCCTCGAGGCGGCGATGACGGGCGACAAGCAGATCCTTCTGCTGGCCCAGAGAAACCCTGCCGACGACGATCCCGGTGAAGACGCACTTTATCGTGTCGGTACGATCGCAACGGTTCTGCAGCTGCTCAAGCTGCCTGACGGCACGGTCAAAGTGCTGGTTGAGGGCGAGCAGCGTGGCGCGGTCGAGCGTTTCAGCGAAGTCGACGGCCATTGCCGTGCCGAGGTTTCGCTGATTGACGAAGTCGACGCTCCCGAGCGCGAATCGGAAGTGTTTGTTCGCAGCTTGCTGTCTCAATTTGAACAGTACGTTCAACTGGGCAAGAAGGTTCCGGCTGAAGTCCTGTCATCGCTCAATAGCATCGATGAGCCAAGCCGCCTGGTCGATACCATGGCCGCGCACATGGCGCTGAAGATCGAGCAGAAGCAGGAAATCCTCGAGATTATCGATTTGTCGGCCCGGGTCGAGCACGTTCTGGCATTGCTGGACGCCGAGATCGATTTGCTGCAAGTCGAAAAACGCATTCGTGGCCGCGTCAAAAAGCAAATGGAGCGCAGCCAGCGCGAGTACTACCTGAATGAGCAGATGAAGGCCATTCAGAAAGAACTCGGCGATAGCGAAGAAGGCCATAACGAAGTCGAAGAGCTGAAAAAGCGCATCGATGCCGCAGGCTTGCCAAAAGACGCGCTGATCAAGGCCCAGGCTGAGCTGAACAAGCTCAAGCAAATGTCACCGATGTCTGCTGAAGCGACCGTGGTGCGTTCCTACCTCGACTGGCTGGTTCAGGTGCCGTGGAAGGCACAAAGCAAGGTTCGTCTGGATCTTGCGCGCGCAGAAGACATTCTTGATGCCGACCATTATGGTCTGGAAGAAGTCAAAGAGCGGATTCTCGAATACCTCGCCGTACAAAAACGCGTGAAGAAAATCCGCGGTCCGGTGTTGTGCCTGGTCGGTCCTCCTGGGGTGGGTAAAACCTCTCTGGCGGAGTCGATTGCTCACGCGACAAACCGCAAATTTGTACGCATGGCCCTCGGCGGCGTGCGCGATGAGGCGGAAATTCGTGGTCATCGCCGGACTTATATCGGTTCGATGCCAGGAAGATTGATACAAAAGATGACAAAGGTGGGCGTGCGCAACCCGCTATTCCTGCTCGATGAAATCGACAAGATGGGCAGCGACATGCGTGGCGATCCGGCATCGGCTTTGCTGGAAGTGCTCGATCCCGAGCAAAACCACAATTTCAACGATCACTATCTGGAAGTCGACTACGACCTGTCCGATGTGATGTTCCTTTGCACCTCGAACTCGATGAACATTCCGCCGGCGCTGCTCGACCGGATGGAAGTGATTCGTCTGCCCGGCTACACCGAAGACGAGAAGATCAACATCGCTGTCAAATACCTTTCGCCCAAGCAAATTCAGGCGAATGGCCTGAAAAAAGGCGAGCTGGAATTCGACACCGAGGCGATTCGCGACATCATTCGTTACTACACCCGTGAAGCCGGTGTGCGTGGGCTTGAGCGCCAGATTGCCAAGGTTTGCCGCAAGACGGTCAAAGAGCATGCAATGGAAAAACGCTTCTCGGTGAAAGTCACGGCCGAGATGCTGGAGCACTTCCTTGGCGTGCGCAAGTTCCGCTACGGGCTGGCCGAGCAGCAGGATCAGGTGGGGCAGGTGACTGGCCTGGCCTGGACTCAGGTGGGCGGCGAGTTGCTGACCATCGAAGCTGCAGTGGTGCCGGGTAAAGGGCAACTGATCAAGACCGGTTCGCTGGGCGATGTGATGGTCGAATCGATCACTGCTGCGTTGACGGTCGTTCGCAGCCGCGCGAAAAGCCTGGGGATCCCGCTGGACTTCCATGAGAAGCGCGACACCCACATCCACATGCCGGAAGGGGCGACGCCCAAAGACGGTCCTAGTGCGGGTGTAGGCATGTGTACGGCACTGGTGTCGGCATTGACCGGGATTCCTGTACGCGCTGATGTTGCCATGACCGGCGAAATTACCTTGCGCGGCCAGGTTCTGGCGATCGGTGGACTTAAGGAAAAACTGCTGGCGGCACACCGTGGCGGGATCAAGACAGTGATCATTCCTGAAGAGAATGTTCGCGATTTGAAGGAAATTCCTGACAATATCAAGCAAGATCTTCAGATCAAACCGGTTAAATGGATTGACGAGGTCCTGCAAATTGCGCTGCAATACGCGCCGGAGCCCTTGCCGGATGTGGCTCCCGAGATAGTTGCAAAGGATGAGAAACGCGAGTCTGACTCTAAGGAAAGAATTAGCACGCACTAGTACGTATTAGCCTGGGGGGCTTTCTTGACAGCTTTTTAGAGCCCTTGTTATAAAGCGGCTCTTAAGTGTCTGTAGGCCATTCAGCACTCGTTTTTGCTTTCACCAAAAAACTTAGAATCATCTCAAATAGATATAAGGGGACTTAGAGTGAACAAGTCGGAACTGATTGATGCTATCGCTGCATCCGCTGATATCCCGAAAGCTGCTGCTGGCCGCGCGCTGGACGCTGTAATCGAATCCGTCACTGGCGCTCTCAAGGCTGGCGACTCTGTTGTTCTGGTTGGTTTCGGTACTTTCTCCGTGACTGATCGTCCAGCTCGCATTGGTCGTAACCCACAGACCGGTAAGACGCTGGAAATCGCAGCAGCCAAAAAACCAGGTTTCAAAGCCGGTAAAGCACTGAAAGAAGCTGTTAACTAAGCCTCACTCGGTTTTTTGCCTATCCGGGTCGGGGTCATCCCTGACTTGGCAGCGGAGCGGTAGTTCAGTCGGTTAGAATACCGGCCTGTCACGCCGGGGGTCGCGGGTTCGAGTCCCGTCCGCTCCGCCAGTTACGAGAAGGCGCATCCTCGGATGCGCCTTTCTTCTATCCGGATTCTACCCACGCTCCACGGTTGCCTAATTTGAAGTTCAACCGTTTCTGGGGGACGCATGCTGCAGAATATCAGGGACAATTCACAAGGCTGGATTGCCAAGACCATTATCGGGGTCATCGTTGCACTGATGGCTTTGACCGGTTTCGACGCCATCTTCAAGGCCACTACCCACCGTAATGATGCGGCCAAGGTGAATGGTGAAGAAATCAGCCAGAACGAGCTGAGTCAGGCGGTTGATATGCAACGCCGTCAACTCATGCAACAGCTGGGCAAGGATTTCGATGCATCCTTGCTTGATGAAAAAATGCTGCGCGATGCTGCTTTGAAAGGGCTGATCGACCGCAAACTGTTGCTGCAAGGCGCAGAAAAATCGAAATTCGCTTTCTCCGAAGCTGCACTGGACCAAGTGATCCTGCAAACGCCTGAATTCCAGGTCGACGGCAAGTTCAGTCCTGAGCGTTTCGACCAGGTGATCCGTCAACTGGGCTACAGCCGTATGCAGTTCCGCCAGATGCTGGCTCAGGAAATGCTGATCGGCCAGTTGCGCGCCGGTCTGGCAGGTAGCGGTTTCGTCACCGATGCACAGGTGCAGGCTTTCGCTCGTCTGGAAAAACAGACCCGCGATTTCGCGACCCTGAACGTCAAGGCAGATCCAGCCGCGGTGAAGCTGACTGATGAAGAGGTCAAGGCTTACTACGACGAACACGCCAAAGAGTTCATGACGCCTGATCAGGTGGTCATCGATTACCTCGAGTTGAAGAAGGCTTCTTTCTTTGATCAGGTCGCCGTCAAGGACGAAGACCTGCAAGCGCTGTATCAGAAAGAAACCGCGAACCTGGCCGAACAGCGCCGGGCTGCGCACATTCTGATCGAAGTGAATGACAAGGTGAACGAGGCGCAAGCCAAGGCGAAGATCGAAGAGATCCAGGCGCGTCTGGCCAAAGGTGAAAGCTTCGAGGCCCTGGCCAAGGAGTTCTCGCAGGATCCAGGTTCGGCTGCCAACGGCGGTGACCTCGGTTACGCTGGCCCGGGCGTTTACGACCCAACCTTTGAGAAAGCGCTGTATGCGCTGGGCAAAGACCAGGTGTCGGCGCCGGTGCGCACTGAATTCGGTTTCCACTTGATCAAGCTGTTGGGCGTTGAAGCACCGCAAGTGCCAAGCTTCGCCAGCCTGAAAGATAAGCTGACCAAGGAACTGAAAACCCAACAGGTCGAGCAGCGTTTTGTGGATGCGACCAAACAGTTGGAAGATGCCGCGTTCGAAGCTTCCGACCTGGCTCAACCAGCTGCGGACCTGAAACTGACCGTCCACACGTCCGCACCGTTTGGCCGTGAAGGTGGCGAAGGTATCGCGGCCAACCGTGCCGTGGTCACTGCTGCGTTCAGCCCGGAAGTACTGGATGAAGGTGCCAACAGCACCGGCATCGAGCTGGATCCGGAAACGGTTGTGGTGCTACGTGCCAAAGAGCATCGCAAGCCTGAACAGCTGCCACTGGAAAGCGTCGCTGCGAGCATCCGCGTGCAATTGACCAAGGAGCACGCCAGTGCTGCTGCCAAGACCAAGGCTGATGAGCTGATCGCCAGTCTGCGTGATGGCAAGACGCCGCTCGCCAGCCAGGGCTGGAAAGTCACCAATGCGGCAACTCGTGCTCAGGAAGGTGTTGATCCAACCGTGCTGCAAGCGTTGTTCCGCATGCCGAAGCCTGCAGCCAAGGACAAGCCGACTTTCAGCAGCGTGACCCTGACTGACGGTAGTCTGGTGATCGTGCGTCTGAACGGTGTGAGCGAAGCCGCAGCGCCTTCTGAAGAAGAGAAGGCTCAGTATCGTCGCTTCCTCGCGTCGCGCGTTGGCCAGCAAGACTTCGCGGCCTATCGCAAGCAACTGGAGAGCCAGGCGGACATCAAGCGTTACTGATGCCTGACTGACCCGTTAGTGGTAAACAAAGACCCTGGCCGAAAGGCCGGGGTCTTTTGTTTTGTGCGGTTCGACGGTCGACTGAATTCTTTGGCCACCCGGTCAGCGCGCAGCGGCCAAATTACGGGTGTTCATCGATCATTTGTGCCAGCGACTTTTTCCGGTAAACGAAGGTCAGTAAACTTGTATCGTTTACAAGACACTAATCCATGCGCCGTTACGGGGTGATCTGTTGCACAATAGGCCCCGGATCGTTTTCTTCAGGATGTTCAATGTTCAAATCATTCCATGTGCGTGCCGCCGGGCTGGCGTTGGTACTGGCTGCAGCAGCCGGTTGTACCAAGGACCAGGCCATCTATGAGCATGAAAATTTCGATGATTCCGGGACGTTTTCGCGCAAATACCCGGTTACCGATGTTGCTTCCTGCGAGGCCGCTCGTCGGGCGTTGTTGAGCCAGGGCTACATCATCACCAGCACTGATCCGAAACTGGTCAGCGGTCACAAGAGCTTTCAGCAGACCGGCGACACGCATATGGAGATCAGCTTTAACGTGGTCTGCGCCGAAGACAGCAAGCATCACGCGACGATGTTCGCCAATGCCTTGCAGGACCGTTACGCGCTGAAGAAAACCAACAACTCCGCCAGCCTCGGCGTCGGTGTGTTGGGCTCGGTGTCGATGCCGATTGGTTCTTCCGATGATTCGATGGTCAAGGTCGCCAGTGAAACCGTGTCCTCCGGGAAGTTCTACGAGCGGTTTTTCACCCTGGTCGAGCTGTTCCTGCCGCCTGAGGTGAAGAAAGAGGCGCATATCGTCGAGAAGCCAAAGGCCGATCTGGGTGTGCCTGAACCCACGGCGGCCCCTGCAGCGCCAACATCCACGCCCGCAGTGACGCCAGCGCCAACTCCAGCGCCTGCCGAGCCGGCGACGACTGCGCCAGCGCCAGCGGTGAGTGCGCCGATAGAGCCTATATCCGCCGTATCGGCACCTGCGGCGGCGTCGGTTGCACCTGCGAGCCATGCTGAGCCGACACCGGCACCTGAAGTCATCACGCCACCGGCGAATCCGAGTTCGTTGCCGGCGCCGGCCGAGCCAATTCCGCCACTGCCATCGTCCGGCAAGTAATCTGAAGTCGAGCACTGTGGGGTCAATGGCTGATCCTGCAGTGTTTCTTCAGACGCATCTGCACCACCAGAGGCTGATTTTCTTCAGCTTTTATTCAAAGTCCCCCGTGATAAATTCTTGAGTGCCTGCTACGTTTTACTAGCAGGAACGTACCGCTGTGCCCGCGTCATTTTTCTTTCATACGGGCACTTTATGCTGAGGGCGAAGGTCATTGGTATAACGGTTTAACTCGACTCAAAAGGACATCCCTATGGACGATTATCAAGAAGAGCTGCTTGAATACCAGGCGTTTGAACTGGACCCTCTGGAGCCCGCCGAAGACGCCACCGAGTTGTAACAAAGCAGCGGCAGGCTGGCCGTCAGGCTGATTGCCTGTGACTGCGACGGAACTCGCCAGGTGTCTGGTTGTTCCAGCGTTTGAAGGCGCGCTGAAAGGCTTCGGCCGAGGCAAACCCCAGCAGGTAGGCGATTTCGCCAAAGGCCAGTTCCGTGTCGCGGATGTAGGTCATGGCCAGATCGCGGCGAGTGTCGTTGAGAATCGCGCGAAACTGCGTACCCTCTTCGGCGAGCTTGCGACGCAAGGTCCAGGTCGGCAGCTTCAGGCGTGCCGCCACTTCTTCCAGGTCGGGTTCGCGACCTCCATTGAGCAACGGCCCCAGCAACTGAGTGATGCGTTCACGCAGGCTGCGGGTGCGGGTCAATTGCTCCAGTTCCCGTTCACACAGCTTGAGCAGTAGGCGCCAGGTACTCGGACAGTGCTCGGGGTTGCGCAGTGCCAGGCTGGCCTGACTCAGCCTTAGTTGGTTGTGCTCGGCACCAAACTGGATCGGACAATCACCCAGCAGTGCGTAGCGCTCGCGGTAATCCGGCTCGGCGAACTCGATATCGATGCGTTCGGCGTGCAGCGGCTGGTGGCTCACGCTGGATAACTGCTGCAACCAGCTAGCGATGATCGAATCCACCACAAAGCGGTTATAGGCGTTGTACGGGCTGATGGAATAGAACCGTAGCCATGCGCCCTGGGTATCTTCATGAAAACTCGACTGGCCGCGGTAATTGGAGCCGTACAAGGCCTCGAAGCGAATCAGGCAACGCGCCGCTTCGCGCACGGTTGGCGCCTGAGCGGCAGTGACGCCGGCCAGCCCGACCTGGCTGAGGCGGCTCAGTTGGCCCATACGCAGACCCAGCGCCGGGTCGCCGGTCAGTTGAATGGCCGCGTGGCCCAGGCGCATGTAGCGCGGGATCGACAGCCGCGCGCCGGCTTCGGCTAACCGCGCCGAGTCGAGTCCGTATTGTTCCAGCAGCGGCTGCGGGTCCAGACCGTGGCTGGACACTGCATCAGCCAGGCTATGGACGAAGCCGACCGACAGATCCCCGAGGCGCATCGGCTGTGGTTTCATCACTTACAACCAGATATTGAGCAAACGTGCGCCGCGGGCTTCGCGGTCGGCGAAGTGTTGGCCGTTGCTGCTGAGAAAGCTCTGGCCGGCGCTGCCCTGATCCCAGAATTGTCCACGCAGGAACACGCTGACACCAGCACTGGCCTGACTGACCGGGCGCTGACTGGTCAACGTCAGGCGATGCCAGGCCTCGCCCTCGCTGAGCGCGCCGGGTTCGAGGCCGATTTTGCTCGAGGTCGATGGCCCTTTGTCTCCGCGCCAGGGTTTGTCCCAGGCATTTCGGCCGATGACAAAGGCCGGCACGGCGATCAACTGAGCGCCCTGATCATTGAGTTTGCGATAGTTGTCCGGGTACCAGCTGTCGTTGCCGATCAATACGCCAAGACGTCCGGCCGGGGTGTCGATGACATTGATCACTTGATCGGTGCTCGGCTGGATATAGCCCCGTTGATCGAAGGTCGGGTTCAGCTGGCGCTGCGGTTGGCCGATCGGCAAGCCATCGCGACCGAACACCAGGCTGCTGTTGTACAACGCACCACGGCCGATTTTCAGTGTGCCGTCGCTGACACTGGGCTCGGGCAACACGATGCTGCCGGCCACCAGGGTGATGCCAAACTCGTTGGCCAGCCCACCGAACAGCGCCTGGTACTGCCTGGCCATGCTTTTGGCTTTCATGCGCAGGTGCGCGTCATCCAGGCGGTTGTCGCCCTTGGCGCTGATCAACGCGCGCAAAAAGCTCAGGGGATTGCTTACCGCCAGCCAATTCATGGCTTCGTCCAGCGTGCTGGCTTGATACAGCTCGTCTTTCTCGCCGCTGACCATCAGCCAGGTACCGATGTGTTCCGGCAGCACAACGATGGTCTTTTCGTTCAGCAGGCCTTGTTCGCGAGCCCGCTGCAGATAGGCCGCGAGCTTGCGGTGCAGGTGTTCGGGGCTTTGATAATCGGTGGGGAACAATTCGGGCTGGATGCCCAGCAAGTTGCCGCGATCGGCAGGAACGCCCTGGTTAACGGCGAGGTTGATGCGCAGGTCCGAGAGGTAATGGCCAACCGGACGATCAGCGGTCCACATCGCGTACGCGGCGATGAGGGCGACAAATGCCATGGTGACGGTCAGATAAAGAAGTTTGCGCATGGGGAAACAGTCAGCGGCCTTGTGCAGGATTCGCCGACTAGGGTAGGCCCCATGCCGAGGAATGCCAAGAGGTGCTGCGCGTTTGGATCAATAAGTTGTCAGTTACGGTCATTGAGCGATGACAGGCCTGCTCTTAGTCTGTGGCACATAACCGATGGGTGCCAAAGAGCACCCGCACTATTTTCGTGATTGTTCGTTGTGGAGCTACCGATGACCGCCGCTCATTACCCGCACCTGCTGGCCCCGCTGGACCTGGGTTTTACCACGCTGCGCAACCGCACCCTGATGGGCTCGATGCACACCGGCCTTGAGGAGAAGCCTGGCGGGTTCGAGCGCATGGCGGCGTACTTCGCCGAACGTGCTCGCGGTGGTGTTGGCCTGATGGTCACCGGCGGTATTGGTCCGAACGATGAGGGAGGGGTGTACTCCGGCGCTGCCAAGTTGACCACTCTCGATGAGGCGCTCAAGCACCAGGTCGTCACCCGTGCCGTGCACGAGGCGGGTGGCAAGATTTGCATGCAGATTCTGCACGCCGGGCGTTATGCCTACAGCCCGAAACAGGTCGCGCCGAGTGCGATCCAGGCACCGATCAACCCGTTCAAGCCCAAAGAGCTGGACGAGGAAGGCATCGAGAAGCAGATCAGCGACTTCGTCACCTGTTCGACCCTGGCGCAAAAAGCCGAGTACGACGGTGTCGAGATCATGGGCTCGGAAGGTTATTTCATTAACCAGTTCCTCGCAGCCCACACCAACCACCGCACCGATCGCTGGGGCGGCAGCTATGAAAACCGTATGCGCCTGCCGGTGGAAATCGTTCGTCGCGTTCGCGAGGCGGTAGGCCCGAATTTCATCATCATCTTCCGACTATCGATGCTCGACCTGGTGGAAGGCGGCAGCACTTGGGAAGAAATCGTTCAGTTGGCCAAGGCCATCGAGCAAGCAGGTGCGACCATTATCAACACCGGGATCGGCTGGCACGAAGCGCGGATTCCGACCATCGCCACCAAGGTTCCACGTGCAGCCTTCAGCAAAGTCACGGCCAAGTTGCGTGGGGAGGTAGGCATTCCGCTGATTACCACCAACCGCATCAACACCCCGGAAGTCGCCGAGCAGATCCTTGCCGAAGGCGATGCCGACATGGTGTCGATGGCGCGGCCGTTCCTCGCCGACCCGGAGTTCGTCAACAAGGCCGCCGCCGGTCGCAGTGATGAAATCAATACCTGCATCGGTTGCAACCAGGCCTGCCTGGACCACACCTTCGGCGGCAAATTGACCTCGTGCCTGGTCAACCCGCGGGCGTGCCATGAAACCGAGCTCAATTACCTGCCGGTGCAGCAGATCAAGAAAATTGCCGTGGTCGGCGCTGGCCCTGCGGGATTGTCCGCGGCCACCGTGGCCGCCGAGCGTGGTCATCAAGTGACGCTGTTCGATTCCGCCAGCGAAATCGGCGGCCAGTTCAACGTCGCCAAGCGTGTGCCGGGCAAGGAAGAGTTCTTTGAAACCCTGCGCTACTTCAAGCGCAAGTTGCAGACCACGAACGTCGAGGTGTGCCTGAATACGCGGGTCGATGTCGCGCAGTTGGTGGACGGGGGTTATGACGAGGTGATTCTGGCCACCGGCATTGCGCCGCGTGTACCGGCGATTCCGGGTGTCGAGAATGCCAAGGTGTTGAGCTACCTGGACGTGATCCTCGAACGCAAGCCGGTCGGCAAGAGCGTTGCGGTGATTGGCGCCGGCGGTATCGGTTTTGACGTCTCGGAATTCCTCGTGCATCAAGGCGTCGCCACCAGCCAGGACCGTGAAGCGTTCTGGAAAGAGTGGGGCATCGATACTCACCTTGAGGCCCGTGGCGGTGTCGCAGGGATCAAGGCCGAGCCTCACGCGCCAGCACGCCAGGTGTTCCTGTTGCAGCGCAAGAAATCCAAGGTCGGCGACGGTTTGGGCAAGACCACCGGCTGGATTCATCGCACCGGGCTGAAGAACAAGCACGTACAGATGCTCAACAGCGTCGAATACCTGAAGATCGATGACGAAGGCCTGCACGTCCGCATCGGTGAAACCGGTGAGCCGCAAGTGCTGCCAGTGGACAACATCGTGATCTGCGCCGGGCAGGATCCGTTGCGCGAATTGCACGACGGCCTGGTAGCTGCCGGGCAGAACGTGCATTTGATCGGTGGCGCGGATGTAGCGGCGGAGCTGGATGCCAAGCGTGCGATCAATCAGGGTTCGCGCCTGGCAGCTGAGTTGTAATCAGCTACGCAGGTCAAGCGTGCCAATGGCTATCGCGGGCAAGCCTTGCTCCTACGGATTATGTGTCGACACATGACCCGTAGGAGCAAGGCTTGCCTGCGATGGCGTTCTGTCTGCTGCTAAGATGCCGGCTCTTTCCCAAAGAGCCGGCATCAATGCTTTCTCCTCCCAGCGACTGGCTGCCCCATGCCCCGCTTGAACGTCTTCATCTCGACTGGCTCACCAGCGCCGGGATCGAGGTGGCGATCCTGCGCCTGGACCGGATCGACCCGCTGATCTCCGGCAACAAGTGGTTCAAGCTCATTGAGCATCTAAGGGTGGCCCGCGAGGCCGGTGCCGAGGGTGTGATCAGCCTGGGTGGTGCCTGGTCCAATCATCTGCATGCGTTGGCGGCAGCCGGTAAACGTTTTGGCTTTCCTACCGTCGGCCTGTTGCGCGGGCATCCGCAAGACACCCCGACCGTGGAGGATTTACAGGCCTTTGGCATGCAACTGCACTGGTTGGGTTACGGTGGTTATCGTGCGCGCCACGAGCCGGGTTTCTGGCAGCCATGGCAAGCGCAATACCCGCACCTGCATCCGGTCCCCGAAGGCGGGGGCGGTCTGCTCGGTGCGCGTGGTTGCGGGCAGTTACTGACTCAGGTCGGCAATCAGTTGAACCAGTTGGGCTGGAATGACCATGACGGCTGGTGGCTGGCCTGCGGAACCGGCACCACGCTGGCCGGGTTGGTGCAGGCCGAGGCGGGGAGGCATCCGGTGTATGGCGTGCTGGCGGTGCCCGATGATCATGGCGTGGCGCAGCAGGTCGAGGCGATTCTCGGCGAATGCAGCTTGCCGGACGGGGGATATGAGCTGTTCGACGGCAGTTGCGGCGGTTTTGCCAAAGTCGCCCCGCCGTTGCTGGCGTTTATCGAACACTGCGAGCGGGCCAGCGGTATCCCGTTGGAGCCGCTGTACACCGGTAAAGCGCTATGGGCACTCAAGCAACAGGTTGATGCCGGATTTTTTGCCGCCGGCACACGCTTGATCTTCGTGCACACCGGCGGCTTGCAGGGGCGTCGGGGTTTTGCGTCACTCAGTCAGGGCTGACGCGCTTGGGCATCATCCGCAGCAGGGTGTTATCGCGAACCACGTAATGGTGATACAGCCCGGCCACGGCGTGCAGGCCGATCAGCCAATAGCCGATGGTGCCGGCCAGTTCGTGCCAGCCCTTGATCTGCTTGGCCAGCGGTTTGTCCTCGCTGATCAGCAACGGCAGGTCGATGCCGTAGAACATCACCTGATGACCGTTGGCACTGGTGACCAGCCAACCGAGAATCGGTGTGGCGATCATGAATATATACAACGCCCAGTGCATCAGCCGGGCAAGCACGGTTTGCCACTGGGGCGATGCCGGGAAGATTTGCGGAGCGCGTCCCAGGCTACGGGCGAACAGCCGTAACCAGACCAGTGTGAACACGGTCAGGCCGAGCATGTAGTGCGTTTCCGTGATCAGGGCTCGGCCGCCACTGCCCCTGGGAAACATCCCCCGCAGTTCGATACTGGCGTAAACCAGCGCCAACAGTACCAGCATCAACCAGTGCAACATGATTGATACGGTGCTGTAGCGTGATTCGGAATTCTTCCAGGGCATACGGTTTTTCCTCGCTTATCAGGTCTGAAGCCCCCGTTCTTGTATGACGGAGTGGGTTAACTGTAATCCTGTTTGCGAGGATTTGCCTGAGTCAGATCAGGCTTCGTACCTTATCGAGCGCTCTGCGACAGCCTATTGGCTAGAAAAAAGCGCCAGTCCCGGTTCAGGGACTGGCGCTTTTTTTGGCACTTGAGGCGGTAATCAGCTGCTTTGCGGCATCTCACCGTTGGCCAGGCGCTGATTGATGTCGGCGATCACTTCCGGCAGGTCGGTGATGGTGTCGATCATGTAGTGCGGACGCGAACTTTCGAACAGGGCATGAATACGCTTGCGTTCGCTGGCCAGTTTGTCGCTGCTCAGCGCGCGATAGCCGTCGTAGGTCAGGCCTAGCGCGTTACCCGAGCAAATCAGCGCGACAGTCCACATGCCGGCACGGCGACCTTCGAGAATACCCGGCACGGTGTCGTCGATCTTTACGCAGGCGGCGACGTCGTCAATACCCAGGGCGATCACGTTGGCTAGGGCCTGAGCCGGCCATGGGCGGCCATTCGGCACTTCGTCGGTGGCGACCACGTGGTCGGCGACATAGCCGTTGGAGGCGGCCAGTTCGACAACTTTGTCCATGACTTGCTTCGGATAACCGGAGCACGAGCCGATTTTGATCCCTTGTTGGCGCAGGTTGGCGATGGTCTCCAGGGCGCCCGGGATCAGCGCCGAGTGCTCGGCGATTTTTTCGATTTGCAGCGGCATGAAGCGTTTGTAGATGGCGGTCACGTCATCGTCGCTCGGCGTACGACCGAAGACCCGGCGATAACGCTCGGCAACTTCGGGTTGATCGCAGAGCGTGCGGATGTGGTCCCACTTGCCCATGCCCATCGGCCCGCGGGCTTCTTCGATGGACACCTGGACATCAAATTCGGCAAAGGCTTCGACAAAGATCCGGGTCGGCGCGAAAGAGCCGAAGTCGACCACGGTGCCCGCCCAGTCGAGGATGGCGGCTTGCAACTGAGTCGGGTTGTTGTAGTTCATGTCTCAAATCCTGTAATTGGGGGAGTGGTAAGCAAAGCCATGACTCGCCCGTAGCAGCTGCCGAGCCTGCGAGGCTGCGTTCGGCAGCTGCTACGGGCGGTGAAAAGTCAGGTATCGAGGACTTCCATTTCGCGCAGCACCTCGCCGATGGCCGCCACTGCCGCACGCATCTCGGCCTGATTGACGTGACCGATACAGCCGACGCGGAAGGTTTCGACCTGAGTCAATTTGCCTGGGTAGAGGATGAAACCCTTGGCCTTCACGCATTCGTAGAACGCTTTAAAGTGGTAACGCGGATCTTTCGGCGCATGGAAGGTGACGATGATCGGCGCCTGGATCGCGGCGGGCAGGAAGCTGCGCAAGCCGAGTTTGGCCATTTCATCGAGCAGCACCTGACAGTTGTTCGCATAACGCTGATGCCGCGCCGGTAGGCCGCCTTCTTCGTTGTATTGCAGCAACGCTTCGTGCAGCGCCGCGACCACGTGGGTCGGCGGGGTGAAGCGCCATTGGCCGGTCTTGGCCATGTAGGTGTATTGGTCGAACAGGTCCATCGCCAGCGAGTGGGAATTGCCGGCGGCATTCTCCAGGGCGGACTTGTTGGCGAAGACGAAACCCATCCCCGGTACGCCTTCCAGGCATTTACCCGAGGCGGCGATCAGCGCTTCGAACGGTACTTTCCGGGCGTCAATCGGCAGTGCACCGAAAGAACTCATGGCGTCGATGATCAGACGTTTGCCGTGTTGGGCGATGACGTGGGCGATTTCCGGTAGCGGGTTAAGAACCCCGGTGCTGGTTTCGCAGTGGATCAGCGCCACGTGGGTAATGCTGCTGTCGGCTAGCAGCAGGCGGTCGACATCGACGGCGGTGGTCGGTTCGTCTTCAGCCGTTTCGAATGTACTGAATGAACGACCAAGCACCTCGCAGATTTTCGCCAGGCGTTTGCCATAAGCCCCGTTGATCAGCACCAGCACGTTGCCGTCGCGGGGTACCAGAGTGCCGATGGCCGCTTCGACTGCGAAGGTGCCGCTGCCCTGCAACGGCACGCAGTAGTGACTGTCGGCAGCGTTGATGATCGCCAGCAGCTGTTCGCAGAGGCTGGCGGTCAATTGGTTGAAGCGCTCATCCCATGAACCCCAGTCCACCATCATCGCCTCACGGGTGCGCTGCGAGGTGGTCAATGGGCCGGGGGTGAGCAGGATGGGGTCGGCAGAACTCATTCGGGTGTTCTCGCAATCAATGGGATCAAGCTGCGGGAGATAAATTGCAATTTGCCGTTCCATCAATCAAATTGTTTATTGTTATGCCAGCCATCAGTAAGGCCGATAGCTATGAACTTGTTCCAACTCCGTGCATTTGATGCCGTGGCCCGCGAAGGCAGCTTTACCCGCGCCGCTGCCCGTTTGTTTATCAGCCAACCGGCGGTCACCGGGCATATCAAGGCGCTGGAGGAGCACTATCAGGTCACCCTGTTGCGGCGCACCGCGCGGCGGGTCGAATTGACGGAGCAGGGCACCAGGCTTGCGGCCATCACCCGGGCGATGTTCGGCCTGGCCGAAGAGGCGCAAGTGATGCTAGAGGCCAATCGGCAGTTGTTGACCGGTCGGTTGGAAGTGGCAGCGGACGGCCCGCACCTGGTCATGCCGATGCTCGCCAGCCTGCGTGCTAGGTATCCGGGAATCACCGTGAATTTGCGGCTGGGCAATGCTCAGGAAACTCTCGCGGCATTGTTGTCCGAGCACGCCGACGTGGCGGTGCTGACCGAGGTCGAGCCGCGCAAAGGTTTGCACTTGCAAGCCTTGAGCGAGTCGCGGATCTGCGCGCTGGTGCCGGCGGGGCACCCATGGTCGGCGCTACGCGAAGGGGTCGCGCTCAAGCAACTGGACCAGGTGATCATGGTGTTGCGCGAGCCGAGTTCGATCACCCGTCGTACGTTCGATGAGGCTTGTGCTCAGGTCAGGGTCAATCCTCGGGTGCTGCTGGAGCTGGACAGCCGTGAAGCCGTCACCGAGGCGGTGGCGGCCGAGCTGGGGGTGGGCGTGGTGTCTTCGGTGGAAGTCAGCCCCGACCCGCGCGTGCGGGCAGTGCCGATAATTGGCGAAGGACTGGTCAATCGGCACATGATCGGTTGCATGGAGCGGCGGCGGGATCTACGGCTGATTCAGGCGTTTTTCGACCTCGCACCGACCTGACATTGAACGTCAATTGAACCTAGGAAGTAGCGTCCGGGCCGTTCACCAGCCAGTCGAACAGCAGACGCGCTTCTCGCGGTTGGCGCTGAGCGCTGGCGGGGTTGGCGCTTTCGATGAAGCCCAGGCGTTGTTCGCTGTTCCAGTATTGCTGGAAATAATCGGCCAGCGCCACGCATTGCCCCGGATACAGCAGGCAGAGTTGTTCGGGAGTACGGGCGAACTCGCTGGCCAGGCGCTGTTTCTGTTCTACCGTCAGCGACAGGTTGCCCAGTGCCTGGCTTTTACCGGTCATCAGCACATCGTCACGGTTGAGGCTCCCCAGATCCTTGAGCCCGGGACGCGGCATGCGCACGATGTACCACGTGGTGTCGGCCAGGCGTTCGGTGGTGGCGGGGGGGCGCTCGAACAAGTAGATCTCGCCGCTCCAGCCTGTCGGCGGCGCCTTCGGTTCAGCCGCCACCACCGGCTGCGGTTCGCGTGCTTGTGCATCAGCGAAACCGGTGCAAAGCACTGGTCGATCAGGATCACCGTCGAGGAAACTCACGAGTACCTCGCTGCCGGCCAGTGGCAAGGTTGGACGTCCCGTCCCCGTATGGGCAATTGGCAACCAGATGCCTGAGGAACCTTGGCTGTCGGATTGCGCGTCAGGCCACAGGCAGATGTTGATAAGCCCGTGTTCGTCGAGGTGCGGCGGCTTTCCTGCCGGGCCGATGACCTCAGCGGTCTGGTAACCGCAGATACTCGGGCGGGAATGTTTGAGGGCCGGGCGGAACGCGGTTGACCAGGGAATTGCCTTGAATTGATTGCGATAACCCGTTGCCTCGGACAACACCTTGTCCACACCAGGCGTTTCGCCCTGGTGCAGCACTTCGCTTAATAACCATTGATCGTTGAACGCTGGGACCGGATGCCCGGTGACTTGCAGCAGCCGCCCGCTGAGCAGTTCGGGCAGTGTACTGTGGCCCTGAACCAGACGATGCAGGCTGCGCAGACGTTCGAGTTTGCGACGACCGAGCTGGTTGCGACGGGCTTGCACCGGGTCGATTCGACCCGTTGGGTGCGGGCTGGCGAGGTAGGTCTGGTTGGCGCAGGCGTCAGGTGCGGTGGATACGGGGTCAGCGTTGGCGTGCTGCGCAAAGGTGGTTTGCGGCCCTGTGGTCGGCCGGCTATGGCATTGGAAGAGCCGGCTGATCCGCGGGTGTCCGGCATCCCGTGCTGTGGGGTGAAAAGCACTCTCGACCGGTCGCTGCGCAAAGCTGTCGCTGTCATCGGCGAACACCAGCACGTGCCGGTCGTGTTGATGTTCGAAGTGATAGTGGATGCCTTCCTCTTCACACAATCGTTGCAGCAGGTTCAGGTCGGTTTCGTCGTACTGGATGCAAAACGGGCGCGGCGGGTATTCACCGTTTGGTAACTCGAAACGGTAGCTGTCGGGTGGCAGTCGATGCTCGGCCAGCAATTGGCGCAAGATTTCTGGCACGCTCAGGTGCTGGAATACCCTTCGACGGTGCTTTTGCTCAAGTGTAAGCAGACGGGGTGCGAGGTTCAGGCTGTAGCCGATCTGCTGCGCGCCGCAGTACTGCAAACCGGCGCTGTGGATGACGCCGTGGATGCCGGTGGTGGGGCTCAGGCTGAGGAATGCCGGTTGATGCAGCAGTAGGTCCAGATTCATTGCGGGCTGCGGGCCGCGCATTTCGATGTCGAATCGATAGACCTGGTTGAGGGCTTCGCGGCCGCTGAACTGTCGGACCTGAAAACTCAAGGCGAGCTCGGTGAGCGTGAGGATGAAGGGACTTTCCATGTCGTTGTGCATCAAACACTCTTCTGCCATGAAGTACGGGGCACAGAGGTTACGAAACACTGGCGCTCAATAGTCACCGTAAACCTGCTTTTCAGAAAAGCCCTACAACAGGTTGTGAAGATGTCGATCACTCACAACACTTTTTGGTCGATTGCCAACTTTTTGCCGTATAAACTTGCACAAAGCGTCGGCCAATAGATGTCTCGGCGCCACAGATCAAGAGAGTGAGTAATGGGCGCACAGTGGAAGGTTAAACACAAAGAAGCGGCAGCCAACGCCAAGGGCAAGATCTTCGGCAAACTGGTGAAGGAAATCACCATTGCTGCACGTAACGGCGCTGATGTCAGCACCAACGCGCACCTGCGCCTGGTGGTCGAACAGGCGAAAAAAGCCTCGATGCCGCGTGAAACCCTGGAGCGTGCAATCAAGAAAGGCTCGGGCCAGCTCGGCGAAACCGTGCAGTACCACCGCGTGACCTACGAAGGCTTCGCCCCGCATCAGGTGCCGCTGATCGTTGAATGCGTGACTGACAACATCAACCGTACCGTGGCAGAAATCCGCGTGGCGTTCCGTAAAGGCCAGCTGGGGGCTTCCGGTTCCGTGGCCTGGGATTTCGACCACGTGGGCATGATCGAGGCGTCCCCGGACACCCCGGATGCCGATCCGGAAATGGCCGCTATCGAAGCCGGTGCACAGGATTTCGAGCCGGGCGAAGACGGCGCGACCCTGTTTATCACCGAAGCCACCGATCTGGACTCCGTTCAGAAAGCCTTGCCTGAGCAGGGTTTCACGGTGCTGTCGGCGAAGCTCGGCTACAAGCCGAAGAACCCGGTCAGCGGTCTGACCGAGGCACAAATGGAAGAAGTCGAAGCTTTCCTCGAAGGCCTCGATAACCATGACGACGTGCAGGACATGTTTGTCGGGTTGGCGGGTTAAACCGCACTGTCGATTTTGACCTGACCTGTGGCGAGGGAGCTTGCTCCCGCTGGACGGCAAAGCCGTCCCAACAACGACGGCTGCTACGCCGCCGAGCGGGAGCAAGCTCCCTCGCCACGGGTTTTGTATGTGCCGTTAGTGATTTGAGTTACAGGCGGCCAACTCTTGCACGATCTCGCTGAATCCCGGGCGCGCCAGCACGTCTGGCTGACAGCAGCGGCTCTGCAAATCCATCAAGCGCTCACGGCGTTCAATGCTCAAGCCTGAGTCGATCCGCTCCAGCAACTCACCCAACAGAATCCCGAAGGCCCGCACTTCGATGCGTTGCAGCGCGCGCGTTTCAAGGGTGTCGGACGTGGCATGGAAGGACGCCGCGCCGAAGTCGCCCAACAGACAATCGCCGTGCTCATTCCACAACGTATTGTGGCCGTACAGGTCGCCGTGGGTGATGCCCTGTTGATGAAGGTGCGCGGCCGCCGAGGCAATGCCACTGGCGATCCGCAGCGCCACCGCTGCACTGAAACGGGTGTCCTCTGCGTACACATCACGGCTGCAAGACGCCAGGCTCGGCAACGCCGCCAGGTTACGATAGCTCGGCTCGATCAAGTGCATGACCAACCCGGCCTGAGCCTGCGGATGCCCAACGATCCGCCCCTCGACCTTGATCAGGTTGGGATGAATACCTGCGGTGATGCAGGCATTCATTTCATGCAGCGGTGAGCCGTCGCTGGTCATGTGCCCCTTGTAGAGTTTCACTGCGACCTTGCGCGCTGGCTGCGACGGTTGCTCCCACACGGCCTGGTGAATCACCCCGGAAGCGCCTTCGCCCAATTGTTGCTGCAGGTGCAGTTGCGACCAGGGAATGTTCGGCGTGGCTTCGAGCGCGGCGGCATCGGCCTCGGTTTCCAGCGGGTTGCCGGCGTACGCCAACCAAGCCAGCCCGGGCAATGTCAGCAACCACTGCGGCAGTTCGGTCATGCGGTTGGCGGCGATGCGGATCAGCTCCAGCTGATGGCACTGGCTCAAGCTTGCAGGCAGGCTTTGCAGATGGTTGCCGGCCAGCATCAATTTTTGCAGGTGCGGCCGTTCGCCCAATTCGCTTGGCAATTCGCTGATGCAGTTGTCGGTCAGGATCAACCAGCGCAGCAGCGGTGGCAGCGCGGCGGCCGGGACTCGCTCAAGGCGATTGGTCTTGAAACCGATCATCGTCAGTTGCGCGCATTGACCGAGGCAGGTCGGCAACTCGCGGAACTGATTGTCCGAGCAGAACAGCACGCGCAGATGCGTCAGGCGATGCAGGTCATCCGGCAAGCTGCTCAAGGCATTACCGCTGAGGTTGAGCACCTCCAGGGTGTCTGCCAGGTCGAAGATTTCCCGGGGAAACTCGGTCAGGCCGCACGACAGATCCAGACGTTTGAGCCCTGCAAGCGCGCCGGCCCGCAGTTGTGCAAGGGTATGCATGAACACATCCAACCAATGAGAAGAGAACGGCAAGTCGCCCACAAAAAACGCCGCCATGATAACGACAAAATCCGCTGCACTGGACGCTTTATAGCGCTGGCCCGACGTCCACCAACTGCCCCAGGCGACTGCGGGTGCGCGCCAGGTCGATGGCGTCACCGCCCAAGTGCTCACGCAGCGGCCGTTCGCCGAGCAGGATCAGGCGCTTGTCCTGGTCGTAGAGCACGTCGATCAGGTTGATGAAGCGCTGTTGGGTCGCAATCGAGCAGTCCGCCAGATCGGGCAGTGCCTCGATGATCCAGGTGTCGAAGCGTCGGCACAGTTCCAGGTAATCCATCACGGCCGTGGGTTGTTCGCACAGGTCGTTGAAGGTGAAGGCAATGGTTCGACCCTCGCAATGCAGAGCCTGTAGCTGGCGAGTACCGACCGGCAGGATGATGGCCGAAGTGTCCGATTGCGGCAGCTTCAAGGCCTGACGTTGCAAGGTCGTGGTTGGCCACAGGTATTCACCTTGGGTGAATACCTGCTGCGAATGAGGTTGTACCTGACTGCGATAATCATGAGGGCCGCCGACTTCCATGACCTGCATATGCGCATGGATCAAGTCGATGACCGGTTTGAAGCGTGCATGGTAGAGCGGATTTGGTAACAAGCCCTGAGGCGGGTAGTTGGACGTGACCAATAGCAGGACACCGCTCTGGAATAGCGCTTTGAACAAGCGTGCGATGAGCATCGCGTCGCCGATGTCATGTACATGAAACTCGTCGAAACACAGCACCCGACAGTCCTTGAGCAGTTCATCCAGGGTGCTTGCCAGCGCATCGGTGTGTGCTCGATGGCGAAACATGCCCTGATGCAATTGCACAAAAAAGTCATGGAAGTGCAGGCGTTGTTTTTCGGCCACCGGCAAGGCCTGGAAAAAACCATCGAGCAGCCAGCTCTTGCCACGGCCGACCGCGCCATGCAGATAAAGGCTTCGAGGTGCCTGCACAGGCGCGCGACTGCCGGGCAGTGCGCTCGCCAGTTGCGCCATGCAGTCGATAACCCGTTGCTGGCTGTGGCTGAGGGTGTAGCCCTGAGCATGAGCCTTGTGGCGAAAGTAGTCGTGGATGATTTGAGCGCTTTCGCCATTGTTTTCAGGAGCGATGGGGGACTTGCCAAGAAACCTGCGCAGGGCCGGCCAATGTGGTTTGAGTCGTGAGCGGTTTGGCGGGATAGCCAAGTGTTGTCCCCCGTGGTCTTTATGCCTGCTTCCCTTGAGCGACGGCGATGCGATTTTAACCAGGCGGTAAGTTTTCCTTCCAGCTGTGTCGATGAAAGTCAGAGTGGTTCGACAAAAACAGGCGGCTGGTACCGCTTTTTGCCTTTGGAAATCACTGTGCAGTCGGCTTGATTCGATGTGAGCATTAGAACTTCAGCTCTTGCTTGAGCATCTGCGTCGCCGGATCCCGGGCTTCGCTGACCATCGCGTAGTTGTACCCGGGCCCCGACCAGTACTCGGCCTGCAACTCGCCGTCGCTGCGGCTGCCGCGTGGCAGCAGGTAGTTTTTCGGGCCTGGCGGGCGGACGTAGAAACTGATCTTGCGGCCGCTCTGGTCCTCGTACATCACCATTGCTGCCGGGCCTTGCTCGGTGCTCAGCAACCGTCCGCTGACCGGTTTGAACCCCGAGTTGGCGAGGTCCGGCAGGCGATTCGCCTGGGAGAAGTAATGGTCGAGCCAGCCCTGCATATCGCCGTCATCAGTGACCTTGTAATCAGCCGGCAGGATGCCTTGCTGGGCGAACATCCGGTACGCCTGCATCGCATCGGTCATCGGCAGTGCTGCGCCAACCATGGTCATTTCCCGCGCTTGCCAGCCGCCCAGGCCACCGACGCTGACCGCGATCAGCAACACGGCGGCGCTGGCCAAGTGGCGGCGGGACTGTCGTTTCAGACGCTGGCGAATCACGCTGGGGTCGAGGTTCGGGTTGGGCGGTTGCTGCAAGGCGCCGCTCAAGGCAGCGCGCAGTTGCTGGGCGTCCTGTTGCCAGGCCTGAACCTGCTCGGCAACGTGCGGATTGGCCGCCAGGTACGTTTCCACCAGTCGCCGGTCCGCGTCGTCGAGTTGATGGTCGACGTAGGCGTGCAGGTCATTGACGCTTGGGGGCATGCTGATCATTTGAGTATCCGCAAAGAGGGGCTGGTGATTTCGCCATCGCTGAGTTGGCGCAAGGCCTGGCGAGCGCGGGACAGACGAGACATCACGGTGCCGGTAGGAACGTCGAGAATCTCGGCAACCTCCTTGTAACTCAAGCCTTCCACCGAGACCCAGAGCAACAGCGCGCGTTGCTCGGTGGTCAGTTTGTCGAAGGCTTGCAGCGTCGATTGCGCCAGCACCGTGCGCTCGACCGAGGGCTGGGCTTCATCGCGACCGGTGAAGAACTCAAGCATTCGCGCATAACGCCTTGAGCGTCGATGGGCGTCGAGAAACTGTCGATACAGAATCGAAAACAGCCAGGCGCGCAAATCGCCGTCCGGGCGTTTGTCGCCCCATCCCGACAGCGCCCGCTCCAGGCACGACTGCACCAGATCGTCAGCGTTGCTGGGGTTGCGCGTCAGCGACACGGCAAAACGCCGCAGCCTGGGGATGAGTTCACGTAACGGTTCGTCGAGATCGTTCATGGAATGCTGGCTAGTCATTACGCTTTGGATCAGGAAGACGTCCGGCAGTGGAGGTTATTCCAGCAGTGGAAAAATAAACACCGGGTCAGGGAATAAACCTCTGCGGGCTTCGTCTGATTGATCCTTTCCACCGGTGGCCCACGGCCCTGGAGATGTTCACATGGTTGATCGTTCACCGCCGCCACGGCCAGACAAAATCCCCTTGAGCCGCATGAGCCTGGCTTTGCGCCTGGCCGGTATCGGCGCAGTAGTCGCTGCCCTGGCCGGGGCTTTTGCCTACGTCAATGGCACGTTTGACCCACAGCGTCTGACACCAAAAGCGCTGGTCGACGTGCTGGAGAAAAACAATGGGGTACACCCGGGCTTTCGGCGCAATCACGCCAAGGGCGTGTGCGTGGCCGGGTATTTTGAAAGCACCAGCGAGGCGCGCCCGTATTCAACCGCCCAGGTCTTCAGCGCGGCGCGAACGCCGGTTGTCGGGCGTTTTGCGTTGCCCAGCGGCAATCCCTACGCGCCGGACAGCAGCGTACCGATCCGCAGCCTGGCGTTGCGCTTCAAGCAGGCCAATGGCCAGCAATGGCGCACGGGAATGAACAGCATGCCGGTGTTCCCGGTGGGCACGCCTGAGGCGTTCTATCAGCTACAACAGGCCCAGACACCCGATCCGGCCACCGGCAAACCCAATCCTGCCAGCGTCCCGGCATTTTTTGCCACACACCCGGAAACCGCGCCGTTCCTGCAATGGATCAAGAGCGCCAAGCCATCGGCCAGTTACGTGACCGAGACCTACAACGGCATCAACGCTTTTTATCTGGTCAACGCCGCGGGTCGGCGTCAGGCAGTGCGCTGGAGCGTGGTCCCCGTGGCGCGTGATGCGGTCGGCGCCAGTGCCCCTGAAGGTGCGGACTTTCTTGAAAAGGATTTGCTCCAGCGCTTGAAGAGCGGGTCGTTGCGTTGGCAACTGAATATGACGCTGGCCAATGCTACTGACCCGACCAACGACGCCAGCAAGGCCTGGCTGGGTGAGCGCAAGGTCCTGAACGCCGGGACGCTGGTGCTGGAAAGCGCCCAGGCACAGAACGATGGCGAATGCCGCGACATCAATTACGACCCGCTGGTCTTGCCGAGCGGTATCGAGGGTTCCGATGACCCGTTGCTGGCCGCACGTTCGGCAGCTTATGCCCGTTCTTACCTGCGTCGAACCGCTCAAGTCGACCAGTTACCCACCGCCAAACAGGAGTCGCCACAATGAGCGCGCACCCTCATCATTTCACTCCGCTGGCGCGGCTGCTGCATTGGCTGATGGCGGTGATGGTCGTCGCCATGCTGTTTATCGGTGCCGGCATGGTCGCGTCAGTCTCCGAACGCCATGAATGGCTGATCCACCTGCACAAACCGTTAGGCGTGGCGATTCTGCTGTTGGTGATCGTGCGTCTGTTTGTACGTTTCTCGACTCGCCAGCCGCCGTTGCCGACAGACTTGCCGGGCTGGCAGGCATTGGCGGCCAAGGCATCGCATGGGCTGCTTTACGCATTGATGCTGATCTTGCCGTTGCTGGGCTGGGCGATGATATCGGCAGCAGGGGACCCGGTGATGCTCGGCAGTTCGTGGCAATTGCCCGCGATTGTGCCGGCGAATGCGTTGCTGTTTGCCTTTCTACGCAGGGCCCACGGTTATCTGGCGTACCTGCTGTTTCTGACCGTTCTGTCGCACCTGGCAGCGGCGTTGTTCCATGGCTGGGTGCGTCGTGACGGGGTGTTGCAAAGCATGTTGCACAGCAAGGATCACTGATTGGCTGGCACGGCGCATCGCTCAGGTGCGCCGCTTTTCAGCGTCAGCAGCCAATAGATCAGCGCCACAGCGTTGATCCCCGCGCCCAGCCATGGAACAGCGCCGTCGAGTGAAAAATGGCTGCACGCCGTACCGGCACGCAGCCATTGAGAGGCATCAACGCAGGGTGCCGACCATCTCCGCAATCGTCGACAGCACATCCTTGCCTAACTGCATCGAACGCTTGCCCGACCAGCCGGTGCGGGCATTCGGTGCGTCGTTGTTGTCCTTGAATGGCATCTCCAGCGTCAACGACAGGCAATCGAACTTCTCACCGACGCTGTTGCAGGCCAGGGTCATGTTGGCCTTGCCCGGGAGGTCACGGGTGTAGCCGTGGGTGGTCTGGAAGTCGCGGGTCAGGTGTTTCAAATGACTGCGAAAGTGCTCTTCGAGTTTTGCAATGCGCGGCGTGTAGCTTGGGTTGCCTTCGCAGCCAGCAGTGAACACGTAGGGGATTTCTTCATCACCGTGGATATCGAGGAACAGGTCGACACCGTACTTCTCCATTTGCTGTTGAACGAAGAGTACTTCCGGGCTGGCGTCCTGGCTCGCGCTCTGCCAGGCGCGGTTGAGGTCCTTGCCCATGGCGTTGGTCCGCAAGTGACCATGGAAAGCGCCGTCCGGGTTCATGTTTGGTACCAGATACAAATCGGCACTGGCCAGCAGTTTGTTCAACTCAGGATCATTGTGCTGTTGCAGACGTTCGATGACACCTTCCATGAACCACTCGGCCATGTGTTCGCCAGGATGCTGCTGGGCAATGATCCAGATCTTGCGCTGGCCCTCGGCGCCGCTGCCTTTGCGCAACAATTGAATATCCCGACCTTCGACGCTTTTGCCGGTGGCCAGCAGTTCGGTGCCAGCCTTGCTCAACGCCTGGTCGATCAGCCAATCGTGGCGTCCGCGGCTATAGGGTTCAAAGTAGGCGAACCAGGCGTGAGTCTCGGTGGCTTCGAGGCTGAAGCGCAGGCAGTCGCCTTCAAAGATCGTCGGCACACGGAACCAGTTGACGTGGTCATACGAGGCCACCGCCTGGTAACCGTCCCATGCCTTGTGATAGGAGGATTTACTGGCGTTGTTCAGTCGAAACCAATGTTCCTGGCCGACGTGCAGACCACTGGCCTTGAAGTGAAACCACTGGAAATGCTGACTGCGGGTATCGGGTTTGATGGCCAGCAAGGCCTGTAGCGGATTGCTGATGTCCAGCACCTCGATGTTGCCGCTGTCGAAGTTGGCGGTGATCTCAAAGGAGCGGTGGGCCACGGTCATAATCTATTCCTGAGTATGATTTTTATGGCTGTTACTTTACACGCAAGGGTGGGAAAGCCGAGGGCAATTTGCGCGGGGATAAAATGGGGGCGTCGTCCTTGACGCAGCCGCAGCTTAGTGTTTATGCGATTGATTCTCAAGTGCTATTTTTGGCGCCCTAAAGCCCGTGCTTGAGCGGTCTGTTGCAAAAAGATGCTCTTTTGATATCATCCGCGCCATCGAATTCAGCAGCACCCGACTTCATTAGCCTGAAGCCATAGCCAGAATAACTGGCAAAAAAAAGACCCGGCAAAAAGCCGGGTCAAAAACCGTGATTAGCCTGATGAGGAGATATTCCAGGAGTCCGACCTAAGGTCTCTTGGTCTATCGACTGATCTCGCGACCAGCTGCATGCAATAATAATCATTATCATTTGCAAGTCAAATGTTTTCACCTGCCTTATAGGAAGAATTTTTCCTGTGGCTGCCCAAAACGTCTGTGGCGTGAGTCAGATCGCAGCGTTTTCTAATCGTGTTTTCCTGTTCATCCTTTCTGGTCACCGTCCAGGGACCTGTCCACCATGGCCTTGGCCATGTCGATCATGTGTACGACTGAAAATGCCAGATCGCGGCTTGCGCCATGCAGGTTGTCTGCCGACTCATAAGCGGTCGCGGCCGCACAGCGCAGCAAGTCCGATGCATGGACCAGAGCTTCTTCGCTGCTGATGTTACGGTTTACATCGAAGAATCGCTCCGCGACTTCGAATTCTGAAACAGTTGGTTTCAAGTAATAGTCCAGGGCGCGTTGGGCTGCTGCACAGCCCTTGAGCGAGGTGAAGTTCGCGTCGATCTCTTGTTCGGCCGTGTCTTTGCGGGTGATGTCCATGGTGGGTAATGCTCCGTGGGTGGGGCGATTGGGTAATTCGAATCCTAGTACAAACTGTATTCATGACGAAAAATTAAATACTACAATGTGTGTGTTGAGGGTCCGACTACGCGAAGTATTGTTCCGCCCATGGATAAATGGATTGAGTTGGTCAAGGCCAAGATGAGTGAGCTCAAAATCACTCAGGAAAAGCTCGCAGAGCGTCTCGCAATGTCTCAGGGCGGCATCGGCCATTGGCTGAACAAGCGTCGCCAGCCCAGCCTCGAGGATATGAACCGGGTGCTTCGGGAGTTGGGGCTGGGGTTTCTCGAAGTCGCCCTGGTGATCAGGGAACCCGAGCTTGCGAGTGACGAGCCGCAAGAGGGCGATTACGAGGTGTCGCTGGCGCAAAAGTACAACCCGTACTTCCGTTACCCGGTCAGTGACTGGCAGGGTATCAGTGAGGTGCGCGAGGCTGCGCCGGCTGCTTATGCCAAGGGACGTCACGAGTTATCGGATTATCACGCCCAAGGTCCGGCGTTCTGGCTGGTCGTGGTCGGCGATGCGATGACCGCACCGAGCGGTATCAGTATTGCGCAAGACATGCTGATTCTGGTCGACCCGGCGGCTGAAGCCGTGCCCGGTAAACTGGTGATCGCTCAGTGGCCAGACAGTGCCGAAGCGACGTTCCGCAAATTGATCGAAGAGGGCGGTCAACGGTATCTCGTGCCGCTGAATCCGACTTACCCGAAAGCCCTGTTTACCAATGAGTGCCGAATTATCGGAGTCGTGGTGCAGGCAACTGCCAAGTTCTAGTCAGACAGGTCCTACGCCGTAGGACCTGTCATCAGGCCGCGATTATTCCAGCTCCACCAGCGCACTGCCTTCGTTGACCATCTCGCCCTCTTGGCAATACAAGGCTTTGACCACGCCTGCATGGGGCGCACGAATGCTGTGCTCCATTTTCATGGCTTCCAGTACCACCAGTTGCGCACCGGTTTCGACCGTTTGCCCTGGCGTTACCAATACACGGACGATGCTGCCATTCATTGGCGCGGTCAGACCGCCCTGATGACTATGGCTGGCTTCGACCGCGGCGATAGGGTCGTAAAGCTTGATGCAGCGCAGCTCACCCTCCCATTGCAGGTACAGGGTTTCAGCCTGACGGATGGCGCGATGCTGACGGCGCAAGCCGTGATGCTCGACCAGCAATTGCTCACCGTTGAGCTCGGCGTTGCGGGTGTCGGCGGGGGCCAGGGTGATTGCTCGATCCTGGTCTTCGCAGCTTAAGTGCAGCGTGGTTTCTGCCGGCAACCCGGCACGGAAACCGCTGCCAACGGCCCATGGTGAACCCGGGTCATCGGCGCGTACGTGGTGTGCCTGGCTTTGCGCAAAGGCTTGGGCAGCGGCTTGCCAGAACGCATCGCTGAGTTCGTTTGGCGCTGGCAGCAATTGGTCCTGATAACGTGGGATGAATCCTGTATCCAGCTCAGCCGCAGCGAAGGCCGGGTGTCCGATGATTCGGCGCAGGAAGTTGATGTTGGTCTTCAGCCCGCCAATGGCGAACTCATCCAGCATGCTCAGCAGCCGCAAACGTGCCTGTTCGCGGTCCTCGCCCCAGGCGATCAGCTTGCCAAGCATCGGATCGTAGAACGGCGAAATGCTGTCGCCTTCCTCGACACCGCTATCGACGCGCCGACCCGGGCCCGCGGCCGACTCGCGGTACAGCGCCAGGTGTCCGGTGGCCGGCAAGAAGTCATTGCTCGGGTCTTCGGCGTACAAACGCACTTCAATCGCATGGCCGAGCAATGGCACCTGCGCCTGAGTCATGGGCAGCGGCTCGCCTTGGGCGACGCGAATCTGCCACGCCACCAGGTCGAGACCGGTGATGGCTTCGGTGACCGGGTGTTCGACCTGCAGGCGCGTGTTCATCTCCATGAAGAAGAACTCACCGCGCGAATCCAGCAGAAATTCCACGGTGCCTGCGCCGACATAACCGATCGCTTGCGCCGCGCGGACTGCCGCTTCACCCATGGCTTTGCGCAGTTTCGCGCTCAGGCCGGGGGCCGGCGCCTCTTCGACGACTTTCTGGTGACGACGTTGAATCGAGCAATCACGTTCGTTGAGGTACAGGCAGTTACCGTGCTGATCAGCGAAGACCTGGATTTCCACATGCCGTGGTTTGAGCAGGTACTTTTCCACCAGCATCCGCGAATCGCCGAACGAAGATTGCGCTTCACGCTGCGCTGAGGCCAGGGCTTCGGCCAGCTGGCTGACGTCCTCGACCACTTTCATGCCTTTACCACCGCCACCGGCAGTCGCCTTGAGCAGCACCGGATAGCCGATGCGCTCGGCGGCATCGCGGAAGGTTTCCAGGTCCTGGGCCTCACCGTGATAACCCGGTACCAGCGGCACACCCGCAGTTTCCATCAAGGCTTTGGCGGCGGATTTGCTGCCCATGGCGTCAATGGCCGAAGCGGGGGGGCCGAGGAAAATCAAACCGGCGGCTTCAATGGCGCGCGCGAATCCGGCGTTCTCCGAGAGAAAACCATAACCCGGGTGAATCGCCTGAGCGCCGCTGGCCTTGGCGGCAGCGAGCAGTTTGTCGATTTGCAGGTAGCTGTCAGCGGCTTTGCTGCCACCCAGGTCGACGCGGATGTCTGCCTCGCGACTGTGCCGCGCATCGCGATCGGTAGCGCTGTGCACGGCCACGGTGGTCAGGCCCAGCGCCTTGGCGGTACGCATCACTCGGCAGGCAATTTCGCCACGGTTGGCCACCAGCAAGGTGGTGAGAACAGGGGCGCTCATCAACGCAGCTCCTTGGTGGTGGATTCGGGCTGCCAGCTTGGCGGACGTTTCTGCAGGAACGCCCGCAAGCCTTCCTGGCCTTCAGGGCTGACGCGAATTCGGGCGATCGCGTTTTCACAGTAGCGGCGCAACGCCGGGTTCAAGGAACCGTTGCCGACTTCACGCAGCAGCTCCTTGCTTGAGCGCATGGCGTGTGGGCTATTGAGCAACAGATTGTTGATCCATTGTTCGACCTGCGACTCCAGTTCGCTGGCCGGATAGCTTTCGCTGAGCAGGCCGATTTCTTGGGCACGTTGGCCACTGAAACGTTCAGCGGTCAGTGCATAACGGCGCGCGGCCCGTTCGCCGATGGCTTGAACAACGAAAGGGCTGATCACCGCCGGCGCCAGGCCGATGCGCACTTCCGACAGGCAGAATTGCGCGTCATCGGCACCAATCGCCATGTCGCAGCAACTGATCAAGCCCAAAGCGCCGGCATAGGCCGCGCCCTGGACAACCGCCAGCGTCGGGATTTTCAGCTTGGCCAGGTTGTACATCAACTCAGCCAGCTCGCGAGCGTCGTCAAGGTTGGTGTGGTAATCGAGTTCGGCCGATTGCTGCATCCAGGCCAGGTCAGCGCCAGCGCTGAAATGCTTGCCACGTCCGCGCACCAGCAGAAAACGCAGGCTCGGGTTGCTCTGGACCTTGTCCAGCGCAAGGATCAGTTCGCGGATCATTTCGGCGTTGAAGGCGTTGTTTTTCGCCTCGCGACTCAACCACAGCGTGGCGAAACCACGCGGGTCGGTCAGCAGTTCGAGGGTATTGAAGTCGCTCATGGTTTTCTCCAGATCACATCCGGAACACGCCGAAGCGGCTCGGTTCGATAGGTGCATTCAGCGATGCAGACAAGGCCAGGGCCAGCACGTCGCGGGTTTGCGCCGGGTCAATGACGCCGTCGTCCCACAACCGGGCGCTGGAATAGTAGGGGTGGCCCTGTTCTTCGTACTGATCGAGGATCGGTTGCTTGATCTCGGCTTCCTGGGCGTCGGAGAACGGATGACCGCTGCGCTCAGCCTGTTCGCGCTTGACCTGAACCAGCACGCCCGCGGCTTGCTCGGCGCCCATCACGCCGATTCGCGCGTTCGGCCACATCCACAGGAACCGCGGATCGTAGGCCCGTCCACACATGCCGTAGTTACCGGCGCCGAAGCTGCCGCCGATGATCACAGTGAATTTCGGCACCTTGGCGCAGGCCACGGCGGTGACCAGTTTTGCGCCGTGCTTGGCAATGCCGCCAGCTTCATACTTTTGGCCGACCATGAAGCCGGTGATGTTCTGCAGGAACAGCAATGGAATCCCGCGCTGGCAGGCCAGTTCGATGAAGTGCGCACCTTTCTGCGCAGCTTCGGCGAAGAGGATGCCGTTGTTGGCGAGAATCGCGATCGGGTAGCCGTGCAGGTGTGCGAAACCACAGACCAGCGTCGTACCGAACAGCGCCTTGAATTCGTCGAACACTGAGCCGTCCACCAGTCGCGCAATCACTTCACGCACGTCGAACGGTTGCTTGGCATCGGCCGACACCACGCCGTACAACTCGTCGCTGCTGTAGAGCGGTGCGATTGGCGTAAGTTGTTGCAGTTCACCGAGCTTGCGCCAATTGAGGTTGGCAACACTGCGCCGAGCCAGGGCCAACGCGTGTTCGTCGCTGTCGGCATAGTGGTCGGCTACACCGGAAATCTTGCAGTGCACATCGGCACCGCCCAGGTCTTCGGCGCTGACCACTTCACCGGTCGCGGCTTTCACCAGTGGCGGGCCGGCGAGGAAAATCGTTGCCTGCTGACGGACCATGATCGCTTCATCGGCCATGGCCGGCACATAGGCGCCACCGGCGGTGCAGGAGCCCATGACCACAGCGATCTGCGGGATGCCCATGGCGCTCATGTTGGCCTGGTTGAAGAAGATCCGCCCGAAGTGCTCACGGTCCGGGAACACTTCATCCTGACGTGGCAGGTTGGCGCCGCCGGAGTCGACCAGGTAGATGCACGGCAGGCGATTCTGTTGGGCGATGGTCTGGGCGCGCAGGTGTTTTTTTACCGTCAGCGGGTAGTACGAACCGCCTTTCACGGTCGCGTCGTTGGCGACGATCATGCATTCGACGCCTTCGACCCGGCCGATGCCGGCGATCACTCCGGCGGCGGGGACATCTTCGCCGTAGACCTCGTAAGCGGCCAGTTGGCTGATTTCCAGAAAGGGCGAACCGGGGTCGAGCAGGCGATTGATCCGCTCACGAGGCAGCAGTTTGCCGCGTGAGGTATGCCGTTCCTGGGCCTTGGCACCGCCGCCTTGCCGGACCTGAGCGAGCAGGGTGTGCAAGGCGTCGACCTGGGCAAGCATCGCCGCGCTGTTGGCCGCGAACTCCGCCGAACGGGGGTTGAGCTGGGTGTGCAGGATTGCCATGGACAGCTCCGTTAGCGGGTTTCGTTGAAGAGTTCACGACCGATCAGCATGCGACGGATCTCACTGGTGCCCGCACCGATTTCATACAGCTTGGCGTCACGCAGCAGACGGCCTGCCGGGAATTCGTTGATGTAGCCGTTGCCACCCAGAATCTGGATCGCATCGAGGGCCATTTGCGTGGCGCGTTCGGCGCTGTAGAGGATTACGCCGGCAGCGTCCTTGCGGGTTGTTTCGCCGCGCTCGCAGGCTTGAGCCACTGCGTACAGGTAGGCGCGGCTGGCGTTGAGCTGGGTGTACATGTCGGCGACCTTGCCCTGGATCAGCTGGAATTCGCCGATGCTTTGGCCGAACTGTTTGCGGTCGTGGATGTACGGAACGATGAGGTCCATGCAGGCCTGCATGATCCCGGTTGGCCCGCCGGAGAGCACCACGCGCTCATAATCGAGGCCGCTCATCAGCACTTTCACGCCACCGTTGAGCACGCCCAGGATGTTTTCTTCCGGGACTTCAACATCATCGAAGAACAGCTCGCAGGTGTTCGAGCCGCGCATGCCGAGCTTGTCGAATTTGTTGCTGCGGCTGAAACCTTTCCAGTCGCGTTCGACGATAAATGCGGTGATCCCGTGCGGGCCCTTTTCCAGGTCGGTCTTGGCGTAGATCACGTAAGTGTTGGCGTCCGGGCCGTTGGTGATCCAGGTCTTGCTGCCGTTGAGCACATAGTGGTCGCCACGTTTGTCGGCGCGCAGTTTCATCGAAACCACGTCGGAGCCGGCGTTCGGCTCGCTCATGGCGAGGGCGCCGATGTGCTCGCCGCTGATCAGCTTCGGCAGGTATTTGGCTTTCTGTTCGTGGGTGCCGTTGCGGTTGATCTGATTGACGCAGAGGTTGGAATGCGCGCCGTAGGACAGGGCGACCGAGGCCGAGCCGCGGCTGATTTCTTCCATGGCCACCACGTGCGCCAGATAGCCCAGACCGGCACCGCCGTATTCTTCTGGAACGGTAATCCCCAGCAACCCCATGTCACCGAATTTACGCCACAAGTCAGCCGGGAACAGGTTATCGATATCGATCTGTGCTGCGCGCGGGGCGATCTCTTTGCTGACGAAGGCGCGGACCTGGTCACGCAGCATGTCGATGGTTTCGCCGAGGGCAAAGTTCAGGGTCGGATAGCTCATGGGGCACCTTCAAACTTGTTTTTATAAATGGAGAATCGGCCTGCACTGCGCGCCGAATCGACTGTCACCTTTACGTTAACGTAAGCCTGTGACGAATGGCTGTCAATCACCCTTTACGTTAACGTCAACTTGAGCGACTCTGTAGGCGCCGAGCTTGCTCGCGATGAACGATAGCGCGGACTTTCAGTAACGCCGGGGCAGACCTGTCGCAGGTAAGCCTCGCTCCTAAAATAAAGACAATAGGGGTCGTCATGGATCAACACAGTGCTCCCCCACAGCACAGCTACAGCCGTGGTTCACAGGACAAAGCCTTGCTGGCGATGACCATTGGTCAGGCGTTTGATAACACCGTCGCGAAGTATCCCCAGGGTGACGCATTGGTGGTGCGTCATCAGCAACTTCGCTACAGCTGGGCGCAATTGGCCGAAGCGGTCGATTTGCACGCCAGAGCGTTATTGGCGCTGGGTTTGCAAACGGGGGACCGTCTCGGCATCTGGGCGCCAAACTGCGCGCAGTGGTGCATCAGCCAGTTTGCCAGCGCGAAGATCGGGGTGATTCTGGTCAACATCAATCCGGCTTATCGCAGTTCCGAACTCGAGTACGTGCTGAAGCAGTCCGGCTGCCAATGGCTGGTGTGTGCCGGTTCATTCAAGACCTCCGATTACCACGCCATGCTGCAAGGCCTGGCACCGGAACTGGCCGAGCAATCCATTGGCCACCTGCACTCTGAGCGCTTGCCGGATTTGCGCGGTGTGATCAGCCTCGACGCGCAACCGCCATCAGGCTTTTTGCCGTGGTCGCAATTGGCGGATCTCGGTGCCGGGGTGCCGGTTGAACAGCTCAAGGCACGGCAAAACAGCCTGCATTTCGACCAGGCGGTGAACATTCAATACACCTCCGGCACCACCGGATTTCCCAAGGGCGCGACCCTCAGTCACTACAACATCCTCAACAACGGTTACATGGTTGGCGAAAGCCTCGGGCTGACCGCCGATGATCGCCTGGTGATCCCGGTGCCGCTGTATCACTGCTTCGGCATGGTCATGGGCAACTTGGGTTGCATCACCCATGGCAGCACCATGATTTACCCCAACGACGCCTTCGACCCGTTGCTGACGTTGACCACTGTTGCGCAAGAGAAAGCCACCGCGTTGTACGGTGTGCCGACCATGTTCATCGCCATGCTCGATCAACCGCGCCGTGCAGAGTTTGACCTGTCGACGTTGCGTACCGGGATCATGGCCGGGGCAACGTGCCCGATTGAAGTCATGCGCCGGGTCATCAGCGAGATGCACATGAGCGAAGTGCAGATTGCCTACGGCATGACGGAAACCAGTCCGGTGTCGTTACAGACCGGTCCGTCAGACGACCTGGAATTGCGTGTCACCACGGTTGGCCGCACCCAGCCGCAGCTGGAAAGCAAAATCATCGATGAGGAGGGCAATCTGGTGCCCCGTGGGACCATCGGCGAGCTATGCACCCGCGGTTACAGCGTGATGCTCGGTTACTGGAACAACCCGCAAGGCACGGCCGAGGCAATTGATCAGGCTGGCTGGATGCACACTGGCGATCTGGCGACCATGAACGAAGAGGGTTACGTCTGCATCGCCGGACGTAACAAGGACATGATCATTCGTGGTGGCGAGAATATTTACCCGCGGGAGCTGGAAGAGTTCTTCTTCACCCATCCAGCGGTGGCGGATGTGCAGATCGTCGGTATTCCATGCGAGAAGTACGGCGAGGAGATCGTTGCCTGGATCAAGTTTCACCCGGGCCACAGCGCCACTGAGCAAGAGCTGCAAACCTGGTGCAAGGAGCGCATCGCGCACTTCAAGACGCCGCGCTACTTCAAGTTCGTCGAGGATTTTCCGATGACTGTGACCGGCAAGATCCAGAAGTTCCGGATGCGCGAGATCAGTATCGAAGAGCTGAAAGCCAATAAAGGCTAACGACAGTCCTGTGGGAGCAAGCCCGCTCCCACAGGATGCGCGGCCAAAACTCAAATGCCAGACAGCACAAAGGGGAGCCGAAGCTCCCCTTTAATTTGTCGTTGCCTGCTCTTTTTTTATTATTAAGGGGCGGTCTGTTGTTGTTTTTGGCAACCGTGACCCTTTACCGCTGTTTCGGGCGACCCCCATCCGGGGTCAAGAGCAAACGTATTTTTTTGAGCGCTGATCTGCTTTTTCGCCAAGCGATCCAACCAGTTCGGGAGCTACCTGAAGGTAGTTTTATTGTTCTCTGCCCGGTTGCGGGTTACTGCAAGCAGCACCCTGAAAAGCACACCTTCTCCAAAAAAATCTGTTAGCTGCGTCTCTGCCGTGTTGTTTTTGTTATGTCAGAGTCGTTACGTCTTATTTTTATTAGGTTTGCTGCTTTTTATTCTTGTTATGCCATAGAGATAGCAGAAGCCATGCCAACTTTTTAAAGTCCTTTAAAATCAAGCAATTAACATTTTGTAGGACAAATCGTTCATAAAAATTCGGTCAGGTTGTTTCCGTGTTACTCGTTTTGTTGCGGGTGCGGTAACACCCCTGACACATCACTGGGCGCTACGGGCCTTGGCCACGCGTGAACCGGTAGGACGGCCCAGGACGTTGCAGATCTGCTGGCCGGCCAGAATCAGTTTGTCCATGTCGACGCCGGTCTCTATACCCAGGCCGTTGAGCAGGTACAGCACGTCTTCGGTGGCAACGTTACCGCTGGCGCCTTTGGCATACGGGCAGCCGCCGAGGCCGGCGATAGAACTGTCGAATACCGCAATCCCTTCCAGCAGGCTGGCATAGATGTTGGCCATGGCCTGACCGTAGGTGTCGTGGAAATGCCCGGCCAGTTTGTCCCGTGGCACGTCGGCTGAAACCACCTCGAACATCTTGCGCGTTGCGCCGGCGGTGCCGGTACCGATGGTGTCGCCAAGAGAGACCTCGTAGCAGCCCATCGCATACAGCTCGCGTGCAACCAGGGCAACTTGCTCGGGCGCCACGTCACCCTCGTAAGGGCAGCCGAGCACACAGGACACGTAACCGCGCACACTGACCCCGCGTTGCCGGGCGGCCTCCATGATCGGCACGAAGCGCGCCAGGCTTTCGCTGATCGAGCAATTGATGTTGCGTTGCGAGAAGGATTCGGACGCGGCGGCGAATACCGCGACTTCCTTGACCCCGGCAGCCACCGCGTCTTCGAACCCGCGCAGGTTCGGCGCCAGTGCACCGTAGGTCACCCCGGGCTTGCGCTGGATCTGCGCGAAAACCTCGGCCGAGCCGGCCATTTGCGGTACCCATTTCGGCGAAACGAAACTACCGACTTCTATATAGCCAAGGCCAGCGGCGCTGAGTGCATCGACCAACTGCACCTTGTCTGCAACGCTGATGGGCTGGGCTTCGTTCTGCAGACCATCGCGTGGACCGACTTCGATCAGGCGTACATGGGTGGGGAGGGGCATAAGGAATTCACCTGTTGTTATGAGAGCGTGGGAACGATCAGATAGCCTGCTGGCTCTTGATCGTCTGTTCCAGCGCCTGGACACAGCGTTCTTCGGCGGTGTCGAGTTCCAGTTTCATCTGCTCGATGTCCAGCAATTGCTGTTCAAGCTGTTCACGGCGTTCGGTGATTTTCGCCAGCATGCTGTGCAGCTGTTTCTGATTGCCGCTGGTGGGATCGTAGAGTTCGATCAGCTCGCGGCATTCGGCCAGGGAAAAACCGATGCGCTTGCCACGCAGGATCAGCTTCAGGCTGACCTTGTCGCGTGGCGAATAGATACGTTCCTGGCCGCGACGCTCGGGGCTGAGCAGGCCTTGCTCTTCGTAAAAGCGAATGGCGCGAGTGGTGATGTCGAGCTCGCGGGCGAGGTCGGAAATGCTATAGGTCTGGCTGCTCATGGGCGCGCTCGCAAGAAGGTCATGGCGCTAAGCTAATGTCAGGTTGACGTGAACGTCAAGGCTGTTGATCTTCATTGTCATAACCGGCCTCTTCGCGAGCAAGCCCGCTCCCACACTGGATCGGTGTTGAACATGGGATTTGCTGTTCGAACGGAGTTTAGTGGGGGAGCGGGCTTGCTTCGGGCGGCGATCCGACGCGGTCTAATGTCTTACGCGTTATCCAGCTTCTTCTCATGCGCCGTCACTTGCTGGCACAACTCGATCATCTGCTCACGCATCCAGCGGTTGGCCGGGTCCTGATCGGTGCTTTCGTGCCAGTAGAGGTGGGTCTCCACCGGCGGCACATCATTGACCGGCAGATAAAAGGCGTGCAGGTCATGACGCCGGGCAAAACGCTCGGGCACGGTCATTACCATGTCGGTTTGCTGCAACACCTGGGAGGCCATCAGGTAATGCTGCGAGCGCAGGGCGATCTTGCGCTGGATGCCCATTTTGCCCAAGGCCAGGTCGACATAACCGAGACCGCTGCGGCGGCTGGAAATGTGCACATGGGTCAGTGACAGGTAGTCGTCGAGGCTGAACTTTTCCTTGCTCGCCATCGGATGGCCCTTGCGCATGGCACACACGTAGCGATCTTCCATCAACTTGACGTGACGCACTTGCGGATCGGTGTTGAGCGGTGCATCGACGGCAAAGTCCAGGCGGCCAGCGGCGAGTTCCTTGGTGGTCTCGCGGCGTTTCGACAGAAAACTCTCGATGATCACCGTCGGCGCCAGGCGTCGCAGGCGCTGGAACAGCGGCGGCAGGATCACCGCCTCGGTGAGGTCGGTCATGCTGATGCGATAGGTCTTGACCGCCTGCAACGGGTTGAAAATCCGGCTTTCCTGCACCGATACCCGCAGCAGCGACAGCGCGTTGCGCACCGGACCGATGATGTTTTGCGCCATGGGCGTGGGCACCATGCCCTGGGCGGTACGCACGAACAATGGGTCGTTGAAGGTCTCGCGCAGGCGGGCCAGAGCGTTCGACACCGCAGGCTGGGTAATGCCGACAATTTGCCCGGCGCGGGTCAGGTTGGCTTCGGTGTAGATCGCGTCAAAGACGATGAAAAGATTGAGGTCAACCTTGCTTAGGTTCATGGCGTTTCGCTCTTGGCTTTTGTTATTGGAACAGGGGGCTCGATCAGTCGATCATATATCGGTGATGAATGTTAATACACGCCGAGAATAGGCTAGGTAAATTATCAACGCTGATCTAGCATCGATTCATGACCTCAACAACGTCTTCAACACCTCGTCAAAAAAGGTAGCTGCCCATGGATTTCGCCTATTCCCCCAAGGTCCAGGAACTGCGTGAACGCGTGACTGCGTTCATGGATGCTTACGTTTATCCAGCCGAAGCGGTGTTCGAACGTCAGGTCGCTGAAGGCGATCGCTGGCAGCCGACGGCGATCATGGAAGAGCTGAAAAACAAGGCCAAGGCTGAAGGCTTGTGGAACCTGTTTTTGCCGGAATCCGAACTGGGCGCCGGTCTGACCAACCTGGAATACGCACCATTGGCGGAAATCATGGGCCGCTCCTTGCTCGGACCTGAGCCGTTCAACTGCTCGGCGCCGGATACCGGCAACATGGAAGTATTGGTGCGCTACGCCAATGAAGAACAGAAGCAGCGCTGGCTGGAGCCGCTGCTGCGCGGCGAGATCCGCTCGGCGTTCGCCATGACTGAACCGGACGTGGCGTCCTCCGACGCCACCAACATGGCCGCCCGTGCAGTGCGTGATGGCGACGAGTGGGTGATCAATGGCAAGAAGTGGTGGACCTCCGGTGCATGCGATCCACGCTGCAAAATCCTGATTTTCATGGGCCTGAGCAACCCCGACGCACCGCGTCACCAGCAGCACTCGATGATCCTGGTGCCGGTGGATACGCCTGGCGTGAAGATCGTTCGTCCGCTGCCGGTGTTCGGTTACGACGACGCGCCTCACGGTCACGCCGAAGTGCTGTTCGAGAACGTCCGCGTACCTTATGAAAACGTGCTGCTGGGTGAGGGGCGTGGCTTCGAGATCGCCCAGGGGCGCCTTGGCCCAGGCCGGATTCACCACTGCATGCGCTCGATCGGCATGGCGGAGCGCGCACTGGAATTGATGTGCAAGCGCTCGATCAACCGCACCGCCTTCGGCAAGCCGTTGGCGCGCTTGGGCGGCAATATCGATAAGATCGCCGACTCGCGGATGGAAATCGACATGGCGCGGCTGTTGACCCTCAAAGCCGCCTACATGATGGACACCGTGGGCAACAAAGTGGCGAAAAGCGAAATCGCCCAGATCAAGGTGGTGGCGCCGAATGTAGCCTTGAAGGTGATCGACCGGGCGATTCAGATCCACGGTGGTGCGGGTGTCTCCAACGATTTCCCGCTGGCCTACATGTACGCCATGCAACGTACGCTGCGTCTGGCCGATGGCCCGGACGAAGTGCACCGCGCAGCGATCGGCAAGTTTGAAATCGGCAAATATGTGCCGAATGAAATGCTGCGCAGCGGGCACTAAGCCGCGGCGCTGTACATCACCCGCAAACGCAGTATTGCTGTGTTTGCGGGTGAGTGCATTGGCAATCACCCCTCACATCGACAGCGCTTTCACTTCGCGGCCAAACCGCTCCCGATACACCGACGGCGGCAGCCCGACCACGCTGCGAAACGCCACCCGAAAACTCTCCACCGAACGGTAACCACATTGCAGCGCGATGGACTCGGTGTTGTGTGCGCTGCTTTCCAGCAGTTCCCGGGCGCGTGCCAGCCGTTGTTGTTGCAGCCAGGATTTGGGCGAGGCACCGGTGGCTTCGCTGAATCGTCGTAAAAAAGTTCGCTCGCTCATGGCCGCCTGGCTCGCCAGTTCGCGTACGCCCAGCGGTTCATGCAGGCGTTCGCGGGCCCATTGCATGACGCGCGACAGATCGCTGCGGGGAGTGCGGCTGACGGGGGCGGGAATGAACTGTGCCTGGCCGCCAGTGCGTTGCGGCGACATCACCAACCGGCGTGCCACCGAGTTGGCGACCTGGGTGCCAAAGTCCCGTGCCACCAGGTGCAGGCACGCGTCAATGCCGGCGGCGCTGCCGGCGGAGGTGATCAACTGCCCCGCATCGACATACAGCACGTCGGGGTCGACCAGAATGTTCGGGAAGCGTTCGGACAGTTCCTCGGTATAACGCCAGTGAGTTGTTGCGCTCAGCCCGTCGAGCAACCCCGTGGCTGCGAGTACAAACACCCCGGAGCAGATCGACAGCAGCCGCGCGCCTCGGGCATGCGCCTGACGCAGGGCCGAAAGCAGGGCTTCAGGCACTGGTTCAGTGCGGCTGCGCCAACCGGGAATGATGATGGTCCGCGCGGTGTCCAGCAGCTCCATGCCGCCGTCCGCCAATACCTGAATGCCGCCCATGGCGCGCATCGGCCCCTGATCGACAGCGACGATCCGGTGTTCGTACCAGGGGAAGTCGAACTCTGGCCGCGCCAGCCCGAAGATCTCCACGGCGATCCCGAACTCGAAGGTGCAGAGACCGTCGTAGGCCAGAATCGCGACTAATCCGGGTTCGTTGTGCATTTGGCGGAAAATTCCCAGTGAGTGTCTTGTGCGCCACTGTAGCGGTATCGGCGAGTTGGATACAGTCCTCTCACGCCCACATACGCTTTGGAGAGCACCCATGACCAGTCTGGTTCGCGAAATTCCTGCCGCCTCATCCGCCGTTGCCCTGATGCATTTCAGCAATCGCCTGACCTTTGAAACCGACTGTTCCGACGTCTTTGGCAGCCAGCAGGCCGGTGATGTGGACTTCGTTCTGGTGGACGTACGGGGTCCACTGGCGTTCGAGCGCGGTCATGTGCCGGGTGCGATCAATATTCCTGGACGCTTGATCAGTGCTGAAGTACTGGCGGCTTACCCGAAAACCACGCTGTTCGTGGTGTATTGCGCCGGTCCGCACTGCAACGGCGCAAACAAGGCTGCGGTGAAGCTCGCGGCGCTGGAATACCCGGTCAAGGAAATGATCGGCGGAGTGACGGGGTGGCTGGATGAAGGCTTTGAGTTGAGCCACACGGTTGAACGGCCAGCCAGCGCTGCAATCGGATGCGAGTGCTGATCACGACACATGGTCGAGTCAGCTCTTGTGGCGAGGGAGCTTGCTCCCGCTCGGCTGCGAAGCGTTCGTAAACTTGCCAGTGCGTTCTCTCAGGATAAACGCATCAGCTTTATTGCGACCGCTTCGCGCTCGAGCGGGAGCAAGCTCCCTCGCCACAAGGGGGCATTGCTAGGTCCTGGACGCGGTTGCACGCCACTCATCCAGCGTCGCCTGCAACCAGTCGAACACTAGGCGGTAAGCGGCGCTGTCGTCCTGATCGCGGGGCAGGGGGGACTCATTGCCGAAGTGGGCATTGAGTAGCGCTACCGACTCGGCGTTCCATTCCGGATGAAACTGCAATCCCACGCGCGTCGAGCCGACGGTGTACATCTGCTGCTCACACTGGGTGCTGCTGGCCAGCAATCGGGCGTGGGGTGGCAGATCGATCGCGTCCTCATGCCATTCAAGCACGTTCAATGCGCGCCCATCGGCGAAGGTAACCGTGGTCCAGCCGGTTTCGGTCCGGGTCATTCGCCGCACATTTCCACCCAGGTTCAGGGCCAGCAATTGCGCACCCAGGCAAATGGCGAATACCGGCGCGCCCTGTGCGATGCTTGCCGCCAGCCACTTGCGTTCTTCTGCCAGCCACTGCGGACCTGCGTTGGCCTCATAAGGCCCGCCCAGAATGATCACCGGCGCAGCGCCTGCGGGTGGAAGCTGACCAAGGTCCGCGCGAAACACCTTCAGTGTCAGCCCCCGGGACTCGGCCCAATCGTCAATCGCGCCCGGGCCTTCAGCGGGGTGGTGCTGGATCAGGTTCAACGAGGTCGATTGCTCGGGCATGGCGCGGCTCTCTGGTGGCGAAGGGTTGTACGGTCGGCTTTTCCGTCGGAACCTGTGGCATCTTGACTGAAAACGAGGCGTTTCTGAAGGCCGGTTACAGACGTCTGCAGGCAAACGCAAAGGCCACCAGGTAGAGTTCAACACAGGAGCCCGCCATGCTACGTATCGACCATCAACTGCCCTGGAGCCACCTCGGCACCGAGCGCAGCCTCAGTGTGTTTCGTTTTGGCGCGGGTCCGCGCAAGGTCTACATTCAGGCCAGCCTGCATGCCGATGAGCTGCCGGGCATGCGCACGGCCTGGGAGCTGAAGAAGCGTCTCACCGAACTTGAAGCCCAGGGCCAGCTCAACGGCGTTATCGAACTGGTGCCGGTGGCCAACCCGATTGGCCTGGACCAGCATCTGCAAAGCGCCCACATGGGCCGTTTCGAGCTCGGCAGCGGGAAGAATTTCAACCGGGCGTTCTACGAACTCAGCGGGCCGGTGGGGGAGTTGATCGGTTCGCAGTTGGGCAACGACGCCGAGGCCAACATCGCGTTGATCCGTCAGACCATGGGTCAGGTTCTCGACCGGTTACCGGCTCCGGCTTCACAGCTGGAAGCCCTGCATCGTTTGCTGTTGCGGCATGCCTGTGAGGCTGAGATCACCCTGGATCTGCATTGCGATTTCGAGGCGGTCATTCATCTTTATGCGCTGCCGCAACACTGGCCGCGGTGGCAGTCTCTGGCGGCGCGGTTGAAGGCCGGTGTGGCGTTGTTGTGCGAAGACTCCGGTGGCAGTTCGTTCGATGAGTCCTGTTCGTCGCCGTGGTTGCGGCTGGCCAAGGCGTTTCCAGAGGCGTCGATTCCACCGGCCAACCTGGCGACGACGCTGGAATTGGGGAGCATGGGTGACACGCGGGTTGATCAGGCTCAGGCCAATTGCGAGGCGATCCTCGGGTTCCTGGCGGAGCAGGGTTTTATTGCCGGGCAGTGGCCGCAAGCGCCGGATGAGTGCTGTGAGGGGATGCCGTTCGAGGGCACGGAGTATCTGTTTGCACCGCATCACGGGGTGGTGAGTTTTCTGCGTGAGGCGGGGGAGTGGGTCGAGAAGGGCGATGCGTTGTTTGAGGTGGTCGATCCGTTGAGTGATCGGGTGACGGTGGTGTGTGCCGGGACCAGCGGGGTGTTGTTTGCGCTGGATCGCGGGCGGTATACGCAGCCGGGGATCTGGCAGGCGAAGGTGGCGGGGCGGGAAGCGATTCGGGTTGGGAAACTGGTCAACGATTGAGTCTGGTCTGGCTGCCCCATCTCCTGTGGGAGCCGAGCTTGCTCGCGATGACGGCGGGGGTGTCAGAAATTTTGTGTTCGGGCATAACATGAGTAAGAGGTGCATGTATGCCAACCAAAAAGAAACCTGCGT
>NZ_JBYSXY010000008.1:0-86545 GCF_058782685.1 Pseudomonas sp. FW306-02-D09B
CGAAAGCGGTGTGCCAGGCGACATCAATATCGATTGAAAGTCCGCCTTCGCGAGCAAGCGAACGTCGCCCGGCCCTTCCCACACTGGTCGGTGGTAGGTTCAGAGTCTGTCAGCAATCGCCTTTCCAACATCCTGAGTCGAGCCCTTCCCGCCCAGATCCGGCGTGATTGGCCCCTCGGCAATCACCCGCTCGATCGCCTGCAGAATCCCGTCATGCGCCGCGCGATAGCGCTCATCACCGTTACCGAGGAAATCGAGCATCAATGCCCCGGACCAGATCATCGCAATCGGGTTGGCGATGTTTTGCCCGTAGATATCCGGCGCCGAGCCATGCACCGGTTCGAACAGCGACGGAAAACGCCGTTCCGGGTCGAGATTCGCTGACGGCGCAATGCCGATGGTGCCAGCACACGCCGGCCCGAGGTCGGAGAGAATGTCGCCGAACAGGTTCGACGCCACCACCACATCAAAGCGGTCCGGTTGCAGCACGAAACGCGCGCACAGAATGTCGATGTGCTGTTTGTCCCAGGTGATCTCCGGGTACTGCGCGGCCATCAACGCGGTGCGCTCGTCCCAGTACGGCATGCTGATGGAAATCCCGTTGGACTTGGTCGCCGCCGTCAGGCGTTTGCGCGGCCGGGTCTGGGCCAGGTCGAAGGCGAACTTGAGAATCCGGTCGACGCCGCGTCGGGTGAACACCGACTCTTGCAGCACGAATTCATGCTCGGTGCCTTCGAACATCTTGCCGCCGACCGAGGAATATTCACCCTCGGTGTTTTCACGAATCACCACGAAATCGATGTCCCCCGGTTTACGTCCGGCCAATGGGCACGGCACGCCGGGGAACAACCGCACCGGGCGGATATTCACGTACTGGTCGAAATCCCGACGAAACTTCAGCAGCGAACCCCACAGGGAAATGTGATCCGGCACCTTGTCCGGCCAACCCACGGCGCCGAAGTAGATCGCGTCAAAACCCTTGAGCTGTTCGAACCAGTCGTCGGGCATCATCTGCCCGTGCTCCAGGTAGTAATCGCAGTGCGCCCAGTCGAGCACCTCGATGCTCAACTCCAGCTGCCATTTCTTCGCCGCCTGCTCCAGGACTCGCAGCCCTTCGGGCAGGACTTCCTTGCCGATGCCATCGCCGGCAATCGCGGCGATTCTGAATGTCTTGCTCATCAATCGTGGCTCCCCGTGTCTGTGAGTTACAGCCCGCCGATGTGGAAGGCTTTGACTTCAAGGTATTCATCCAGGCCGTACTTGCTGCCTTCACGGCCGAGGCCCGACTGCTTGATGCCGCCGAACGGCGCGACTTCCATGGAAATGATCCCGGTGTTGAGACCGACCATGCCGAACTCCAGCGCTTCGCCGAAACGCCACGAGCGGCGCAGGTCCTGAGTGAAATAGTAGGCGCCCAGTCCATAAGGCGTGGCATTGGCCAGCGCGAGTGCTTCGGCCTCCTCGGTAAAGCGCATTAACGGCGCCACCGGGCCGAAGGTTTCTTCGTTGGCCAGCAGCATGCCGGCGTGGGCATCGCCGAGTACCGTTGGCTGGACAAATTGACTGTCGCCCTCGGGAATACCGCCGCAGAGCAAGCGCGCGCCCTGGCTCAGGGCATCGTCGATATGCCGGGCGACTTTGCTCACCGCCGCCGGATTGATCAGCGGGCCGATAGTGACGTCGGCGTCGAGGCCGTTACCAACCTTGAGCTTGCCCACCTCCTCCACCAGCCGCTGGGCGAAGCGCTCGTAGATGCCGTCCTGCACCAGGATGCGGTTGGCGCATACGCAGGTCTGCCCTGCGTTGCGAAACTTGCTGAGCATGATGCCCGCCACCGCCTGCTCCAGGTCAGCATCGTCGAACACAATGAACGGGGCATTGCCGCCCAGCTCCAGACTCAAGCGCTTGATGTGCTCGGCGCTCTGGCGCATCAGCAAGCGGCCGACCGCTGTCGAGCCGGTGAAGGAAATCTTCCGTACGCTCGGGTTGCCGGTCAGCTCTTCGCCGATGCCGGCGGGCATTCCGGTCAGCACGTTGAACACCCCGGCCGGGATGCCGACGCGCTCGGCCAGTACTGCCAGGGCCAGTGCCGACAATGGCGTCAGATCCGAGGGTTTGACGATGATCGGACAACCCGCCGCCAAGGCCGGCGCGCACTTGCGGGTGATCATCGCGTTGGGGAAGTTCCACGGGGTGATGGCGGCGCAGACCCCCACCGGTTGCTTGAGGGTCAGCAGTCGGCGGTCGCCGCTGGGGGCCGGTATGGTTTCGCCGTAAACCCGGCGGGCCTCTTCGGCAAACCATTTGACGAAACCGGCGCCGTAGCGAATTTCGCCTTTAGCTTCGTTGAGCGGTTTGCCCTGCTCGCAAGTCATGATCAACGCGAGGTCATCGAGGTTGTCGATCATCGCCTGATACCAGCGCTCCAGCAGCGCCGCACGCTCGGCCGCCGGGCGGGCGCGCCAGGCTGGCCAGGCTTTTTCGGCGGCGTCGATTGCGCGGCGGGTTTCCGTGCCTTGCATCGCCGGTACACGGGCGAGGAACTGGCCGTTGGCCGGGTCGATGACGTCCAGCGTCGCGGCGTTGTCGGCGCCGATCCACTGCCCGTCGATGTAGGCGAGTTCTGCCAAAAGGCTTGGGTCTTTCAAACGATTCTTGAGCATGGTCGAGGTCCTGATTCGAGACACTTGCCAGTCTAGGGAGGTGCCTCGGAAGAGGATGCTGAAAGCGCCTTGAGGGCAGCGTCGGATGCTGAAAATCGCGGTGGGACGGCAGGCTCTACCGAGGAGATTCATGGCCTTTCAGACCAACACAAAACCCTGTGGGAGCGGGCTTGCTCGCGAAGGCGTCCGTCCAGGCGATATTGATGGTGCCTGACACACCGCTTTCGCGAGCAAGCCCGCTCCCACATTTGATCTCCATTTGCCCGCAAGACCTGATTACTGCTTCAGGGAACCGAGCAACCCCTCGAGAAACCGCTCCCCGGCCTCCATCTGGCTGATCTCGATAAACTCGTCCGGCTTGTGCGCCTGTTCGATCGAGCCCGGTCCGCAGACCACCACCGGCACATCCAGGCGCTGCTTGAACAACCCCCCTTCGGTGCCGAACGAGACTTTGGCGGTGCCGGTATCCGGCGCAGCGAAGTTCTTTAGAAAGCGCACCGCCTCGACGCTCGGATGCGTCTCCAATCCTGGATAGACGTTAAGGGTTTCGATCTCGATGTCCGCCACGCTGGAGAGCTTTTTGGCCTCGCGCACGATCACTTCTGCACGCTCTTGCATCTGCGCCAGGAACTGATCCAGATCGTCTGCCGGCAGGTTGCGCACTTCAAAGTCGAGGGTGCAGAGGTTCGGCACGATGTTCAGCGCCTTGCCGCCGACAATCTGCCCGACATGCACCGTGCTGTAAGGCACGTCGTAGTCCGCATCCTGAGCGCCCTGCTCTTGCAATTGTTGTTGGCTTTGACGCAGTGCCGCGATGAAATCGCAGGCCACATGAATCGCGTTGACCGAGCGCGGTGCCAGCGATGAGTGCGCCTCCAGGCCCCGACAGTACGTGCGATAAGACCCCTTGCCCTTGTGCCCGAGCACAAACTGCATGTTGGTCGGCTCACCAATCAGGCACAGGAATGGCCGCACTGGTGCCAGGTGCAACACGTCGAGCAAACGCCGCACGCCGACGCAGCCGGTCTCTTCGTCATGGGACAGCGCCAGTTGCAGCGGTCGGCTCAACGAATGGTCGGCGGCGTCGAGCATGGCGTCGATGGCCAACGCGATAAAGCCCTTCATGTCGCAGCTGCCGCGACCGTAAATCCGCCCCTCCTGCACCGTCGCCTGAAACGCCGGAACGGTCCAGGCCTGGCCCGCTGCAGGAACCACGTCGGTGTGCCCGGACAGCAGAATCCCCGGCATCTCCTTAGGGCCGGTGCTGGCGAACAGATTGGCCTTCTTGCCTGTTTCATCCTTGACGATCAGCGACTCGATGCCCTTGCTCAGCAGCAGGTCGCGCACGTACTCGATCAAGGCCATATTCGACTCCGAAGACACGGTATCGAAGGCCATCAGCCGTTTGAGAATATCCAGTACACGGGGTTTCATGAGGCCTTGCTCCGTTGCTCGGCTGAAAGGGCGAACCGGCGAATGGAGAACGGCTCAATCGACGTGCGGGTGCTGCCGGTGCTGATCAGTTCGGCCATCACGTCGCCGACGCCCGGGCCAAGCTGAAAGCCGTGACCGCAGAAGCCGAACGCGTAGAACAACCCGTCGACCGTGCCGCTGCGGCCCATCACCGGCAAGGAATCGGGCATGTAACCTTCGATGCCGCTCCAGACGCGGATGATGTTCAGGTTGCCGACACCCGGCAGCAGGCGACGCATCTGCTGGATCTGGTTGAGGATGCTGCGCGGCTCGACCTGAGCCCGACGGTTCAGCATGTCCGGCTTGCTGCGGTAGCCACCGCCGATGACGATGTTGCCGCGCGGGATCTGCCGGAAGTAAATCACTTCCTCGGGAATCTTGGTGTACACGCCGATCACCGTTGGCAAGGCATACGGCACCGGCTCGGTCACGGCCATTTGCGGGCCGTGAGTGTCCAGCGGCACCGGTTCGCCGAACTGCGCCGACAGCTTCTGGCCCCAGGCACCGGCGGTAATCAGCAACTGTTCGGCGCTGAACTGGCGACCATCGGTGGTGGTGACGGTGAACTCACCGCCAACCTTTTGCACTTCGGCGACTTCGGTCTGCTCTTCGATCCGTGCACCAAGGCGCCGTGCGGCGCGGGCAAACGCCGGGGCTGCCAGACGCGGGTTGGCGTGGCCGTCGTGAGGTGCATAGGAGCCACCCTTCACATCCGGCCCAAGAAACGGAAAACGCTTGTGCAGTTCGGCGCCGCGATAGATTTTCAGGTCCAGTTGCGCCGCCTCGGGAGCGGCGGCGTAGGCCTCCAGTTCGGCGATTTCGTCTTCGCGGTAGCACACGCGCATGTGCCCGCTGGCGATGAATTCAAGGTCGTCGTCGATCAACTCCGGCAGGCGTTTCCACAACGCCCAGGAACGGTTGGCCAATTCCAGTTGCCCGAGGAATCGCCCCTGGCGCCGGACGTTGCCGAAGTTCACGCCGCTGGCGTACTGACCGATCTGGTCGCGCTCCAGCAAGATCACCGACTGCCCGCGCTGGCGCAGGAAAAACGCCGTCGCCGAGCCCATCAGGCCACCCCCGACAATCACCACATCGGCTTTCTGTAGCGTCATGGCGACACCTCCTCGGTGAGCATCGAAAGCGGTTTGACCGGCGCCTGACCACGCTGGCGGCCGACCAGTTGCACATTGACGCCGGCCGCAGCGGCAATCACCTCGGCTCCCGCCTGGGAGCAATAACGGCCCTGGCAGCGGCCCATGCCGACCCGGCTGAACGCCTTGGCCCGATTGACTTCACAGGCGCCCTTTTCGCTGACGGTGCGACGCAATTCGCCGGCGCTGATCATCTCGCAGCGACAGACAATGGCCGAGTCGGGCAAGGCCTTGGCTTGTTCGGCAGGCCAGGGAAACGCCTGGGCCAGGCCGAGACGAAACTGGTCCATCAGCGCCAGGGCGCGGCGTTGTTCGTCGCGTAACCCGGCGTCCACCGGCTGGTGCAGATCCTCCAGCAGCGCCATGGCCACCAGGCGCCCGGCGTGCTCGGCAGCATCCGCGCCACGAATTTTCGAGCCATCGCCGGCGGCATACACGCCATTTACCGACGTCCGGCCTTCTTCATCGGTGGCCAGCCACCATTGACTGGACGCTTCATCGAAGCGCAGACGGCAACCGGCCAGATCCGCCAGTTGGGTTTCCGGGCGCAGGTGATAACCCAGCGCCACGGCATCGCACTCCACCGTCAACGTCTTGCCTTCGGCGGTCCGCACCCGCACACCACTGACACCGCGCTGGGCATCGCCCAGCACTTGCAACGGAGAAATCCCCAGGTGCACCGGGATCTTCGCCCGGTACAGCTGCGCCAACAGTTTCATCCCGGTGAACAGCACTCCGGGGCGCGCCAGCAGTTTCGGCAAGGCGCCGATGCGCTTGCTCAGCGGCGAAGTGTCGAGCACCGCCGCCACGTTGGCACCAGCCTTGAGGTATTGACTGGCGACCAGGTACAGCAACGGCCCGCTGCCCATGAACACCACGCGATGACCAATCGACACCGCCTGGGATTTGAGCGCGATCTGCGCGCCGCCGAGGCTGTAGGTGCCCGCCAGTTGCCAGCCTTCGATCGGCATCAAGCGGTCGGTGGCGCCGGTGCAGAGGATCAGCGCGTCGTAATCAACCGTCGAGTGTTTGCCCTGGCTGACGCAGCACAGTTGCCCCGGTGTAAGGTTCCACACCAGCGTGTCCGGGCGGTAGTCGATCAACCCGCGCAAGCGGTCGAAGCTTTGGTGCAAGTCTTTGGCCTTGGCCGCTTCGGTACCGTACAGCGTCGCGTAATCGCGGGTAAATCCTTCTGGTTGGCGACGGTAGATCTGCCCGCCATCGCGCCGATTTTCATCGATCAGGATCGGCTTGCAGCCCGCCGCCAGCAAGGTTTCGGCGCAGCGAATGCCGGCCGGCCCGGCGCCGACGATCACCACTCGATGAGTGCTCAGCCGTGCAGTGGCCATATCGCCTCCGGTTGTGTGGTGATGATATCCAGCCCTTCACGGACTTCGTTGGAACAGGCACGCAGCCGTTCGCCGCTGCGGGTCCAGACCCAGCAATCCTGACAGGCGCCCATCAGGCAGAAACCGGCCCGCCGGCCCGAATCGAACTCCGACTGACGCAACGCCGAACCCTGGGTCAGCAACGCGACCATCAGCGTGTCGCCCTGCAACGCCTCGATGGGTGTGCCGTCCACCGTCAATTTGACGGTCGGCCGGCCCTGCTCGGCCAGCCTCACAAAACGCCCCTTCATGCATAGGCTCCCTGAATCATGCTGTTCAAATCCTGCTGGGTTTTCAGCAGCTCGGCACTGTCGTGGTGACAAAGGATTTCACTGCTGCCGACAAGCGTCCGGCGGTTTGGCGCGGTGCGATTGCACAAACCGTCGACCCGTACCGGGCAGCGATTGAGGAACGTGCACAGCTCCGGCACGTTGGCTTTGGCACCGATCGGCGGCAGCGTGCCGCAGGTGGTGCCGCAGTTCTCCAGCCAGCCCTGACGCAGTTCCGGCACCGAATGAATCAACAGGTCGGTGTACGGATGGAAAGGCGCCTGGGCAAACGACTGCCGACTGCCCTCCTGAACCTTGTAGCCGCTGTACATCACCACGATGTCGTCGCACAGCGCGCGCACGGTGGAGATGTCGTGGCTGATGAACAGATACGACACCCCCAGCTCCTGACGCAGGTCGCGCAGCAGTTCAAGAATCGCCGCACCGACTACCGTATCCAGCGCCGAGGTCACTTCGTCGCAGAGGATCAGGTCCGGCTTGGCCGCCAGTGCGCGAGCCAGGTTGACCCGTTGCTTTTGCCCGCCGGAGAGTTCATTCGGCCGACGCTCGGCCAGGCTCCGCGGCAAGCGCACCAGGTCCAGCAATTCGCCGATACGCTCGCGCAAGGCGGCACCCTTGAGGCCGAAATACATTTTCAGCGGCCGGCTCAGAATGGTGCTGATGCTGTGCATCGGATTGAGCGCGGTGTCGGCGTTCTGGAAGACCATTTGAATGCGCCGGAATTGTTCATCGGTACGCTCGGACAGGCTGCCGCCCAGTGGCTGACCATCAAAGGTCAGGCCACCCAACGCCGGCGTCAGCAACCCGGCCACCACCCGCGCCAGGGTCGACTTGCCGGAACCCGATTCACCGATCACGCCGATGGCCTGGCCCCTGCGTACCGTCAGGTCGATGTCTTCCAGCACGCGGATCGACGGCATGCCTTGGGTGTTTTTGTTGCCGTAGCCGGCGGTCAAACCTTTGATGGTCAGCAGTGGCTGATCTTCGGCCACACCACAGGGCGGGCGGATCGTCGTATCCGGGCGCGCCGCCGCCAGCAGGCTACGGGTGTATTCATGGGCCGGGCCTTTGAGCAAGGGTGCGGTGGCGCTCTGTTCGAAGATCTGGCCGCCATTGAGCACCACAATCTGATCGGCCATTTGCGCCACCACGGCCAGGTCGTGGGACACGTAGACCGCCGTCGCCCCACGCTCACGTACCACCCGCTTGAAAGCGCGCAGCACGTCGATTTGAGTGGTCACATCGAGCGCGGTGGTCGGCTCGTCGAGCACCACCAGCAACGGATCGCTGATCAGCGCCATGGCCGCCATCACCCGCTGCAATTGCCCGCCGGACACTTGGTGCGGGTAGCGTTGGCCGATGTGTTCAGGGTCCGGCAGGGCCAGGTCGCGGAACAGCTCGATGGCTTTGGCTTCGAGCACGGTCCGGTTGCCCAGGCCATGAATCAACGCGCCCTCCACCACTTGGTCGATGAGTTTTTTCGCCGGGTTGAACGCCGCCGCAGCGCTTTGCGCGATATACGACACACGGTTCCCGCGCAGGCCTTGCAGTTCGCGTTCGCTCAACGCCAGCATGTCGTGTTCGCCGACCTGCACCACGCCGCCGGCCAACCGGCAACCGCGCCGGGCGTAACCGAGCAGCGCCAGGGCGATGGTGGTCTTGCCGGAGCCCGACTCACCGATCAGCGCCAGCACTTCGCCTTTTTCCAGGGAGAAGCTCACGCCCTTGACGATTTCTACTTCGCCGCGTTCGCCACAGGCGACCACGCGCAGGTCCTGGACCCGAATCAATTCACTCATCTCAATGCCCCCCCGTACGTCGACTACGTCGGGACGACAGTCTGTCGATAAACAGATTCACGCCAATGGTCAGGGTGCCGATGGCCAGCGCCGGAATCACGATGGCCGGCGCGCCCTGATTGAGGCCGCCAATGTTCTCGCGCACCAGCGACCCGAGGTCGGCATCCGGCGGTTGCACGCCCAGGCCGAGGAAACTCATGCCGCTGAGCAACAACACAATGAAACCGAAACGCAGCCCCAGGTCAGTCAGCACCGGGTTGAGCATGTTCGGCAGGATTTCCACGCAGGCGATATACAGCCGGCGTTCACCACGGGTTCGGGCCACTTGCACGTACTCCAGCGCTTCGATGTTCACCGCCATGCTGCGAGCAATGCGGAACGCGCCGGGGGTGAAACTCAGCACCGCAGTGCAGATCAGCAACGTCACCGAAGAACCGAAGGCCGAGACCATGATCAGCGCCAGCATCTTGCTCGGGATCGAAATGAACGCGTCCATCAAGCGGCTGATGATTTCATCCAGCCATTTCGGCGAGACCACCGACAACAGTGCGCAGCTGGTGCCCAGACCGCTGGCCAGCACGGCGGCAACCAGCGCCAGGCCAACCGTGAATCGAGCACCGACGAGGATTCGGCTGAGCATGTCGCGGCCCAGGTAATCAGTGCCGAAGGGGTACGCTGCACTCAGGCTGTCGAAGACATTATCAGAGACCACTTCACCGACCGGGTGCGGTGCCAGCCACGGGCCGAAGACCGCCACCAGCAACCAGATAAAACACATCGCAGCCCCGACCAGACCCAGCCAGGATGGCCCGTTTGACACCTTGCCAACCGACAGGTCGGGGGTCACAGGCATCGATTTCACAATGAGCTTGTTCATTGGTTTCTCAGCCTTGGATTGGAAAGAATCGCGCACAGGTCGGCAATCAGCACCAACCCCAGGTACGCCGTGCAAAACAGCATGGTGCAGGCCTGGACCAGCGCCATGTCACGGTTGGTCACCGCATCGACCATCAGGCTGGCGATGCCGGGATAGTTGAAGATCGTCTCGACGATCACCACCCCGCCCAGCAGGTAGGACAGACTCAAGGCGATGGCATTGGCAATCGGCCCGATGGCATTGGGCAAGGCATGGCGCAGGACGATCCGCACCGGGCTCACGCCTTTGAGCCGGGCCATTTCCACATAAGGGCTGTCGAGTTGATCGATCACCGCCGCCCGGGTCATGCGCGCCATTTGCGCAACGATCACGCAGCAGAGCGTCATCACCGGCAAGGCGTACGTGCGTAGAAATTGCAACGGTGAGGTGATGTCGCTGGCATAGGACAGCGCCGACAACCAGCCCAGGTTCACCGCAAAAATCAGCACCGCCAGCGTTGCCACCAAAAACTCCGGTACGGCGACCATCGCCAGGGTGACAAAGCTGAGAAAGCTGTCGATGCGCCCGCCCCGGCCCATGGCCGAACCGATGCCCAGAATCAGCGCCACCGGCACTGACACCAGCGCCGTGGCGGCCGCCAGCATCAGCGTGTTGGGCACCCGACCGGCCATCAAGTCGCTGACCGGCATAGCGTTGGAGACCGACAGGCCCATGTCGCCGCTGAGCAGGCTCATCAACCAGTGCAAGTAACGCAACACACCGGGCTGATCGAGCCCCAGTTTCAGCCGCAGTGCCGCCACCTGTTCCGGCGTGGCGAACTGCCCGAGGGCCTGTTGTGCCGCGTCCCCCGGCAGTACCGCCGTGATGGCGAAAACCACCATGGACACGATCAACAAGGTCACGATCGCGGCGCCCATACGCCGGCCGATCAACCACAGTGTGTTGCTATTCATCGCCCTGTTCTCCTGCAATGTTGCTACGGCACAAACCTCATCGGCGCATCAAGCGTCCAGCCAGACCTGCTCGGCGAACATGTAGCCCATGAAGCCGCCCAACGGGTTGCTGCCATAGCCTTTGACGCGCTGGTCGACGCCGTCGATGTTGCTGATGAACACCGGGATGCCGATACCGCAGTGGTCATGCGCCAGGGTCTGCATGTCCGCGTACATCTTGCTGCGCTTGGCGTCGTCGGTTTCCGCGCGGGCGAGCATCAGCAACTGGTCGAACTGGTCGTTCTTCCAGCCCGATTCGTTCCACGGCGCGCTCGACTGGAAGAACTGCGAAAACATCACGTCGGCGTTCGGCCGCGGGTTGATGTTGCCGAAGCTCAACGGGTGCTTCATCCAGTGGTTGGACCAGTAGCCGTCGCTGGGCAGGCGGTTGACGTCGAGCTTGAGCCCGGCCTGTTTCGCCGATTGCTGCAGCAGCACGGCGATGTCCACCGAACCGGTCGCCGCAGGTGATGCCACCAGCGGCATGTTGATGCTGTCCATGCCGGCCTTCTTCAGCAGGAACTTGGCTTTCTCCGGGTCGTAGACGGTCTGCGGCAGGTCAGCGTTGTAGTAGCGCGAACCGGGGGCAATCGGATGGTCGTTACCGACCACCGCAAAACCACGGAACACTGCGGATTTGATCTGCTCGCGGTCCATCAGGTACTTCATGGCCTGGGTGAATTCCGCGCTTTTGCCGGGCATCTGATCCTGACGGATGATCAAGTCAGTGTAGTTGCCCGAGGGTGCATCGACGACGCGGTGACCGGCGCTGGCCTTGATTCGCGTGGTGGAGCGCGGGTTGACCTCGTTGATCATGTGCACGTCGCCCGACAGCAGCGCGTTGACCCGCGATGGCTCGTCGGCAATGGCGATGAACTCGATCTCGTCCAGGTAAGGCAGGCCCGGTTTCCAGTAGCCGGTATTGCGCGCAGCAATCGAACGCACGCCCGGTTTGAATTCCTTGACCTTGAACGGCCCGGTACCGATGCCCTGGTTGAAGTCGGTGGTGCCTTCGGGAACGATCAGCAGGTGCGACACGGCCAGGATCGACGGCAGTTCGGCGTTCGGCGCGCTCAGGCGGATCTGTACTTCATTGGGGCCAGTGGCCTTGATCTCGGCGAACTGCTCCATCAGCGGCATGACCTTGGAACCGGTCAGCGGATCCTTGTGTCGCGACAGCGAGAACACCACGTCGGCGGCGCTCAGGGTTTTGCCGTTGTGGAAGGTCACGTCCTTGCGCAGGGTGATGGTCCACAGCGTGGCATCAGTGTTGTCGATGCGCTCGGCCAGCTCCAGTTGCGGCACCAGATGGCTGTCGAAACGGGTCAAGCCGTTGTAGAACATATAGTGGCGCACGTAGTCGGTGGACAGCGCACCCTTGGCCGGGTCCAGGGTATCGGCGGTGGAGCTGGACATGCCGGCGACGCGAATCCGTCCGCCCGGCTTGCCTTTGCCGGGGCTTGCGGCTTCGTCGGCGAACAGTTTGCCAGCGGCGCCGAACAGGCTGCCGGCGCCCGCTGCAGCCACCCCGGCGACACCGAGCAATTGCAACGCGTTGCGGCGCGACATGCCGCGATTGAGGCCTTCGAAGACTCTCAGGCTTTCCTGGCCGGAGATCAGTTTGGAGTCGATCTTGTTATCAGTCATATCTGTTGTACCTGTCGATAAAGAGAAGGCTCGAGTGTTCCGGTTGACCGGAACGTCCTGGAAACGCAAACGACGGTAAAGCCACAACATCAACTCAATGCAAATAGTCCTGGAACCGGTAATAAGCGCCCACCAGCGGCAGGAACCACGGTTTGCCGAAATGCCCGGGAATCGCCGGCCAGTCGAGTTCGCGCCAGGGATTGGCCTCGACCTTGCCGGCCATCACGTCGGCCATCACCTGGCCCATGTGCACCGACATCTGCACCCCATGGCCGCTGTAGCCCATGGAGTGATAAACCCCGCCGTGCTGGCCGGCACGGGGCAACCGATCGGAGGTCATGTCCACCAGCCCGCCCCAGCAGTAATCGATCTTCACCTTGGCCAGCGCCGGGAACATCTGCACCATCGCCGCCCGCAGCACCTTGCCGCTCTTGGCGTCGGAGACGCTGTCGGACATGGCAAACCGCGCACGGCCGCCAAACAGCAGACGGTTGTCCGGGGTCAGGCGGAAGTAGTTACCGATCATCCGGCTGGTGACATAGGCTCGCCGACCAGGCAGCAACTGGTCGATCAGGCTCTGCGGAAGGACCTCGGTGGCGATCACGAAACTGCCCACCGGTACGATCCGCCGCCGATACCAGCCCAACCCGCCGTGCTGACAGGCGCCGGTCGCCAGCAGCACCTGCCCGGCGTGCAGCGAACCCTTGGCGGTGTTGACCTGATAGCCGCCGGCCTGGGCTTTCCAGTCCGTCACCGGCGTGTCTTGATAGATCAACGCACCGTGCCGTGCCGCCGCTTCGGCCAGACCGACGCCGAAGCGCCCGACATGCATCTGCACACCGTTACGCTGCAGCAATCCTCCGTGGAACTGGGCCGAGTCGACTTCAGCGCGGATCTGTTCGGCGGTCAGCAACTCGACATCGGCATCGACCTCCCGGCGAATCAATTCGCAAGTCCGTGCCAGGCCCTCGTAGTGCATCGGCTTGGCGGCCAGCTTGAGCTTGCCGTTACGCTTGAGGTCGCAGGCGATCTGCTCCTGCTCCACCAGCGAAACCACGCTGTGCACGGCACTCTCGTAAGCCTTGTAATAGGCCCGCGCCTTGTCCGCGCCGAGGCTGGCGCTCAGGCCGGCGTAATCCTGTGCCACGCCGGTATTGCACTGACCGCCGTTGCGACCCGAGGCTTCGCCGATCACCCTGCCGGCTTCCAGCACCACCACACTGGCGCCCTTCAAGGCCAGCGCCCGAGCCGCCGCCAGGCCGGTGAAACCACCCCCGACGATGGCCACGTCGACCTGCCCGGGCAACGCGCCGGTCTGAGCACCGGTGAACGCCGGTGCAGTGTCGAGCCAGTAGGATTCACTGCCCATGTCTAACCCGCCTCTACCAAAAAGACTGCCGTGAGAATGCCGTTGCCGTGACGACTCAGAGACCGACCAGCGCGGCCAGCCCGCCGATGTCGGTGATCTGCCGGTACTCGTAGAAAGCGTTGGCCGGGACTTCGTGACCACGGGCGACGAAGGCCTTGTTCTTGATCTTCATGTCGTGGGCCGGCATCAGGTCGTAACGGAAGCTCGACGACACATGCAAGATGTCTTCCGGCCCGCAATTGAGGTTGTCGAGCATGTACTCGAACGCGGCCAGGCGCGGTTTGTAGGCTTGTGCCTGCTCGGCGGTAAAAACCTTGTGAAACGGTGCGCCGAGCTTGTCGACGTTGGACATGATCTGGCTGTTGCTGGCGTTGGAGAAAATCACCAGCGGGATTTTGTCGGCGATTTTCGACAGGCCGGCCGGTACGTCCGGGTGCGGGCCCCAGGTCGGCACGGCGTCGTAATACAGCTGACCTTCGTCACGGTATTCAATGCCCCAACGCTTGCAGGTCCGCGCCAGCGCGGTCTTGAGGATTTCGTCATACGGCCTCCAGTCACCCATGACCTGGTCCAGGCGATAGGCCGAGAAGTCCTTGACGAACTGCTCCATCTGCTCGGGCACCACGCGATCGGCGAACAGCTCGCGAGTCATCGTACCCATGTGGAAATTGGTCAGCGTACCGTAGCAGTCGAACGTAATGAATTTGGGGCGAAGAAAGCTCATTGAGTGCGGTCCTGAAGTTCGTTGAGGTCATGGCGTGACAAGCATTCGCTCCGTTCCGGGAGCCGTGATGCATCGCTGCAGCACACCGTCATTACACCACCGTGAAATCAGCAGATGGCGTTAAAAGCGACCTCTGCTCGATACAAACCACCGTTTTAGCGCCCGCCCTCAGCAGACTTTGCGGGTCGCTCCAGCCTTGGGCAAACCCCGTATTCATGCGCTCTTATGGGCCTTTATAACGCCGCAAGGCTCAAGTGCAAACGGATTGACCGCAGAACCTGCGCCAAGCAGAACGAAAACGGGCGCTTCCCTGAGGAAGCGCCCGTTTGGGTGCGGATTGAAGCTTGTTGAAGATCCGGAGGTTGTCGAGAACCTGTGGGAGCGGGCTTGCTCGCGAAGGCGGTGTGCCAGATAACATTAGTGTCGCCTGACACGCCCTTTTCGCGAGCAAGCCCGCTCCCACATGGATTGCACTTGACTGACAGGTATTAGGGTTTTGCCCACTCTTCACAGGTGTTTAGCGCTGCGCTTTACTGCACGATATCGATCAACACACTCTTGAAGCGCAAATTGGCTTCGAACGCTTCGCGCCCCAGGTCCTTGCCAATGCCGGAGCGCTTGTAGCCACCGGTCGGCAGGATGTAGTCGTTACTGCGTCCGTAACGATTGACCCACACCGTCCCCGCTTCCAGGCGCCGAACCAGACGCAAGGCACGGTTGATGTCGGCCGTGTGCACACCCGCCGCCAGACCGTAAGTCGCATGCGCCGCCAGGCTCAGCGCCTGTTCTTCATCATCGAACGCCTGCACCGTCAGCACAGGGCCGAAGATTTCTTCGCAGATCGCCGGGTTCTGGTGGTCCAGGCCGGTGAGCAAAGTTGGCTGGTAATAGGCGCCACCGAGCCCCTCGAACAGCCCGCCACCGGTCAGCACTTCGGCGCCGGCCTGACGCGAGCGCTGGACGATGCCATCGATGCGGCTGGCCTGCAGCCGGGAAATGATCGGCGACAGCGTGCTCTCGGACGACCAGGTCGGGCCGGGGCGCAGCTCCTCGAAATACGCCCGCAAGTGGGCGATAAACGGTTCCATGATCGAGCGCTGGATCAACAGCCGAGACCCGGACACGCACACCTGCCCGGCATTACCGGTAATGGCCATGGCCACCGTGCGAGCGGTTTTGGCGATATCCGGCACATCGCCGAAGACCAGCTGCGGGCTCTTGCCACCGAGTTCCAGGGTGACCGGTTTCGGACCGACCAGCGCGCAGGTGGACATGATGCTCGAGCCGGTCGCGGTGGAACCGGTAAAGGTCACCTTGCCCACCCGTGGATGACGGCACAAGGCATCGCCCGTGACGCGGCCATCGCCCTGAATCACGTTGAAGATCCCCGCCGGCATGCCCGCCTGCAACGCCAGCTGGGCAAAGCGCAGGCTGGAAAACGGCGTCAGCTCTGAAGGCTTGAGCACCACGGCATTACCTGCGGCCAGTGCCGGCGCGACTTTCCAGGAGGCCATGCTCAACGGGAAATTCCACGGTGCGATGGCGGCAATCACGCCGTAGGGTTCGGCGATCTGCATGCCCAGTCGATCGGTCTGGGTGGCAGCCACATGACCGCCGTGCTTGTCGGCCAGCTCGGCAAAGAACCGAATGCCCTCGGCGACGTAGGGAATATCCCAGGCGATCACATCTTTATGGGGACGGGTCGAGCCCACCGCTTCCAGCGGCGCCAGGACAGCGGCGTCCGCTTCGATCAGATCGGCCCAACGGCGCATGACCCGCGCCCGCTCCCGGGGTGGGCGGCTGGCCCAGTCGCTGCGATTGAACGCCTGCCAGGCATCGTTGACCGCTTCATCCACCAGATCGGCATCGGCGACCGGCAACTGGGCATAGACCTGGCCATCCGACGGCCGCACCACCTCAAGTCCCGGTTGAGCATCGCGGTATTTACCGGCAATGAAATGAGCGCTGCGCACAGCGATAAGGCGAGGATCGAAGCTATCCATGGAGCTCTCCAGAAAAGGGACGGCGAGTCGTGAACTCAGGCTTCCATCGTAGAAAAAAAGCCCAAGCATTTGCTGCCGACCTTGCCGGGCAAATAAGTAGTAAGTGTGGTCTTGTGGCCTCGGGCGTGCGGAATCTGCCGAATGTTCCAGCCCCTCTTGTCAGGCCTTCGCGCAGATGGGATACAGGCACCATCGCGCCGCACAGCCGGTTGATTGCGCACACTGTCCAACGGAGACTCGCCATGTCCGCCCCGCACCCTTCTGCTTATGTCTATCGCCCGATGACGACCGCCGACCTGCCCTCGGCCCATGCCTTGTCCGTGCAATTGAAGTGGCCCCATCGCCTGGATGATTGGGCCATGGTGTTGCGCCTCAGCGACGGCGTTGTGGCACTCGATGGCGAGCGTCTGATCGGCACGGCGTTCGCCTGCCCCCAAGGCGATTTCGCCACCATCGGCCTGGTGATCGTCAGCGACGACTATCAAGGCAAGGGTATCGGTCGCAAGTTGATGGAACAGGCACTTGATGCGTGCCAGTCACGCACCCCGGTACTCAACGCGACCCTTGCCGGTGCGCCGCTTTACGCGAGTCAGGGCTTTGTCGAGTTCGGGCGGATTCAGCAACACCAGGGCCCGGCGCAAACCGTTACACCTGTGCCGCTGGCCAACGGTGAAAGCTGTCGCCCGCTGCGTGAGGCCGATAAGGCCCGCGTGCTGGAACTGGCCAATGCCGGCACCGGGCTGGACCGGCAAACGGTGCTCAACGAGCTGTTCGATGTGGTCGAGCATTCAGCTGTCATCGAGCGCGATGGCCAGGTGTGCGCCTTCGCCCTGCTGCGTCCCTATGGCCGTGGTCGCGGCCTTGGCCCGGTGGTCGCCGAGAACATCGAACAGGCCAAACACCTGATCGCCGTGTTGCTGGCCCACGTACCGGAGGCCTTCGTGCGCATCGACATTCCGGCGGACAGTGGCTTGAGCGAATGGCTGGACTCGGTCGGTCTCAAGCAGGTCGATACCGTGGCGCAAATGGCACGGGGCACACCGCCGCAAGCGGTCAACGGCGTCCGACAGTTCGCACTTGTCACCCAGGCCATTGGCTGACAACCGCGCGCAAAGTAGCCGCCGCTCTCCAACATCCTCCACCCCACATTTGCATGGAGCGTCACCCGCATGTCTCAACCTACCGTTCTGCTGTTGGCTCGCGCCGACGGCAGCCGTGTCGCCACGTCTTTCAAGGCAACGTCCTTGAGCGCTGCCGACCCCTTCAAGGAATATCGTCAGGTCGCCTACACCGGGCATGATGGCATCTGCGCCGGGACCGTGAACACAAGCGAATCACTCGATATCAATGATTTCCCGCACACCGAAGTGATCGTGGTCCACGCCGGCCACGTCGTGTTGAAATCCAAAGGACAGACGCTGGAACTGGGGATCGGTGCCAGCGCGGTCATCGGTCGTGGGACCACGCTGCGAATCGAGGCGCAAGCCGAGACGTGCTGGGCATTCTGCGCCGTCATCAGCCCCAACACTGAACCGACACCAGGGCTGACAGCGCTGGACCGCTTAGCGATGCTCTCCCCTTCGGCCGCGCCGGAACCACAAATACTGATCGGGCCTACCCCGCAGTGCCGCTCACGCAATGCCTTTGAAGACAGCATCACCGACCTGCGCGTCGGCGTCTGGGATTCGACCCCCTACGAACGCCATGGCCGGCCGCATAAACTCAACGAGCTGATGCACCTGATCGAAGGCAGCGTCACCCTGCGAGCAGCCGATGGTACAAGCCTGACGGTCAACACCGGCGACACCGTGTTCGTACCGCAAGGCGCACCGTGCGCCTGGCAAAGCACCCGGTATGTCCGCAAGTTTTACGCCGTGAAATAAGCCCCACGGCACAACGCCGGCAACCGCGCCGGCACCGAACCCACCGACCGGTCGCGAGCCAACGCAGACCGGCCGACGGGGCAAGCCGCCTCGCTACAACGCGGTACTACGGCGCCTCTGGCTGATCGTAATTATCCAGCGCCCGATTCACCAACAACTCCCCCAACGAAATCATCTGCTGAATCGCCAACGCCACATGCCGGCGCGTGCCTTCCAGCTCGAACGCCAGATCGCTGGCCAGCACATTCAGCGACGCCAGGGTTTCCGAGGCGTGGGCCAGCAGGGTTTCGTTATCCAGATCGGGGATGACCGCGAAGATGTTGGAGGGACGTTTATCGGGCAGGTTGCCCTTGTCGAACGGCGGCTTGAGGTAATGATCCAGCGCCCGCTCTGCGGCGTCGTGGAGTTTTTTGGAGTCGGTGGAAGCGCAAGGGGAAGTGCTTGGGGTTTCTGGTGGATTGGGGGTGACCTTGTGCATGGTTAAGCTCCTTTTTACGGATTGGAGCCCTTTCGCTCATCGGGTTTCCAGGCCCGGTCGCTGAATTGGCAGCGACACCCGGAGGTTATCCATTCACCTTCCCACCCGGCAACCTTGAAAAGTTGTCGGAAAATTCTCTTGAGCGCCTGATATTTGTAGTCGTTTCCTAGGACTGAACCGATGGCCTCTCCCGCCAAACAGCTCAAATCGGCGCCTTGTTTGTCAAGAGGTCACCGACGTTTTAAGGAGTGCCTTATGTTCGCGGCCTTTAGCAACCCCCAGAGTGGCCGCCCCTCCGCCATCCTGTATCGACATCCATATGAAAATTTCAAGAACGCAGAGCCGACTGCGCTCGCTGCTGAGCGTCGCTGCCGCGATGGCGATTGTATTTTCGTCGGGAGCACCTGCGAACTGCACCTTAAACGGTACCTCCAAGACCATCACCATGAACTACGGGAGCAAACTGACGGAAGGCCTGACAGTCCCTCAGGATGCACCCATCGGCACTGTTATTTATCAGGAGAGCATTAGCACGCCGGCTCAGTGGTTCAATTGTGACGGTCCGTCACTCTATGGCTTTGTCCTGAACCCAACACTGGGTAGCATCACCAGTGGCACTACCTTTCCTTTGGGTAAAACTGGGCTCTCATTCCGAATAGCCACCCCAATGTCAGCAGCCGCATCAGACACAGACTACCTGGCTGTGGCACGTATGGACCTTTCTGCTGGCTCAGGTTGGGGCGTTCGCGCCGAGAACTACCGACTTGAAATCATCAAGTCGAGTGAATTGGCATCGGAAAACAGTGTTCCCGCTGGCTATCTGGGCCAATACCAGGCCGGTGGAGCGGTGTTTAACAAATTTTATCTGATCAACCCCATTGCCCTGAATACGGCCTCCTGCCAGACCCCGGCAGTGTCGGTTCAAATGGGCGACGACTATCGCCTGGAGGAGTTCAGCAAAAGCGGCGATACCCCTCGGACGATCAAATTCAACATCGCCCTCAACCAATGCCAGCACGGCATCCAGAAAGTGACTTATTCACTCAAGACCACCACCCCAGTCATCGATGCGCAAAAGGGCATCGTCGCACTGAATGCCGGCTCGACGGCCAAAGGCATAGGCCTGCAACTGATGAATGAGGCAGGGACGCCCATCGCGCTGGATACCGCGTACCCCTTCAGCGCTTTCAACACCACAGGCACCGACTTCACCATCCCGCTGTCCGCCGCTTACTACCGTCTGGCCGACAGCAAACTGGAAGCCGGCACCGCGAATACCGAAGTGACGTTCATCGTGAATTACCTGTAACGAATCAAGAAATAAAAAGGGACACCCATTGGCCTTGACTTGATACTACCTAATGGGTCTCCCTTTTTTCACGCGCCCCCTAGCCTTGGATCGGACATCCACACGGACGGGTCATGGGTTCAACCGATAAGTGGACTGCACCAACCCCGAAGGAAAGCAGCGGCTGGATACCAGTTTCAAATCAATGTCCTGCTCAAGGCCCCCGAATAATGGCCTTCCCGCCCCGATCAGCACAGGAACAGTGGTGATCACCATATCGGCGATTAACCCTTCGCGCAGGAATGATTGCACCAACTGCCCGCCATCGACATAGACCCGACGCACGCCTTGCCTCGCCATTTCTTCCATCAAGTCCCTGGGTTTGAGGTTGGAGAAACGCAACTCGCCCGTCAGTGCCTCGGGCACCGCCGAACCGGCCAGCTGTTCAGAAAGCACCACGACGGGCCGGTCGTAGAACCATGTGTCGAAGGTCAGCGCCTTCTCATAGCTTCCCCGCCCCATCACGATCACATCCTTATCGGCGATGAAGGCTGAGTAGCCATGATCCTCAGCCGGATCATCGCGCTGCAACAGCCAGTCGATGTCACCATCAGGTCGGGCGATAAAACCATCCAGACTGGTGGCGATGAAAACATGTGCCGTGGCCATCAAAATCTCCTTTGGCCGTTTTTTGAAAAATCAGCGCTTTGAACAATACTTGGGGTTTGCCTGTTGATTTGCCAACGTTCAGCGCAGCTGACTACGCGGCTGGAGTGAACGTATCAGACCTGATTCTGGAGAAGCAAAATGGTCAGCAAAAACACGATTTGCCTCTGGTACGACGGCACTGCGCAGGATGCTGCAGAGTTTTACGCCCGAACATTCCCGGACAGCGCGGTCGTCGCCGTCCATCACGCGCCTGGCGACTATCCGGCGGGCAAGCAAGGCGATGTGATAACGGTCGAGTTCACGGTGATGGGCATCCCTTGCCTCGGGTTGAACGGAGGGCCGGGGATCAAGCACAACGAGGCTTTTTCATTCCAGGTGGCGACCGACGACCAGGCCGAAACTGACCGCTTGTGGAACGCGATTGTCGCAAACGGCGGCCAGGAAAGCGTATGTGGCTGGTGCAAGGACAAATGGGGCCTGTCGTGGCAGATCACGCCCCGTGTCCTGAGCGCCGCGATATCCAACCCCGATCGAGCGGCGGCCAAGCGCGCTTTCGACGCCATGATGACAATGACCAAGATAGACATCGCGGCAATCGAAGCGGCACTCGCGGGTTACCCGGTCGACACTCCGGCCGCTTGATTTCAGACGAGACGCTGCAAGGAACGATTCATCGGCGGTTGCCTGTGCGGCAACGTACGATTTATGGCGCGGGTCTGCCCGACAGCTCTCACTTAAACGTCGTGTGAGCCCTGGGTCACGACGTTTTCCCTGGAACCTGACGATGCAATCAATGTGCTCGAGGTGGCATGAACGCGAAACAATCACACCACCTCAATACCGCGAGATCAGTTAGTCATTCGCCGCTCCCCGCCAGCCGGCCCGATGCAAGGCTTTGAGCAGCGTCTCGGAATCCAGGCCCGGCACGGCATGGCCGTTGCCTTCAGCGGTGTCGGCGGCCAGCAAGGCATTGATGATGGCTTCTTCCACCGCTTCGGTGGCGGCCAGGAACAACTCGCTGATGTGGTCGTTGTTGACCATGCTCAGGTTGTCGGTAGTCGGCGCACGCTTACTCTCGTAAGCGGCCGGCGGCACATGCTGATTACCGGTGGCGAAGGCGATGAAGATGTCACCGCTGTGGTCTTCATTGCCGCCGCCGGTGCGGGCGAGGCCGAGGCTGGCACGTTGCGCCAGACGCGTGCATTGGTGCGGCAGCAACGGCGCGTCGGTGGCCAGGCAAACGACTATCGAGCCCATGCCCGGGTGCGGCAGCGACGCTTTGAGGAACGGCGAGTCGGCCTGTTCCATATAGCGTCCGACCGGGTAGCCGTCGACGCGCAGTTCGTTACGGATGCCATGATTGGCCTGGACGATGGCCCCAACGGTCCAGCCGCCCTGAGCACTGCTCAAACGCCGTGATGCGGTGCCGATGCCGCCCTTGAATTCATGACAGATCATGCCGCTACCGCCCCCGACGGAGCCTTCCGTTACCGGCCCGCTCTTGGCCGAACGCAGGGCCTCGGCCACATGTTCAATCTTCACATGGAAGCCGTTGATGTCGTTGAGCAGGCCGTCGAAGGTCTCCAGCACCACCGGCATGTTCCAGTAGAGGCGCCCGTCATCAGGCTGCTGTTCACGGTCCAGCACAACCAGCGCATCGCGCACCACGCCCAGGCTGTGGGTGTTGGTGAAGGCGATGGGGCTGGTCAAAAGACCTGCCTCGCGAATCCATTCCAGACCGGTGGCGTCGCCGTTGCCGTTCAACACATGGACGCCGGCAAAGCACGGTTGCTGGCTGGTGGAACCGGCACGAGGTTCGATCAGGGTGACACCGGTCAGGATGTCGCGGCCATTGGCGGTGCGTCCTCGCACATTACTGTGGCCGACCCGTACGCCGGGCACATCGGTGATGGCATTGAGGGGGCCGGGTTGCAGTTGGCCGAACTGAATGTTCAGGTCGCGGGCACGTGGCTTCATCGTCTCTTTCATGGTCTCTCTCTTGTTTCATTTGTTGCATGAAGGGGCTTGGCTAGTCATCAGCAGAGCCGAGTCTGCCAATCAAGCGCCGGTCTTGACCGTGTTCCACGCGCGGGTGCGCACGCGCTCCATCTTCAGCGGGAGTGGTTCTAGCGGAAATAGCGTGTCAAGGACTTGCTTGGACGGATACACCCCGGGGTTGTCGCGGACTTTCTTCTCGACAAGCGCGGTGGCATCTTTGTTGGCGTTTGGATAGCTCAGGTAGTTGGATGACTCAGCGATGACTTCGGGGCGCAGCATGTAGTTGATGAAGGCTAACCCTTGCTCCGGGTTCGGCGCATCGTTGAGCTGTACCAGACTCTCCACCCACACCGGAGCACCTTCGCGTGGAATGCTGTAGACGAGGTTGCGATGGTTGCCAGCCAGCTCGGAGGCCTTTTGCGCATCGGCGACACCACCAGCCCAGCCCAGCACGACGCAGATGTTGCCATTGGCTAGATCAGAGATGAACTTGGAAGAATCGAAGTAGACGATATGGGGACGCAGTTTCAGCAGCAGATCCTGGGCTTTTTTGTAATCCTCCGGGTTCTGGCTGTTGTAGGGCAGTCCAAGGTAGTGCAACGCGATGGGAATGATCTCGCTAGGGGCGTCCAGCATGGCCACACCGCATTGACTCAGTTTGGCCAGATTTTCTTCCTTGAAAATCAGGTCCCAAGAATTAACTGGCGCATCTGGGCCGAGTATCGATTTAACCTTGTCCGCGTCATAGCCGATGCCAGTCGTACCCCACAGATAAGGGGCCGCATAGCTATTTCCGGGATCGTTGCTCTGCACCTTGGCGAGGATGTCCGGGTCGAGGTGAGACCAGTTCGGCAACTTGCTGCGATCCAGTTTCTTGAGCACACCTGCTTTGATCAGGTTCGGTAGCAGGTCACCCGTGGCGACCACCACGTCATAGCCACTTCGGCCGGCCATCAGCTTGCTTTGCATGACGTCGCTGTTGTCGAACACATCGTACACAGCGCTGACGCCTGCTTCTTTCTGGAAGTTTTTCACCGTGTCCGGGGCGATGTAGTCATACCAGTTGTAGATGTGCACGGTGGGGGTGGCGGGCTGGTCGGCCCTGGCGCCGACCAGGCCGACACTGAGAAGCGAGGCCAACGCGAATTGCATATAACGAGTCGATTTCATCGGGGTGCTCCAGAGCGTTAACGGCGGGTCCGTGGACGCGCGCGCCGCTCCTGCTAGTGTGTGAATTATTGTTATGGCAGGGCTGAAATCAGCATCAAGGTTGAAGAACCGTTTTCGTGCGAGACGCCCCCTCGCGCGGGGCACAGGGGATCAGTAGTTCACGGCGACCATCAGCGTGTTCAATCTGTTCGCCAGTCAGGAACAGGCGGCGGTCATTGAGGTAGTCATAGTCTCGGCGGGCGGAGCGCAGCAGATCGAGGTCCAGCTCGACAACCTGACGGCACTCTGCCCGCCCCGCTTCGAAGAGCGTGCGCCCGAAGGGATCGATCGCTGCACTCCCACCGGCAAAAACGAGGCCTTCATTGCCGTCGCCGACTCGATTCACCATCACCGTGAATGCCTGGTTTTCCTGAGCGCGAGCCATGATCGCGGTGCGGTGGACAGGGCCGTAGGGATCCATGTTGCCGTTAGTGACCAGGATCAACTCGGTGCCGAGTTGGCCGAGGGCTCGAGCGCTTTCCGGGAACTCAATGTCGTAGCAAATCAGGATGCCGACACGGACTCCCTTCCAAATCGCAGTGGCATAGCGGTCTCCCGGCTGGAACAGGCCGCGTTCCGACGGCCAAAGGTGAGTCTTGCGATAGTTCAAGGCGATCCCTTGTGGGGTTACCAGCAGGGAGGTGTTGTAGAAGGTGCCGGAGTCGTTCTCAGCCATTCCAACCACCACCGAGACGTTCCGTTCGCGTGCAGCACGCTGCACGGCCTGCACACTTGGCCCGTTCAGGGGCTCGGCAACTTCGGCGAGCTGTTGCGCGCTGGCGAATCCCATCAACTGGGTCTCTGGAAATATCAGCAGATCGGTATCCGCTGCGCAGGTAGCGATAGCCTGCAAGGTTCGCTCTAGGTTATAAGCGGTATCGCCATCGCGACCAGTAAGTTGTACGAGTTCAATCTTCATCGGTGATCCTTTCACGTGTATGTGGGCTCGCAATCGCCAAACTGAACAGCACTCGCCAGGGCTGGATGGAGTATGGAGAGCCATAACACGGAAAGTAATCACATCGATGGGGTAACCCCGTATGGGTAGAAACGTGAGCATTACATTGCAGGATATGGCCTGGCACCAGGCGATTGGCAGGCTGATTGAGGCACTCGACCGTCCTGATTTCTGGCTGGCCTTGGTGCGTCTGCTGGATAGATACATACCGGTGGACAGTTGGGTCGTGCTGATTTTCAGCAATGGCCGGCCGCGGGTGCTCGCAGAAAGCCCTGGCAAGGATGGCGGGCCGGACCCGCTCTTTCAGGATTACCTCAAAGGCCTGTATCTACTCGACCCCTTTTACCTGGCCAACCGAGAGACACCGCAGAACGGCTTGTTGTGGCTAGCCGATGTGGCGCCGGAATGCTTCGAACAAACCGACTACTACCAACGCTACTTCCGCCTCAATGTCGTTGCCGACGAAGTCCATATCAACGTCCAACTCGACGCGAAACGCACCCTCAGCCTGTCGCTGGGAAGTGAGGCCCGCTTCAGTCCAGAGCAGATAGCCCTGCTCACACTCATCCAGTCCTGGGTTGCCGCCCTGATGCGTCAGCGCATGGCGTTCGAGCGGGAGGTGCTGGAGCAGAACGTGTCGGCGACGCCAAACTGGCAAAGCTGGCTGGACTCCACTGACCAGCAGTTGGATACCCCGCTCTCCGCCCGCGAACTGGAAGTCGGCCGGCTAATGCTCAGCGGCTGCTCAAACAAGGAGATCGCGCGCAAGCTGGGGATTTCCGCCGAGACTGTAAAGGTCCACCGCAAGCACATGTACAGCAAACTCGGCATTAAATCTCAGTCCGAGCTGTTCTCACTGTTTCTGAACGCTCAGAGCTGAAAACGCCTACCTGTCTCTCAAAATCAGGTGTAATTGCGCGAAGACTGAATGACTTCGCGATAGGCAGAAATCGGCCAAATGAAGACATTTACCGAGCCACATGCAAGCATCAAGAAAGAGCGCCCCTCCCCCTGTTGCCCCCAAAATAACAAAGCCCAACACTGGACCAGGATTCAAGATGAGCGTGGATCGCTTATCAAGTATTCATTGAAAGGATGAGCATGATGAACCGAACCGGTCATATCTGCCTGATGGCGACCTATAACGAGTGGATGAACGCAAAGATTTATGAGGCCGCCAGAAGCCTGCCGGATGAAGAGCTCTCCGTGGACAGGAAAGCATTCTTTGGTTCAATTCTCGGGACGTTGAACCACCTGGTGGCCGGCGACACTGTCTGGCTAAAGCGATTCGCCAAGCACCCAGCGAACTACTCGGCGCTGGAACCGATTCAGCAGCTTCCTGCCCTCAAAAGCCTCGATCAGTTGCTGTTCTCGAATATCCGAGAACTTTCGGCACATCGAGTGTGGCTCGACCAGAACATTGTCGAGTGGTCTCGCTCAATTGCAGAGCCGGATCTGGATCACACCCTCCATTACACAAGCATGAAGGGAATACCCGCTGACAGGAACTTTTATGGTTTGGTCATGCATTTCTTCAACCATCAGACGCATCACCGCGGACAAGTGACTACCTTGCTTTCACAAGCGGGTGTCGACATAGGTGATACGGATCTGGTCGCACTCATTCCATCCGAGCACTGCACACAGTAGAAAAGCCTGGCGCTAGACCAGGTATTTTCACAGCTGATCGGGTCGGCGAAACAGCGCAGCCATCCGGATTGGTTGCCGATCCAGAATGACGGTAAACGGTCAAGAACGGCCATTGCGCAACGACAACCCGGTTGCTCCCTCGACACCCTTGTGAGAGGTTGAAGTTTCGCTAATTTTTAGGAAGATCATGGACATTCGATCGACGGAAGCAAAAGACTGGATGCTTTTGAAGAAAGTCCGTCTCGCCGCGCTTTTGGACACTCCGACAGCGTTTGGTGTGAGTTACCAAACTGCCGCCAATTACAGTGACGAACAGTGGAAAGAACGAGCCTCGTCAGCCGGAACGGAATTCTGGCTGGCTATCAAGGAAGACAAAACGGTGGGAATGATCGGTGCCGTGGTCAGTGACGCAAATCGCTATAACTTGATCGGAATGTGGGTTGAACCCACTGCACGTGGCTCTGGCGTGGCAACTCAGCTGGTTGAGGCAGTGAAATCTCGCGCGATAGGGAAAGGGCATGATCGCGTTTTTCTGGACGTCTCTCCCGACAATGCGAGAGCCTCAAACTTCTATCTGAAGCAGGGTTTTTCTTTCATCGATGAATGGGAACCTTTAGAAAGTCACCCGCATATCATGGTTCAGACAATGCTCTGGACTATCCAAAACTAACTCACAAGCGTGTCTGCTCACTGAACGTCCACATGGGGTTGTGGATTCAACCGGTCGATGCAACACAACATTCGTTCCCACGGTGCGGTCGCCCCCTCCCACCAGCCTTTAACTGGACGTTCAAAACCTGCACAATCGCCGGCTTTTTCGCGACAGGAAGTCCCCATGCAACGGATTGTAATTCTGGGCAATGCCGGTAGCGGCAAATCTACCCTAGCCCGCGCCCTCGGCAAGCGCCTGAACCTACCCGTGGTCCATCTGGACACGCTGTTCTGGGAGCCTGGCTGGGTCGAACCCGACGCCGAACAGTTCCGCGCACGGGTTCGCGAAGCGATCGCACCGGACGCCTGGATTTGTGAAGGCAACTACGCGCGGCGAACCTTTGACCTTCGCCTGCCCCGTACCGACCTGATCATCTGGCTCGATACTTCGCGACTTACCTGTTTCGCCCGAGTGATCTTGCGCAGCGTAATGAACCGCCCTCGCCCTGACCTCCCGGCGGGCTGTAAAGAGAAGCTCGACCGAGCGTTCCTGACCTTCCTGAATTTCGTGTGGAATTTCGATCGCGGTTACCGCTCAGGTATCGAGAGCGTGCGCTTGTCCATAGGCCCGGAAATTCCTACGGTGCACTTGCGCGGTAACCGGCAGATTGCCGCATTTCTCGATAGCTTGCCCGCAACGCCTGAAATCTGCCTTGAGTAGAGGCGAACTTTCACCATCCCGACAGTCGATCCGCGCATTTAGCGTTAGCCCAGTGCCTGGGGTTCAAGAGTGTGTCCCGTCCTGAATAAGGTCTACACCTGCTTCAGGACTACACAGGTTTTACTCAAGGCTGCTTCCGGTACATCCCCGTCAGCATCTTCTGAGAATCCGGCTCAGCGTTGTAGTTGATGACCGCGAAGTTTTTCACCAGCTGTATGTGATACGGGCCATTTATCTTGGACGCTTGCGGCTCACGCACAATGATCAGGTTTTCGGTTTCCATGGGCACGATGTGATGCTCGGTCACGATGTCTTTCAAGGTCACAGCGTCCTTCAATGTCACGGTGAACTCCGCCACTTCTCTCCCCTCGGCATCGCGGTCAGGCAGGATCTTCAAGTCCAGATCTCCGTCGCGCCCCAGAAAGTCCCGGCGCATCTGGTAATGGCCGCTGCGCTGGTCACGGTCGACTTCGTTGAGTTTGTCGTAGTCCGGTTCACGGTATTCATCGTGTAGCAGGATCGCCAGTTCGCGGTCGTCACCCTTGGCGCCGCTGACCCATGTGCCGGTGTAGTTGTGGGGTTCGATGGTTTGCCGCGTTATCCGCCAGATACCCGTCCGACGACCATCGTCAGCATATTCGTGAAGGTAGACAAAACTATCGTCGCCGTAGGCTTCCCGAGAACCCACCAGTTTGATCGGCTCACCGCTGCCACCCTTGGTGTACCGCACCTCACCAATGAGGACCGCCCCCTGATCCTGGTACCAGATCTCTACCGGGATTTTGCCGTTGAGGGTTCCGACGAGACTCTGAGAATCTTCGATGACCGGTCCTTCCAGGCTGGGTTGTTCGTGCCACTGACCATCTTTCCAGTCGCCGGTGGTGCGCAGCATATAGCCGCGGGGCATGCTGGAATTTTCGCCAAACTCGGTCGGAGGGACTTCTTCCTGGGTGTACGAGTGAAGCCGGACCAACTCGCCGTCGCGCATTTTCCATTGGGTAACGCGCATCCAGCAGCAGCCGCGGTCAGTTTGCGAATGCAGAATGCCGTCAGTTGGGCTGACCGAGAACATCCCGTTGCTCTCCTTCGCCAGGTCCGTTAAGGCAGCATTGAGGACCCATCGGGTTTGCTGCGGCTCTTGCAAATAGACATCGAAATGCGCTTGGCCATCCACCTTGGGATCTGTGCCGTTGCGAATTGCCAGATCCTGACGACCATCGAAGTTGAAATCGGCGAAGTACAACAAGCCGTAGGGCCCGAGCAACCACGCGTCGGCTTTGTCATTGTGGTTTGCAGGCACGTTACCGGCCTGGGTCTGCAATTGCTGCAGGGTTTCGAGCGTGTTTTTGTCGCGCAAAGTGATGAGCGCTCGCGCCAGTTGATGGGAGTCTTCCGGTGGCTCCGGGAACAGCACTTCCACCAGGTACTTACCACTGGGGTCATTTACCGCAAATGACAGTGGTGCGGCCACGACCGGGGCTACCAAGGCCATGGAGAGGAGCACACCGTTGACGAGCGAACGCATCCAAAGCTTCCTTGCTTAATTTTCGGGGCCGCAGTGTAACGGCATACTCCACCTTATGGTAATTGCGTCACGCCATTAACCCGAGATGCTCACGATGTAGGCCCTCAGGTCTGTCAACGTCAGTTCAGGCTTTGTAGAATCCTGCCAGCGCTCATCATCAATTGAGGCCCGCATTGAAAAGTAGAATAAGACCGGAAATTGAGAGAGCGACCTATGATGAGTTCTTAGAACTTTGGGACAGCGGTGCATTCGAGAACCAGAGATTGGGTCAGGCGTTCTACAACCACTTCCGTCTGCATCGTCTCAGCGAGCAGAGGTTGCTACATGGTCTTTATGAATCTGACGGCAGGAAAGCCTTGAATGCAATTGCTGGAATCTTTCAGATCAAGTAACCACCACTCTTCATTGGCCATTGAATGTAATAGGCGGCTTTGGGGTGTGGATTCAACCGGTCGATGCAACACGACTAAATTCTGTGTAAGCAGAAGGAGTGTTGCATCGACCGGTTGAATCCACAGCCAAAAGCAGACATTGCGACCCGTCTGACAAGCTACCCGAGCCATCCGCCCGAAGCTTGCCGCGTCTGCCTGCGATCATAAGCGGGGCCGAAGCCGCCAGGCCCGCGTGCATAATTGATATGCCCCGGGCCGGCCAGGTTCAGGCGGGCAGCAAAGCCACTGCCTCGACTTCAAATAACATGCCATCCAGGGCCAACCGTGGTACCGGTATCAGGGTACAGGCCGGTGTTGGCGAGGAGCCCCAGAGTTGCTGCAATTGCGCGCCAAAAATCCCAAGGCGCGCATGACTGTGATCGACGATCAGCACCGTCAGCTTGGCCACCTGGCCGACCTCGGCGCCGACCGAACGCAGGGCCGTCTGCAGGTTGGCCAGAGCCTGGCGTACCTGATCGGAAAAGTCAGCCGAAAGTTGGCCATCGGCGGTCTCCCCGCCTTGTCCGGCGATAAACACTAGCTGGGTATCGGCAGCCACTTGGGCCACATGGGAGTAGCCGTTGGCGCTGGGGTCATACAGCCCCGGCGGGTTGGACAAGGTAAGCGGATGTGAAGGTGCTGAGTGCATTGACATGGTGATCTCCTGAATAAGTAACGCCGCGTGCTCAGTGGACGGGCAGGGCCATTGGGCGAATCGGCGCCGCATCGGCTCCGCGCAGCTTCAAAGAGGCCCCCACAAAGGCGAATTGGTAAACGCGGTCTCTGGACAAGCCCTCCAAATTCACCAACTCAATGATCGGTGCGCCCTGCATGGCCAACAGATAGGTGTGCAGCGGCAGGTAGTTGCCATCGACCTCGGAAGGGAAAGTCTCAAAACTAAGATTATCGGCACCGACTACCATGGCGCCGCCGTCCTCCACCAGGAACTTCGCCGCATCCAGGCTCAGGCCTGGCGGGTTGGCCATGTAGGCTTGAGCGTGCTCGTAGTCATGCATGCGTCCGGTGCGGATCAGTACGACGTCACCTTTCTCCAGCGTCACTCGCTGCTTGGCCAGCGCCTGCTGTAAATCGCTGCGGGTGATGCGGTAGCTATCCGCCAGTTGCTCCAGGCCCTTGGCCGCAGGGACGTCGATCATCACCCCGCGGGCGATGATCGGTGGCAGTTTTTCTGCTCCAGTGACATTCCAGCCACGGTCGCCCAGGTGCTGATCGGCACGAAAGCCGTTCCAGATCTTGCCGTCTAGGCCAAAGTGGTTGAGAGCGTCTATATGGGTGCCCATGTGGGCATACATGGACACCGCCGAGCCGCTATAGCTGACGTGCTCGTTCATCGGCTCTCCGACCTTCATCGGGTCGGCGATCACATTGCCGTGGGGGGTGTGAGTCATCCACATCTGGTAGGGCGGGTCACCCGCCGCTTGCCAGCTGGGCATGCCGACGAAGTATTCCACCGCCAGATCGTAGGCCTGGGCACCATTGGTCCGGGCCATGATCGCCGCTTGCGACTGAGGGGTCATCAGGTTCAGGCGCCCGATCTCGTCCTTCTGCCCCCAGGGGCTGATACCCACCTCGGGCTTAGCCAGCGTGCCAGCGCTGCACAGGGAACTGAGCACAGACAAGGCGGCCAGCCCGGTAAGATTTTTGATCCACTCATACCGCAACATGACATGACTCCTTAAGGGGGAGCGATCATGTTATTGGCTTATAAATCATAGATAATCAGCGGCTTCATTGATTGAGTTTCAACCCAGGAGAAACAATATGGATGTATTGGTGGCCATGCGTACCTTTCGCCGCGTGGTCGAGCGCGACAGCTTCAGCCTGGCCGCTCTCGACCTGGGACAGTCCACAGCGGCGGTGAGCAAGCAGGTGCGGCAGTTGGAGGAACGCTTGGGCAGCTTGTTGCTACTGCGCACCACCCGCCGGATGAGCCTGTCCGAGGCTGGGCAGGCGTATTTCAACGAATGCTGCCACCTGCTCGACGAACTGGAAGCCCTGGAACGTGCAACCCAAGTCGGCGCCAGTGAACCCAGCGGTCGTTTACGAGTGAACGCGCCGCTGTCGTTTGGCCTCAAGGTGCTGTCGCCGATCCTGGTGGCATTCATGCAGCGCTACCCAGAGCTGAAGGTCGAGCTCACCCTCGACGACCGCCTGCTGGACGTAGTCAGCGAGGGCTTTGATGTGTCGCTTCGGATTCGCAGCCACCTGCCAGACTCCTCGCTGATCTCCCGACGCCTGGGCGTAGTTGAACAAGTGATCTGTGCCGCACCGGCTTACCTATTGGCCAACGGCACGCCGCATAGCGTCGACGACCTGCGAGAGCATAGCTGCCTGGCATATCGCCTGGCCGAGCATCCCGGCAGTTGGCACCTACAAGGCCCGCAAGGCAGTAGCCGCCTGGAACTGCCAGTGCGCCTTGCGGTGGACAACAGCCTGATGCTCAGCGACATGTTGCTGGCCGGCCTGGGCATCGGTGCCTTGCCTTCGTTCATCGCCAAGCCCTTGCTCGACAGTGGCCAGTTACTGCAACTGCTCCCCGGGCACTCGATGCCTCGGCGCGCGATCTATGCGCTGTACGCCAGCCATAGGCATGTGTCGCAGAAAGTCCGGGTTTTTGTCGATTTCCTCGCCAGTGCACTGGAAGCGCTACCGCCGACGAGCACGTCCATAGGCGCAATGGCACTGCTGGACTGACCCTGTTTCAGTCAAGGTTAAATCACCTTTCGTCTTAATCTGACGCTACACCTGTTTTCGATGAGCGAGATATGCCGATTAAATCGCCCCCTCGAAAAACACTAAACGCCGAAACGCCCGCTGAGCGATTTAGCCAATCTGTTGCATCGGCCGGTTGAATCCACAGTCCCTATGCCGACCAAGCGCCTGAATCAATCATTGTCGACCTGGAGCTCCTGCAGAAAAAACCCAAGTGAGTCCGGGGTTGAGCAATGACTTTTTCCCGAGCGTTGTTCATCCCATGGCATAGCGTCATCGGTGCAGAAATCTCCAATACACTCCATGCTCAGTTCGCCATCGAGAAGTCCAAGCGGAATCCAGAAGTAAGGCGTCTCGCGAAGAGCATTAGGCACGGTCGAGCCACATCGTGAGCAAAAGTCATTTCTGTACCCGCTGGATTTGCGCCAACTGGTGACCGCACCTAGCCCTTCTTCCCATCGAAAGTCGCGAGCTTTGACCACTGTGGCGAGATTATGGCCGACCCCGGTTTGCTTGCGGCACAGGCTGCAATGGCATCGATAAAAAAATCGTGGTTCAACCCCGAGGGAAAAGCGTACAGCCCCGCAAAGACACTGCCCTGTTGTCATGGATATCTCCTTGAAGAACGATTCATCGGTATTCTGCCGGTTCAAGCGTTGGTACCGGAAAAGGGGTGGCCGTTATGTTACTGGCCTTAAACTGGAACATACACAACGAGGAGGCTCGCCCATTTCGAGCCTCCTCAGAAGCAATGGGTCAACTGCCGACCGTAGCGACTTGCTTCGCACGAGCGTTCTGTTTGCCAATCAGAAACACCAATAGCGAACCGATAGCGGTCACTATGCAGAGTGGCATCAGTGCAATTGGAAAGCTCCCGGTCTGATCACGCAGTACACCGATTACCGAACTCATGGCGCCCGTACCCAAGTGGGCAAAAGTATTGATCGCTGCAATCCCGGTGGCCAAAGTCGCCGGCGGCAGGGATTCGGAGCAAAGCGCCCAGAACGGCCCCTTGATCGCATAGTTACCCATCAATACGAGCGTCAGCAGTACCAGCGTAATGGTCAGGGAGTCCGTGAACAGCGTGGCAGCGAAGCTCACCGCAGTAACGGCCAGCGGAATAGCAGTGCTCTTGATCCGCTCCCCGCTCTTGTCTGCACGCAGTCCCCAGTAAATCATGAACGCTGCGGCCATGCCGAACGGAATCATGTTCATCAGACCTGTTTGCATGTTGGTCAGATGGAAGGATTTCAGGATCTGCGGCATCCACAACGACAGCGTGTTGCTGGTTGCCGAACTGCCCATGTAGATAATCGAAAGCACCCATACATATTTGTTGGTAAACACGGCCTTGAGGGTGCCGCTGATGCTGTGAGCGTGCTGAGGAATGCCACTGTCGCGCGCGGCCTTATCGTTAGTCAGTTGCTCGCCTAGCCAATCCTGTTCCTGCTGAGTCAACCATTTCGCTTCGCTTGGGCGATTGGGCAACACTTTCAGCGCGAGCAATCCCAGGGTGATGGCGGGAATGGCTTCAAGCATCAGTAACCACTGCCATCCCTTGAATCCGGCCAGACCGTCCAATTGCAACAGCAGTGCCGACACCGGTGAACCGAGAAAGTTGGAGAGTGGTATCGCCACCATGAATAGCGCAACGATACGAGCCATGTACGCTTTGGGGATGCATTGCGTGAGGTAAAGAATGACGCCGGGAAAGAAGCCGGCTTCGGCTGCCCCCAAGAGGAATCGGGAAATCGAATAGGATATCGGCCCGACCGCAAATGCCGAACAGAAACCGACGATGCCCCAGGTGATCATGATGCGTGCGATCCACCGGCGGGCACCGAAACGCTCCATGGCCATGTTGCTGGGCATTTCGCAGAGTACATAAGCGACGAAAAACAGCGTGGCACCGAATCCGAAGGCACTGGCTGTCAGGCCGATGTCCTGGTTCATGGTCAGTGCAGCGAAGCCGATATTGACCCGGTCAACGTAGGCGATGAAATAACACAGTACGAGAAAGGGGATCAGGCGAATCCCCAATTTGCGCATGGTCGATTTTTCAATGTCAGTACTGGATGGCTTGTTCATGGAAACCGCTCTCTTGTAGTTGTAATAGGCTGCTCTTGCGCAGAACCTCTCGATGCGGCACGAGAGGTTTGACTGCAACGTCGCGCTTCAGGCTTTCTGCACGTTTTCGTTACACGTGGGTGGGATGAAGAGTCATCTGCAAATGCGTGGGTGAGTTTCAGCCTTCGCGTTTTGCAAAACCGAATAACCGTTGAGGTGCTTGCACGAGCAACGAATGGCTAAGTTGCATCGAACACTCCAGGGCTTGCCGCTGATCGATCACTGTGCCGAAACCGATGCTTTTCTCATGCTGCGTGTGTGGCCAGTCGCTGCCCCATACCAGTTGGTGGAGGCCGAAACTTTGCTCCAGCAGCGGTAATGCCGATCGGGCGAAATTGAGGTTTTGTTGCGGCGTACCTCCCAAACGATAAATTCCCGATACCTTCATCCAGATCGACCCTCTCGATCCCAATTCGAGCAACTCGGAAAACCCTGGCTGATCAATTCCCAAACGGGCATCCGGCCGTCCGAAGTGATCAATCACCAGCTTCAAACCGATCGGCGTCAATTGATGGATCAGTGCCGGCAGATCCTTTACCTCCCGATGCAATTCGACATGCCAGTCAAGATCAGCGATGTGGCTGAAAAATTCTCTCCAGGCGCGATCGCGAAAATCAGGTAACGCCTTGTCCATCAGGTTCAAGCGAACGCCGACCACGCCGATGTGAGCCATGTCATTCAACAGGGCACGACTAACGCCCGGCTCCAGCACGACCACTCCTCGCAACCGCTCCGGCACTTGCCTCAGCGCCGCCAGCAGGTAGCTATTGTCGGTGCCCAGAAAGCTCGGCTGCACCAATACGCCGTGACTCAAGCCTTGGGCACCCAGGTGATTCAGATACTCCGCGAGCGTGGCATCGTAGTCAGGGGCGTAGCGCCGTGTAGCGGCCAGCTTCAGCCCCCGGCTAAAGACATGAGCATGGGAATCGATGCCAGTGATCGATGTTGAACAGGTATCAGGCATGGGTTTCATCTATCGCAAGTAATGATCATCACGCTCGGGCGCTTTCGCGGCCGTTCACCGAGACGGACGGGATTGCAGCGTCGAGACTGCGACCACGGGTTTCCGGCAGGCAAAGGGCCGCGATAACGGCCACGCCGTAAGCGATCCCGGCGTCGATGCCAATGGCCGAGCCCAGTGACATGGAGTCACTCATGTGGCCGACCAGAAACGGGAATACCGCCGAGAGCACTCGGCCGAAGTTGTAGCAAAAACCCACGCCAGCGCCGCGCACGTCCGCCGGGTACAGCTCGTTGAACAGTGCACCGAGGCTGGCCGGAATACCCGCTGCGAAGAAGCCGAGCGGAAAACCGAGGAAGAGCATTTGGGTATTGGTCAGGGGCAGGAACACGTAGCACTGCACGGTCACGACGCAGCACAGGGCGAACAGCACGATGTTTTTGCGACGGCCAATACGGTCGATCAAGAATCCGCTGACGACGCAGCCACACCAGAAGGCAAGGATGATCACGGCAAGGTAGCCGCCAGAATTCAGCACCGACAGGTTGCGTTCGGTCTTGAGGAATGTCGGCAGCCACGTCATTACCGCGTGGTACCCGCCGTGTGCACCCAGGCCCAACAGCCCGCCGAACAGTGTCACGCGGATCAGTTCAGGACGGAAAATACCGGCCAGGGATTTGAAAAAACTTTGCGCGATGGCGTGTTCTTTTTGCAGACGCTGGAAGCTGTCGGGCTCCTCGACATTACGCCGTACCCAGATGATCAGGAGCGCCGGCAACAAGCCAACGATGAACATCACACGCCAGGCCATGTCTTGCGGTACGAACGAATAAATCAACGCAAAAACCCCGACCGCCACCCCCCAACCTACGGCCCAGGCACTTTGTACGGTGCCCATCACTTTGCCGCGGTATTTCGGGTTGATGGTTTCGGCCATCAGTACCGCGCCGGCCGCCCACTCACCGCCAATGCCGAAGCCTTGCAGCGCCTTGACCATCAGCAACTGCTGGAACCCGGTGACGAAGGCGGACAGAAAGGTGAAGAAGGAGAACCACAAAATCATCCACTGCAATGTACGCACGCGGCCGTAGCGGTCGGACAACGTCCCCCCTACCCACCCGCCAATGGCCGAAGTGACCAACGTGACGCCGCTGATGAGCCCGGCATCGCCCTTGGTCAGGGCGAAAGCGGCAATTAACGCCGGGATCGCCAGGCCGAACATTTGTACTTCCAGTGCGTCCAGCGACCATCCACCGAAGCAGGCCCAAAACGTTTTGCGCTCCCGAGGAGTGACTTGGCGATACCAGCTGAACATGATTTCTTATCCTTATAGGTGGAACATGAGGCAGCCGAGAGCGAACCGCGCCGCTGCGAGGCCAGTCATGGCAAACAAAACGATGAATCCGCCAGCGATCGATTCGCCGGTGAGCGATCCGCTATCCAGGCAATGCGCTAGCGAATGTCCACGCTGTAACGGAAATGCTCGGCATGCCCACGGGAGCGCCGCCACTCCAGAGGCGTACCGGCGTAGTCACGCGCCAGACGCTCGATCACCACCACGGGACTGTTGACCGGTATTTTCAATAACCGCGCATGCACGTCATTTACCGACTCGGCGGTGAGTGCTTCTTCGGCAGAGGCGACGACCTGACCGCAGAGCTCTTCGTAAATCGGGTAAAGCAATGGCCCTTTTCGATTCAGGTCGATCTCCAGTAGCGGCTGAAACCGGCTGCGAGGCAGCCAGATTTCTTCGGCAAGTACCGGCTGAACATCCAGAAGACGAACGCGGACAATGCGAATGACCGGCGCGTCGATTGGCAGCCCTAGCGCCTGGGCCACCGCCGAGGGTGCGGCCACCGGTTCGATAGACAGAATGCGACTCTCCGGGACCTGGCGTTCACCCGCAGCGGTCTGGAAGCGGAAGAATCGAAAAAGCGATGATTGAAACTGAGGCCGACGAACGAAGGTACCTCGACCTTGCTGACGCTCCAGGATGCCCTCACTGACCAGCGCGTCGACCGCCTTGCGCACGGTGCCAGTGGACAGTGTGTACTCCGCTGAAAGCGCAGCTTCAGTGGGAATGGCCTCCCCCGGACGCCAACGATTGTTGGCAATCTGTTCGGCCAACTGATCACGCAGGCGTTGATAAAGCGGTAGGCGGACATCACTGGACAGGGAATTCATCGACTTTATTCACCTTGTTATCTAGTCATATATATGAATATTGGCCGAGTATTCTCCTGATGCATTTTTCTGTCAATAAGGGTTACCGAACCTGGCGGACGAACGGTGGGTGGATGGGACCTGCCGGAGTAGATCTCCGGACTGGACTCGCCCATCCCGCAGCCCTGCCATACTGTTGAGCATGACCCGTGCAACCTTCCGCTTCTACGAGGAGCTCAACGATTTCCTGCCGGCCGAACGGCGGCGGCAGTCCTTTACCTGCGAGTGCGCGCGCGGGGCGACGGTCAAGCACATGATCGAGGCGCTCGGCATACCGCACACCGAGGTCGAGCTGGTGCTGCTCAACGGCGAGTCGGTGGGCCTCGAGCGGGTGATCTTCGACGGTGACCGGTTGGCGGTGTATCCCAAGTTCGAAACGCTGGACATCAGCCCGCTGCTAAAGGTTCGTGCGCAACCTTTACGGGTGCTGCGCTTCGTCGCTGATGCGCACCTTGGCGGGCTGGCCAACCTGCTGCGCATGAGCGGCTTCGACACGCTCTACGACAATCGCTTCGAAGATAGCGAGATCGCCGAGATCGCGGCGCAGCAAGGGCGCATCGTGCTAACCCGCGACCGCGAACTGCTCAAGCGGCGGATCATCAGCCACGGCTGTTACGTGCATGCCCTGAAACCGTCGCTGCAGTTGCGCGAAGTGTACGAGCGCCTCGACCTGGCGCGTAGCGCACGGCCCTTCAGCCTGTGCCTGCATTGCAACCTGCCGCTGCACGAAATCAGCCCGGAACTGGCCCGGCCACTGGTGCCGCCACGCGTTGGTGCCCTCTATTCGCACTTCCTGCGCTGCGACGCCTGCCAACGAATTTACTGGGAGGGTTCGCACTGGCGCGGCATGTGTGCCCTGCTGGCACCTCTGCTGGACCGATAGCCGAGCGCATCGGGCAGATAACGGACAAAAGCGCTCAAGTGTGCACCGCAAGGCTCTGACCCGATATTTAAGCTGATATCATTCGAAAACGTACAAGCCGAGTAGAAAAGATGAATCGTCGTAAAAAAATAAATCAGTTATTAAAGGCTAACGCCAAAAAGGCCAGCGCCAAATTGGCACCGAAAAGCAAGTCTAAATACATTTGCAAAGCCGACCGATTGAAGCTGGCGGCTGAATCCACTCTCGACTCAATCACTTCTTCCGAGAGCTGATCTGTGTCGCTTAAGCACCACCTGGATTTACACATCAGCAGGCAGTGCTTTCGGCGGACTTATCCCGTGGCTACGTATTAGCGACGATAGTAGCGCTGATCGTCATCGTAGCGGTGCTCATGATGGCGCTCCCAATCACGACGACGTTCGGCTTCCCGGCGCTCCTGTTCTCTACGCCACTCGTTTCTACGCCATTCGTCTCGGCGCCAATCTTCTCTACGATCGTGCCAACGGCCGTCACGCCAGTATCGGTCGTCATGGGCAAGCAACGGCCCTGGCTGCTTGCCGGCCATACTGGCCAAGCTCGGCCAAGGGTTTTCGGCAGCCTGGACCGGAGCCTGAACGGCTGCGACTTCAGTTGCGAAAACAGGGTTTGAGGTCTTCATCTGTGATGCTGATGCCGAGCCCACTGCCGCAAACGCGAACAGGCTGAGAAGCACCATCCGTGGGACATAAGATTTCATGGGCGAAGACAACCTCTGATTGACAATTGGACATGTCGCCATTTGGCTGCGGGAAACCTTCGGGTCGCGCTTACCGAGCTTAATGTGCGTATTCACATAGACCGGTAAATAGGGAAAAGTTCTAGCAAGCCACTGCATAAATAGCTGACGGCCCCCTCAAACAATAGAGGGATGCGACCCACTTCCTGATCCGAAGGCTTACTGGAGCAGGCGCAGAAATGAGCTTCAACGTGCCAGCGTTTTTACACACTCAGATCCAGAAGCAGCCCCTCTACAAACGTTAACCTCGCCCTCCTTCCGTACCGATTCCGGAGCAGGGATAATGCGCCCTCCCAGTTAATCGGGCGACTTGATCGCCCTGCACAAGCAGCCGTCTGTATTCGGCTAGCACACTCCAGGGAGGAGCTTTTACATGTCATACCGACTTGTCATTTTCGACTTTGATGGCACGCTCGCTGATTCATTTCCGTTCTTTGTTACGGTGTTCAACCAGGTCGCTGACAAGCACGCATTCCGTCGGATTCACTCGCAAGAGTTGGACTCTCTGCGCAAGCAGGGGCCTCGGGAGATCATGGCTCATATCGGAATGCCCCGCTGGAAGTTGCCTCTGGTAGCGCGAACCTTCATGGGCTTGATGAAGAAACATCGAAGCTCGATCCCGCTCTTCGAGAACATCGCCACTACCCTGACCGATCTTGACGAGAAGGGACTGATTCTGGCCGTGGTGTCTTCTAATTCCCGAGAGAATGTCACACAAATTCTGGGCTCCAGTTGTCGACATATCCAGGCCTTCGAGTGCGGTGCCTCGATTTTCGGCAAGGCGTCTCGCTTGCGTCGTGTCATGCGCAAATTCGGCGTGGCACCAGAGGACGTGATCTACATCGGCGACCAACCTACGGATGGTGAAGCCGCAGCGACTGCCGGTATCGCTTTTGGCGCGGTTGCCTGGGGATATGGGACACATGATGCATTCGACACACTTCAATCCCATGAGTGGTTCGCCGATGTCAGCGAATTACGGCGACTGGCACTCAGAAACTCAACCGCGCACCAGGTAAGCCCCTAACGGCACCCGATGTCGCAGCTTCTTGCAGCTGCCGGGTGCGGGTTGATGCCCTGGCGGGCGATCAGGAAACCAGATTCGGCACTTACCCGGAGGCGGCAAATGGCCGCGGGGAATCTCGACCTCGTCGTACTCGTACTCGGGCTCTGGCTCTGTCTCGACGGAAGTCATTTGCAATTGTCCTTCGGGCCGAGGTCTGCCAGCCGTCGGTGAATCCGATACCCCATCTGCCTTTGTGTAAGCGAAGTTGCCAGCGTCGCGCCCAGCATCCAGAGTGGATTGTTCAGCAACGGCCATTTCTGCTTCGCGGCGCCGTTGGGTCTCCTCTTCCAGCCCCTTCTGTACGGCGACCTGATCCGCTTTGGCGTTGGGTGGGGTATTCGAGGCTTGGGCTTGCTGCGCCGCCTGGATCAATTGGAAGTTGCGGTTGCGTAATGCGATGTTGCCACCAACCCGCATATTCGAGCGCACCGCCAACGTTTCAGCCTGTTGGTACTGACCCTGCTGAAGACGCAATACACCGAGGTAATGCAGGGTCGCGGGGTTGTTCGGCTGGATATGCAGGGCACGCTCCAGCGTCGCGGCGGCTTGGTCCAACTGGCCATCGCCATACTGCCGCGAGGCCGTTTCGATCAGGGTGGTTGATGCGCTGTTACTTTGCGAGGGCGCTCTTCGCTCGGCAGCCACCGAACAAAGCGATGCGACGGCGCAGAACACCAGGATAAGACCCGGCAGAAAACTCTTGGTTGGCATCAGGGGGCGGACTCGACTGATCTTGGACGGCACTGCCGTAAAACAGCTCCCAACTGACCTGGCGAGTACCCTGAAGTTCCCGCTGCATAGGCTCCAGCTTGCGGATAATCTTCAGTGAGTCCCTTCCCGCACCGACCGTCTGACTTCAGCCTGTATGGCATAAGCCGGCGCCTCCACAGCATTGAAGTCTTGTGTATAGCGCTGGGCAAATCCTTCTACCCCCCATTCCTGATACTGCTGCACATGCTTCAGTTCGTGAGCCCAGAGCGCGACGTCCTGTTCTGCGGTTTGAGCGTCCCGGAAGAGGATGATGTCGATCAGCGTCACGGCACCAACATCGGGGTTTTGCAGCATGGCAGTGGCGGTGCTGAGCTGACCGTTGTCGCTAACGGTGTAGCGCGCGGCATCGAGGACGCTGGGGTCGTACCAGCGCAGCAGCTGCTCCCGGATGTGCGGCGGAATGGGTTGGATATTGGCGTTGGCCGCTTCAGCACGGGCTTGGGTCAGCCACAACGCCAGGGCAGGTGCCGCGATCTGGTCGATGCCATCAGGCATCTGCCCCAGATCCGGCAGGCAGATGCAGCCGTCCAGGCACACTTGTTTCTCGCCAGCTGGGCAGGTGTTGGCCTGGGCTGGCACTGCAAGAGTCAGGCAAAAAACAAACAGCGCCACCAGGCACGTGGTGATAGGCGGCATTGGGTCCTCCAGGGACAGACGCAGCGCGCACAGTCGATCACCATTGATCGACGACCTGCATAACTTTAGCGTATCCCTATCGGTCTCTTTTCGATGACTGCTGTGGGCCAGGCTGTGTGAAAACGCAGGCGTCCTATCAGAGTTTTGCTGCTTATAAAAAACACGCAGCGGAAATGTGAAGTCGGCGTTGACTATAAACTCCGTGACATAAGGTATTGCTCTTTCCCCCAAGCCTCAAAGCGCTCCAACACTTCCCAGCCAAGCGTGGTGTAATAATTGCTCTGGTTGTGGGTGTGCAAGTACAAGGTCGTGAATCCAGTGTCTCTTGCATGGTCACAGATGCCTTCGATTAACTGCCCTGCGAGCCCTCTCCTTCGAGCGTCAGGTGTGATGAACACACACGCAAGCCACGGGCCTAGATCCGGCCGGTCAGAAAGGTCGTTACTGGCAAGTGTAGCGCCGCCCAGCAACTGGTCTCGTTCCGTTGCGATCAGGCACTTCCAATGGCCATCACGCTGTCCATCGGAGAACTCTTGTTGCCAACTTGAAAGAGATTGCTGCGTAAATTCATAACTGAATTCCCGATAAAGCCATTCGGCCATAACGTCGCTCTTGTCCATTTGTGTATCGAGCCAATCCACTCGCAGCATCTGAATAACGTCCATTCACAGTCTCTCCAGTTTTTCAATTCACACTGCGCGCTGCATCCCAGATGTCTCGTGCACCCAGGCCGGCATGCCACTGCCGTTGCATATCCCGCAGCGTACAGTTGTTGAGCTGTCGGCCAATAGCGCCACGCTGTCTATGCAGATATTGGCAAGCGGGCAAGTTACTTCCGGAACGAGCAAGGGGGCAACGACTCGGAGCGGTTTCACGAAAGCCAGCACGGCGGCTGGTAACGTCAATGCGGTGATGACCGATATCAGGATGATGCGTTTGAGCTTCATCACTGTTCAGCGCGTTGGCATGAGTTGATAGTTGAACAGATAGAAATGCTGCCCATCACGGATATCTATTTCCATCGTGCCGCTGAGTCCCTCCAACTCACCGGTACCCGAGTCAGGTACGACCTGAATGGTCAGTGTTCGCTGGCCTCTGTTCATCGTTCCAAAATGCATCAACACAAAGCTGCCCGCCCTTCCCGCCAGATTACCTTCAACCCGCTCCATTGCCACATAGCCGGCAGATCCCGGGACTGTCGAGAGGGAGGCAAGCATCTCTCCCAGACTACTGGCCACCAAGTCTCCCTGAAACGTTTTGTGTATGGCCTTTCTGCTCAGTTGAGCGGCCTCGGTACCGGCCGCAACGGAGTGGACGGGTAATTGGACATCGAATGTTCCCTTGGCTTGCATGCTGTCATCTCCATTAAAAATCCAGGTAATGCCGTACGGTCTATACCTGACGCAGTTGTTGTCGACGCTAATCCCTCGACTGTTTACAGTCCGCCTATGCCGAGATCAGCGGCTTATTTGACCGGTCCACACAGTCGGACCTGTCCCTGATTTGTATTGGAGCAGATGGCGACCGAAGATGATTGGAAAAACACGACCAGCCTCTACTGTTATCCTGCAGCCCGCACGAGGCGTCCTTAATCAGCGATTGACGAGCCCTCAGTTCACTCACATTCGCGAGGCACCCTCAGTCCAGCTGGCACCCTGGGTTGAGCATTATTGGCATGTCAGCTGGAATCTCAGCGATCAGCCTGCACAGCAACAGGAAACCCTGCCTCACCCCAATGTGCATCTCGTTGTGGAAAGGGGTCAGGTCCATGTGTGGGGACCCCGTCGCTCCCGCTTCAGCAAGACGCTGTCTGGCAACAGCTGGGCGTTTGGAATCAAGTTTCGTCCCGCTGCATTCCAGCCATTTCTCGGCGGACCTGTCAGCCGGTTGGCCAACCGATCGCTCCCGGCCTCTGAAGTTTTTGGGGCGGCGGTCGACAGGTTGGCCGAGCAAATCGAATGTCCGGGAATGGCGAGCCTGTGCGAGCAATCAGAAGCGTTGCTGAGTCCCTGCTTGCCGCAACCCGATGAGCGTGTACAACTGCTCAATGACCTCATCACCCAAATCGCGTCGGACAACAGACTGACAACGGTGGCACAACTCAGTGAGTTGTCCAGGGTTAGCGAGCGGCAGTTACAACGCCTCTTTGCCCACTACGTTGGCGTAAGTCCGAAGTGGGTGATTGCCCGATACCGGCTACATGAAGCACTGACCCTGCTGCAGAGCGGCGAAGCCAGGCCGGGGACGGATCTCGCGCTCAAGCTGGGTTATTTTGATCAGGCACACTTCATCAGGGACTTCACCCGGATGGTCGGTCTGGCACCCGCAAAATATGTCCAGACATATACGGCTTTGTTGTGGAACGCTGATGCGGGGTGAGTCTCCCCTCCCCCCAGGCGGACTTATCTCACTCGCACCGTCATCGGTACTCCAAGTGCTGAACTGATCACGATGAACCGATTGCTTCGTCCAGTGCCGCCCCACACAAAGGGGCCCGCCAAAGCATAGACGGTTGAATCCACACCCAAAAGTTGACTTTCAGGTCCGCGCATCAAAATCGAAGTTCTACCGAAAACCATGCTTTGAATGAGCCGCCCCTCTACCCCGCTTCCGCTTCATTGACCGGCAACGAAGCAAACATTTCAGCGCGGCACACCTCAAGGATCTCATCCGCCAGCGCGGAATCATCCGGGCAGGCACGCGACAAAATAATCGCACCGACAGCACGAGACAGCAGGTCGATCATTTTCTTTCTGTCCTCACCCGGAGCGGCATCCGGCCTGGTCGGATATTTGTCCCCCAGTGTTTGCAGGATGTGCTCGATCCCTTCGGCAAACGTCGCTTTCACATCGTCCGATTGACGCGCCGCATCGCCACACAACGCGGCCATGGTGCAACCGCTGCCACGTCCGTCCCGATGCTCCCTCGTCACATAGACGTCGATGAAGCCCGGAACATCGAGCGCTTCCGCGCCCACCAGCGATTTGGAAAGACTGCAGGCAGAGGCTTCGGCCATCAGGTCGGCCTTCGAACCGAAATGCTTGTAGAAACCTCCGTGGGTGAAACCGGCAGCCGCCATGAGATCCGATACACCGACGCCGTCGAAGCCGCGCTCACGGAACAGCTCAGAGGCCGTTTCAACGATGTGCTCCCGATTGGCCTGCGCCTGGGCCTTGGTCACTCTCACGTGCAATACCTCATGTCCACTGGGAAATCATGCGCCCAATGATACATAGATGTTGGTCATAATCAAAATCGTTGACAGTTTAGATTTCGATCATCATCCTAATTGCACGCACAACGATCTTCATCAACGGGCACGGAAGAAATACCAAATGACCGACCAGAATCTGTTTACCCCTTACACGCTTGGCGCCCTCACGCTGTCGAACCGTGTCGTCCTCGCGCCACTGACACGCAACCGCGCAGGCGAAGGCTTTGTGCCAAGCGAGTTCGCGGCCACCTATTACAGCCAACGCGCAAGCGCAGGCTTGCTGATCAGCGAAGCCACGCAGATTTCCCAACAGGGTCAGGGCTATCAGGACACCCCCGGGATCTACACGCAGGCGCAGATAGATGGCTGGCGCAAAGTGACCGATGCCGTCCACGCCAAGGGCGGAAAAATCTTCCTGCAACTGTGGCATGTCGGCCGTGTGTCGCACGTTGATCTGCAAGAAAACGGCGCCGAACCCGTGGCCCCTTCTGCGCTGCGAGCCGCCACAAAAGTATTCGTCAACAACCGCTTTGAAGACGTCTCCGAGCCGCGCGCACTGGACATCAGCGAACTACCGGGGATCGTCTCCGATTTCCGCCGGGCCGCGGCAAACGCTGTCGCCGCCGGGTTCGATGGCGTGGAGATTCACGGCGCGAACGGCTATTTGCTGGATCAATTCCTCAAGGACAGCGCCAACGTGCGCACCGATGTTTACGGCGGCTCGATTGAAAATCGTGCGCGTCTGTTGCTCGAAGTGACGGCAGCCGTCGTCAATGAAATCGGCGTGGATCGCACCGGTGTGCGCTTGTCGCCGGTGTCGCCGGCCAATGGCGTTTCCAGCAGCGATCCGCAGGCGCAATTCGATTACGTCGTTGATCAACTCGACGCCCTCGGCGTCGTTTATCTGCACGTGGTCGAAGGCGCGACCGGTGGCCCGCGTGACGTGGCGCCATTCGATTTCGGCGCCCTGCGCCAGCGCTTCAAAAACACCTACATCGCCAACAACGGCTATGACCTGGACCTGGCGACTTCGCGGCTCGCCGAAGACCAGGCCGATCTGATCGCGTTCGGTCGCCCGTTCATTGGCAACCCGGATCTGGTGGAACGCCTCAAGCGCGGCGCGCCGTTGTCCGCTTTCAATCCCGCCACCCTCTATGGCGGCGGCTCGGCAGGCTACATCGACTACCCGACGTTGGCTGAATCGAGCGCCACCGCGAGCTGAGCAATCAATGACCGCGTTTTCTGTTTTCACACACACTGAAAGAGAGATGACCCCATGAGCACTCGCCCTACTGTTCTCATCACTGGCGCTTCCACCGGCATTGGCGCCGTCTACGCCGAACGCTTCGCTCAACGCGGTCACGACCTGGTAATAGTCGCCCGCGACCAGGCACGCCTGGACGCACTTGCAGCCCGATTGCGCAGCGAACACGGCGTCGCCGTCGATGTGATTCCGGCGGATCTGACCCAGCTCAGCGAGCTGACAACCGTTGAGTCCCGCCTGCGCGACGACGCCCGTATCGGCATCCTCGTCAATAACGCCGGCGCCGCGCTGTCCGGCAACTTCATCGACCAAAGCACCGACAGCGTTGCGCAACTGGTCGCCCTCAACACCACAGCGCTGGTGCGGCTCGCCAGCGCCATCGCCCCACGCCTGGCCAAAGCAGGCGACGGTGCGATCATCAACATCGGTTCGGTGGTGGGTCTTGCGCCGGAGTTCGGCATGTCGGTCTACGGTGCGACCAAGGCCTTTGTGCTATTCCTTTCCCAAGGCCTGAGCCTGGAACTTTCGCCTCAGGGCGTCTACGTGCAGGCCGTGCTGCCGGCGGCCACCCGCACGGAAATCTGGGATCGCTCCGGCGTCGACATCAACACCTTGAACGAAATCATGGAAGTGGACGATCTGGTGGATGCCGCACTGGTCGGCTTCGATCGTCGCGAACCGGTGACGATCCCGCCGCTGCAAGAAGCTGAACGCTGGGATGACCTGCAAATCGCACGTCAGGGTCTGCTGGGGCAAATCCGCCAGTCTGCGGTTGCCCAGCGCTACCACACTCAACAGTGATCTTCTGGTAGCGAGCATTCGCGCCGGATTCGATGCAGGCGTGCCAGACGCTGCATCGAATCCGGCCCGCTGTTCGGAGTAGAAATGAATCCAACGAAGACAAATACCCCCGCTGGCTCGCAGACGTCGTTCATCAACGCGGCGAACCAGTCGATCACGGTCAACGGCATTCCCTTCGCCTATCGCGATATCGGCCCCACGACCGACGTGCCCCTCGTACTGTTCAACCATTGGGGCGCGGTGCTGGACAACTTCGACCCCGGGATCATCGATGGCCTGGCACAAACACGGCGCATCATTGCCACCGACTATCGCGGCATCGGCGGCTCTGGTGGAACCGCGCCACTGACGGTCGGCGAAATGGCTGACGATGCCATCCAGCTGATACGTGCGCTGGGGTTCGAGACCGTCGACGTGCTGGGTTTTTCACTCGGCGGCTTCGTCGCCCAGGACATCGCCCTGAAGGCACCCGAATTGGTGCGCCGATTGATTCTCGCCGGCACCGGGCCGGCCGGCGGCACCGGTATCGACAAGGTCGGTTCGGTGACGTGGCCATTGATGATCAAGGGCTTGCTGACCTTGCGGGATCCCAAGTTCTACCTGTTCTTCACGTCGACGACCAATGGCCGTCGAGCCGCATCGCAGTATTTGCAACGCTTGAAAGAACGTAAAAAAAATCGCGACAAAGGCCCGACGCCCAGCGCTTTCCTGCGGCAGTTGAAAGCCATCACCGCGTGGGGCAAACAGGCGCCCCAAAACCTCGGCCGCTTGTGGATGCCGACGCTGATCGTCAACGGCGACAACGACATCATGGTGCCCAGCGTTAACTCGATTGAGCTTGCCAACCGCATTCCCAACGCACAACTGGTCATTTATGAAGATGCCGGGCACGGCGGTATTTTCCAGCACTACGCTGACTTTGTGACCAAGGCACTGGCGTTCCTTGATGCCTGATAACGCGGCGCAACAACGCCGCAAACGCTCCGCCCACCCTCATTCCAACCGACAAGAGCCGCACAACGATGAAGGCATTTTTAATTGATCGCTATGGCAAGAACACCGGGCGCATTGGCGAAGTGCCCGCCCCCGCGGTGGACGCCCACGACGTCTTGATTGAGGTACACGCCAGCAGCGTCAACCAGCTGGATTCGAAGATCAGCAAAGGCGAATTCAAACTGATCCTGCCCTATTCATTTCCGCTGGTACTGGGCAATGACCTGGCGGGCGTCGTGGTTGAAGTTGGCTCGCACGTGAAACGCTTCAAACCGGGAGATGAAGTCTACGCTCGCCCGCCCGAAGCGCGGATCGGGACGTTCGCTCAATTGATCGCCGTGAACGAAAACGCGATCGCCCTGAAACCTGCCAATACCAACATGGCACAAGCCGCTTCCATCCCCTTGGTCGCACTGACCGCCTGGCAAGTACTGGTCGAAACCGCCCAACTGAAAAAGGGCCAGAAAGTGCTGATCCACGCCGGCTCCGGCGGTGTCGGAACCCTCGCCATCCAACTTGCCAAACACCTCGGCGCCTTTGTCGCGACCACCACCAGCACCGCGAATGTCGAATGGGTGAAGGCGCTGGGGGCCGACCTGGTGATCGACTACACACAGCAGAACTTCGACAGTGTCTTGCACGACTACGACGTGGTGTTGAACAGCCTCGGCGCAGACGTACTGGAGAAGTCACTCAAGGTCCTCAAGCCCGGTGGCCAGCTCATTTCCATCTCAGGGCCACCCACTGCGCAGTTCGCGCAGGAGCAAGGGTTGTCCTGGCCATTGCAGCAAGTCATGCGCCTGCTGAGCCTCGGTATTCGGCGCAAGGCACGCAAGCAGGACGTCAGCTACGCGTTCGTATTCATGCGCGCAAATGGCGCCCAACTGCAACAAATCACCGCGCTCATTGAGGCCGGAATCATCAAACCTGTAGTTGACCGCTCCTTCCCCTTTGAATCTACGGCAGAGGCATTGAAGTACGTCGAGCAGGGACGAGCCAAGGGCAAGGTCGTTGTTACGATCAAATGACTACGCCACCTATCGATGAGTCGACCGCAGAGGCTGCGCAACGTTTGCCACTTCAGCAGTCATCATCCGGGGTGACTTCGCCAGAGTTGCAGAAACAGGAAGAGCTGCAACCGGACGTTGAAGTGAAACAGGTGTAAACCTATTTCAGGACTAGACAGACAAAACTCGGTTATCCATAAATAAATCCGCCCCCTTCTCTCATCATAGCCATACCGAAATCAATTTATTTGACATTGACCACCATGGTCATGGCAAGCATATCGCCGAGACGTCGCCTAAACCCGAAAAACACAAAGACTGCGTCTAAAATACTAAATATCACTTTCGGAACGTTTCGTAAAAGCGACTGAAAAATCGTGCACTTCGTATTCACAGGAAATCCTACTACGGACATCTTCAACAACCGTTTACCCACACTCTGGCCGTTCGGTAGAGCATCACAAAACAGAAAATAGCTGATCGCGAGAACCAGCAGAATATTATTTATCACGCTGTAAAAAAGCGCGACGCTGTAGGAGCTACTCGCCATGAGTTTATAACCAATCAACCCTTTCAAAAACATCAGAACAAACACAATAGACAGATCAATAAAATATCCGGTCAGGCGTTTGCCCGGACTGGCCAAATCATATAATGACTTCAATGCTTTGGATTCAGCATTACGCATCAAGCTCTCCACCATCTAAAAAAAACACAAAAAAAACGGACCAAAAAGCGGACAGATTTATTTTCAACGACTAAATCGTTTATCAATAAATAAATCCTTCCCCTTTTAATGTCTAGATCTTGAGGAATACCAGTTCGTGCCGCTAAGTCTTCGCGCAAACCATCCCGAGCAAGTGGTGATACTGCCGGAATATCATCTACAGCCCCGATCACACGACCTTTTTGCAGCAACTATCCATTAGAAGAGGATTGTTTCATCCAGTCCTCTCTAAGACCAACCAAAATATTCATAACATTAGAGTAAGTCAAGAACGGTAGAGAAAGCGACAAATGAGATGAGCCATATTCTATATCTAAAGGAACATAAAAATCCAAATCCCCTGAGCGCCCAGCGTTCAAAAACAACTCTACCTTCAGGTGGCTGTTAATGCTAGAAATGTCAGCAAACAATATTTTATCCACGATTTCATTTTTCCCAAAGGAAAAACCATCCACATATACATCTAGCCTGCCATCTTCTAGATTAGTAGAAAGTAATACCTCCCCCTCTTCAGCACCCTCATGAAAGCGCCCTCGACCTGAGGTCTCTATAGCTTTCATCCTTTTTTCAAGAGATCGACGAATCTTCACTGCCCAATCCCCTTTTCGTGCATCCTTGAATCGCAGTTTGCCAAGGACCAGGCAAGCCCATCCCACATCTGAACCATCCCCCCCCCCCCCCAAAAAAAAAATGGATGAGACCCAAACCGACACCGACTGCCGAACTGATCCTCCTTTCAAACTGAGGGGGGTGATCGAGTGTGTGAAGGGGAAGAACGATATCAATTCAGCCAAGTCTGATACCCGCGAGGAGCTTCGCAAGAACCTACCTGCTGCTCTGAAGGGCGGGGGGGTATGTGCATCCGTGGCGTCCTTGAATCACTAATCACTGGTCAACTACGTCACCGTCCACGCTCATACGCGTGTTCAACTGGCGTCGCGTATTGCCAAAACAGCAACACGGCGGCCAGGTGGATCAAGACAAGGGCGTGACGGATTTACATGCGTTCTCCATAGATATTCCATTCCACTTTCAATCATCAATTCTGCCAGCACTGTGCGTATCGTTCGCACACTCCATAACGCTTGTCCAATTCGGCCATGCGCGCCCAGTTATTCGCCATCACCTCCTTTTGCAGCTGTTCATTGAGCCGGTGGTAGTACTGCAACATGGCACCGTTAGTGGCCAGCGCCTGGGTGACGTCAGTTGCTTGAGTATCAGGCACCAGCGCCTTGATGGAGGGCGTATCCAATCGGGAGAGGCGCGTGCGGTACTCAACTTTGTACTGATCAAACGCGTTGGCCTTTATCCCTTGCGTTTGAACCAGGTAAGTCGAGACGTTCTGTCGATATTGGACCCAATAGGCATCCGGCAGATCAAGGTTCATCTGCTGTTTGCGCTTGTTGACCACCAGATCGACGGCCTCGACCTGGGCGCTCTCGCTTAGAGAAGTGGCCCCGGGTTTCATCTCCGTGATGATACTCTGCGAGACAATCTGCTCAATCAATCCGTCACGTTCCGGGGTGGCCGGCAGGCCTTTTGCGGGCACAGGGAACAGGGCGTTAGCGCCCATGCAGCTTGGTATTCCTTTATTCACCAGCGGGACTGGTGAGCGCGCCACTTGGCCCTGCACCTGGTGCAGACGTTTAAGCATTGTCATGCACTGACTGCCGGCGCGATTGAACGTCAACTCGTATTCAGCGCCACTTTGCGGCGTGAAGGTGAAGGCCATGCCACACACCGAGCCTGTCCCTTGGGTATTCAAATGCAGCAGCAGCTCTTTATTCGGGGACAGCCGGATTTCCAGATAAGGCGTTTTATCAGAGACCGGTGGCATCGACATGTCCACTCGCCTGCGAGTATTGGCGAGGAACAAGTTATTGAGGATGCCCGTGGTTTGCCCACCGCAGTGCTGCTCATCGAGCACGCTCAAAGTGGCACTACTCATGTCGCTGATAAAACGTAGCTTGGCGGCGTCTAGCTCGGTTGCGTCCGGGTAACTGCCCGATACACTGCAGCCGCTCAAGATCAATGCGAAAGCCACGGCACCCAATACACGACCCGTAAAAAAACTACTCATAGAGGGGTGTCATCCTTAACGCTTGAGTTGAGAAGTACTGCATCATAATAGGAAAGCCACATTTTGTTTCGATGGACCGAGGATTGAATGCACAAGATAAGTCAGCTGTTTGTGATTGGAGTCACAGCCTTAGTGAGTGCCTGCTCGGCATTGCCGCCCGAAATGGCCCTGGACTCAAAAGTCTATTCCGCAGAAAACGCAGGCCTCGTCCTGGGTGCACTGATCGAGGGCGGCCCCTATGGCACCTGGATCAGCTTTCGCGACGTGAATACCGGCAAAACCTACGGCTGGGCCCCTAAGGATTATTACTCGGCATGGCTGCCCGCAGGCACCTATGAGGTGAGTGACCTTGGCTCGCGTCGCGGCCTCATGGGGCCCTACTCAAAACCCCTGCGCTTTACCGTGACGAATGGCCAACTCAATTACTTGGGCGAGATGACGTACGGCTGCCCACTCGCTGCGCACCCAGCAGCCATCTATGGCGTCAAGAACTGCGGCATTCTTGCACTAGCAACCTGTACGGTCGACCACCCCAGCATTGCCGTGTGTGTGGCGGACAGGCAGGAACAGTCGGTTCGAACCTTCGTGAAACAGCACCCACAATACTCCGAGCTTCCGGTCAGGCCGGCAGTGATGTCGACGCATTAAGGAGGCGAATTGTAGTGGTCTAATGAAACCGGACACCCATTTAGGCGAGAATGCTCGCCAAATAGCAAAAAGGGGACGCCCATTTTCGGTTCAGTGCCGACCCACACGAAGGGGCCCGCCGAAGCATAGGTTGCCCAAACCAGCAGGACCAACGCAATGATGCTGGTAATCACGGCCGGGGAAACTCTTCCTGCCTCCGCTGCGCGGGCGAAACGTTCGCCCCGTCCGGGCAATACGTCTTGTTGATCCAGCGCTTAGGGCGTTGGTGTATCACACCATATTGTCTGCATGGACAAAGCACAGTTTGTTACCCTCGGGATCGCGGCAATACGCGCCAAAGTAGTCTTCCGAATACTGTGGCCGTAAGCCCGGCGCTCCTTCGTCCTTGCCGCCCATCGCCATCGCGGCTTCCCAGGCAGCTTGCACCTGTTTTTGTGAGTGGGCTGCAAAGCTGACTTGTGTGCCGTTCCCCCACGTAGCCGGTAATCCGTTAAAGGGCAACTGAACGAAAAATTGTGGCCATTTTCTTCCTGGGAGCCGCCAGCCTGCTCCAGCAGGGCCATCGTCATCTTCATCAGGCATACGCACCAACCCCAAGGTCGTGAGAACCGCATCGTAGAAAGTGATCATGGTAGCGAGGTCACGAGCGCCAATCTGAATGTGACTGAACATGTCTTCTCCAAAAAAATATATTCGAAATGTCTAGTCCTGAAACAGGTGTAAACATTTTTCAGGACGGGACCTCCAGCAATAATGGGTGTCCCCTTTTCGTTTTTTATCAGGAGGTCTGGGGCTTGTTGTTGCCCTACAACTTGATTCGCCGGGAAGCGAGCCGGACCGCAGAGGTTTTTGCCCGAGCGCCGTCGGACATCCGTTTCAAGCCAGCCTGTCAGTACATCGCCGTTCAGTTGATCGTCATGGCAGCAGCGAATCCGGTTTTGCGACGTCACTGACTGATGACAGTAAACGGCCCGACTGAAAACCTGTCAAAAAAATCAGCTTAAGAGGCTGAGGGCTTTTTTAGGACAGTCGGGAGTGGCTACTCATCGAGGGCCGAGCGCCGCTGAGGCAGCGCTCACAACGAACCCGGATACATTAGCGCAAGCCAGTTTTACCGGATACAGCCGATGGGGTTGCAGGAGACGGGCTGACCATACATTTGTTTGGACAGGCTCAATCATGGGTGCGTGCCGCACTCAAGCCGCATCTGCACCAGCGTCATCAAACGTCTGCTTGTCGAGATTCAAGACCTTGTCCATCACGTCCTGAGCACTGCCCTTACCTTCAACGGAATTGGTCTTGTAGTTGAAATCGAGTGCTATCCAACCCTGCAACTTCGCCTCATAACTATTAGGGTATTGTGCCTGCTCAATAGCGGGTAAATCCTTGTAGTGTTCAAGTGCTGCAGTAAAGAATTTCGTCAGTTTCCCGGTTCCGTTATATTCCGCGATCGAATTGGCAACAACCTTCTGCCGCCAGGCATATTCCTGATCGGATGACTCACTCCACGCCGCGCGGCGCTCATTAGTCGTAAAATTCCCACTGTCATCATAGATAATCAATGAGAGCTGATCGCTCGACATGCCCGCAAATGGGTTTTTACCACTGTCATTTACAAATTGCGTTGCATTTTTCGCACGTACCAACAACTCAGGGTTCTGAGTGCCAGGCACTTCAGCATCATTGGCTTTTTTGTTGGCAAAATAACCATCACCGGAAATCTTGCTCAAAAGCTCACTCGCTTTCATGCCAAGCTCTTTCCTGCTCAAACTCGAGTCCCTTACCGCCGCACCCGCGGCACTCTCACTCAACTGCAGAGAGAGTGAAGAAAGGCTACTGGTATCTTTCCGACTGTCAACAGCAGCGCTTTCAGTTGACGCCTGACTTTTAGTTAGCGATTCATTTTGGCTCACCGTCACATTGGAAACCTGCAAGCCCGAAAGTGTATTTGAGTTTATTGAAACGACCAAGATAACGTCCTCCCTGTTATTAGCCATTCCTGAATAACTGGCCAGTAAATCATTATCGGCAGCACTCAAAAAAACTGTAATATTTCACGATGAATGGACGAACAAAACCGGCACAAATGAAAAGGGGACAGTTTTATTTTTCATCGGATACGTTATAGACGGCCGCAAACGACCCTTTGCAGACATCCTTCACATTCAGATTAAGGAGCGGGCTTCAGCCCGTCATGAGTGAACGAAGCGAACGACCTTAAAGCGGGTGTTAGACGCCTGGTTGCGGACGAATGATATCGAGAACATGGTTAATGCTGTACGCAACTAGAAATCCGGTGTTGTACGGCACTGTCATTTGGGTTGGGTTTCCTTCTTCATCAAGCACCGCCTCGTGCTCTACGCGGAACTTAGAAACGACACCAGCAATACGAAGCTCGTTTGGCTTTCCTGCCGGATAGAAGAACAGCGGACCGCCTGAAAATCCTTCGTTGTTGATTGCATCGACGTACATCACTTGCGGCTTAGTAACGCTGATAGACGAGAGAGTCCCTTTCTTCGCGAACGGACATGGTAAGCCATCCATTAGGCTTCCTATGTCACTCCACATTTTGTATGGAAAGCCTAAAAAGTAGACATCTTGACCCAGCACAATTTCGCCTATGGACGGGGTGACACCAAACTTTACATCTGTAAGCCGGGTACTTATTTGTAGGACTGAGACGTCAACCTCACCGCGCCCATGACCAACTAACCTTGTTTTAACTTCTAGCCATACATTTTCGCGAAAGATTCGAATGACAGGCTCGCTATCGCTCGAGCTTAGCAAGTGCCGGGCTGTCACCAGGTATTCTGCGCCGTCAACCTCGATGGTGAAGGCCGTCCCGTACTGCTCTGCCTTGATAAAAAATGTTCGGTAAAAAATATTTGTAAGAATCATGTGTGAGATACCTAACGATCAAGATAGCCGGCAGGCTAAAAATTAGTTTTTGACTGTCTAGCGAAAACAAGAGTACGGTTAATCCAAGGATAGACGTGATATGGATATCGCCATGCTCAACTGCGGTGAAGTTCAGTTCAGCAGGTTGACGCTACCTATTTACTATAGGTCTGTCCGTCGACTGCTTCTGGCCGGTTACTGCCTGTTGCGTCCACCGGTTGAATCCACAACCCAAAGCCGCCTTTCAGAGATCTAAAACAGAGGTTGTCACTCGTCAAACAGAGTCCAGCCATGGCAAATGCCGTCAAAGTCTTTTGCCGTAAAAAATAATACAAGTTCTTCTGGGTCAAATTTTTTGTACAGCCAATGTCCAGAAACAGGGCCTCTCGTTATCACGTATTCCAAGCGGTGCTTTTGAACAGCTCCAGAACTGAAGGAGGCTGAATTCAACTGTAATCTGTCACCTTGGTTGAGCGCCCATAGTTTTCTAACAAGGCTATCATCAAGTACCACCTCTTCAGCTGTCTCCATCAGATGCCGTGTATGAAGCTTTTTTTGAAGCCTAACGCTTCTGGCCATAGATCAACCTACCTATAAACAGTCCGAGCATCGGCATAGTAATACTGGAACGCGGAGGTGACCGCTTTGAGTCGAAAACGCCCCTTCATAAAGACGCTCAAGCCCTGCGCGTAGAGCAATACTCCACAATGAGCTGAGTGACCGCTGCCGCAATCGCCTGATCCGCTTCAGGAGAGATGAACAACCGAAATTGCACATCCGGCAAATCCGGTAACCCTTGTTCGGCCCCAAGAGCCACCAGTCCTTGCCCCAACTGGCTGAGAGGCACGGGCGCGACCGCGAAGCCTGCAAGCGCCGCCGCCCGCAACCCGGTAGCGCTGCTGCATGACATTGCCGTGCGTTGAGCGATCCCCGCCTGGGCCAGCCGCGTCAGTGCTGCCTCTCGATAAGGGCACGGCTCGGGGAACAGGGCCAGCGGCAACGGCGTCGGTAATTGGGTGACGGGTTGCGCTGGCCAAGCCCACACCAGCGGTTCTTGCCAGAGCAGCAGCCCGGCTTCGCTGGTTTCGCATAGAGAACCGATGACCAGTTCCAGATGGCCTTGCTTCATCAGGCTCAGCAACGTGCCTGGAATGCCCACCTGCACGTCGATCTCCAGGCCCGGGTACTGCGCCGCGAAATCCTGAACAGTGCGCAATAACCGCGATTCGACAAAATCCTCGGACGCCCCGATCCGCAGCCGTCCGTGAAACGGCGTGCGCGTCAGTTCTGCCCAGGCATCACGGTTCAGCACAAGGATCGTGCGCGCATAAGAGACCAGGCGTTCGCCATCGGGAGTCAATTGCTGGGAGCGGGTGGTGCGCGTCAACAGCGGTTTACCAATCTGCTCTTCCAATCGCCGCATGTGGCCACTGACCGCAGACTGAGTGAGGTGCAGCTTCTGGGCGGCACGGCTGAAGCCTTGTTCATCGACGACAGTGACAAATGTCTTGAGCAGCAGCGTATCGAACATAGTTTTATTCGTGATCAATGGCGTATTAATTTACGATTTATATTTCAAATCCAACTATGTTGCAATGCGCCCACTGCCCTACCCACCACCACTCGAGGCGCACCATGACGACTCTTCTGCACATTGAATGTTCTCCGCGCAAGCAGCGCTCGGCCTCCCTTGAAGTCGCCCGCAGCTTCATTGCGCGTTACCAAGAACACGCCCCAGACACAGAAATCATCACACTCGACCTTTGGAACATGGCGTTACCGGAATTCGATGATCTGGCCATGGAGGCCAAATACGCCGGGCTCAATGGCACCCCTTTGACCCCGGCACAACAAGACGCCTGGAACACGTTGAAAGCGTTGGCAAGTCACCTGCATCGCTCGGATGTGCTGGTGATGTCCGTACCGCTGTGGAATTTCAGCATCCCGTACAAGCTCAAGCACTTCATCGACCTGGTGTCACAGAAAGACATCCTGTTCAGCGTTGACGCCGAGCGCGGCCTGGAAGGCATGCTGTTCAACAAAACCGCCGTGGTGATGTACGCCCGCGGCCTGGATTTTTCGGCGCAGTCGAACACACCGGCAACGCGCTTCGACTTTCAGAAGCCCTATGTTGAAGCCTGGCTGAAATTTGTCGGCGTGACGGATGTGCATTCGGTGATTGTCGAGAAAACCATCCTGGGCGAAGACGTTGATCGCAGCGCGCGTGAGGCCGCCACTCAGCAGGCCAGGAGATTGGCAGACAGTATCTGTTGCTGACGTTTCAGGGGTTCGGTTGGTGTGGGCTGTCTCACGCGACAGCTCGCGCTTTCGCGTATCGCACCAGGCCGATCTTGATGCCGATCAGTATGGGCGCGGCGACGACAAACAGCAGGGCCACGGCGTAGAACGCGGTGTCGAAGGCAATCACCGTGGCCTGACCTGACACGACCTTGCCCAAGAGGCTCGTCGCTGCCCTGCCAGCGGCCACTTGATCCATCCCCTTTCCCGCCAACATCGCCGTGGTGGCCGTCAGTCGTTCGATGAGCGCGCTTCCCCCCGGGGTGACGTTGGCGCCGAGAGCCGCGACATTGATGACGATGTGATGGTCAATCAGGGTCTGGATTCCGGCGACGCCCATTAAGCCACCCAATTGACGCCCGGTATTGAACAGCCCGATGCCGAAAGCGAGGTTGCGGCTGTTGAGGTCGCTGAAGGCGATCAGCGTAATTGACAGAAACAGGAAGCCAAGGCCCAGGCCGCGCAACAGGATAGCCGCCATCATGTCACCGGCGCCGCTGTCGCTGGTGGAGCCGGACAGCATCCACATCGCCCCCATGATCAGCAGGATGCCAAAGGGCACTGTCGCAACCGGTGGAGCGCGGCGCACTTTGATAAAAAAGGCAGCGATGAGCAGCGAGCCGACAAACAAACCGCCACTGGGCAGCAGGAGCAAGCCGGCGTCGGTCGGGGTGAACGCCAGCACCGACAGGGCGAATGCCGGAATCAGAAATGCGCTGCCGAACAAGGCGGCGCCAGCGACAAAGCTGACGATAAAGGCAAAGGTAAAATCACTCGATTTGAACACCGTGAAATCGAATACCCCCAGGCCTTTGGCCAACGCTTGTTGGCCGAAAAATGCCAGCAGCGCGGCGGTGCCGATCATTGTCAGCATCAGGATCCGAGGTTCCTCGAACCAGTCCCATCGACTGCCTTGGCTGAGCACGTAGGTGAAACAGAACAAGGTGGCCGAGATCAGGGAGAAGCCGAGCCAGTCGAAGGGGCGCTGCCGGACTTGGGCAGGCGATGGGCCGTCTGCAATGAGCAAAAGACCCGTCGCCGCCAGGGCCAGCGGTACCACGCTGAAGAAAATCCAGGTCCAGGACTGACTGTCGATCAACCACCCTTGAAGGGCCGGGGCAATAGTCGCTGGCGCAACCACCGAGCCCATGGCAAACAGGGCTTGAAGTATCGGCTGAAAGGCTCGCGGCCAGGCACGAAAAATCATCGCCTGGCCCGCCGCCAGCAGGGTGCCACCGGCGAAGCCTTGAATGATCCGAAGCGCGATCAGCAGGTCCAGTCGAGCGATGATGGCGGCCATGCAGCACGCCAGGCCCATGGCCAGGGTTGAGCCGATGATCAGGTTACGCGCAGAAAAACGCTGCATCAGCCATGCGGCCATGATGAACCCGATCAGCTTGAGCGTGGTGTAGCCGACATCCAGCCAGGCGATTTCATCAGGTGTTGCATAGGTGTCGCCGATGATATCGCCGCGCCCGATTGATAGAACGGTGCCGGCGATCGCTTCCGTCAGTGTGGCCAGCACGACGCCCACGATGAGCAGGACGCCAGTCGTAGCCTTGGCGCCGCTCGGCGTTGCGCTGGCAAAGGTGTTCATGAGCCGCCCCCTTGCGTCACCTCCACCCGCGCGGACAGACCTGGCACGATGCGCCCCGGCAGCGGATTGTCGGCCAGCCGGATCTTGACCGGAACCCGCTGCACGACACGGACAAAGTTTCCGGTTGCGTTGTCAGGCGGCAGCAAGCTGAACGCCGCCCCACTCCCCGGCGCAAAGCTGTCGACCACGCCTTCAAGTGCTGTGTTGGGGTAACCATCGACCGTGATGCGCACGCGCTGTCCGGGACGGATATGTTCGAGCTGGGTTTCCTTGAAATTGGCCACGACCCACACATCATTGACCGGCACGATATCGAGCAGGGAAACGCCCGGCGTCACGAGCCGGCCGACACGAACCTGGCGGTTACCGACGACGCCATCCACTGGCGCGCGTACCACGGTGTAGTCAAGATCGATCTGGGCGAGATCGCGCGCAGCCTGTGCTTGCGACACGGCCGCCACGGCAGCCTCTCGCTCGGCCACATAGACGGCAATGTGTTGCTGTTGCGCCTCCACCGTTGCCGAAGCGGCCGATACCGACGCCTCGGCTCTGGAACGCGCCGTGCCGGTTTCATCGAACAAGGCCTGGCTCACCGCGTTGCTGGCGATCAGTTTGCGACTGCGATCGTGGGTCTTGGTTGCCAGATCCATGTCGGCGCTGGCTGAACGTCTTTGAGCTTCGGCCTGCCGAATCAACGCGCGCTGAAGCTGGGTCTGCGCATCGACATGGGTCAGGCGAGCCTTTGCCGCGCTGATATTAGCCTCTGCTTGCGCAAGCTTTGCGCGAAAGTCCCGGTCATCTATACGAAACAGGACGTCACCCGCCCGAACGGTCTGGTTGTCCACGACCTCTACCGCAGTGACATAGCCGGCCACCTTTGCGGCGAGTGAGGTCACGTCACCGCGAACATAGGCGTTATCGGTCGAGGTCGTGCCGCTCGAAACAGCCATGATCCCCCAGGCAGCCACGACCACCACCGCGCCGACGCACAGCAGTATGCCGATTGTCTTGCGCGTGCTTCGCCGCGCCACTACGACGGTGGGTCCGGCGATTGCCCCGGTGGCAATGGCGGCCTGGTCCTGGAGCGAGTTCATTTTTTCATTTCCTGTTCAATGCCATGCACTACAGCAACCCCCAGGGCGACAGTGGCCTGCCGCCCGGCTGTCGAGCATTTATGAGCGCGTTGATCGGCTCACTTTTTGATAGGTGTGACGAGTGTCTTTTCGTCGCTGTCGAGGACGAACACGGCCAAAAGGCGTGCAGGTTCGGTGTTGCTGGCGTTGGCGCTGACTTCGTGCACGGAACCCGGTTCCTCTACGAAGTTTTCGCCGACGTGGTAGATCTTTTCCGGCTGGCCTTTGACTTTGATACGAAACGCGCCCTCCAGGACCGTTGCATAGATGAAGGCCGTTTTCGGATGGGTGTGGGACGGCGACGCGGCGCCCGGCCCATACTCGACGACCACACCCTTCATGCTCTTGCCAGGGATGTTGGGAATGGGACGGTCAAACACGACTGTCACCTTGGCATCAGGCGGCTCAGCGGCCGACGCTGCGCTGATCGACAGTGCTGCGAAAGCAGCGGCTAAGAGAAATCGGGCAACCATGGCAATACTCCTTCGTGTGCAGGGGTTATGACGGCGCGCCCCACTACCGGGGCGGCGCCTTCGTGAGTTGTCCCTGGAGACCTCAGCGGCCCGCTTCGGCCGTTGACTGGCTGAGCCAGTCTTCGAAACGGATCGCGCCCAGGCGCGGGTTCTTGCCGGGGGTCAGCGATCGATCGTCAAGCACGGCTCCGTAGTAGCGTGCGTGTACGTCCGGTACGACCTGGCGAGTGTCCTGAGTGGCCCGCAGAAAACGCCTGATCAACTCGTCGAGCGGCATAGCCTCGGGCCCCGCGACTTCGACCGTGCCATTGACCGGCGCTGCAAGCACGACGTCGGTAAGTGCCGCCACTACGTCGTCGGACGCCATCGGCTGGATCAGCGCCGGCGAAACGCAAAGCTCTTCGCCGACGGTAAACGACTGGGCAATGCCGCCGACAAATTCGAAGAATTGCGTGGCACGCAAAATAGAGTAAGGAATGCCGGATGCCTTGATGAGGTTTTCCTGCGCGACCTTGGCCCGGAAATAGCCGTTCTCGGGAAGCCGTTCGCTCCCGACAATCGACAGCGCAACGTGATGGCGAACCCCGGCAGCCGCTTCGGCGGCCAGCAGGTTACGGCTCGACGTTTCGAAAAACTCGAGGACGGCCTGGTCCTCCCACGACGGCGCGTTCGCCACGTCGACGACGATGTCGGCACCATCCATCGCTTGGGCCAGGCCCTCGCGAGTGATGCTGTTTACGCCCGTGCTGGGGCTGGCAGCGAGCACGTCATGGCCGCGCTCGCGGAGGTTCTTCACAAGTTTCGATCCGATGAGGCCGGTGCCTCCGATGACGACGATCTTCATGGGCTTTCTCCACGTATCGACTGCAACCATTGCGTCGGTGTAAGGGGAGATTGCCTGCGCGCGTGAACTTAGTCCTTGTGCCTGCTATGGGTTTCCCTCCACGAATGCTTGGTTTTACGTCCAAAGACGCCGCTGTCCGCCGCCGTCTCTGCCACGGACGGTGCGGCGGGTTTAGCGCTGCCGTATCATCAAATCAAATACTAATCGCCAGTCGCCCGGGACACGGAGTTGAGGGCGCTTCGCCAGGGGAACCGCACTTTGCCATTCGTATTTGAAGACTACGTGCTCGATGAGGAGCGCCGGGAACTCACCTTGCGCGGGCAAACCGTGGCCGTCGGACCGCAGGTTTTCGATCTATTGCTGCTGTTCGTCAACAACCCTGATCGTGTCGTCAGCAAAGACGACCTGCTCAAGGCGGTGTGGAGTGGCCGGATCGTCTCGGAATCGACGATCACCAGTCACATCAATGCGGTGCGCAAGGCCATTGGCGATACGGGGGAGGAGCAGCGCCTGGTGCGCACCGTCGCCCGCAAGGGCTACCGCTTTGTCGGCCAGATCAAGGTCGGCGGAATCGGCGAAGCGCAACAGCCTGACCAGCCTGTCATCGACGAACGCGCGCATACAGACCCGAAGGAAACGCCCTCCTCCTCGCTCGTCCTCCCGGACAAACCTTCGATTACCGTCTTGCCCTTCCAGAACTTGAGCGGCGATCCGGAGCAGGAATATTTCGCTGACGGCATCGTCGAAGACATCATCGCTGCCCTGTCGCGTATCCGCTGGCTGTTCGTCATCGCGCGCAATTCGAGCTTCACCTACAAGGGCCGGACGGTGGACGCCAAGGGCGTCAGCCAGGAGCTGGGCGTTCGCTACGTGCTGGAAGGCAGCGTGCGCAAGTGCGGGAACAAGGTACGCATCACCGGGCAGCTCATCGACGCGACGAGCGGGACACATATCTGGGCGGAGCGCTTCGAAGGCACGCTCAACGACATCTTCGAGCTGCAGGATCAAATCGCCGAAAGCGTCGTCGGAGCCATCGCACCGCAGCTCGAACGGGCAGAAATCGAACGTGCCAAACGCAAACCGACGGAAAGCCTGGACGCCTACGACTACTACCTGCGCGGAATGGCAAAACTGCACAACGGCACCCGGGAAGCCCTCGACCAGGCGCTGCCGTTGTTCTACAAGGCCATCGAGCTCGATCCGGAATTTGCATCGGCCTATGGCATGGCAGCCTGGTGTCACTTCTGGCGCAAGCTGAATGGCTGGATGACCGATCGTACGCAAGAGATCGCTGAGGGCGTACGGCTTGCGCGTTTGGCGGTGACGCTTGGCCGGGATGATGCAGTCGCGTTGACGCGAGGCGGACATGCATTAAGCCATCTCACCGGCGATGTTGACGGCGGCATTGCATTGCTCGACAGGGCACGTCTGCTCAACCCCAACCTCGCCCCCGCCTGGTACCTGGGCGGTATCCTGCGCACGCTGCGCGGTGAAACAGACGCCGCCATCGAGCAACTTACCCATGCCATTCGCTTGAGTCCGCTGGATCCGGAAATGTTCAGGATGCAGGTCGGAATGGCGCTCGCGCATTTCTTTGCCGGGCGCTTCGATCTCACGACGGACTGGGCGGAAAAGGCGCTGGGCAACCTGCCCAGTTTCCTCGCCCCGGTGGCCTTGGTGGCGGCCAGTCATGCCCTCAGCGGACGAATGGATAAAGCGCGGCTGGCGATGCAGCGTCTTCGCGATCTGGATCCCTCTTTGCGTATCTCCAACCTGAAAGACTGGCTACCCATCCAACGGCACGAGGATTCCACGCGCTTCGCCGATGGACTACGGTTGGCCGGGTTACCCGAGTGACCGTGGAACGGCTCCAATATCCCGGATAGATTATTTGCCGGTACCAACCTTCGTAACGTTTCGCCCGGGAGGTTGCCTGTAAAACCCCCAAGGGCTGACCTTTCCATCCGCCCAGCCACAAGCGATGCACATGGGCCGAAGGCGCCAAAAATCTCCGGCTGGCGATAGCATTTTTCCATCCTGCCGCCCTCCTCCTTGAACGCAATCGGTCTAAAAAAGCCCGGCCTGCGCTTTAGAGTTTTTGCTATCCTGAAACTGTAGGTGAAGACGCAGACTGATGCGCAAGAGGATAGCAAGGAAACGTGGGGCGACGTTCCGAAGGGTACACGGTTAGAAAGATCTCCGCGCTGAGATCCAGCCCTTATGCCGTGTGAAGCAGAAGAGCATATTTTTGTTCCCGTGCAATTCTGTGAGAGGCCTGATAAACCTTGTAAGCCGGGGACCAGCGCCGGCCACCTACTCGATTTTCAAAGCCCGCCTTGTGCGGGCTTTTTCGTATCTGCTGGTGCAAGAAAGGCCCCCTCTTCAACTGCGCTCGTGTCCAATGCCCGCTCATTGCCGGGTTGCGCACACACCTCCCGAAGGCACCCACGCAACCAGCGATGCGCCAGGTCGGCATCCAGCCGTGGATGCCAGAGCATTGAGACAGTGAACGTCGGCAGGCTGAGTGGAAGCACAAAACTGTGCATACCGGCGCGCAGGTTTTCGGTGTGCCGCTGCGGAACGCTGGCGATCATGTCGCTGGCCCGGGCGAGCGCCACCGCGGTCGAAAAGCCGTCGACGATAGTCACCACTTCCCGTGCAAGTTCCAGCGACTTCAGGGCCTCATCGATAGGACCCTTGTCGAGCCCCCGCCGGGAAACGTAAATGTGCCTGCCCGCCGCGTAACGGGCGGGCGTGATCTCGCCCTGGCTCAGCGGATGTCCCTTTCGCACAACGCCAATGAAACGGTCCCTGAACAGTGCCTGCGTACGCACCTCAGGGCCTTCATTCTTCCCCACCACCCCCGTTTCCAGATCGACGCTCCCATCGCGAAGCGGCGTGCTGTCTTTATCGGGCTTCTGCACGAACCGCAGCCGTACGCCGGGGGCTTGCTCGCCTACGCGTGCAATCAACTGCGCGCCGAAACTCTCCACAAAACCTTCACTGGTGCGCAGCGTGAATGTGCGGACCAGCCGTTGGAGGTTGAGTGTTTCAGCCGGGCGCAGAACCGTCTCGGCATCCTGCACCAACTGACTGACCTGCTCGCGCAGTTCCAGTGCTCTCGGGGTGGGCACAAGTCCGCGGCCGGCCCTGACCAGCAGCGGATCGCCGGTGGTTTCACGCAGTCGCGCCAGTGCCCGACTCATCGCCGACGGGCTCAGCCGCAAGCGCTTCGCAGCCCGTGCGACGCTGCCTTCTGCGAGCAGCACATCAAGGGTGACCAGCAAGTTGAGATCGGGTGTCGACATGGATCGCCCCTTGGTACGGCGTGAGGGTGATAAGGCGTTAGACGCACGAATTAAGTGCAAATGCTGCGCCTTCCGCCATGTTATGCGCCAGCGTAGATTTCTGACAACTCCGTTTCGGACGTCGCCAAACAAAGGGAACATGATGAAGCCAATCAGTGCAGCACGAGATGAGGCCGTCGCCGGCAGCGCACCACGAGTACCCTCGGTTCGCTGGGCGCTCGCCAGCCTTTCGTTATCCATGTTGCTGTCCTCGCTCGGCACCAGCATCGCCAATGTCGGTTTGCCGACGTTGGCACAGGCGTTCAACGCCTCCTTCCAGGAAGTCCAGTGGATCGTCCTCGCTTACCTCCTCGCTATCACCACCCTGATCGTCAGCGTCGGACGCCTCGGCGACATCACTGGTCGTCGACGGCTGCTACTGGCCGGTATTTTCTTGTTCACACTGGCCTCGGCCTTGTGCAGCGTCGCGCCCACGCTCTGGCTGCTGATTGCCGCCCGGGCGCTGCAAGGCCTCGGCGCGGCCATCATGATGGCCCTGACCATGGCCTTTGTCGGCGAGACGGTTTCGAAGGCAAAAACCGGTAGCGCCATGGGCTTGCTCGGGACGATGTCTGCAATTGGCACCGCGCTGGGGCCGTCGCTCGGCGGCGTGCTGATCGCCGGCCTCGGCTGGCAGGCGATCTTTCTGATTAGCGTACCGTTGGGCATCCTGACGTTTCTGCTTGCGCATCGTTACCTGCCCGCCGATCGCCAAGCGCCGAAGCCCGAGCGCGCCGGCTTCGACCCGCTGGGCACTTTGCTGCTGGCGCTGATGCTTGCGGCTTATGCGCTGGCCATGACGATTGGGCACGGCAGTTTCGGTCCACTCAATGTGGCCCTGCTGGTGGCGGCAGCCTTCGGTGTTGGCCTCTTCGTGCTCGCCGAAGCGCGAGTTGCCTCACCGTTGATTCGATTGGCGATGTTCCGCGATCCGGTGCTGAGTGGGAGTCTCGCCATGAGTGCGCTTGTCTCGACGGTGATGATGGCGACGCTGGTGGTCGGGCCTTTTTATCTCTCGCATGGCCTCGGGCTTGACGCCGCGCTGGTTGGAGTTGCCTTGTCCGTCGGACCGATTTTCGCAGCACTGACCGGGGTGCCCGCGGGTCGCCTGACAGACCGTTTTGGCGCGCAACGCATAACCGTCTTCGGACTCATCGCAGCGGCGAGCGGTTGCCTCATGCTCTCGCTGATACCGGAGACGCTTGGGGTCCTCGGCTACATCGCCCCGATGGTTGTCATCACCATCGGCTACGCCTTGTTCCAGACGGCCAACAACACCGCGGTCATGAGCGATATTCGCCCGGACCAGCGCGGTGTTATCTCCGGCATGCTCAACCTGTCGCGGAATCTGGGGCTGATCACCGGTGCGTCCGCGTTGGGTGCGGTGTTCGTGCTTGCATCGGCAACAGCCGACATCACCACGGCGCGTCCCGAAGCCGTTGCCAGCGGTATGCGAATCACCTTCGTTGTCGCCTTGGCGCTGATCGCCGCTGCGCTCGTCATCGCGCAGGGAAACCGCGCGCTGACACCCCGCCCTTCTCTCCCCGCCGACGTTTCGTGACGTAATAAAAATCTGCAATCTTTACGCTCCCCCTCGTAGCAGCTGCCGAGCCCGCGAGGCTGCGTTCGAGGACGAAGTCCTCGCCAATCCTGTGTACGTGGTTTGCTTGAAGGAACGCGTTGTCGGATTTTACGACCGCTGCGCGGCCGAACGCAGCCTCGCGGGCTCGGCAGCTGCTACGGAGGTAGTCGATGGTCATGAGGTAGTCCGTGGTCATGACGCGAAAAACAAAATCGGCTGCAGCCTAAAAAGGCATTGCGCTGGGTAGGGCTAATTCGCGCATCATGAGCGCAGTCAGCTCAAGGAGAGTTTCATGCGCGTCCTGTCATCCGTTATGCGTCTTGCCACGTTGTCGCTGGGGCTGGTGTTCGCCGCCACTGCCGTGGCCACCGAAGAGTCGCAGCTGGTCGAGTCGATCAACACCTACCGCAGCCAGGTGCAGCGTTGCGCCAGCCTGGTGTCTCAAGAGCTGCCACCGCTCGCGGCCGATCCGCGCCTGATCCTGCCCGGCAACAATATCGGCGACCTGCAGCAGGCGCTGGCGCGTACGGCTTATCCGATGGTCAGCGTACAGGCGATCACGCTGTCCGGCCCGCGAGATGCGCCATCGGCCATGAAGGCTGTTCGGGAGAGCTTCTGCCAGGTCGTGCTGGACCCGCAGTTCGTCGATATCGGCGTGAGCCATGAAGGAACTCTATGGCGCATTGTGCTCGCGCGCCCACTGTTGGCCGGCCGCCTGGGCGACTGGCAGGCCGAGGGACAGAAGCTGCTCGAGATGATCAACAGCGCCCGCAAGCAAACGCGTCAGTGCGGCGCTCAGTCCTTTACCGCCACCCAACCGCTGGCCTGGAACGCTACATTGGCGACAGCGGCCCAGGCGCACACCCAAGCCATGGCCAATCACAACTTCTTCGACCACAAGGACCGTGATGGCCGCACGCCGGGGGATCGGGCCGAACTGGCAGGCTACGCCGGCCAGCAGATCGGCGAGAACATCGCCGCCGGGCAAGACACCGTGCGCAAGGTGGTCGATGGCTGGCTGTCCAGCCCCGGTCACTGCGCCAACCTGATGAACCCGCAGTTCCGCGAGCTGGGCGCGGCGTATGCGGTTGATCCGAAGAGTGATGCGGGCATTTACTGGACGGCGATGTTCGGTACGCCGTAAGTACTTTGGCGATCCGGCGATCGACCTATACTGTGTGGATTACCACACTCGATGCGCCACGCATTCGTGTTCGCTGGGCTGCGTGACGTGTCGAGCGGTCCGTTCACGCAGGCGCAGGCCTGCCTTCGTATGAAGGAGAACATCATGTCGCGTAAATATATCGATTGCCGTGAATTTCCAAGCGGAATCAAGTGCTCTGTCGCACTGTCCGCCGATTCCGAAAAAGAATTGCTGGATGCCGCCGCGCAGCATGCGGTCAGTGTTCACAAGCACGTCGATTCGCCAGAACTGCGCGCGCAACTGAAGACCATGTTTCACGATGGCACGCCGCCGCTAGAAGCCCGACGCGCTTGATGCACAAGGTTTGGCGGGGGATTCAGAGTCGCCTGCGGGGCTCATATTGATGAGCCCCGCAGTTTTAACGCGTCTATCGAAGCCTGTCGCCCGCCTCGCTCAACCCACTCAACTACAGGTTCTGTCGTGGCGACCAGTGATCCCCTTCGAGCCGTCATTCCAGCGACTATGATGAGGGGGCAACACCACCGAGGAGTTGAACGATGTCGCTGACTCTTTACTACCATCCGCTGTCGTCGTACTGCCACAAAGTGCTGATCGCGCTTTACGAAAACGCTACCGAATTCGAAAAGCGGATCATCGACCTGACAGACGATGCCGACCGCGCGGAGCTTCAAGCCCTCTGGCCACTGGTCAAGTTCCCGGTCATCAGTGATCACCTGCGCCAGCGTGCCCTGCCAGAGACCACGATCATCATCGAGTACCTGGATCACCACTATCCGGGTGAGCAACGGTTGATTCCGAACGATTGGGAGGCCGCGCTGGAGGTGCGTCTGTGGGACCGCTTTTTCGACAACTATGTGCAGGGGCCGCTGCAACAGATTGTCAGTGATCGACTGAACAGCACCAACGCTGATTTGAGCAAACAACGGTCCATGCTGGAGACAGCCTACGCCATGCTCGACCATCGAATGGCGTCGCGAATCTGGATGGCCGGCCAGGACTTCAGCCTGGCCGATTGCGCCGCAACCCCGGCGCTTTTCTATGCCAGCACGCTGGTGCCGTTCCCGAGCGAATTCAAGCACTTGAGTGCCTATTTCGACCGGTTGACACGCAGACCCTCCGTGCAGCGAGTCATCGACGAAGCCCGACCTTACTTTTCGCTCTACCCGTTTGCGGACGCCATCCCCAAACGGTTTCTCCAGGCACCGGGCATCACTTGAGGAGCGGATACAAGCCCCTGCGACACTCGACTAACGGTACTTGAGCCCACGCACCCACCTTCCTAGGATAGTTTTGCGCAACTGTTAAATGCTCCAACAGGTGCGTAGGTGGTGAGTGATCTGAACCCCTACCAAGCTCACCACTTGCTTCACGTGCATCTTGAGCCTCTGGGCTCTACTTCCTCCCCATCAAAGAGCTTTGAGGCTCTTTTTTTGTCTGAAAAAACCCAGAAACCGTTACGCAACTTGTAGCAACTGGCGAAGCCTGCGTTCGGCTGCGCAGCGGCCGTAAAATCAGACACCATGTTTTTTCAGGTTAACCGCGAACGCTGGATTTACGACTGCTGCGCAGCCGAACGCAGGCTTCGCCAGCTGCTACAGGGAATGTGTCGAGTGTGAAATTCATTCACTTGCCGACTGGATCAAAGTAACCGCCTGGCGAAGTCGAGCGGCCGAGCGGTTACTCAGCGTCAATCGCGGTGCCGGGTCAATCCTTTTGGGGGCGTGCCGGGTTGTCCTGACGATAGGTATGCTGGGGATTGATGACCAATTGCCTGACCTGACTGTCCAGCTCTTTGCTGTGATAGAGGTCCAGGCATTTGAGCAGTTCAAAGCGAACGCCTTGACGCTCTGATTCGACCAGTGGGTTGTGATAATCACGAGCCAGAAACTGGTCAATCAGAGGCCTACCGGCTTGAGGTGCTTGCTCCAGATCGAAATAGGTCCAGTCCATTAGCGCACTGGCACTGCTTCCGGCATCCTGGGCGGCTTTAGGTTCGCTCTTGTAGGCGGTAGCGATGCAATCTGCCAGTACCATATCCTTGTAGTTTTGCGCGTAGGTACGTTCGCCTGCCTGTGGAGAGTGTTTCGGGGCATCCTTGGACCAACTATTGGAAGGTGCGGCTGCCCAAGCCAGTACCAAGACCGCAGTTAAATATTTCATCAGGACAATCTCCAGAAGCTTGCGCGGTCGGTTTGATAGTTCACACCTGGCCCATTGAAATAGCAGTGGTCATAACACATTCTGCCGTCAAACAATCAGGACCTCATACTTCGGCCCTTGGCGTTACGACCACCGGGGGGAACTGAACGGTGTACATCTGAGTAGGTAGCCATAGCCCGAAACCATGTCTTGGCTTTACGGGGCTGGGTAGATGACTTGGCCGGATGCATACGAACAAACGCCAGAAACGATAAAGCCCGGCACGAGTCCGGGCTTTATCGTTTCTGATCGGTCCAGCAAGCAAGCCCCGCCAAACAGTGTGTGGCGGGGCTTCGTCTTACAGGGCCATATCAGTCGCTGGGTTGCTTTCTTTCTGTGGTTGCGCTGGAGCTGGAGCAGCTGGTTGCGCGGCCGCTGCCTTGCCAATCACAGGCGGTGTAGCAAGTTGCAGAATTTGACTGGTGTACGTCCATTCCTGGTAAACACGCTCAGGACTGTCGTTCAGCTTGGTGCCGTAGCTCGGGATGATCTGGTGCAGCTTTTCCTGCCAGGCCGGGGTCGCCACCTTGTCCTTGAAGATCTTCTCAAGCACGCCCAGCATGATCGGAGCCGCGGTGGACGCACCTGGCGATGCACCCAGCAGACCGGCAATGCTGCCGTCCTGGGAGCTGACAAGCTCGGTGCCCAGTTTCAGGATGCCGCCCTTCTCTTCATCACGCTTGATGATCTGAACGCGCTGACCGGCTTGCCACAGGCGCCAGTCTTCCTTCTTGGCATTCGGGAAGTATTCCTTCAGGGCATTCATGCGGTCGTCGTCCGACAGCATCAGCTGGCCGGCCAGGTATTCAACCAGTGGGTACTGCTCGATGCCCACCTTGGTCATCGGCCAGAAGTTGTGCGTGGTGGTGCTGGTCAGCAGGTCGAAGTAAGAGCCTTCTTTCAGGAACTTCGTGGAGAAGGTCGCGAACGGGCCAAACAGAATCACGCGCTTGCCATCCAGCACGCGGGTATCCAGGTGCGGAACCGACATCGGCGGTGCGCCAACCGACGCCTTGCCGTAGGCCTTCGCCATGTGCTGTTCAGCGATTGCCGGGTTATCGGTCACCAGGAACGAGCCGCCGACCGGGAAGCCTGCATACTCTTGAGCCTCAGGGATGCCCGACTTCTGCAGCAGATGCAGTGCACCGCCGCCCGCGCCGATGAACACGAATTTGGCGTCGGTCTGGGTTTCGGAACCGTCTTTCAGGTTCTTGTAGGAAACGCGCCAGCTGCCATCTTCATTGCGCTTGATGTCTTCCACTTCGCTCGAAAGCTTCAGCGCGAAGTTCGGCTTGGTTTGCAGATAGCCGACGAACTGGCGGGTAATCTCGCCGAAGTTCACGTCGGTACCAATCGGAGTCCAGGTTGCTGCGACCTTTTGATTCGGGTCACGGCCTTCCATCATCAGCGGAACCCATTTCTTGATCTGCTCCGGGTCTTCCGAGTACTGCATGCCGGCAAACAGCGGGCTCGCCTGCAGGGCTTCGTAGCGTTTCTTCAAGAACTTGATGTTGTCATCGCCCCACACAAAGCTCATGTGCGGAGTGGAGTTGATGAACGAATGGGGATTCTTCAACACGCCATTCTTGACCTGCCAGGCCCAGAATTGACGCGTGATCTGGAAGCCTTCGTTGATTTCAACGGCCTTGGGGATCTCGACCTTGCCATTCTTGTCTTCTGGCGTGTAGTTCAGCTCAGCCAGAGCAGAGTGACCGGTGCCGGCGTTGTTCCAGCCGTTCGAGCTTTCCTCGGCGACGCCATCGAGACGTTCAACCATCTCCATGGACATGCCAGGCTCAAGCTCATTGAGATAAACGCCCAAGGTCGAACTCATGATGCCGCCGCCGATGAGGAGCACATCGACTTTCTTTGTTTCAGCTGCGTGCAAAGGCATGAGGACCATCGACATGGCCAGGCCGAGTAGCCCTGTGTTGACTTTTTTTAACATTCAGTAATACCTAGGATAGAACGCCATCCACCTACCACTCTTGATCATGAGCTGCCCGGGCTCACCGCATGCAATGCCGCATGCCGTCGAACCCTGTACTCAGAAAGACTGATGGGTAGACATATAAGACCGACAGACACCATCGGTCTCACGTTTAGGCCCCTCCCGCGCTGACTTTTTATTAGTCATTGGCTTCAGCTACTCGGGTGACACTAATTCTGTTTTTAAAATATCGGACGCAGAAATGAACAGACGTGCGTCCAGAGCGCGGCATTCTACCTCAGTGTGCCGAATCGACGAAGACGCAAAAATTTCTCATCCTTCGACGAGTGCTGCACAAAGGGCCTCGCGCAGCACCTGTTCCAAAATGGCAAAAAAACACTTGATGTGGGCCTGTTTCAACGCTTGAGGCCGGGTCACCAGATAGACCTCCATATCCGGCAGCTGGATATCCGGAAACACGGCTATCAGGTCCTTTGCCAAAATACGCGGCAGCACCGCGACGCCCATCCCTCGCCTTACCGCTTCGATCTGTGCGGCGAACGAATTCACTCTGATCTGCGCACGCTCCAGCCCCGCGGCCCGTGCCGCACGCATTTGCGGCAACATGTCCAGCGGCGGGAGCAAGGCAATATTCACCACGGTGACTGGAGTCACGGCTGGAAAACGCTGCAGATAGGCCGCATCAGCGAAGACGCCATAAGCGAGCTTGCCTATGGGTCGATAAACCAGTGATGGCTCGCCCAGGTGCGCTGTGCGGATAGCGATATCCGCTACGCCGCGGACGATCTTGTGAAAGTCGGCGGTGACCAGCAATTCCACCGAGCAACGCGGATGCAAAGACGTAAAGCGATGCGAGGCCTCCAGCACACAAGACGAAAATCCTTCGCCGACACTGACCAGGACACTGCCGCAAAGCTCCGTTGGTAATACGGACGCGCCGGTAGCGGCCTGACGCCTCAAGCCCTCCTCCGCGGCCAGGGCAACTTCAACCAGGGATTGGCCCCGCGAGGTCAGCCAGCAGCCTTCAACGCCACGCTCGACAAGTGGCTCGCCGAGTGAACCCTCAAGCTGAGTGATCCGTCGGGACACCGTCGACGCCGCGATGCCCAACAATTGGCCGGCCTGAAGAAAGCTGCCACGTCGCGAGACCGCCAATAACAGACGCAGATCGTCCCAATTCGCTTCTGAACTCATGTACATGCCCGCTGCTTTGCAAATGTGCAAAACCATTATGCAGCAGTCGCTGTTTTTCGGGAGTGACGGCGACGGTATATCTACCGCTTTAGTCAATGAAGGGATGAAACATGCGCAGTACATTCGTCACCGGCGCAACCGGTTTGCTGGGCAACAACCTTGTGCGTGAACTGATCGCCGGTGGCTACGAGGTCAAGGCTCTGGTTCGTTCAAGAGCCAAAGGTGAACAACAGTTCAAAGATCTTCCGGGCGTGAGACTGGTCGTGGGTGACATGGCCGATGTCGATGCCTTCGCCGCGTCGATGCAAGGCTGCGATACGCTGTTTCACACGGCGGCGTTCTTTCGCGACAACTACAAGGGCGGCAGCCACTGGGAGGAACTCGAAAGGATCAACGTGACGGGCACACAGCGTCTGCTTGAGCACGCCCACGCTGCCGGTATCCGCCGTTTCATCCACACCTCGTCCATTGCCGTGCTCGACGGTGCTCCTGGCACATCGATCGACGAGACGTGCCTGCGCGACGAAGCCGATGCGGATGACTACTATCGCAGCAAGATCCTCGCTGACCGTGTTGTGTTGTCGTTCCTGGAAGACCATCCCGACCTGCATGCCTGCATGGTCCTGCCCGGCTGGATGTGGGGCCCTGCCGATAGTGGGCCGACCTCCTCGGGGCAGTTACTCAACGACGTCGTGCGCAATAAGCTGCCCGGGCTGGTTCCCGGCAGTTTTTCTGTCGTCGATGCCCGCGATGTGGCATTGGCGCAAATCGCTGCGGCACAACACGGGCGACGTGGCGAACGTTACCTGGCGGCGGGACGCCACATGACCATGGCTGAGTTGGTGCCCTTGCTGGGCAAGATCGCGGGCGTCAAGACGCCGCTGCGGCAATTGCCGCTGTCACTGCTGTACGCCTTGGCGTTTACGCAAGAGCTCTATGCGCGCCTGACCGGCAAGCCGATTCTGCTGAGCATGGCGACCGTGCGCCTGATGGTGCGCGAAGCCGGGCGCACGCATTTCAACCCTGACAAGAGCAAACAAGAGCTTGGCCTGCGGTTTCGCCCGGTCGAACAGACGCTTACCGATACGCTGGCTTGGTACCGCGATCATGGCTGGTTTGAAAAGCGCTAGCACTGCACCAGTGCCATCGCGGTTTACGCGGATTCGCCTTGCACGCCAACAGCGGCGACACTCAGGCGATTTCTGCCTTGCGACTTTGCCAAATACAGCGCACGGTCGGCCAGGTCAATCAGCGACGTTTCATCATGCTCGCTATCGTAGGCGGTAAAAGTCGCCAGCCCGAGGCTGGCGGTCACGCTACCGAAAGGGCTCGACAGGTGTTCAAGTCGCGCCTGTGCGATGCCGAGGAGAATGGCCTCGGCAACCGAGCGGGCACCCGACTCGTCTGTGTTGGGCATCACCACAGCGATTTCTTCACCGCCGTAGCGGGCGGTCATGTCAGCTGGACGGCGCACGCACTGCTTGATCGACTGGCTGATGATGCGCAGGCATTCATCTCCGGCGAGATGCCCATAGTGATCGTTGTAACGCTTGAAAAAATCCACATCGATCAGGATCAGCGACAAAGGACTTCGCTGGCGCTTGGCGCGCTTGAATTCGATATCCAGAAACTGATCGAAATGCCGGCGATTGGCAAGACCGGTCAGCTTGTCCTCGCTAGCGAGAACTTCCAGCGTCTGGTTAAGCTCGATCAGCGTAGTCTGGGTGGTTCGCAGCTCTGCCTCTGCCCGAATACGATGACTGATATCGGCAATCAATCTGCGCCCAAGCGTAATCAGAAGTCCCAGCAACACCATCACCACCGCAACCGATTGCCTGGTCTGACTCCACCACGCTTGCATGGCCTCGTCCTGGCCCACCGCGACCGTCGTGACGAGGGGATACTGATCGCTTCTGGTGAACGCGTAGATTCGATGGATGCCATCGACGTTTGAAACAAAATCCACGGAACCCGACGACATCTTGCGCAGGTACTCGGAAAATATCGGTGCACGAGACAGATCACGCCCGATGTCCTGCTCCTGGAAGGGATACCGCACCAGAAGACGCCCTTCGGATGAGGTCAGGCTGATCGCGCCATACTGCCCAACGGACATGGTTCGATAGAGCTTGAGGAAGTGCTCGAGACTCAAGGTGGCGGCGATCACCCCGGCAAAACTTCCATCCGGATGATCGATTCGTCGACTGACCGAAATCACCCAGACGCCAGTGGCGCGACTGAGAATCGCCGGACCGATGAAGATGCCGCGGTCCGAATTGTCGTGGTGATGCTTGAAGAACGCTCGATCAGCGTGGTTGCTGCTGGGTGAGACATGCTTGTTGGTCGAGAATATCCAGTCCCCCTGAGCGTCATACAGCGCCACGCTGTTCAATTGCTTCAGTGCACCCATCTCCTGAGCGACCAGCACTTTCAGGCGTTCGAGCTGCTGCGGGCCGGTCCCGTCTTTCTCGATCCTGTCCGTCAGCCCCAGCAGTACCACTTCACTTTGCTTGAACGTGCCCTCGGTGTACGTGTTGAGTGCATTGGTCAAATTCAACGTGTCGGTTTCGATGTCACTCAGTGTGTTCTCACGGGCTGTCCAGATCTGCCAGGCAGTCAGCACCACCACGGATACACACACCAGGGAGGTCAGCAAAGTGGCAAGTCGAAGGTCGCGTTTCAAGTGAGTACCCGGGCGGTTGAGCGCGCATTGATCAAAAGCCCGCGCAGTATAAACGCCTTCGAACGGTACAAATGACTGAAATGAAAGCTATTGGCCATCTTTCTTCCACGCCAGAGCCTGCTTGCGTTGCTTCGAAGCAGTGAGAGAGTCGCCATTCAGCGGAGCCCTGATACAGGGCTCCGCCGCTCACTCAATAGCCCAGCGACAGCACCGGGTCGAAAGTAACGTGCGCCGCAACCGCTATTGCAACGGAATATAAATATCGGTCTGCCACTGATCGTGCGGTGTCTCGGGATAGACGCTCAGGTAATCGAAGTACAGCGGATGGTCACGAAGCTCCTCACCGCTGGCAGGCAGCCAGTCGCGGTAGATCGGATAGATCGTTTCGCCGATATGATCCGTCGAGCCCACGTGTCGCACCACCACGCAGCGGCCGCCAGGAATGACGAGTTCGCGCACGCCAAACTCATTCGGCGCCACTGCCTCGTGAATCTCGCCGCACATGGCGAAGCGGAATTCTTCCGGCGGTGTCGTATCGGGGTTGCCGTAGGGAATGCCAAAGGTGCGACTCGATGCCACCGGCGACTGTCCGCTCTGCGTACGCCATTCGATGAACTTGCGCACGCTCTCATCGATGAGCCCGGTTGGCCCGCAGTGCTCAAGCGCTGCGACCCTGACTTCGGAAAACTCCACGATTCGTACCTGCATGATGATGCTCCTGGAAAAATGAGGAATTGCAAACACCGCCCCCCAGACCTGCCAGTTCGGTTGCTTCCTGAATGCACTCGGCGTCATACCGAACGCCCGCCTGAACGCCCTGGAGAATGCCTCGGGACTTTCAAAGCCGGCACCGAGTGCGGCGTCCAGCACCGAATGATCCGCAAGGGAGGCCAGGCAATGCGCCGCGCGTCGTAGCCGCATCAGTTGCACATAACGTGAGACCGGTACGCCCACGAACGCGGTGAATTGCCGATGGAAGTGAAATTCCGAAAAGTTCGCCACACGGCTCAACGTCTTCACCGAAAGGACACCTTCGAGGTTGGCGTCAATGTAGGCGAGTACGGCGTTGAAGCGTTTCGCATAGGCGGCGTTGGTCGGCATGTCAGACACTGGATAAAGGCTCCGGAAAGTACGGTAGGCACAGGATCGACCATGCCGGCATGAACGCGCCTAGCCGCGTTTGCTCAAAGCGCTTGGGTAGCCAGTAAAGACGCATCCCTTTACGATCAGGCGACCACACGGAAGGCGTTGCCCTCGGTGACAGAAAAAGGAGCGACCTTATGCAGCCCATCAGAATTCGTACCCTGCAAAGTACCGATACTGAGGCATTGCTGACATTTGAACGGGACAATCGCGAATGGTTTGAGCGCCACATTGACGCGCGCGATTCTGCTTTTTACTCGATACAGGGTGTCACCGACCACATTGCCGCTTATTTATCCGATTTTGCCGCCAGAACCTGGCACCCGTTTGTCATCGAAGATCCTGACGGAAAAATAGTGGGTCGAGCGAACCTGAAAGGCATCGACATAGCCGAGCGCTCGGCAGAAGTCGGCTATCGGATTGCTCAAAGCGCTTGTGGCCAGGGACTGGCAACGCAAGCGGTGAGGCATCTGATCCAGGAGGCGCAGCTGCATTGGAACCTTAAACAACTGGTTGCCAACGTATACGCTAGCAATATCGGCTCGGCAAAAGTACTGGAGCGGTGTGGCTTCTCGATCGAACATGCCTCTCGGCAAGAAGGGACAGAGCACGAGTATCGATTTGGCCTTTCGATTTAGATCAGTGAATGATTGGCCAACACCTGTAGAACGGGCACCTTCAGGGCTAATGCAAGTCAGCCAAGAGGCCGCGCAGGCAACACATCACCCGTAGCAGCCGGTGCAAGTTCAGGAAATTCAACCAGCAGTGCCTTGTTACCCCTGGCGATGTGCTCCGTCACCGCCTGGGCGATGTTTTGACGTACCACTCCGGCCGAGACGTAATACATGGCCCAGGCTTGTTCGGGCGTGCAATGGGCGATCTGTTCCTCAATTTCCTTGTAGGCTTTGTATTCGTCCGACTCCAAGTAGCATTGGCAATCACCTTGGCGCATGACTTTTCTCCTTCCCTGGAACTGCTGTGACAACCCTTTAGTCAGTCGACTGATAAAGGCAGCCCCTGCTCCCTACGTGATGACCCGCATTTTAAATAAACGCTGGCTATCGCAAGAAGCAGAAGCAACTCTTCAATAAAGACAACACTCCAGCCAGATCAAATGCCGGTCTTCACTTTGCTCCAAACTCGGGTGCGGACACGCTCCAACTTCAATGGCAGCGGTTCAAGTGGAATAAGTGTAGCAATCGTCTTTTGATCCGGGTAAATCCAAGGATTGGATGCCAGCTTCTGCTCGACAAACTCAGTGGCATCTTTATTAGCGTTAGGATATAGAGTGTGATTTGAGGTCTTGGCAATAACTTCTGGTCGCAACATGTAATTAATAAACGCCAACCCTTCCTTAGGGTGAGGTGCGTTTTTTAGCAGAACCAGATTTTCCGACCACACCAGCGCGCCCTCACGAGGAAGGCTGTAGGCAATCTTGCGTCCAGTGTTGGCCTTCTCGTTTATGGCCTGCGCAGCAAGGGCACCATTAGCCCATCCCACAACCGCACAAATATTGCCATCCGCCAGGTCAGCGTCGATTCTGGATGAGTCGAAATAGAGGACGTAGGGGCGGATTTTTAACAGCAGGGCTTGTGCTTTCTGGTAATCATCCGGATTCCTGCTGTTGCTGGGGAGCCCAAGGTAATGCAAAGCAATCGAAACGATCTCACTGGGAGAGTCGAGCATTGCCACACCACACGACTGGAGTTTGCTGATGTTTTCTTCTTTGAAGATCAGATCCCAGCTATTCACCGGAGCATCATCACCCAATGCCGCTTTGACTTTATCAACGTCATAGCCAATGCCGGTAGTGCCCCATAAATAGGGCACGGCGTAGCGATTACCAGGATCATTGACCGCAACCTGGGACAAGATATCAGGATCGATATGTGACAAATTACTCAGTTGACTACGATCCAACGGCTGAAGGACTCCCGCCTGGATCAGGCTTGGCAACACATTGGAGGTGGCCACCACCACGTCATACCCCGTGCGCCCAGCCATTACCTTACTCTGCATGATTTCGGCACTGTCGAACGCATCCATCTGCATTCTGGTACCGGTTTCCTGCTCAAACTCCTTTGGGGTCTCCGGTGCGATGAACCCGAACCAGTTATACAGATACATCCCAGGCTCTACAGCCGCCACTGATGTGCTGATCCCTATACAGAGAAGCGAGGCTGAAAAAATGCTTCGCAAAGGTGATTTTCTCATGCAACTATCCTTGTCAAGACGATGTGCCCTCATGGCCATCCTAAGCCCTGACAGTGAATATACCGGGCATTAGCGAATAGTAAATACCTACGAATACTTACCTCTGACCTACGAATCCCTAACCCTAAAGGGGTAGAAAATGCCACTCGACCTTCATAGCCTGGCCTGGCACCGATCGATTGGAAAGCTGATCATGCAGTTGAACCGTCCAGAATTCTGGAGCTCGCTTATTCGCACATTAAATGAATATGTGCAAATCGATAACTGGGTTGTATTAATCTTCAGCAATCAACACGTACACGTTATCAGCCTTCCTGAAGTAGCCGATATCGAAGAGATAGACGCATTCACTCATCGCTATGTGAAAGGGCTTTATCTGCTGGATCCATTTTATATAGCCAATCGAGAAAACCCGCAGAGCGGCTTCTTTCACCTGCTGGATATTGCACCGGAGCACTTCCTTAACACCGAGTACTATCATCAATATTTCGCACAGTACATTTCCGTAGATGAAGCGCAGTACAATGTCCAGCTCGACGCCGACAGAACGTTATGCATGTCCCTTGGCAGCAACATCCATTTCAATCAAGAACAGATAACACTACTTGACGTTATCAAGCCATGGGTCATTGCATTAATGCACCAGCGCATGTGTTTTGAGATTGACGTAGAAAAAAATCTCACCGAGCCACCGGTATGGCCAGAAACGATTACCCCGCTTGGAGCACAAATAACAACACGCGAAAATGACGTACTCAAATTGCTACTGAGTGGTTTCTCCAACAAAGAGATAGCCGGAAAACTTTCCCTGTCGACAGAAACGATAAAAGTGCACCGCCGTAATATTTACGCCAAATTAAATATCAAATCACAATCCGAACTATTTGCTCGTTTCTTCATGCCAAAACAGGATGTTCTCTCTACAAATTGACGTTTGTGCAAGTCGCGTGATCTTCGAACGCGCAGACGATGCAATCAATCATTGCGGCGATGCGCGCGGTGCTCACGAGCTGATTGATTCAGGCACACACTTTGGAAAAATCGTCCTGACGATGGGTGCCGATCACGTTGGCTGACGCCGGGCTTGTCTTTGCCAAGAGCATTAGCCGAAGGATTTGAATGACGCAAACCTTGTGGGAGCGGGCTTGCTCGCGAGGAGGCAATCACATTCAACATCCCTGTTGACTGATACACCGTCTTCGCGAGCAAGCCCGCTCCCACAGGTGCGCTCCTTGCGCCGCACGCGTTCAGCCACTGCGGGGCCATTGGCTCAGCGACGGCGGGCGTCGAGGCTGAAGTTCATGTGGTACTGGACGTGATGCTTCCCGCTGAGCGCGTGGTAGATGCACTCAAATCATTTCGAGAGGAATTTCCTACGGTGCACTCCACTTGCATATGGAGGCGCTCGGCGCAGTCACTCAACTGGTGATCAACGGCGGCGCGTCCGTCGGCGTCAGTGGCCCGCCGCAAGGTGGTTGATTGATCGGTTCATTCAACAAAGCTCAGCGGGCGATGCGCCCGCTCTTCGATAGCACCAGGATAATCTGCATCACTGAGGTTTCAGGCCATCGCGCCAGGCGATTGCTTCGAGTTCGACCCGGACCGCGTCCTCGACGGCAACCACAGGGCGTGCCTGGAACTCGAAGGCAGGAAACGTCGAGCAAACCTTGTGAACCGCCAGCGGATCGTCGCAGTCCACCAACATGTGTCCACCCCACTCGCCCACGCGCACGACAAACACCTCGATCTTGAAATTGTCCGGGGCTTTCCATTGACCGAACACTTCCAGGATCCGTTTCTGCGCACTCTCGTACTCTGCAGGTGAACCTTGTGGCCGTTCAAACCAGCTGATCATGTACTTCATTGCGATCCTCCTCTGGAGAGGTAAGGATAGTTCTCGATGCAGCTTCTCGCTTCAATCGCCTAGCCCGCCCATCCTGCAGACACTGTGCGATTTCGCGCCTACCGGTGCTGCAAAACCGACCCGCCCCTCAGCGAAAGACCGCTTCAGCACGCCGGCCTTGGCCTTGGCTTCGGACAAGATTGCATTACAACTTTGTCATTGTGCTGTTGGTCAGCTGTTGGAGTTGCCTTGTTACCGTGAACTCACTGCCAAACAACAGGCAGCCCACTTCAGACAAGGAGATACTGCCATGAAACTGTTAACGCTCGGACTCGCCACCCTCCTCGCCACCGGCGCAGCCTTCGCCGGTACCAGCGACACCTCGGCGGTGATCCACGACAGGACCGGTTTCTTCGTCCACCTGGACGTTGCGAAAGTCCTGTCCATGACTGAGATCCCGGACCAATGCGACGTCACTCCGGCCCGTCTTGATTACCTGGATCATCAGGGTCAGGAACATGTGCTGGACTATTCGGTTCAAGGACGTTGCACCAACGGAAACTGATGGAATGCGGTATACACATGACTATCCGGGAGCAGGCAATACGCAACAAAACCTGATGATTGGGCTAAAATTGCGCGACCTGCTCTCGGCGTTCAGACCCGTACTTTTGGGTTGAAGGCCGACACCGAACCAAGGTCATTCTCATGAACATCCTTGTCGTGGAAGACGAGCCCAAGGCGGGCAATTACTTACTCAATGGCCTGCAGGAGCAGGGATACTCCGTCAGCCTGGCCCGCGATGGCGTCGAGGGTTTATACCTGGCCCTGGAAACGCCTTTCGACGTCATCGTGCTGGATGTGATGATGCCGAAAATGGACGGCTGGGAAGTACTGCGCCGCCTGCGCAAGGAAGCCGACACGCCGGTACTGTTCCTGACCGCGCGCGATGACATCGCCGACCGAATCAAAGGCCTGGAGCTGGGGGCCGACGACTACCTGATCAAACCCTTTTCTTTCGCCGAGCTGGTCGCACGCCTGCGCACCTTGACCCGCCGGGGTCCTACCCGGGAAGAAGAGCAACTGCAGATCGCCGACCTGCAAATTGATGTCATCAAACGCCGCGTCACCCGCGCCGGCGTGCGCGTGACGCTGACAAACAAAGAGTTTGCGTTGTTGCACCTGTTTGCCACGCATCAGGATCAGGTGCTGTCGCGCTCACTGATCGCCTCCCGGGTCTGGGACATGAACTTTGACAGCGACACCAACGTGGTGGACGTGGCGGTGCGACGCCTGCGCCTGAAAATCGACGACCCTTTCCAGCTGAAGCTGATCCACAGTGTGCGGGGCATTGGCTACCGCTTCGATACGCAACCATGAACCGTCGCCATTATTCCCTCACCCTACGCCTGGCCGTGGTGTTCGCCTTGCTGGCCTTCGCCCTGATGGCCACCACCGGCGTCGCACTGTACCGCGATCTTGAGCGCGAACTGATCCGACGCGACGAGTCCACGTTGGTCTACCGCATCGATCAGCTGCGTAATTTTCTCAATGGCAGCAATACGCTGGATCTGATCAAGACCAAACCTGTGCTGTTTCAGAACATGCTGGGCAATCGCGAGTACATCCTCATGATTGGAGTTCCGGGGGAAGCCCCGTTACTGCAGGTCAATCCGCGGTATATCGATATTCCCGACCTCACGCCCGTGGCCATGGACCAATCCCTGTCACTGACCGATGTACGGCATCTACCCGCCGTGGACGGAACGCCCTTCGCGGCCATCTCCGCAAGTATCGACTCGGGCAAGCTGAAACTGACCGTTGGCTGTCTGATGACCGAACGAACTGCCGTACTCGCCAGCTACCGTCTCAGCGTATACATCCTCGCCAGCCTCGCGGCGATTGTCCTGGCGCTGGCGGGATATGCCCTGGTTCATCGCGGTTTGTTGCCCGTCAGGCGCCTGGCGCAGCAAGCCCATGGTATCGGCATCGGTAACCTGACAGAGCGACTCGACAGCCAAGGCGCTCCAAAGGAGTTGCTGCCAATGATCGACTCCTTCAACACCATGCTTGAACGACTCGCCAGGGGTTTTGAGCAACTGAGCCAGGTCTCGACCGACATGGCCCACGAACTGCGCACGCCCATCAACAACTTGCTGGGCGAAATCCAGGTCGCCATGCATAAGAACCGCAGCGTGGAGCATTACCAGCAGTTGCTCGCCTCCAACGTCGAAGAACTCGAACGCCTGGCACGCATGCTCGACAACATTCTATTCCTTGCTCGTACTGATCCGGGTAGCGCTCGTGATCAGCGCCAGGAACTGGGCGCCGCTGACGAGCTGGAACGCGTAGCCGATTACTTTGAAGGCCTGGCCGCAGACGTCGACATGACCATCCGCGCGGAGGGCGACGGCCTTATCTGGGCCGAGCCCACGCTGCTACGCCGTGCCTTGGCCAACCTGTGCGCCAATGCGATCAAATATGGCGCCCCGCATTCCGAACTGTTGATCCAGGCCACACCGTCCCAGGACGGCATCAATCTGCGCGTGCGCAACTACGGAACCACCATCCCGGCGGAACACCTTCCAAGATTATTCGAACGTTTCTACCGCGTTGATCCATCACGCGAGCGCTCGGCCCAATCCAACGGCCTGGGGCTTTCGATCGTTGCCACGATCATGCAGTTGCACAGTGGTCGCTACAGCGTCACCAGCGAAAATGGCGTGACCTGTTTCGATCTGTTTTTTCCGATACGGGAGCAGTAAGGGCGTCCGTTCGGTTTTCTGTCCCCAACACACTAAACTGCGACCGAACTCACCTCACTAGGCACAACAGAGCATGAACCAACTTTTAGCCATTCGCGTGTTTGCCCGGGTCGTCGAAGCAGGTTCATTTACCAAGGCAGCCGACTCTTTGGAAATGTGTCCCGTCCTGAATAAGGTTTACACCTTCTGATCTTTTTCAGGAGGACGGGACACACAAGAAAAATAAATGGGTCCCTTTTTCCCAGTCGTATCGAGGCCGCCCAGCGGGTGAGGTGAACCTGAGCAATAGACACAATGTCGCTGTTCGACACGGTCCGGCTTGCCTTGCGGAGTTTCAGATGGATCAGATGAAATCCATGATCATTGCAACCAGCCTTATTTGCACTGCGGCCCATGCTCTCGCTGCAACGGAAAGTCTGGACGCAAACGTTAAGGGGCAGGCGCCTACCGGCTGGATCTGCGGCGCGGTCGGAAAATGCCCTGCACGTTGGGTCAAGTGAACTCGCCGGTCCTTTCCCGTCTGCTATGCGTGCGAGGCTTGCGGGCATTCGCCGACGGGTATGTCAGCTTGCTACTGCCACTGTATCTGCTGGCATTGGGCATGCAGCCGCTTCAAGTCGGGATGATCGCCACCGGCACGTTGTTAGGCTCAGGTGTATTGACGCTCCTGGTTGGCCTCTATGCTCATCGTTTTACCTACCGTCTATTGCTGCTGATGGCCTCGCTGCTCATGACGGGAACCGGTTTTGGTTTTGCGACTGTCACCGATTTCTGGCCTTTGCTGGTGATTGCCATCGTCGGGACATTGAATCCGTCCAGCGGCGACGTCAGCGTATTCTTGCCGCTAGAGCACGCCGTGCTTTCCGGCATAGTGGACGAACGTCAGCGGACGGCGGTGTTTGCCCGCTATAGTCTGATCGCTGCATTGGCTGCTGCATTGGGGGCGCTGGTCGCAGGTGCGCCTGATTGGATAGTCGCGACATCCGGGCTCGACAGGAAGAAAGCGCTACAAGCGATGTTTCTCCTTTACGGCTTATTAGGACTGGCATCGGCGCTGATTTACTCCACGCTACCTCAGGAGATTGGCACGGACGAGCACAAGGCACCGGCTGCGCCGTTACAAAAATCGAAACGGGTCGTTTATACCCTCGCAGCCTTGTTTAGTCTGGATGCGTTCGGGGGTGGCTTCGTGGTGCAATCGATGATCGCCTTGTGGCTTTTCCAGAAATTTCAGCTTTCCACCACGGTCGCAGGCGAGATTTTTTTCTGGACCGGAGTAATGACTGCGTTTTCATATCTTGCGGCGAATCGCATAGCCGATCGGTTTGGACTTGTGAATACGATGGTGTTTACCCACTTACCCTCTAGCCTGTTCCTGATCCTCATTCCTCTTATGCCGACATTGAGCCTGGCCATCATCCTGCTGCTTGCACGCAGCGCGTTGTCGCAAATGGATGTGCCGACCCGTAGCTCCTACATCATGGCAATCGTGCCACGTGGGGAGCGCGCAGCTGCGGCCAGTATCACGACGGTCCCACGAAGCCTGGCGTCGGCGTTGAGCCCACTGCTCGCTGGTTATTTGCTGGGCTTATCGACTTTTGGTTGGCCATTGGTGATCGCGGGCGGTTTGAAGATCACCTACGACTTACTGCTGCTGAGCCTGTTTCGGGATATACGGCCACCAGAAGAAAGCGGCCAGAAGCGCTAGATAGGGGCGTGCCGAGACAAGGGGGGAATTCGTGCATTCGGATGTAAAATGATGTCTCGGTACAGAGGGCCCGAGACATGAAACCGATTATCTACTTGATCATTGGAGTGCTTGCGTGTCTGTCAACGCCCGTGACCTTTGCTCAGGACCAGTTTGCCTACACCGTTTCCAACAGCGTCCTCAGAACCGGCCCGGACCTCGCCTATCCGCCCATCATGACCGTACCTCGGGGCTCGAGGCTGACGATCTATGGCTGCCTCAGTGACTGGCGGTGGTGCGATGTCAGCTGGCATGGCGAACGCGGTTGGATAGCCGGCAACTTACTTGAGTACGATTACGCCGGGCGGCGCGTATACATCCCCGACTATGGCGCCCAGATAGGTATGCCGATTCTGATCTTCGGCTTCGATAGCTACTGGAACCGCCACTACCGCGATCGGGACTGGTTCCGCCATCGTGCTCACTGGCGTCACATACACATGCTCTCACGGCCACAGCAGCCGCAACAGCGACTGCCTCAACAGCAGCGCGAGACGGGACAGCTACCGCATCAGCCGCTGCAACAACCGCAGCCGCTGCCACAACAGAGGCTGCCTCAACAACAGCGCGAGACGGGACAACTGCCGCATCAGCCGCTGCAACAACCGCAGCCGCTGCCACAACAGAGGCTGCCTCAACAGCAGCACGAGACGGGACAACTGCCGCATCAGCCGCTGCAACAACCGCAGCCGCTGCCACAACAGAGGCTGCCTCAACAGCAGC
>NZ_JBYSXY010000008.1:86645-250383 GCF_058782685.1 Pseudomonas sp. FW306-02-D09B
ACGAGGCGGGACAGTTACCGCATCAGCCGCAGCAACAACCGCAGCCGCTGCCGCAACAGAAACCGCAACGCCAGCAGCATCCGTCTCAGCAGCAAGGGCCGCAGCAATGAAAAATATATCGATGCCCTTTTCATGCCCTTGGCGACAGGCAGAAATCGGCCGACCGTGTTGAAAAAGTCGGCTTCGGTTTCCACTAGTGTTTACACATCAGGCCATGAAGAACCCCGAACCGTAAGCCTGGCTCAGAAGGAATCATATGCGGGATACCAAATACCTTGAACGCCGCCAGCATGAGCACCAGGCCGCCGGGCAAGGCGCTCAGGCGATGGGTTGGCAAACCCGCTAATTTGAGTCGTTTCACATGCCCCGCTTCCAGCAGACGCAATGACAGACGCAACAGACCGCCGTAGGTGATACCGCTTTGGCCGTAGTCGTTCAATCCATTGGCCTTGAGCACTTTGGCCAGCATCCTTGCGGTACCTGAAGAACCGATAGTCTGCTGCCAACCGAGTGCGCGATAACGACGTGCAACTTTCTCAAACTGTAGAGTGGCCACCCGCTCAGCCTCGAGGAGCGCTTGAGCCGTGATATCACCGCCCTGAAAGTAACGTGCACCAAAGGTGCCGCTGCCGATGGCAATACTCTCGGTCAACAGGGGGTGAGCACCCTGCCCCAGAATCAATTCAGTTGAACCACCGCCGATGTCCACGACCAGTCGCATACTCTCGGTACCCGGTATCGTGTGGGCAACCCCGGCGTACACCAGTTGGGCCTCTTCATGCCCGGAGATGACATCAATACGAAAACCTAAATGCCGCTCCGCACTGCCCAGAAACAATTGAGCATTATCAGCTTCGCGGACGGCACTGGTCGCCACCGCACGTACACGACCGGCCTCAAAGCCGCGTAACTTTTTGCCAAATCGCGCGAGTGCCTGCCATCCCCGATCCAGCGCCAATTCGTTCAGCGACCCGCCCTGAAATCCCTCCGCCAAGCGGACAGGCTCACGCAGGGTTTTCACCTCTTGGATAACGAATTGCTGGTTCCGTTTGACCGACTGGCCAATCATCATGCGGAACGCATTGGAACCCAGGTCAATGGCCGCAAACAGGGAGGCGTCTCCTTTCATACGGGTATTCCTCGCAAATTCATCAGCCATCAGGCGGAGCACTGCTGAGCGCTCAAGACGGTTTGCGAGGATCTTGCCATCGGTTCGATGACGCCAAGATGACACCCACTCTCCATTTTCAATGCAACAGGCACCAGACCAACCTGTCTGGACGCCCCAGACCTCCCGGCACACCCGCCCTGACGCCGCCTAGCCACCTCCGAAAGGCTGGGTTGTCTGGATGGACGCAGGGTGCATCAAATTTCGCAGCCATGCAGAAGCCGAAGCGTTCGTAAAAAGACCGGAAGATCGTGTAGTCGCAGAAGACAACCCGCCATGTGCTAACGTTCGCGCGTCGTCACTTTGAAGTCATACGCCGATGTCTATTGCAGATAATCTCCTCGCCTTTACCTTCGCAGCCACTCTGCTAACGCTGACGCCCGGCCTCGATACCGCTCTGGTTTTGAGAACCGCAACGGTGGAAGGTAAGCAACAGGCGTTTCGCGCTGCGCTGGGTATCAATGCTGGCTGCTTACTGTGGGGCGCCGCTGTCGCCTTTGGCCTGGGTGCTCTGATTGCGGTATCGGAGCTGGCGTACAGTCTGTTGAAATACTGCGGCGCCGCTTATCTGGCATGGCTCGGATTGAACATGTTGCTGCGCCCGCGTAGCTCACTGTCGCCCGTCGAAGATGACGGCAAGCCAAATGCAAACTGGTTCCTGAAGGGCATGATGGGGAACGTCCTCAATCCCAAAATCGGCATTTTCTACGTCTCTTTTCTCCCTCAATTTATCCCCCACGGGCACAGCCTGGTTGCCTGGACATTTGGTTTGGTCAGCATTCACGTGGTGCTGGGTTTGATGTGGTCTTCGACGTTGATTGGCGCGACCCAATCCCTTGCCGGCGTTCTGCGGCGTGAGAAAGTGATCAAGTGGATGGATCACACCACAGGCATGGTCTTTGTGCTGTTCGCAGCTGGTCTGGCCTTTAGCAAGCGCTGATGGCGACATCCCCACCTGGCCGTGATTAACCTCCAGGCTGATTGCAGCCTTTCTCGATAGGCAGCGATCGGCCGATTCTGTTGAAAAAGTCGGATTTTCAGCTGGCCCGAACGCAGGCACGACTACCATCGGAGAACCTACTCACCACATTGAGTGGTTTCTCGGCCCTTCGTTGACCTTTGCTGCTCGGTTATTGGGTTGGTTTGAGGTTTTTTGCTTAGTGCAGACGCACCTATCCCGGGACCGGTGGCCCTTGAGAGGTAAATTTGGCCAGCCGTCGCAGGTTCTGCACCGCAGCGGCCAGCGTGAACTCATCGGTAGCACCACTCATGCCACGTAGCCGCAGGCGATCCAATTTCAGGATGCGCTTGAGGTGGGCAAACAACATTTCGACCTTTTTACGTTCGTGGCGAGAGCGCTGATATGCCGGCGTTGCTGCAATGCGCCGCGCCACATCGCGCGCGGCTTCATGGACGCTGCGAGCGATCTTGCGGAACGCAGTGTTCGGGCAGCACTTGGCTTTCATCGGACAGGCAACGCAGTCGGTCTGCCGGGATCGGAAGATGATGGTGTTGGCCTTGGTGACGTGTGAACGCTCGTTCTTGAAGGCTCGCCATTCGCTGCGCAATGCGTTGCCGGCCGGGCAGCGGTATTCCTCGACCTCTTCATTCCAGTGGAAATCGTTGCTCGAAAAACTGTCGTTCTTGCGCTCGGTTTTGTCCCACACCGGCACGTGAGGTTCGATGTCTTTTTCCTCCACCATCCAGGCCAACATCGGCGCTGTACCGTACGCGGTATCGCCGATGAGGCGTTCCGGTTTGATGTCGAACTGCGCTTCAACGTGCTCGATCATCGTCTTGGTGCTCTCGACTTCGGCCGTTCGATGAGCGGGTGTAGGCTCCACATCCACGATTACGCCGTGCTCGGTATTGATCAGATAATTCGTGGAGTAAGCGTAGAACGCTGGGCCGCCTGGAGCAGCGGTCCAGCGAGCCTGAGGATCAGTCAGTGATAAACGCTTCGGTAGCGTTTCGGCCAAAGCCTCTTCATCGAGGGCTTCAAGGTACTCACGCACGGCGCGGGTGCTCAGGGCCGGATCGCTCCAGTTGACCTGTTCATCACCCGGTACGCCGCGCTGCCGACTCGCATCCGCTTTGATGATGCTGGCGTCCACGGCGAAGCCTTCGCCCTTGACCAACCCCGCGTCCATGCAGCGGCGCAGCACCTCATTGAACAACCAGCGAAACAGATCGCTGTCCCGAAAACGGCCGTGTCGATTCTTGGAAAAGGTCGAGTGATTAGGGACTTCATCTTCAAGGCTCAACCGGCAGAACCAGCGATACGCCAGGTTCAGATGGGTTTCTTCGCACAGCCGCCGTTCTGAGCGAATGCCGTAGCAATAGCCCACGATCAGCATGCGGATCATCAGCTCAGGATCAATCGAAGGACGCCCAATTGGGCTGTAGAAGTCGGCTAGGTAATGGCGCAGGTCGTTCAGATCGAGACACCGATCAATGCTGCGCAGAAGGTGATTGGCGGGGATGTGATCTTCGAGGTTGAACGAGTAAAACAGTCGATCCTGCCCACTCGATAACTGTCCCATCATGCTGTGTGCTTCCCTGCTGGCCAATGCAGAGATTTTGCCGCAGGCCAGACAGGGGAGCTACTTTTTCGACAGAATCGGTCGTTTTCTGCCCATCGCGAAAAGTAGAAAACAACCCGTAGGGGGCACGACAGAAGCCCGTCGGCCAAAAGCAGCCAGTCGCTCTAGCCTACGATATCGGCAACTACCTGTTCGCCAGCAGAAAAAGCAGCCCCTTCAATGTGGTAGACCCTCGGTTCTTCCGAAAAATATTCCTCCAGGCCCATCATGAATATCCGATGGTCTTCACTCTCTTCGAAGCCCGGCGTGTGATCTTCAAGTGAAGCCCAGCGCACTATCAGGTTGAACTGCTCGGGGCTTTCAATCCCTTGCGCGAGCAAGTGGCCGCCGTAACCCTTTGCACGGGTGAGCAGGGGAGCGACCTCGGCAAATGCACGTCTGAAACTTTGAATGCGTTCTTTGTGGACGGGGAGCAGAGCGATTTCATAAATCATGGCGTTCCTCTCATATGACTTGAACGGTTAAAAGTACGCACTTACGACATGAGCGATGGCTCGACTGCAATCGCGATTTTTCCTTGAATGCCGTTGTTGGGGCTTTCCAGCCGGGCATGGGCGAGCGCCGTGTCGGCTAGCGAATAGACAGCGCCAACGTGTGGCCGCAGCTGACCGCGCTCTACCAATGCGCTCAGCTCATCAAGTTTGCCCCGGTTCTGTCTGGTGAAAACGAAGTGATAACTCGCGTTCTTGCCCCAGGCCTGAACAAGGTTCTGCGGCTGGGCAATGTCCACAATCGAGACCACGCGGCCGAGTTGAGCGAGCACGTCGGGGCTGCGCGACAACGTGTTGCCGCCGATGGTGTCGAACACCACATCGACTCCGCGGCCATCCGTTTCCCGATTGACGACGTCGACGTAATCCTCCTTTTCGTAGTCGATGACCACATCGGCCCCCATGCCTCGTGCGAACTCGAAGTGTGCTTCGCGCACGGTCGTGAAGACCCGCGCTCCAATGGCCTTAGCCACCTGGATCGCGATATGACCTACGCCTCCCGCACCGCCGTGGATCAGGATGCTTTCTCCCACTCTGAGCGCTGCACGCCCGGTCAGTGCTTCCCAAACCGTCCCGCCAACCAGGGTCAGACTTGCCGCTTCGAGATGGCTCAGCGATCGCGGCTTCTTCCCGATAATGCTTTCGGCCGCAACGTGGTATTCGGCATAACTGCCTGGCCCTTCAAATATCTGCGGGGTGTACCAGACTTCGTCTCCCGGAGCGAAGGACGTCACCCCCGGCCCGACTTCCTCGACAACCCCCGAAACGTCGTGTCCGGTAATGGCCGGTAGTTGCACCAGGTCGGAATAGTCGCCACGTCGAACCTGATAATCCAAGGGGTTGATGGAGGTTGCGTGTACCCGCACCAGGACTTGTCCCGCACCCGGTACCGGTTTGGGCACGTCGCAGAGTTCGAACGATTCCGGGCCGCCAAATGACTTAAGCATCAACGCTTTCATTGTGAATCCTCGTATCGATAAAAAGGGATATCGAGATATCTCAATATCATGCGGTAAAAAAATTAGAGATCTGTCCCTATGATCTCGGCAAGCGCACTGATAGTGGCTTCATTGCGCTTGTAGTAGGTCCACTGACCAATGCGCCTGACCTCGACCAGGCCCACTCGTTGCAGTGTCGTAAGATAACCAGACACCGTTGACTGCGATAGCCCGATGCCTTCTTGAATACTACTTACGCAGACCCCCACCGTCAGAACGTCTCCTTCATCCTGCGGAGGGAAGTTCTTAACGGGGTCCTTCAGGCCTTTCAGGATTTCAAGGCGTGTAGGGTTGGAGAGGGCTTTGAATATTTCGAGTAATTCCATGAGCTGAGGATATCGAGATTTATCGATATGTCAATACGAGAGTCTAAAGAGGAGGGAATTAGGCAAGGTAATGATTGTCCCCAGGGTTTTTTGGCGATCGGTTGAAGGTGTCGGCCGCCGATCCGACTGACCGCTATTGCCAATAGCAGTCAGTCGACTGTCTTGACTGAGATGGATAAGCTGGCGTGTTTTCACGTGCAGGGTTGGGTGCATGACAGAGGTATACCAAGGAAGCTGCCTATGTGCAGCAGTCAGTTACGAGCTACTCACGCCACCAAAAGCAGTGAGTCATTGTCATTGCAGCCAGTGTCGCAAAGGTCACGGGGCAGCATTCGCTTCGTACGGCAGCGTTCCCCGCAACGCGCTACGGATACTTGGTGGCGCCACCAGCATCAAAACCTATACGTCCTCAGCGACGGTGTTACGCGAGTTCTGCGCGCACTGTGGTTCGACGTTGTTCTGGTCACGATTTCAAGGCGAATTTGCCGACTGGGTTTCGATAGCACTGGGCACGCTCGACACGCCCTTCTTGCCTCAAAAGCAAAAACACCTTCATGTCGACTCCGCAGTCGATTGGTACACGCCATCCAAATGTTGTCCCCAGGTCGACTGACTGCTTCAGGTCGCGAGCGGCCCTCCACTACCGGCGGCTTTCGCTCCGAAGTGGTCATCGAACCTTGCGGCATCCATTTTGCCCTCCTGCTGACTCTTTCAATCCCACCTTCAAGGACCGAATTTGTGATCGCATCCCCCGCCAAACTCCTCTTCCTGCCCGGAGCCTCAGGTAACACCCAATTTTGGTGCCCGGTTGCTGAGCGCCTGGCCCACCCGGCGCAGCAGGTCCATATCGGCTGGCCCGGCTTTGGAGACACTCCGCCCTTGCCCAGCGTGACCGGTATGGATGATCTGGTGACTCGCGTGCTGGCCGAAATCGACCGGCCCACAGCGCTGGTGGCGCAATCCATGGGCGGCATAGTCGCGGTGCTTGCAGCGCTTGAACGCCCTGAGTTGATCACGCACCTGACGCTGACCGTCACCTCTGGCGGGGTAGATATGTCTGCTCTGGACGCGCATGACTGGCGCCCGGATTTTGCTGCCGACAACCCGACACTGCCGAGGTGGTTTCTCGACGACCGCACCGACCTCACGCTCCGGCTGGTCGAGTTGCGCATGCCAGTCCTGCTCCTCTGGGGGGATTCCGATCCGATCAGCCCCGTTAGCGTCGGCCAGCGCCTTGCTCAACTGTTACCCCGCGCGGAACTACACGTTTTCCCTGGCGCCGATCACAGTCTGGGCTTTACTCACGCGGCCGAGGTGGCGAGCTTGATCGAGAAACATCTGGCTTGCTGGTGAGCGGAGCACTTGTTGCCAACGCGTCGGACTGATTGTGCCGCCCCGTGCGTTTCAAGACATCTCGGATAGCGGACAAAAGCGGACGTTCGATCCATGCCTGCTTTCAGCCAAAAAAGAGAAGCAGGCCTTCTCCCGCAGGCCCGTATTGCTCAAGTTCCCGGCTCACCAGCCGACAGTCTTCGTTCCCACTTCACGGATGATTTTAATGTCCCGCTCTCTTTTTTTCGGCATTGCTTTGCTCGCCGTCGGCGCCGCCTGCACTGCCCAAGCCCAGACCGCCACCACGCCCGAACAACTGCTGACCGAATTCTCTCGTTGCGATGCGCATTTCTTCGAGAGCCTGCGCGATGCCCGCCTGCCAGCAGGTACCTTGCGCCTGAGTGACTACGGCTCGGTCAAGGCACCGACCATCATGAGTCCGCTGCAGGAAGGTGGCACTTACCAACACTTCGAAACGCCCCTGATCGTTAACGGCGTGCGTATGGTCGGTTATTACAACCAGGCCGAAACCATCAAGAACGTCGGCAATTTTCTGTTCTGGGGTTTCGTAGCCGATGGCTTGCCGCAAGAGGTGGCCGCAAAACTCAAGCCGCTGATCGTCGACAACGCACGCTTTGTCAGTCAGGGCAAAGCCATTACCCGCGCCGAAATTCGCCGCATCGGTGACCCGATCGGTCAATGGCGCACCGAAGGACTGACCGGCCCCGGCGTCGCCACGCCATTTGGTTTCGTAGACCGCGTGCTGATCGTCGACACGGGCGACACGACACCGCCGCTCGCGGGACACACCACCGTGTTCTGCTCGCTACAAGGCACCGTGACCGCGCCGCTCTTGCAGGTCTATCGCCCTGACCTCAACGCTCATCTGCTCGACTGACAAGGATGCTTATCATGAATACTCGCTGGCCCGCACTGATCGCCTGCTCCGTCATCTTCACAGGTTGTGCAGGGATGCAGAACCCGCAAAAAGCCAACCTTGTCCACTGCACTAATCAGTTTAAAGCGTCCAAAGCCGAAAACTACTCTCTGGCGCTGCAGGAAGGTGATCTATGCCTGCAGAAAAATACGCTGCCCGCCTCGCTGAAAAGTTTGATTTACGCGGTGCAGGCCGACGCCTACAGCAACCTCAAGCACTTTCCCGATGCCGTGGCCGCCAAGGAAAAATCCATGCAACTGGCGGTCAAGCCTGATCCGCGCGCCAACCTGGACTTGAGCGCCATGTATCGCGACGCTGGCAACCCGAAAAAAGCCCTTGAACTCGTGCAGTACAACCTTGACAACGGGATGGGAGAAGCCGGAAAGGGTTCCGGCTTCCACATGCCGACCTACTATCATCTGGGCCTAGCGCTGACAGACCTGGGTCAGTACCGAGAGGCCGCTGAAGCATTCAGCACCGGCCTTCAGCGCCAGCCGGACTATGCCTGGGCCTATTACGCGCGCGCGATCGCGTACGACCATTTGGGAAACAAGGACGACGCCAAGGCCGACTTCATGAAGTTCTCGCAGATCGCCAACAAGAAGTACGTGCTGGAGGAGCACAAGGCCAAGCTCGCCGAGTACAGGATTTCCATGCCGTAGCAGGAGAGCCGGCTTAGTGACGAATGCGGTGGGTCAGCGAGCGCGGAGTGACTGCTTGCGTCGCATCTCAGATGGGTGAACGATCACCTCTGCTTCCCCCCCCGGGCGACGAAAAAAACCAAATGTGTCGGGGCCTCTTATAGCCCCGACGTCACTAAATCTACAGACTCGATCGCTACTCATGGCAGCTTTCTGTATCAATCCTAACGCGAGGGAACGACTGCTACTGACCGATTTATGCCCATCGCGAAGGTCAGATAACGGCCAGGAGCTGCCGTTGAGCGTCTACGAAACCAACAGTGACTCACAACTTTGCACCATGGCGATGCAGGAGCGAAATGTGCTTTTGCGTTTTCATATCGAAGCCAATACGCCAGAATGCGTTCAACGCCTGCCATCAGATCAGCGAGTGCTGACACTTGTGGGGCTGAGCCGATAGCCAGCAAGGAACGCACATGAATTTCTTCAAGAAACTTCTCGTCTCATTGAAAACTCCTTTGACCCAAGACGTCCAACCTACACCGCAACCCCTCGAATTGCGCGAGCCTGTTACTCCCGGCAGCTTGACTGAGTCTGAAGTGGTAAATCAGGCAGCCCGACAAGCTAGCGAAGCGTGCCTGGATCGTCATTGGGGATCCGTCGGCACAGTCGAGCGGGATGTTCTTTCCTATATCATTAGTCCGAGCTTTTCGGTTGGCCCTTACTGGCCCTCGACCCGTCAGGCTTACCGAGTGGTTCGCCGTGGCGACTCAGTTATCATCGCCACCGAAGGCCTGTCAGATCCATTCGATGACGCTGAAGGGATGGGCAATGGTTTCGAGATGGAGTTGTTCATAGAAACAGCAGATATACCCGAGCACGCCCGTGGCCCCTTGGGTGAGGTCGATCCTTTCAAGCGCAGTTGGGCATTCGAGCTGGTGGAACACGTTGCCAAAACGGTGGCAGATGCTGGAGGAATCACCCACCGTCTCGAGCAGTACGGTGCGCTATCTCTTGAAATTCCCGGGTTCAGCCTGTCGCACCACATGAGTGATCAACTCCCCAGACTCTTCGTGACCGATGACGACTCTACCGGCGTCTTGCTGGGAGCCCCTGAACCGGATTTCCCTACCCAACTGGATGACATGCCTTTATCCCCGGTCAGATTGGTTCCAGTGGTATTGATCACAGCGTCGGAGCTTGAATACGTCCGTTCTGGCGGGCGAGAGGCACGCGAGGATCTGGTGGTCCGTTTGAAGGCTGCGGGCGTCGGACATATGAGCAGCCTTCATCGTGCTAGCGTTGTGTGACACCGGGCGGCTCTCAACCGGTAGCTGACCGAGGCGAACGGCTGTTTTAAGTCTAATGTCAGCTTTGGTTTTTTTGCCAGTCGCGACCGGCTGAAAGCAGCCCTTCGGATGACAGTCACCGCTGAAAATGAACGGCTTTACTCGAACGAAAGACCAAGCAGCTCGCTGCCACCAGCACCCATGCCGCAACCCCGCCATAGAGCATCACCCAGCCAAACCCATGCGCCAACGCTGCGTTGGCGACATCGACCGCAATCGTGGTTCCCCGGCCAGTCTGCGCCAACACGGTAGAGTTGCCGGCTGAAATATTTTCCGCCAGCAACCTCAGTTGAACATCATCGGACAAGCCAGATAACTGGTTGCGTAGAGAAGACAAAATACCTTCCACCAAGATGAATCCCATCAGCGCGATATTGATTGCAAGGCTGATCATACGAGCGCTGATATCGATGCCCGATGCCATGCCGGCGCGCTCATTAGGCACCGATCCGGTGGTGGTATTGGTAACAGGTGTATTGGTCAGCCCCAGCCCGATCCCGGCGATCAGGCAGCCCGGAAGCATCGTCAGCCAGCTGGCATGCGCGACACTGCTGCCCCATTTCATCAGCAAGAATCCCAAACCTATGGTGAACAAGCCTGCGGGAATCACCACGTCAGGTCGATAGCGAAGCGCCAGCCGCTCGCTCAACGGGGGGACAACCAGCGTCGGCAGCGTATAGGCCAGCAGTGCCAGACCAGTGCCCACACTGGCGTAGCCCAGGCCATTTTGAAAGTACAGAGGCAGGTAGATCATGAATGGCCAGAAGCTGAAGTTCATGGCCGCCGCCCCCAGCAATGCACCCGAGAAGCGGCGAATGCGGAACACTGAAAAGTCGAACATCGGATCGACATTGCGTCGCTGTGCGACGACAAAGACGATGAAGCTGACCATTGCCACAACCAGACTGGCGATCGCCGAGCCACTGGAGAACCCCACCCCCGCTCCCTGAGTGATGAACCAGGAAAGGCCCAGCACCGCCAGCGACAGTGAAATAATACCCAACACATCAAGCCGGCGACGCTGCGGATCGCGTGATTCATCGACACCGGCGATCACCAGCACCAGCGCGAGCACAGCAATTGGCGCATGCACCAGGAACACCCATTCCCAACTCGACAACGCTACGATAGCTGCGCCAATAATCGGACCGAACCCCAAACCGATGCCAAACACGATCCCCCACGCACTGAAAGCTTTGCCGCGCGCAGCTCCCGACTGGAATCGGTGAGACAGCACTGCCACCTGACAGATCAGCATGGCACCACCGGACATACCTTGCAGGCATCGACTGGCGATCAACACACCGGGGCTGGGCGCCCATCCACAGCCCAGAGAGGTAATGCCGAAAAGCACCAGGCTAATGACAAACACTCGCTTGCGCCCATACCGATCCGCCAGTATGCCGGTGGCCATTAGTACCGTGGTGCAGGCGATGGTGTAGGCATTCATGATCCACTGCATATCTTTGAAATCGCTGCCCAGAACCGATTCAAGAGTGGGCAGGATTGCCGGCACGCTCGAGATCTCCAGGCCGAACATCAACGAGGCCAAACAAACGGCGGCTAGTGTGAAAACATCTTTTTGCGAAGAAGTGAACGGCATCATGATCTTCCAGATCAAGTTGATGGGTGCTGGCAAGACCACCCCGAACGCCATCAGGGAAGAGACGCGATAGTCTTGCCAGGGTCACCTGGCACAAGTCCAGGTGACCGGGCGCATTCTGGAAGCAATTAAAAAATGACAGAAATGATTTAATTTCGTAAGTTTTATTAATATCTATCATGAGTCGACTTAATGGACTTCGACCCAACTCTGTTGCGTGCCTTTGTTGCGATCAAGGAGGCCGGTAGTTTCACTCGTGCCGCAGAGCGGCTGCACCTGAGCCAGTCGGCGATCAGTCATCAGATCCGGCGTTTGGAAGAACAAGCCGGTACCACGCTACTGATGCGCACCACCCGACGTTTGACGCTTACAGAAGATGGCGAAGATTTTCTGCGCCATGCCGAAAACGTCCTCAGAGCGCAAAACGCCCTCTCCCGGCGTTTCAAAAAATCATCGGTATCCGGGGCTGTGCGCTTCGGTGTGCCAGAAAACTTTATCGGCGATGGTCTACCGCCGTTGCTGACTCGGTTCGCCAGACAATTTCCCGCAGTACGCCTGGATGTAACCGTCGGCACCTACCTCGATCTGCGCGCGCTGGTCGATGTCGATGGGCTCGATCTGGCCGTGATCCTGACATTGCCGGGAAGTCAGGCCGACGGTACCGTGCTGCGTGAAACCCGGTTTGTGTGGGCGGCGGCGCAGAGTTTCGACTTCACCGGCGATGCCCCTTTGCCGCTGGCGTTTGCACCAGCGCCCTGCTTGCACCGCCATGTGGCCGTAGAGGCATTGGAGCATTCCACTGTAGATTGGAGAGTCGCCTTTACCTCCCCCAGTCAACAAGGACTGCGAGCGGCAGTATTGGCAGGGCTTGCCGTCACCGCTCTACCGCTGGGTGATCTGGAGCCTGGTATGGTGGTGATTGACGGTCAGCATGGCCTGCCACCGCTGCTGGCTGCAGATTTCAGACTGATTTGGAGTGTCACAGGAAAGACACCTGCGGCCGACGCATTTGGGCACCTGCTGGTGGAGATGTCTGAGTCGTCATCGATCTAGAACCAGCTGACTCGATTGGCATTACAGTGATAAGCATCTGATAAGGAGACAGACTTAATTATCTGCCATCAGCCTCGACGCTTGATGCGCGCCGCAACACTGACACTGCCCTGCTCGGCGGCGATGAAATACTCCAACTGGCGGAAGGTGAAGCCGATCATCGCAATGCCCCCTCTCGGATACTTGAACCAACAGCTGCGCCGCTACCCCGCCAGAGCCGGGTTCAACGCCGCTGGCGTACGCCAGGGTATATCGGCCCAGGCACCGCCGCCGGGCGCCAGCAACTGGTGCAGATGCTGCTCGTGGAACGCTTCGCCCAGCGAGTCGACGCGAAACGCCGCAACCCACTGCTCCCGCCCCAGCTTATAGGCTTTGCCGAAATCTTCCCAACCGTCGAAACAGTCCTGCGCCCGCTGCGCATTGAGCAGCAGCACACGCCAGGCGAGATCGGGCTCGAGCCAACGCATCAGCAGCGCACAACGGACCAGAAACGCCACCCGCGCGCAGGCAAAGGCCATGGCCGCACGCGGCTCATCGCCGGCCGTCAGCGCCTGCAGGTCGAGGCTGTACCATTGCTGTTCGAGGGTCGCACTGAAGTGCGCCCGCACCGCCTCGTCATTGCTATTGCTGCGTACCCCCGCCTGGTGCAGCAACGCTGCGCGCATGATCGTCTGCGCTTGCTCGGTGAAGTGATCACACGCCGGCGAGTAGAAGCCCTCGACTTCCATCGCATCGACCATGGGCCTGGCCAGCAGTAGCGACCAGTGCTTGCGCTGGCTGAACAATGGCGTGGCGCCGCGTGGTCTGAATGCTCGCCACAGCAACCAGGCTGAAACAACAACTGCGATAAACAAAAACATGCCGTTCTCCTTACCTTGCCCGGGCCTGCCAGGCCTGGATTTCCTCGGCCTGGGGCGAGGTCATGTCAGGCCACGGCACACCTTCGGTCAGGTACAGCGGGTCATTAGGCTGACGCTCAATGCGTTTACTGAAAATATGCCGGGTGGCGTACTTGACCGACACCGCTTGCGGGGCAACCTGCAAGAACTGCTGCGGCTGACGCCCGGCCACCAGCCATTCGACCATGGCCGAAGGCGCATCGAGGCGCTCGTACAGTTGCGGATAACGGGCCACCAGACGAGTCTGGGCGGTCGGGTCGCTGACCTCTTCGATGCGCAGCCAGCCGGCTTCGGTGCGCACGATGCCGATGGCGATGCAGTCGGCGGGCGTCTGCTGGTCGGTGCCCAGGGCATTCAGGCACTGCAGCAGGTCCTGGTAATAGCGCTCGACCGGCGGCCGGTTCTGCTTGCCCTTGACCTGCTCGACGGTCAAGGTGCCGTCGGCCTGGACGATCAGGCTGATGGTGATGTGTGGCTGGCCCTGGCCATCGCGAAAACTGAACACGCGCATGCGCCGCTGCTCCACCGCTTCGGCATAGCGCTCGCCGTAGCCGCCGGTCAAGGCGCGGCGATCGGCGAATTGGCCCAGGCAGTGGCGCATCACGTAGCTTTCAAAGGCCATTTCCGCGCGCAGCAAAGAACTCTCGGGGCGCAGCTCCTGCAATACGTGCTCAGCGGTGGTCACCCGCGTGAGCAAGGCCTCGGTCTGGCTCTGGCGCCAGCCCTGCTCGACCCGCGCAGTCATCTGCACGTGTTCCTTTTGCCACAGCGCCAGCGCCTGCGGGCAGTTGATACGGTCGAGCTTGCCGGCCAGCGCCGTGCCCTGACGCGAGGTCAGGAACTCCACCAGCAAGGCCTCCTGGGCCAGCAGTGGCGCCTGCTGCGGATCGACCCAGACCAGCGGCGCAAGCGCCTGCTGCGAATCTTTGCCGGCGTCGCTTAAATGCCTGGCCACCCATGACGGCGGCTCGGTTCCCAGTGCCTCGACAGCCTGCTCCAGGGTCAGGATCCGCCGCGCAGGCTCGAAGTTGCCGACCAGATGACGGTAGAAATGGTTGAGCAACCATTTGCCCACCTCTGGCGCATCACCGCGGGCCTTGCTGCGCTCGGCAATGCCGCGCTTGAGTTGATCGGCATTGAGTGCGTTGCGCGGGGCGTAACCGGATTGTCGCAGCTCTGGTGTCACTTCCATATCTGCCACCAGGCCTTGCCGGCCGGTTTTTCCGAAGCCTGCAGCTCGGCGATGCTCTGGCGGAAGATTTCATTGTTGCTCTGGTCAACGTCGTTGTTCGGATCACTGCGCAGGATGGAACGCTGGTAATAGGCCAGGGCCTCTTCCTTGCGCCCGAGGCCCTTGAGCACATCGCCGGCGCAGCCCAGCAGGGAGGATTCGTCGCGTTCGTTGATATGCGGCGCGTAACGCAGCCACAGGCTGGTGGCCGCCTCCGGCAGGCTGTACGACAGGTACATGGCAACTTTTATCCGTGCGAACAGCGGCGAGTACTTCAGCTCCTTGTCGCTGATTCCGCGCTCTTCCTGCCATTTGAGAATACGCTCCAGCCAGATCAGAATCTCGCGTTCGCGGTCCAGGCGGTACAGGGCGCGGGCGACGTCCTGCAGGTATTCTTCCGGGTCGTGGCGGCTGTAGCCATAGTCGGCTGCGTAGTGCCAGAGCTGTTCGGCGGCTTCGGCGATGCCCGGGTTATCCTCCAGCAGAATGCGGTTTTGGAGGATGCCCTGATAATGTTCTGCGAACGAGCTGGCGGCGATACCGCGGGTATGCAACTCAAGGGCCTGTTCATACATGCGCTGGTCGTTGTAGCAGCGGTAGTTGATCGCCAGGTTGTTGCACAGCATCGAATACAGGTGCGCGCAGGCATCGAAGCGGTGCCCGCGGCCGCTGGCGAAGCATTGCTCCATACGGACCTGGCCGTGTTCATAGGCAACTTTTTGTACTTCGCGCAGCAGCGACCAGGCCCGATCTGTCTCCTCGCTCGAGAGCTTCTCGACTTGCGCTTCGACCAGGTCTTCGATGGCGTTCGCAAACTGGTAGTAGTACATGCCACTGGCCATTGGCGGCAAGGGTTGGCGCAGGGCATCGATAATGCCGAACACACTGGCATGGGCGCTGACCAGGCTGTAGGCGCTGCGGTTGTCCTGCATATCGCCGGCCGGGACGGCCTCGCGCAGCATCGTCAGTTCGGTGTTGACGTCGATGCGCCCGGCCTGGCGTTCACGCACCACCATCAGGCGGCTGATCCACGGGTGGTTCGGCGCGCGGCGCCGAGCTTCTGCAAGGGCCTGGGCGAAGACGTTGTCGATTTGCTCAAGGTCATCGCGCGCAGCATGCAGTGCATCGAGCAGCGGGCCCTGGGACGGCGTCGACTCGTCACGCCACGGCAGGCCGGAAATGAACCGCTCCAGCACCGCTTGATCGTCACAGGCACGCATCACGCACAACGGCCACCACGCGGACTGGTCCTCGGCATCGAGCAGGCGATCGTGTACCCAGTAGGCCGTGCCCGGCCACATTTCGTCGCGCACTTCATAGATTTCCATGAACGCACGTTGCCCGGCCTCGTCGATCTGGCCGTTCTCAAGCAGCCAGGGCAAATGGAAATCAACGAAGTTGTCACCGCCGCCGGACTCCAGGCTCAGGGTCGCCACTTCACAGATTTTCAATGCGCCGGCCAGGTCGCCCTGGGCCTTCAGTGAACGGGCGGCCAGACGCGCCAGGCGTACTTCCCATTCCCGGCGCCGGGGCAGCGACAATTCGGCGATCAACCGCACCACCGGTTGCTCGAACATCGCCAGGCGCAACGGCACGATTTCGATCAGCGCATCACCCAGCCACAGCCAGTCGTTACCGTCGACATCCTGATCTTCGCCGGCGTTGCGCAACGCGGCAATTGCCGCCAGCGCGGCTTCGCGAGCCTCTTCGTCACGTTCATGGGCGGCCAGCACCCGGGCCCGGCGCCGGTGTTGATCGGCATCGTCCCAGGCCCGCAGGGCGTGACGGCCGGGGTTGATCAGGGCCAGGGTGCGACGCACCTCGATAACCTTGAGGGCGACGTCGAGGGTGGTGTGCTGCAGATCGTCGAAAATGCGGTAGCGCCGGTACTGCTCGATGTCGAACGTCAGCGGCTCGTTGGTCAATTGCTGCAGGGTGTCGAGCACCTGCAGCAGGCCCTGCTCGTCTTTGAGGTAGTTGCCCAGCCGCAGTTGACAGATCAGCAGATTGACCTTGAGTTCATTGCGCGCGTCGTCAGGCGTAGCCTCGATCAGTGCCTGGCCGTCGTCGGCCAGTACCGCCTTGGCCGCATCAGCGTCACCGGCGTTGACCCACAGCACGTGCAGACGGTCGATCGACTCCAGCGAGGCCGCCTTGAGCGGCTGGGCGCGCAGCTGGCCCAGCAGGTAGTCGGCACCGTGTTCCTGATGCTCGACCTCAAGACGGTCCATGAATTGATCCAGCTGGATACCGGACAGCACGGTGCTGTTTTGCGTCATTGTGAACTCCATTTGCGAATGACTGTGCATCGCCCGATGCGTCCTGCGCAGCGCCTTTGAGTGGGGCAGCGCGTATCCGCGTGCGTCTGCCTTGGACTGGCAACGATGACGAAAGGGATCGGGCAATACAGCGAGGTGCTGCACGCTACCAGTTGGCATTTGAAAATCCAAGAGCGTGCGGGGGGCGGAGTCAGTGATTAACGTGCAAACAGCGGATCGACACTGTGAATCGCCCCTGGATTGGCAGGCACCTTCGAAGGGCTGCTTCTGGCTGTGGATTCAACCGGTGGTGGCAGGCAGAAATCGGCCAGAGGCGGTCATTTCGACGATGCAGTACGATGCTCGCCCACCGATAGATCATTAGGGCTAACCCATGCAGTTCCATGGCTTTGCGTTCGGACATATCGAGGTTGAGATTCACGACCGTGCGTACGATCTGCATAACTTCTACCAAGCCAGCGCCATCAATTACGACATCGTGGATCGGTCGCTTGTGCTTAGTTTTACTCGACGGACTGAAGCTTGGGTGCCGATCGAAGAAGCAAACAAGATTACTATCAGCTTCCATGAGGTCGACTACTTTTCAGCGAGTGGCCGGGACGAAAACCCAGTTGACGAAGGCGGTGGTGTTATTCATTCGATTGGAGCGGTGGAGTCCTACGCCGAGACACAAGCCTTCTACCTCACGGATAACATCCAACCAGATCATCACCTTGTCATGTGCTTCGAGTCTGGTTTGATATTACGAGTACAGGCCGCTGAAGCACGGTGCGAAATCGTTTTCTGAGCGGTATAAAACTATGGTCCAAGACGTCTGTTTTGAGTCGTTTGCTGCCCTTCGTGACAGGCAGCAACCGGCCCATAGTGTGTAAAAACAGATCAGCCAACGGCACTCAACCAAGGATCTCGTTGCTGGATCTGCTAAAAGTTTCCCTGACTGAAGCTGGCGTTTTTAAGTGGCCCCGGCCGAAGGTAGACTTGAAAAATCGTTTAGTCGAACTCCACATCTGATGCGAGTTCCGGATACTCAATCTTCATGTCTGCAAGGCATTTTTGCATGAGCTTCGCATCCCTCGGCAAACGTCTGGATAAAGTATCCCACCCTGAAATTTTCAGTTGCGCGGGCATTTGCACAAGTCCTGTAATTGCGTCCCAGAAAGCATCCCAATTACAGCCGTACCAGCCGGGGAATCCGAGCGCAACCCTCAAGGTGGAATGGAGTTCATCGGAACTCGCCACCCCACTTAAGTCAATCTTTACAACCTGTAAGCGGGTCATCGTCAGCACCTCAAAAATTGTTCACCGGTGAGAGGGGTAACTGAAGTCTGCTTCTGCCATGGAGCCTATACCTCCGCGCACCTTTGCTATGATTTCCGAGGGAGTAACTCAGGGATCGTCAATGAAGCGCTTCATCCAAGGCGAACATCGCGGCCAAAGCACCTTGCTTCCCGAGAGCCTTGACGACTACGTCAGCGATACCAATGCGGTGCGCGTAGTTGACGTTTTCGTCGATGAACTCAACCTGGTCAAGCTGGGTTTTGACGGTGTCATACCGGCAGATATGGGCCGGCCAGCTTATCATCCCGCGATCCTGCTGAAGATTTACATCTACGGCTATCTCAACCGCATTCAATCGAGCAGGCGCCTTGAGCGAGAGACGCAGCGCAATGTCGAATTGATGTGGCTGACCGGGCGATTGACGCCGGATTTCAAGACCATCGCCAACTTCCGAAAAGACAACAGCAAGGCCATCCGAGGAGCCTGCCGTCAGTTCGTCGTACTCTGTCAGCAGCTAGGATTGTTCGGAGAAAATCTGGTTGCCATCGACGGCAGTAAATTCAAGGCCGTCAACAATCGTGACCGCAACTTCACCAGCGCCAAACTGAAGCGGCGAATGGAAGAAATTGAATCGAGCATCAACCGTTACCTAGCGGCACTCGATGCTGCCGATCGGCAAGAACCCACATCCTCTGAGCCAAAAACAGCGCGGTTGGAAGAGAAGATAGCCAAGCTGAAGACGCAAATGAAGGAGCTTCAAGCGATCGAAATCCAGCTCAATGAATCGCCGGATAAACAGGCCTCACTGACCGATCCAGACAGCCGCTCCATGATGACGCGCGGCACAGAAATCGTCGGCTACAACGTGCAGACAGCGGTCGATACTCAGCACCATTTGATCGTTGCGCACGAGGTGACCAACGTCGGTTCCGACCGCGACCAACTCAGATCAATGGCTAGGCAGGCCCGCGAGGCGATAGCGTCAGATACGTTGTCGGTAGTGGCTGACCGAGGTTACTTCAAAAGCGAACAAATCCTGGCTTATCACGATGCAGGCATCACCGCCTACGTGCCCAAGCCGATGACCTCTGGAGCCAAGGCTGACGGGCGTTTCAATAACGATGCCTTCGTCTATGACGCGGCAAAAAATGAATACATTTGCCCGGCTGGAGAGGCGCTGATCTGGCACTATTCCTACGTTGAAAAAGGCCTGAAGTTGCACCGTTACTGGAGTTCGAAATGCCAGGGCTGCGCGCTGAAAGCTCAGTGCACGCCGAGCACGGAGCGACGAATTCGACGCTGGGAACATGAAGCCATACTGGAGGAAATGCAGCTTCGACTGAGCAAGTCCCCGGAGATGATGCGAGTCCGAAAACGGACGGTTGAGCATCCCTTCGGGACGCTCAAACAACGGATGGGTACGACGCACTTCCTGACGCGGAAGCTGGCCGGGGTGAGTGCGGAGATGAGCTTGAATGTGCTCGCCTACAACCTGAAACGGGTCATGAAAATCATCGGTGCCAACGGTTTGATGAAAGCGCTGCTGGCCTAAAAAAGGCTGATTTTTGCTCATCCCAAAGACGGTAAAAACGGTAAAAACGGCGTTGACGTGTTCCAGGTCGCGACTGATGCGACACGCAGCATTTGCCTTGTGATCGTTCCGCCAAGAATGTTAATGATCCAAGATGATGAAGCTATGAGCGTTTTTACACACTCAGGGCCGGTAGTGGCCTGTCATGAAGCGTTGCCATCGGCAGAAGCTGCTGGGCGACTTCCCTTAAATAAGCACTAACTAAGGTGGACATCGCAATGAAGAGCTGGATAGCCAATACGAAAATTAATGCACTATTAGAGGCTAACTCTCAAAAACTTGATGGCGTGAAGGTTAGACGGACCCTTATAGAGTACTGCTGCAGGTATCAAGCGATTTATCCTTTTGAAACTCTGGAAGAGCCACTTGAGTTTTTGACAAATGACGTAAATCCGGGTTGTAAATATAGGGAGATGCGAGCACTGCTTAGGATTGCTGCTGAAGAATACTGCTTTAGTTTAAACGAGATAGCTGATGCTCTTCTTGAGCTGATAGACACGCGAGCCCTTACTACGGACCAAGCAAAGAAAATTATCAACCACGTTTTCGAAGCATTTTCCTGCAATGAAAGCCCTGAAGATTTCATCCCAAGAGAGGATGCTTACTTGTGTAAAAATCTATTTGCGATTACCTCCAGCTAGTAAATGGTTCAAACCGCTCGCCTTGCTCACTAGGACGGGCCCGATTGGCAGTGACTAGATACTCGTTTCTGGCCAGTTTTAGGCCCTTGGTGACCGTCCGCTTCTGGCCGTACAGCGGACGCATAGAAGGCCTCTACACATCATCAATACGAGTGACGTCATGCCAAAACCCACGAGTTACCTATTTGCTTATGTTCGCAAAGTGAGCGAGGGCCGGCCAGATGTAACCGCTATCGTACTGTTTGGTTTACAGGCGGAAGGCGGTGATCCGGTATATCTGGAAATTCGCTTTCGGGATTATGAAAAAATGCAGATTGAAGGTGATCACTTGATGCTCGGATTAGAAGAAGCATTGGAAAGCGCCGAATTGGAGTATGGAATTTTGCCCAATGATTGGCGAGCAATGAGCGAAGCGGAGATTCAGCGGATTCCATTCAGCGTCGGCGGAACGAGCAGTTAGCGAGTTGTCCGATTTTGACCGATAACAGCCAGACATAGGATTCAGCTCCCTGATTTTTTCCGACCAACAAGCTTACGTGCCCTATGACGGCGAGACTGGGACAACGTTTTGTCCTCGGCGCAATGCGCCAAGAGCGCAGTCAGCTCAACGTCTATAGGAAAACCATCCTCAAGCCATTTAAGCGCCAGCCCCGACCAATATTCGGAATGCGACGTCAAGGCTGTGATCACCAGCGGCTGCAACACTATATCGGCAGGCAGTGTATATTTTTCGCTAAGGGCTCTTACCGCATCTGGCAAATCGAGTGCAGCTGTTTCGAAAGGTTTCTCAAGCAGTGGCAACAACCAGACATAGCTGAATTCTTCGTTCATCTTCTCCCCCCCGATTGTAATGGCGACGTTCCGTATTCCAAGAGGCAGCTCTCGACCCAAAGTGGTCTTTATTTATCGTCCGTTTTTAGCCGTCTTCCACCTGTCACCAAGAGCAAAAATCGACCCGCAGAAAACAGTCAACACCCATGGACGTGTTAGCTGGGTACGCCGAAAAAACTGCTAAAAAAGGCTAAAAATTTATTTTTCGTCGGGTTGAGAATCCAGGCGTCCATGGCCGTGGTAATTCATGAAGTCCCGCATGGTCGGTGAAAGCTTTTCTTGTGAAGCAATCCGCCAGAACTTTCTTTCCCCCAGAACCGGCCGTAACCGTTTGATTAGTTCCTGCGCCGTATTGTGATTGCCAGTACGCAACCAGTACCTGAATATGTACTCGTTTTCCTGCCTCGGTAGCTGTGCCGCTTGGAGTAGTTTGAGCGAGTATCGGTAGTTCAGTCGCCATAGTCGCTTTAGAAAATCGAGTCTCTCAGCGATTGGAAGACTCAATAGCCATTGCCTCACATGCCTATCCGTCTGAGCAATACCAGATCGCGATGCCACTTGCTCCGGGGTGAAACGAGAGTCGTCCATGGTGTACAAGGCCGAATGGTCTAAGGAAAGATCTCATTCTGTCCTAAGCACAGGAGTAACGGGCAGCTTTATTTCACGTCAATGTCTGCTCTTGCCGATGACAGTCAGGCAGAAATCGGCCAGAAGCAGTCATCTACCCCATCGACTTACTTCACGCAATCACTCTCGCATACACCGAGCGGTCCACATTCCCACCGGACAGAATCACCCCCACCCTTCTTCCAGCCATTGCTTCACGCTCCTGAATCAGCGCAGCAAGGGCCGCCGCACCCGCCCCTTCAGCAAGATTGTGGGTATCGGTGTAATACACGCACATGGCCTCGGCAATCTGCGCCTCACTGACCGATACGATTCGCTGCGCACCTTGCGCGTAGATGGCAAAGGCTTCCGGAATTGGCTTACGCACGGCAAGGCCGTCAGCAAAGGTATTCGCCGAAGCGGTTTCGCATATGGCTCCTGTGTCAAACGACAACTTTGCGGCCTCGGCATTAGTGGAAACCACGCCCACCACCCGGGTGTTCAGGCCAAGCGCGTCGCGGGCGGCGATCACCCCACAAATCCCCGAGCCACAGCCAATCGGCACGTAGACCGTATCCAGATCCGGCGCAGCCTTGAACAGCTCCAGCGCGTAAGTGGCCACGCCTTTGACCAACTCGGCATGGAACGGTGGAACCAGATAGAGGCCATGCGCTTGCGCCAGGCGCGCGGCCTCTTCACGGGCTTCATCGAAATCGCGGCCACACTCGACCACTTCACCGCCAAAGGCGCGCATGGCATTGTTCTTTTCTACCGAGTTACCCTCCGGCACTACAATCAGCGCCCTCAAACCCAGCGCGCTGGCTGCCAGCGCCAGGCTCTGGCCATGGTTGCCGCGAGTGGCGGAGACAATACCCTTGATGCCCGGGTGCTCGCGCTTTAGCCAGTGCATGAAAGTAATGCCGCCACGCACCTTGAAAGCACCTGTCGGTGTGTGGTTTTCGTGCTTGACCCAAACGGTGCAACCCAAGCGCTCGGCCAATAAGGGCCAAGGGTATTGAGCGGTAGCGGGCATGACCTGGTACACGTGGTGAGCAGCGTGTTCGATATCGTCGCGAGTCAGTCTGAGCATGAGTCGTCTCCCTGAGGTTTTGCCCAGTCTAGATACGGGCGCATCACGCAGGCTTTCAAAAAACTGACCTGACTTTTGTGCCCCCGCTTCACTACTATGGTGTTCATGAACCATCGAAGCCGCCTTCAGCCAACGCCCCGCCCCGAACCGGTCCGTCGAGTCGAGGCAGGGCCATGGGCGATTGAATTGTTACCCGGCGCCGCCTACGCGACCCGGTATGTAGCGCCCCAGGCAGCGATTGGCTTTGCCTTCGACAGCCAGCGCGGCCTTCACGCCATTGGCAGCGACCGAGTGCTGCCCTTCGATGCCATGCCCAACGGTCTGGCGTTCGTCCCCGCCGGCTGTGACGTGCTGTCCGAGTCCCCCATGGGCGGTGAATACCTGCGGGTAATGCGCACTGACGGTAATGCGTTGGTCGGGGATAGTGCATTCAACAATCGCATTGATCAGCAGGCCATTACCCTCGCCCTGCGAATGCGCGGCGCGTTGTTGCACGCCTCCGTGGACGACGATTGGGAGGCCTGGGCACTCGCATTGGCTGAACGGGCGACGGGCGATCAAACATTTTCGGCCCCACCCCAAGGCTCTATCACCGGCAGCCGGATGCGTCTGCTCGATGAGTTCATCGACGCTGGCCTCGACGGGCCGCTGGGCATACCGGCAATGGCGGGCTTACTTGGATTGTCCGAAGGCTACTTCATGCGGGCATTCAAGAACGCGACGGGCAAGAGCCCGCACAGTTACCTGATCGACCGACGCCTTGCCAAGGCCCGCGCACTGATACGCGATTCGACAGCAAGCCTGGCAGAGATCGCCCACACCTGCGGTTTTAACTCCCAGGCGCACATGGCAACCACGTTCAGGCAACGCCTTGGAGTAAGTCCGGTACAGCTGCGTGGATATGTGAGGTCGTTAGTGCAGGTGTCGGGCAAATATCAGCCAAAAGCAGCCATTGGAATATCCTCCCGGCCATGAGACAAAGACCGGGAGCCCTGCGAACCACCTACCCAATCAAGGAGAGTTGCACATCATGGACGAAGCCATTACTTACCGAACTGCAACGGTAGAAGACGCACTTAGCATGTGTGAGTTGGGACAATTGCTTAACGCGGTGCACCACGCTGCCCGTCCCGATATTTACGCGGCTGCCACCCAAGACTTTTCGCGCGACCTTCCTCACTGGTCAGGCCTTTTCGAGAAACCGGGTCAGGTTGTATTCATCGCGAATGTCGGTCACCAGACCGCAGCCTTCATTACTGCCAGCCTGTCGGCAAGTTCTGGGCCGCTGATGCAACCGCTGAATGTTGTTCGCATCGGATCGGTATGTGTTGCCGAGCAATTTTGGGGGAAAGGTATTGGACGCAGGCTTATTCAACTCGTTAAAAACTGGGCAATCGAACATGACGCTCAGGACTTGAGGTTGTCTGTCTGGCCGTTCAATGCACGTGCTGCTCGCATGTACACAGAGTTCGGGTTTGAGACTCGTGCTTTCGAGATGGGAATGCGTCTGTAAAGGCGATCACCCTAAAGATGAAAAGAGGTTCAAGGGACCTCTGCGGGGTCATTCGTGACTGACAGCCAATAGCGGTCATTCATTCTTGAACACCAAAAATCGATAGGACTGAATATGAGCGAGCTACCGAAGTCCGGCACGGGCCATGATGATGTAACACGGAAGAAAATCCATGCTGCCGTAGCGGCGAGAAACTTGGCAGCGCATCGAACAATACCAAGTGGGATGAGCTGATCAACCATTTCCGCCAGCTTCAGGGTTGGCGTCCGTCATACCGATTCAAGTCCGTCACTGGATACATCTCAGGGTGGGATGTCGAGTGGTTTTACCATCTGCCGTTTCCATTTGCGTCCGTCGAATGGTTCGACATTGGCTTGTGGGAAGCAACCCCCTCAAAAGGAAGGCTGCTTGCACGTACAACCATTGACCATACAGACGAAATATCGAAGGTCGTCGCACACATTGGATTCGAGTTTGACGTGCGCGCTGACGTTCTGAGAATTTGGGGGTACATCCCAAAATCGTATGAAGACTTTCCGCCTGTGTGACAGTCTGCAATGAAAACAGGACAGACTTGTTTCTCTGTCACCAGCCTCAACAGCAATGAAGAATAAATCTGCCCGCCTTTTTCCACGAGATGGATGCGTTTTTACACAGTCTCGGCCAGAAGCCGTAGGCAAGAGGTCAATCACGCAAAGGAAGTACACTCGCTCGACTGCTGCTCAGACTTCTGTCTACTCATGGAAAATAGACTCGTGCAGATTCAGATTATTTACACCCGAACAGACATGTTGCTCTCCAAGCCCCCTTACCCATCGTGGAGAGAGATTCAAAATCAGTACCCTGACTACATGAGTTCGCTCGGTCCCTGGGATCAAGATGCGATTATCGAATACCTAGCAGATGAATACCCCGATCTTTCCCCTCATCCAAAAGAGCAAGTCACTGCGTTCATAACGGATACTCAAGAGACAAGATTGCTTACCTTTGCCGCCTAAAATCTCCCAGCCACCATAAACTGATATTCGGCAATGACGTCCGCAATGTGTCGATAGCATCCCTTGCTTTCAGACAGCAATCAGCCAACAGTGGACGTTCGAACCCTAGGGAATGCGATGAAGAAAAAAGCAAGTATGACTGCACTTCTGGCCAGTAAAGCAGCCGCCGAGCCCGTGCTTGGCTGGACGTTTTCCCCTGATCGCATGATCCGAATACCCGATTGTCATTCGATCATCGAAGTACTTCGCTGCATCAAGCGCGGCGGGCCTGAATGGGCGCATCGTAATGTCACCATCTGGTTTCCCGGCCCATCAAATGCTTGGGCTCTGGTGTACTCGCTTCAGGATACCAGTGCCCCGTACTTTGACTTCATGTACACCAGCAAAGAGCCGCCTCAGAAAGCCCTGTCCGAATTGCTAGGGAAGTACCCACAGTGCACCGTTATCGATTGGTCGCTCGGACGTTTGGCCTGCATCAGGGCCCAGGGTGTGGATGTTGAGACGCTAGCGGAAATTATCCGGGAGGTCGCTGAAACTGCTTGGGGTGAGCGCATCACAGTCGTCGATGCTTCGTACGAGGAAATGGGTAGAGCGTGACCCAAGAGCGGACACTTGATCAAGATTTTCGGGCACCATAAAACCAAGCAATAACGAGTAGTGGATATGAAACATGAACTTTGGCTGGAACCGGATGGCTGCCAGACTTTCTGCCTAGCCGATGCTCACGGAGATGGAGCGCGCAGGCTTCTTCACGAAAAAGCCAAACTTATCTGGGAGGTTGAAGCTGAAAGTCACTTCGTAGCGATGACCAAATACTATTCGTATATGGACTGGGGCGAATACCAGACAGACTTTCCCGAACAAGATCAAATCCCCTACACGGAACTCGGATTGGGTGTTTAGCCGTAGCACCGTTCTCCTCTATCAGTTCTTGACGTCTACGATCAAATTTGGATCGGTAGCTGCCGGTCTACACCGGAGAAAATCGGCAAAATGAAATCGCTGGCTGCTCGGTTTAGCTCAAATCTTATGTCTACAGTAGAATCCGTCTCCAGCGCCCAAGCACGAAGTCGGGCTAATAGCCACGAAGGGAACAAGTGAATCTACAGGTTGAAATCGAGAGAATTTTTGGCGGCAAAGCATTTGCCAGACCTCTTTTCTATTCCTATCCAGGAGGTCTGCGCTTTGAACTCTCCGAAACGGGTGGGGTGATTGAGCAGTTCCTATCAGCACTACGAAAATCAACACAGATCTGCGGCGATGTCTTCCTTGATGAAACGACACTTGTTGCTTGTCTGCGCGTTCACTCTGGCAGCAGCCATTTTGCTCATCGGGCCTCGATTTACGCCCTTCGATTTGCTGGCATTGACATCCCCACTGAACGGTCAGTCTGGAGCGAGGAGATAGATCCAGAGGATTGGTATTGCGAAAGCGAACCGGAATATTGGATCAATATCGCATTTGAAGCGCCTGTGGCCCTGCTTCAAGCATTTCTTTGGTGTGCATTGGCTAGAGATTTGGCTGCAATTGAGCCTAAACCCAAGTGTGCTTTGTACCTCTTCAATTTGAAGAAGCGGGTCATGGTTTTCCCATATGACGACAGGGGTATGGATGTAGTTGGCCCTAACAAAGATCTGCTTTCACAGCTGTATCGTCAGCATCATACATACCTGCTGGATTACGACCGACACGCGATGGACAGCACATTCGCAGGGCCTGCGCGCGGATCGACTTCAAATAACAAATCAGGCGCCTTGGGCGCCTGATCCATTTCTGGAGCTAGCTTTTATCAACGGCAACGAGTTGACCCAGGCTAAACCAAAGGCTGGTGACTGGTCACGCAGTGGATACCCCCACCACCCGCGGCGATGGCGTCGATGTTGAGCTGCACCACCTCTCGGTCCGGGTAGAGCTCGGACAACAGGTCAAAGGCTTTTGTATCTGCCGCCTTGTCGCCGAACTCGGGGGCAATGACCGCTCCATTGATCACGAAGTAGTTGATATAGCCTGGCGCGAAGTCTGGATTGTTTTTGCTGAACCGACTTTTCCGTGGATTGAGCGGAGGCGACACGGTGTGCACGTGCAGCGCGCGGCCATCGGCATCCGTGGCCTTCCTGAGAATGTCCAGATGGGCGAGCGTCACTGCGTGGTCATAGGACTCGGGGTCGTTGTCGAGGTTGGCGATCACCACTCCCGGCTTGACGAAGCGGGCGTAGAAGTCGACATGGGCGTCGGTGATGTCCTTGTCTTTGATGCCCGGCAGCCAGATGATTTTGCGCAAGCCAAGCCTGTTCTTCAGTTCTTCCTCTACATCGGCCTTGCTCCAGCCGGGATTGCGGTTGGTATTGATCCAGCTGCTTTCGGTCATGATCCCCGTGCCGTGGCCATCCACTTCGATGGCGCCGCCCTCGCCCACCAGCCGGCTGCGGATGTAGCTGGCGCCAGCGGTCCGGGCGAACGAAGCGGCCAGCTGCGCATCATCGGCATGCTGCTGTTTATTGCCCCAGCCGTTGAAGTTGAAATCCACCGCGCCGAGCCCTCCTTCGCTATCGATAACGAAGTTGGCCCCGATATCGCGCATCCAGATATCGTCCAGCTCCGTGACAACAAAGGTGATGTTGCTCGTACCGCATTTTTCTTCAGCCAGATCCCGCTCGCTCTCGCGGCAGAACACGGTGACCGGCTCATAGCTGGCAATAGTGCGGGCGATCCGGCCCAAGGTATCTTGCACGTCAGGCGTGAAGTCCTCGTGGATGACCTCCTGTGCACCAAAGGCGATAAAGGCTCGCCGATGTTTTTCGCCCTCGTCCGGCATATGCCAACTGCCCTTGATGGCTGCTTGCACCCGGGGAGCATTCAGGCCCAGTCCCATGGACGCGGCGACGCCAAGACCGGCAACCACCGATACCTGCTTAATGAACTCTCGACGTGTCGACATGCATATCTCTCTGTTCATTTAACGGAAGCTGTCTTGAATTTGGTCCACGCCCGCATCCGCGCACGCATGTCCACCTGGGGAATGTCCTTGCCCGGAATCAGTCGTTGGTAAGTGGCGTCATCGAGGTAGATATCCGGGTTGTTACGCATCATTGCATCGACGCTCGGACGCGCCTTGGCGTTGGAGGTGGGGTAACCGGTGAAGTTACTGATGGCGGCCATGTTCTCCGGGCGCATGACGAAGTTGATGAACGCGTAGGCGTACTCTGGATGCCTCGCGTCGACGGGGATTGCCATGGTGTCCATCCACACCGTAGTGCCCTCGCGCGGGATGTGATACTGGAACGTGGTTTTCTTGCCGGCGGCATCTGCAGCCCGTTGCGCCTGGGTCATATCGCCGCTGTAACCGAGTGACAGGCACAAGTTGCCGTTCACCAGATCGGTCACTGGTTGCGACTGGAACTTGCGGATGTACGGCCGCAGTTTGAGCAACAGTTCACTGGCCGCTGCCAAGTCCTCCGGCTTGGCGCTGCGCGGTTCACGGCCGAGGTAATTGAGCGCGACCGCCAGCACTTCGTCCGGCGAGTCGATCAGGGAGATACCGCAGTCCGCAAATTTGGCGGCCAACTCCGGTTTGAACAGCATGTCGAGGCTATTCACCGGCGCATCCGGCATGCGCTTTTTGATCTGTTCGGCGTTGTAGGTCAGGCCGATGGTGCCCCACGTATAGGGGACGGTGGCCTTGCTCGAGTAGAGATAATGCGTCCGTAGTTTCTGCAAACCCGGCTCGATGTCATCCAGGGCGGTGAGCTTTGACTTGTCCAGCGGCTGCAAACTGCCGGCGTGCATCAGACGCTCGCCAACAGTGTCGCCCGGAAAGATCAGGTCATAACCACTGCCGCCGGCCATCAGCTTGGCTTCCAGTGTTTCACTGCCATCCATGACGTCGTAGATCACCTTGATCCCGGTTTCGGCGGTGAATCTGGACAGGGTGTCCTCGGCGAAGTAATCGGCCCAGTTGTACAACCGCAGGGTCTTCTCCTCTGCCTGCACCGACGACAAGGCACCGCCTAGAACCAATCCCAAGGAGCAGAGCAAAAGCTTTTTGGTCACGTTCATGTCAAACCCCTTGAGTATTCCAGCGAGCATTAATGTAACGACCATCCAGACTCAACAGCGCCCCGTACATGTCGGGACGGCGGTCACGGTAAATGCCCCAGGTCAGACGTTCTTCGCGCATAGCGGACAAGTCCAGGCTGTGTACCAGCACGCCAAGGCTGTCGCGGTCGGCTTCGGCAAGGAGCTTGCCCTTGTGGTTGCAGATAAAGGACGAGCCGTAGAAGTTCATCTGCAGCGTTGGATCGGTGGTCGCCACTTCTCGGCCGATGCGGTTGGCGGCCACCACCGGCAGGAGGTTGGCGGCGGCATGGCCGCGCATGGTCATCTGCCAGTGGTCACGTGAATCCAGTGCAACGCAGCCGGGTTCAGAGCCGATGGCGGTGGGAAACAGCAAGACTTCGGCGCCCATCAACGCCAGGCAGCGGGCGGTCTCGGGGAACCACTGATCCCAACAAATGCCCACACCGATACGCCCGAACGCAGTGTCCCAGACACGAAAGCCGGTATCGCCGGGGCTGAAGTATTCCTTCTCCTGATAACCGATGGCGTTGGGTATGTGCGTCTTGCGATACACACCCAGCAATTGCCCATCGGCATCGGCCACGCTCAACGAATTGAAGTAGGCATTGCCGGCCTTCTCGAACCAGCTCAGCGGCAGCACCACCCCCAACTCCCTGGCCAGCGCGGCAAAGCGTTTGAGCACGGCGCTGTGCTGATATTCCTCAGCCAGCGCCAGGTGTTTGTGATGTTGCTCGATGCAGAAATATGGCGAGGCAAACAGCTCCTGCAACAGGATGACCTGGGCGCCCTTCGCCGCCGCTTCACGTACCAACTGCTCAGCCTGATCGAGGTTGTGTTTCAGATCCCAGGTGCAGGACATCTGGGTGGTAGCAACAGTCAAAATGGTCATGGCATTACCCCTTCAGTGGCCAGGCCGGCTGTTGCTGGGTGATGCAATGCACCCCGCCACCGCCATGCGCCAGATGATTGATCCGCACCGGCACCACCTCGCGTCCGGGGAACGCCTGAGCCAACACTTCGGCAGCCGCGTTGTCGGCATCGATGCCATAGGCCGGCATGATGATGGCGTTGTTGGCGATGTAGAAGTTGGTGTAGGAAGCACAAAACACGTCAGCCTCGGTGTCCACAGCATCGGTAGCTTCATACAGTTCGATCAGCTCAAACGGTCGACCGTGGGCATCGGTTGCCAGCGCCAACGCGCGACGGTTTTCTCGTACCACCTCGGCATACACCGAGTGCTTGTCGTGAGTGGCGTCCACCAGCAACACACCCGGGCGGGCGAAAGCGCACACGCCATCGACATGGCCGTCGGTCATGTCGCCGGTCACGTAGTCGGGATCGCCCGGCAGCCAGACGGTCTTCTTCACGCCGAGCAGACGCTTGAATATCTCCTCCATCTCGGCCTTGCTCATGCCCGGGTTGCGGTTGGGGTTGAGCAATACCGACTCGGTGGTGATCAGCGTGCCCTCGCCGTCCACATGAATCGCGCCGCCTTCGTTACTCAATGGAGTACCGAAGCACGCCAAGCCCAAGTGATTGAGTGCGCGGCGAGCCAGGCTTTCGTCCAGGTCATGGGCCGACTTCCCGCCCCACGCGTTGAAACGCCAGCTCACACCGGCCAGCCCCTGTTGCGGGTGGCAGATGAAGCTCGGGCCGGAGTCCCGGCACCAGCTGTCATTCACCGCCAGCTCGATCAGTTCGATGTTGGGCCCGCACAATGCTTTGGCACTCGTGACAGCAGAAGGATCAACGACCATCTTCACCGGTTCAAAACGGGCAATGGCGTTGGCCACACGAGCGAAATCCTCTTGCACCAGTGCCAACGTGACACCCCAACCCGATTCCCACAGCGCCTGATTGTGTGGCCAAACCATCCAGGTTGCTGCGTGCCTGACCCATTCCGCCGGCATCCACCAACCATTGTTTTGAATTTCATTCTGCTGCATGACAAGCACCTTTAAGTTAAGTCATTGTGTTCAATGAAAACTGCTTATGCGGTCTTGGCATGCATGCTACGGCTGCAAAAACGGGCAAACAAACGATGGATTTTGTAGATAAATGATTAGAGGAACTTATCAGCATGCTCAAACACTGGCCGCCGCTCGGCACCCTTCGCGGCTTTGAAGCCGCCGCCCGGCTGGGCAGTTTCCACAAGGCCGCCGAAGAGCTGCACCTCACCCAATCGGCGATCAGCCAGCAGATTCGCAGCCTCGAGGCATACCTGGAACAGCCCTTGTTCTTTCGCAGTGGCCGCAGCGTCAGCCTGACCGATGCCGGTCACGACCTGCTCAGCACCACCCAGGCACTGCTGCAGCAACTGGCCGTCGGTGTTCGTCGCCTTGGGCAGTACCAAAAACCCAACCAACTGGTCCTCAACACCACCCCGGCGTTCGCCCGACACTGGCTACTGCCACGCCTGGAAGATTTCCGTCGCCAGCACCCGGAAGTTGATCTGTGGATCTTCAGCACCGACGAAGTCCCGGACATGACGACCCAGACCATCGACCTCGCCGTGCGAGACGACATCAGCTCCCAGGCCGAATGCAGCTTCAAAGTGCTGCACGCCGACCGCCTTTACCCGGCGTGCCACCCCAGCCTGTTGGCAGTGCCCAGCGCACAGCGCACCACCCTGCATGGCGAGCGGGAAATGGACTGGAGCCACTGGGCGGTGGAGGCTGGCATCGATGTAGGCCAGAAGGATCAGGGCCTGAACTTCTCCGACCCCGGCCTGCTGCTGGACGCCGCGTGTGCGGGGCTCGGCATCGCCCTGGTCAGCCAGTTACTGAGTCAGCCAGCGCGCGCCAATGGGCTGTTGCAGCCCTTGGTTGAGGAGACGATTCGCGGCCCCAACTGGGCGTTGTTGACCCATCGTGATAGTGAGAATAGTCCGATGGCGCGGAGTTTTAGTGGGTGGTTGCTGGGCAAACTGGTGGCGGGGAGTCGGGGGATGTAAGGGTTTTGGGTCAGGGCTGAAGGGTGTCGGCCTCTTGGTTTAGTGCACTTTGATTTGCGGATGCATGGGATGCTGCTTTTGGGGGTGGATTTCGGTCAGTTGGGACGGGCAGGAGTCGGCCAAGAGCTACCGTGCCCAGAACCACTTGCCTATGGCAAAGCAGCTTCGGATAAACTAGCGCTAGCTCAGCAGAGACGCTCTCTAGCATTCACGGACGAGACAAAACCCACATGTTAATGAAAGTATCATTCATCGCTTCGTTAGTAACTTTATCGCTGATTCAATCACCACTATCCTTCGCGGACAATGCCAATGGGAAAAATCTCTACTTACAGAGATGCGTCATGTGCCACGGAATAGATATCAAAGGAACAGGACCTTTGGCTAATAAAAGCAATCCTCCTACACCTGACCTTACGACATCCGCTTTCAAAAAACGGCTAAATGATTATCCGGGCGTTATTGTGTCATCGATAATACTTCGTCCAAATGGAGACTTGATTCCAAAAACGTTGCGAGAGAATGGTGTAAAAATTCCGCCACACGCTTGGAGCATTAAGGATCTGCGCGATTTAAATCAATACATGAGTGGTGTGATTTCAAAAAATCGATGATTTTGAGATAGGCATTGGGCACAAAAATCCAAGAACCATTTCAGGGTTGGTTATAAACACAATGAAAATAGGACAGGCTTATTTATCTGCCATCAGCCTCGACGCAATGAAAAGTAAATTCGCCCCATCTTTCTTCGCCCTACAGCTTTAGCCTTGGACAATTCGAGACAGAAAACATGAGTTATATCGACACGATAAAACATGAGCTGGTCGGACACATCAATGGCTTAGCCATATATCACCCTCTTGAGCTTATTGAAGCAGGAGGATGGGGAGACCGTAACTTCTCATGCTCTCCCGACAATTTGGTTATCGGGGGCGGAGCTGGCGAACATCCGGCAATAGTCGTCCACGGACTAGGATCATTAGCGGCATCGTATATTCTTTTTTGCATTGAAAAGAACACAGAGCACTTCCCGAAAACTTATACAACTCCACCAGAAGACACAATTGTTCGTCTCAGTGACATTGCGTATGGCACAGAAGAAAATTTAGAGTTTTGCGGTTGGTCGATGACAAAAATTCGAGATTTTGTGGAGCTGGCAAAATCCCCCTTACACGTCATGCCTCTTTCGGAGAAGCAGAATCCAGAAGAATGGCTGAAGGAATCCATTGGTGAATTTATTTATTTTTCACTTCCTGAACTCAATCCATTTCATGCAGAGATCAACAGCCTTCCCGGCATAGAAAATTGGCATCCTGGTTACTTTATGCGCAACGTAACATGCCCACCACCTAACTACTTTAAAAGCAAAGAAGAGTCACTTCGCGGCGCTCATTTCCAAGAGCAAGGCTTTTTTCGCTGGGACTATAGTTATCCGCCAAAGGAATAAGGGGCATGTACCTCAATGAAAATGGGACAGACTTATTTATCTACCATCAGCCTCGACGCAATGAAAAATAAATCTGTCCCCTTTTCGCGCTCGCCTTTTCGCGCTCCGAGTCAGAGATATCTGGGCCATTCGGGTCAGGCTTCAGCTCGCGGAGAGTAAGCGTTCGGCAATTTCATCTAGGCAGCTATGCTAATAAGAGATGGTGCCCGTCTACACGGACACCCTCTCTAGCTATTCAGGCGTCCAGACTTATTGATATGTCGGGTGCATGGCTCACTGGAAAGTTTACCGAGCGAGCAATGAAGCATTTCTCATGAGCTATCTGGTGCAGAGTCTGAGCTTTTGCGATTTCAGACCCCGGTGCCAGAACCACCTTTGGCCTCAAAACAACCGACGTGAACTGACCAGCGCCGTGACTCTCCTCGACCATTGTTCCTTGAGCATTGTCTTCATAGGCCACCACCACGACCCCGGCCTCAGCACAAAGGCCGAGGTACCAAAGTTTGTGGCACGCCGATAAAGATGCAAGAAGCAATTCCTCTGGGTTCCAGCGTGTTGAGTCTCCCCGAAAACTAGGATCGGATGACCCCTCAATTGGTATTTTGCCGTTGGCTGTAATTACGTGTGCCCGGCTGTAACCCCGATAAGACGACGTTCCTGTCCCCTCATTGCCAGCCCAAGTTACCTGGACTTCGTACTCGTGTGCTTTGTCTGCCATTTGATTCCTCCTAGGAAAAAGTTTCCGGTAAGTCCGTTAAAACCCGACTCATTGAGCGGGTGTCCATCGATGAGGTAGCAGCTCCGCAATTTCACTCGCCCTCTGCGTCGGCAGACGAGTTAGGACGTCCTTAAGCCGTGCAACGTCAGAGATAGAGACACCTCCACAGCCTCCCTATACTTAATTTAACTATTTGAGCGAAGCATCTGCCACAACCTTTTGAGGTGCGTAGCCAGCAGCCTTCACAATCTGAAAAGGGGACGGATTTATTTTTCATCACTGTCCTCGATCGCAATAAAAAATAAATCTGAGAATCATCTGGCCGGCCTGGTTGCCGGTGGCGCCCATCCGTCGCCGGTGCCGTTCGCCCACGTCATCACTACCGGGTTTTCAGTGCATTGGCCAGGCGCAGCATGGCCGCTTCGATTTCATAAGCGGTCAACGACGAATAACCCAATAGCCAGCCTTGTTTCTTCTCCTCGCCGGCGTACAACCGGCTCAGGCCGGAAAGCTGTACGCCCGCGCTGGCCGCTTGGCGGATGGTTTTTTCCTCAGACCAGCCATCGTGCAGCAGGCAGGGAATTTGTAGTCCGCCGGGAGGGCGCAAGGCGGTAACGATGCCGTCCAAATGCTTGCCGATTGCGTCAAGCATGACGGAACGGCGCCCGGCATACAGCTTGCGCATGGCCCGGACATGGGCGTTGTAATAAATGAAAAGGGGACAGACTTATTTATCTGCCATGTCAGCCTCGACGCAATGAAAAATAAATCTGCCCCCATTTTCATGTCTTGGCTTTGCAGAGCGGGAAAGATGATTTCGCCGAACGGATACTTAAGCCTTGCACCTTGCACGGTCGGCCTGAGTTCTTCCGTCATAGCCCCAATCGGTTGCCGGGTTCTCCTTCACAACGATATAAGTCACCGGGTCGAGATTCGGCAATGTTCGACGAAGCAGCGACATGGCGCTTGCCATGAAAGCCCCTTTCTCTTCTTCAGAGTTCGTCCCAGCAGTCACGCAGACTTCAAGATGTGCCGCTGTCCGCTGACCACTACCGCCAATAGTCCAGTGATAGCCCCCCGGCACATCTATCAGCACTGACGTGAGTTCCTGGCGCTTTCCAAGCTCGTCGGCGATCAGGTCAGTCAATTCATTGCATAGGCGACGGCCCTCATCGGGGGAAAGATCGAGTGACAGCGTAAGTCTGGCAAAAGGCATTTTCGTTCTCCTAGCACTGTTGAAGACCGAAGTTTATTTGAGAAAAACAAAAGTATACTTGGGACATTCTAGGTATCAGGTTTGAGTTTTTCTCATGATTGCGGATATCCCTTCTCCTCTGCTTCGCACGTTCGTTGCGGTGGTCGATTGTGGCTCGCTGGCAGCGGCGGCTAGGCGCATCGCGCGCAGCGAGTCGGCGCTAAGCCTTCAAATCGCCCGTCTTGAAAACATCGTTCGCCAGCCGCTCTTCGACAGGGATGGCCGGGCACTGCGGCTTAACCATACTGGGGGGCTTTTGCTGGCGCATGCGCGCTCGATTCTGGGCCGAATAGACGCCGCGCGAGCAGAGCTCGCGCCGGACACGGTAGTGCCGGTTCGAATCGGTGTCGTTCAGGATTTCGTGGCAGGGGTATTGCGCCCGACTCTCACCGACGTCCTCGCCGCCGCTCCTGGAACTGCTTTTTCAATTGTCATTGCGAGCACGGCAGAACTGTTGCAGGCGATAGGCGAGGACCGGATCGACGCCGCACTGTGCGCTGGCGAGCCGTTCGGCGCAAACATCGTTACGCGCCTCCCCATGAAGTGGTTCGGCTACCCGGATCTACTACTCGGTGACGTGGTTCCGCTGGTTGGGATCACTTTGCCCTGCCCGTTTCTTTTGGCCGCGCAGCGAGTGCTGGACGCCGCCGGACGCCCATGGCGCATGGCGCTCACCACCCCGAGCCTTGATGGTCTACGCGCTGCGGTCGAGGCAGGATTGGGCATTACCTGCCGCACTGAATCAGGATTTGGCTTACCGGCGATATCAAGTATATCGCTGCCGCAACTGCCGGAAATCGCCTACTCCATCGTTGAGCGGCGCCAAGGGAATGCGGGCACCAGTCTGGCCGTGAGCCGAATGACTGCCCACCTTGAATCAGTAGCGGCATTGCAACAGTGAATACGATAAACGTAAAAGATAGCTTGTGCTTAGAGGCAGGAGAATAAAAAGGGGACAGACTTGTTTATCTGCCATCAGCCTCGACGCAATGAAAAATAATTTTGTTTCCTTTTCCCACGGCAAAAACGCGACACAGCATTTCACTAATTAGGTACAGGCACCATGCATCACGTAATCGGCTTATACACCTCAAGAAAAACAGAGCGATTGTGGCTGCTAGACCCACACGACCGAATTATTTTCAGATCTGATTGCTTTCATTCGTCTGGATATTTCTCCCTTATAGCTCCTGCTTTTGAGAAATATGCTCAAAGAGATGCACAGATAAGCATTACATCAATAAATGTAATGAGCTGCCTAAGAAGTGACGATCTAAATGACGCATTGGCAATTTTGAATAATCTCGAAATTGAGCTAAATCAGCAACCAACAAGCTGGCGGGAATACCTCGGTGAAATTCAGTACCCAAGGCAAGCAAGGCGGCCCATTCAACCGCTGTTATTCAGGTGTCGGGCAATTCGGCTTGTCCACATGCTGCGAGAGTTAGTGCTTAAAGCTCAAACCCAAGATAAATGCTTGGTATATGGAAATGGTGTTTGCTACCGCTCTCTGTGCGGCATAAAAATGCCGCCCGGCGTCGTGTACTCCTAGCAATGAAAAGTGGACAGATCTATTTTTCATTGTGCCGAGGCTGATGACAGACAAATAAGTCTTTCCCTATTTATTCTTTTGTGATTGCAGTTGCCTCGGACAGCTAATATCGGCTACAACGCTTTGCTAGCGTGTTATCGCCTCATTTTTGGTTCCTGTTTTTCACTAGGCTTCCCTATGTCATTAGCGACCGTAGTGCTACTCAACTCTTGGCCACAGCCAAGTACATCGCCCGAACCCATCGTGTTCGCCACAGAAACACAGTTGTTTTTGCGGTACTGCACGGCTGGCGAGGAAATTACTGTAATCCATTTTCCGCTAGTCAAAAAATTTCAATTTGGCTCACCAAACGATGAGGCTCTGGGAGGCCATCCGCTAATCGGGCTCGGCCTCAAGCATTACCAAGTTCATCGTATAGATAATTCGCCCTGGGTTGCGGAGCTTGAGCAAAGAAACGCCATTCATCCAAGACATGATAAAGAACGATTCCTGAAAGATGCCGTCCACTATGCCTTTACATTCCAAGACTCTACGCTGGAATGCATCGTTAATGAGGGGCAATTTTGGAGTCCGAAAATACAAGTATTTACGTCGAATGAGGAGGCGAAGATCGTCTGGCACGAACTGATCAATGATGCAGCCCCTTGATGTTGTCTAGTCCTGAAATAGGTGTAAACCTTATTCAGGACGGGACAGATCTTATAAAAAGGGGATAGATTTATTTCTCTGTCACCTGTCTCGATCGCAATAAAAAATAAATCCGAGAATCATCTGGCCGGCCTGGTTGCCGGTGGCGCCTATCCGTCGCCGGTGCCGTTCGCCCACGTCATCACTACCGGGTTTTCAGTGCATTGGCCAGGCGCAGCATGGCCGCTTCGATTTCATAAGCGGTCAACGACGAATAACCCAATAGCCAGCCTTGTTTCTTCTCCTCGCCGGCGTACAACCGGCTCAGGCCGGAAAGCTGTACGCCCGCGCTGGCCGCTTGGCGGATGGTTTTTTCCTCAGACCAGCCATCGTGCAGCAGGCAGGGAATTTGTAGTCCGCCGGGAGGGCGCAAGGCGGTAACGATGCCGTCCAAATGCTTGCCGATTGCGTCAAGCATGACGCAACGGCGCCCGGCATACAGCTTGCGCATGGCCCGGACATGGGCGTTGTAATGGCCGTCCTCCATGAAGCGCGCCAGGGTCAGTTGCAGGATTTGTGGCGTGTGGCCGTCCATCATGCTGCGCGCGTAGGTGAAGGCTTTGATCAACTCGTGGGGCAGTACCATATAGCCCATTCGCAACCCTGGGTAGAGGGTCTTGCTGAAGGTGCCGATGTAGAGCGTACGCTGGTACTTGTCCAGGCCCTGTACACAGGCGGTCGGCTGCCCGTCGTAGTGAAACTCGCTGTCGTAGTCATCTTCGATGACCCACTTGCCCTTCTGCGCTGCCCAGTTGATCAACTCAAGACGACGCTCCAGCGGCAAGGTCGCGCCGGTGGGGTATTGATGAGACGGTGTGACATAGACGCAATTGGCGCCGCTGCGGTCGGCGTACAGCAGGTCGGTGCGTATGCCCAGTTCATCGACATCGATGGGCAGAACCTTGGTCTCGGCGGTTTCAAAGGCCTTCTTGGCGCCATAGTAACCCGGGTTTTCCAGCAGGATCGGTTTGCCGACATCCACCAACAGCTGCGCACACAGAAAAAGGGCCTGGCGAGTGCTGCTCAACACCATGATCTGGTCAGGGGAGCATTTGGCCCCGCGCTCGAGGTTCAAGTAGGTGGCAATCGCTTTGCGCAGCGGCTCGGCTCCTTGCGGGTCGCCATGCAACAGCACATTGGCGCGATAGTCCTTCATGACCTGGCGTTGCAGGCGCTCCCAGACATCGGTGGGGAAAGTGCGGGTTTCCGGCAGGCCGGTCGCAAATGCCTTGATCACCTGCTGATCGTTTACACCACCACTGTCGAAGATCATCCGCCCGCGCTGGCTCAAGCCCGCCCCTGGTACCGCCTGGCTGCTTTTGACCTCTTGCGCCTTGATGCGGCGGCGTGCCGCGCCTCGCAATTCGGTGCCCACCGTTTCGCAGACATAACTGCCGGCCCCCCCGCGCCGCACGATAAAACCGTCCCGGTGCAGTTGCACATAGGCGTTCTCCACGGTGTCACGGGCAATCCCGAGTGACTTGGCCAACACCCGAGTCGCAGGCAGCTTCAAACCGGGGTCAAGAGCGCCATTGAGGATCAGCTCACGCAGTGCACGCTGAATCCGTTGGTGCAGATCCAGCAATTGAAACTCAGCATCGTTGAGGCGCATTTTCAGCGTTTCCAGCTCGAACGCTTTCGCCATGTGGTCTGCCTTACTTTAATAAATTGGCCTGCAAAGGCAGGCCAGTCTATCCGTAGAATTCACTCCTCACCACTGCCTTTGTGCGTGGTGAGCACGCGTGTTGCGAGCGATTTTGCACAGGGATTACTCAGCTATGGCCAGGTCACACAACTTCAGCGCAGGCCCGACGGCGTTGCCGATGGAAGTACTTACCCAGGCGCACGAGGAGTTTTTTGACTTCGCAGGCACGGGCATGTCAGTGATGGAGATCAGCCATCGCTGCGAAGTATTCATGGAGGTTGCCTACCAGACCGAACGCGACCTGCGGGACATTCTGCAGGTACCCAGCGAGTACAAGGTGCTCTTCCTGCAAGGAGGCGCCTCGCTGCAGTTTGCCCAGGTGCCGATGAACCTGTTGGGCAATAAACGCACGGCCGATTATCTGCATACCGGCCTCTGGTCAGGCAAAGCCATTGAAGCCGCCCGGCGCTACTGCGACGTTCGCATCGTCGCCAGCGGCAAAGAGTCTGGCTTTGATCGTATCCCCGACGTCTCGGACTGGAAGCTCAACCCGAACGCCGCCTACCTGCACTACACCGAGAACGAAACCGTACACGGCGTGCAATTCGTCGACGCGCCTGATGGCTTGGCGCCTTTGGTGTGCGATGCCTGTTCAAGTCTGCTTTCCAAGCCGATTGACGTGGCCAAACATGGCCTTGTGTATGCCGCAGCGCAAAAGAACATGGGAGTGGCCGGGCTGACAGTGGTCATCGTTGACCCGGCGTTGCTGGATGGCGCGCAGGCGTTCACCCCTGACATCCTCAATTACGCGCGCATCACCGACGCTCAGTCGATGCTCAACACCCCGGCGACCTTTCCTTGGTACCTCACCGGCCTGACGCTCAAATGGATTAAGCGCCGCGGCGGCCTCGAAGCCCTTCACCGGCTTAACCAGGCCAAGGCCGCGTTGCTGTATCGCACCATCGACGACAGTGACGGGTTTTACCGCAACAGCGTGCAAGCGCCGTTTCGTTCGATCAATAACGTGCCGTTCGTGCTCGCCGATGCGGCGCTGGAAAAGACTTTTGTGCAACTGGCCGAACAGGCCGGGCTCAACGGGCTAAAGGGCCACGCCTCGGTCGGCGGGATACGAGCCAGCCTCTACAACGCGGTCACGCTAGAGGCAGTCGAGGCATTGACCGACTTCATGAAGGGTTTTGTCCGCGTGCACGGCTGAGGCAGGGATCGCGTCAGTCACAGCAGGCGGTCCGGTAAGTGGTCTGGTCCTCCACGAAAAAGTGCGGGGGCAAAACATGCCATTTCAGCGTTATAAATCCCCCCTCACCCGAGGCCAAACACCTCGTTTTGCAAGGAGCAAAGCAATCATGTCTTCTTCAGCATCCCCGACGGCCCTACGTCCAGGCGACCTTATACATCCGATTGTCGCCGGGCTGATTTCAGTCATCGTCAACTATGGCGGCACGTTCATCCTGGTCTTTCAGGCCGCCAAAGTCGCCGGGCTCAGCCCCGAGCTGACGGCATCTTGGGTATGGTCGGTGTCGATTGGCGTGGGTATTACCGGGCTGTTTCTCAGCTGGGTGAGCCGTGAGCCGATTATTACCGCCTGGTCGACACCCGCCGCAGCCTTTCTGGTCGTCGCGCTGTCCACCACGCCCTATGTCGAGGCAGTGGGTGCGTACATCATTTCGGCCGCCGCCTTCGTGCTGCTGGGTTTGTCCGGCTGCTTCGAAAAAGTCATCCGCCTGATTCCGCCGGGCGTGGCTGCGGGCCTGCTGGCCGGTATCCTGCTGCAGTTCGGTATCGGCGCGTTTGGTGGCATGAGTATTGATCCAGTGTTGGTCGGGTTGCTGACTGCCGCTTACGTTGTGTTCAAGCGCTTTACCGCACGCTACGCGGTGGTGGGCATTCTGGTGCTGGGGCTGGCGTTTCTTCTAACGCAGGGCCGTGTGGATCTTTCCGGGCCGGCGCTGCAATTCGCGGCACCGGTATTTACCCGGCCCGAATTCTCGATCAATGCATTGCTCAGCGTGGCGCTGCCGCTATTTCTGATCACACTCACCGGCCAGTACATGCCGGGCATGCTGGTGCTGCGCAACGATGGCTTCAGGACCAGCGCCAACCCTATCCTGACTGTCACAGGGCTGGGCTCCTTGCTGATGGCACCTTTCGGTTCTCACGCCTTCAATGTCGCCGCCATCACGGCGGCCATCTGCACCGGCAAGGAAGCCTCGGAGGATCCGTCCAAGCGCTGGATCGCCGGGGTTGCCGCGGGCGTGTTCTACATCCTCGTCGGGATTTTCGGGGTGACCCTCGCCGCAGTGTTCATGGCCCTCCCGGCCACCTTCATTACGACGCTGGCCGGGCTGGCCCTGCTCGGCACTATCGGCGCCAGCCTGGCCAGCGCCATGGCTGACGTCACATCCCGCGAAGCCTCGCTGATCACCTTTCTGGCGTCCGCCGCGAACATCACCTTGCTGGGAATCGGTGGGGCGTTCTGGGGGTTGCTGATCGGTCTGGCGGCCTACGCCTTACTCAATGGCCGCTTGCCGCGTCGCGAGGCGGTGGTCATTCCGGCGGCCGACGATGTTGTGACGACCAAAGGAGCCACCCACTGATGTTCGATCAACTGGAAGAAACCGCCACCCTGCACGAGCGCCACGGCCGTTACCCACGGGCCACCAGCGTCGAGGACTTTCGTCGCAACCTGGCAGCCGTGCAGCAGCGTATCGCCAATGCCTGTCAGCGGGTCGGACGTGATCCGGCGAGTGTGCGCCTGCTGCCGGTCAGCAAAACCTTTGACGAAGCTCATCTGCGTCTGGCCTACGCCGCCGGCTGCCGGCTACTGGGTGAGAACAAGGTGCAGGAAGCGCAGCGCAAATGGCAGGCCATGACCGATCTGGCCGACCTGCAATGGTCGGTCATCGGCCACCTGCAAACCAACAAGGCCAAGCAGGTGGCGCGTTTTGCCAGTGAATTTCAGGCGTTGGACAGCCTGCGAGTGGCCGAGGCTCTGGATCGTCGCCTGCAAATCGAGGGGCGCCAACTGGATGTGTTCGTCCAGGTCAATACCTCCGGCGAAGTCAGCAAATACGGCCTGGCGCCCGAAGCCGTCGCGGACTTCTTGTACGCCCTGCCGGCGTTCTCGGCGTTACGGGTGCGCGGGCTGATGACGCTGGCGCTGTTTTCGGCCGACGTTGCCCGTGTCCGCCCTTGCTTTGTACGGTTGCGCGAACTGCGCGAGCGCCTGCGCCAGCACGCCCCGGCGGGCGTCGGGCTAGAGGAACTGTCCATGGGCATGTCCGGCGATTTCGAAGTCGCCATTGAAGAGGGGGCGACCGTGGTGCGTGTCGGTCAGGCCATCTTCGGCGCACGAGCCATGCCTGACGCCTACTACTGGCCGACCGCGGATGTCCGTCCGGGAAGTGATGATTAGTCGCCGCTGACAACACCTAACATCTTGATTCACCCTTTACAGGAAGCCCTTCGATGTCCTCTGCCCCCTCGTACCTCATGCACAACTATGCCCGCCAGCCGGTCTCCTTCAGTCGAGGCCAAGGGGCATCTCTGTGGGACAAGCACGGGGTCGAATACCTGGATGCAATCGCCGGTGTGGCGGTGACCAGCCTTGGGCATGCCAACCCCGAGATTGCCGCCGCCATTGCCGAGCAAGCGGGCCAGTTACTGCACACCTCCAACATGTTTCACATTGAATGGCAGGAGCAATTGAGTGAGCGCTTGTGCGCCTTATCGGGCATGCAGCGCGCCTTTTTTTGCAACTCGGGGGCTGAAGCCAACGAAGCGGCGCTCAAGTTGGCCCGACTGCACGCCAACGCCAGGCACGTGGCACAGCCACAAGTGCTGGTGATGGAAAACAGCTTTCACGGCCGCACCCTGGCCACTCTCGCGGCTACTGGCAACCCGGCCGTACAGCGCGGATTTGAGCCCTTGATGCCAGGCTTTCTACGGGTGCCTTACGACAACATCGAGGAGATCCGCAAGGTGGCGGCGCAATCACCCGACATCGTCGCGGTACTGGTCGAGCCCGTGCAGGGTGAAGGCGGTGTGCATGCGGCGTCCGCCGGTTATCTACAGGCCCTGCGGCAACTGTGCGACGAACACGATTGGCTGATGATGGTCGATGAAGTGCAAACCGGGATGGGCCGCACCGGCGCCTGGTTTGGCTACCAACACGCGGGGATAGTGCCGGATGTCATCACGCTGGCCAAGGCACTGGGCAATGGTTTTCCCGTTGGCGCATGCCTGGCACGAGGCATGGCCGCCGAACTGTTTTCCCCGGGCCATCATGCCTCCACTTTCGGCGGCAACCCCCTCGCCTGCCGCGTGGGATGCACCGTACTCGACATCATGGAGCGCGATCACATCCCGCAGCGCGCAGCCACATCTGGCCGTCGGCTGCTGGCCGCGCTGCAGGAGGCGCTGGGCAATCACAGCGAGGTCGTTTCCATTCGCGGCCTGGGCCTGATGGTCGGCATCGAACTGAACCGTCAGTGTGCCGAACTGGTCGGCCGGGCGCTGGACGAACAACGCCTGCTGATAACGGTGACTCGCGGCACCACCCTCCGACTGCTGCCGCCGTTGATCTGTGAGGACTCGCAGATCGACGACATCGCTGCGCGTGTCTCTCGGCTCTTGTCATAAACCGGCTTACTTTCTCAACCAAGGACCCCTTCATCTATGTACGACTCAACGCTGACCCTTAAAGCATTCGACGCCGAGCTGTGTGAGGCGATTCATAACGAAGAACATCGTCAGGAAGACCACGTAGAACTGATCGCTTCCGAAAACTACGCCAGCCCTCTGGTCATGAAAATCCAGAGCACCGTGCTCACCAACAAATACGCCGAAGGCTACCCAGGCAAGCGCTACTACAGCGGCTGCGAGTATGTCGATGTGGCCGAGCGCCTGGCCATCGAGCGGGTAAAGACCCTGTTCAACTGCGACTACGCCAACGTGCAGCCGCATGCGGGTGCCCAGGCGAACGCCGCGGTATTCCTGGCATTGATCAATCCTGGTGACACAGTGATGGGCATGAACCTGGCCCAAGGTGGCCACCTGACCCACGGCAACCCTTCAAACTTCTCGGGCCGTCATTACAAGATCGTTCCTTATGGCCTTGACCCAAAGACGGGCTTTCTCGACTACGACGAGATGGAACGCATCGCCCTGGAAACTCGACCGAAGATGCTGATCGGTGGTTTTTCTGCCTACTCCCGGTACAAAGACTGGGCGCGCATGCGGGCCATTGCCGACAAGGTCGGGGCTATTTTCTGGGTCGACATGGCCCACGTCGCAGGTCTGGTCGCTGCCGGCGAATACCCGGACCCATTGCCGCACGCCCACGTGGTTACAAGCACCACTCACAAGACCCTGCGGGGCCCACGGGGTGGCTTGATTTTGTCCAAGGGGCAAGACGAAGCGTTCTACAAAAAGCTCGACTCTGCGGTATTCCCGGGTGTCCAGGGCGGGCCACTGATGCACCAGATCGCCGCCAAGGCCGTCGCCTTCAAGGAAGCACTGGCACCCGAGTTCAAAACCTATCAGACGCAAGTGGTGATCAACGCCCGGGCCATGGCGGCCGTGCTGCAACGGCGGGGTTACAAGATCGTTTCCGGTGGCACCGATAACCACATGATGCTAATCGACCTGTCCGACAGGCCTTACACCGGCAAGGAAGCTGATGCGGCCCTGAGCAACGCCTACATCACCGCCAACAAAAACTCTGTGCCCAACGACCCGCGCTCACCGTTCGTGACCTCTGGGTTGCGCATCGGTACCCCAGCCATCACCACCCGAGGTTTCGGCGTGTTCGAATGCGAACAACTGGCGGGCTGGTTGTGCGACGTACTGGACGCCCTGGAAAACGGCCACAGCGAGACGGTCGGGCACCACGTGCGCGAACAGGTGGTGGAGCTCTGCCGCCGTCATCCTGTCTATCGTTGATTCTTTTACCCCGAGCTATCGCCGCCAGGCTGATGTCATCGTTGGGTGAAAAACCGGGCGCGCGGCAAGGCGCCCGGACGACCGGGCGCACCCGCTACCAATCTGTCGAGTCACTAGCGGGATGCCGATGGCCGACATTGCAGTGCTTCGGCTACGTGGCTGCGACCGAAAGCGTCTACGTGCTCCCGCCAACTCCTGATTCACCGGCTGTCGATTACTCCAACAAATATATAAGGACTTCACGACCACCATGAACTATCCAGACTTCCTGCCGTTTACCAAACCCGCTATCGACGAAGCCACGATCGCAGCCGTCGGCGACGTCTTGCGCTCCGGCTGGATTACCAGTGGGCCCAAGGTCCAGTTATTCGAAGCGCAGCTCTCGGACTATTTCGGCGGACGCCCGGTACGGACGTTCAATTCCGGAACCTGCACCATGGAGATCGCCTTGCGCATCGCGGGAATCGGTGCTGGTGACGAAGTCATCACCACTCCGATCTCGTGGGTTGCAACGGCCAATGTGATCATTGAAGTGGGTGCGACCCCTGTGTTTGTCGACGTTGATCCAGTCACTCGCAATATCGATCTGGCTCAAGTCGAAGCGGCAATCACACCACGGACCAAGGCGATCATTCCGGTCTATCTGTCGGGTCTGCCGCTGGATATGGATCGTTTGTATGCGCTGGCGAAAAAACACAACCTGCGGGTGGTGGAGGATGCTGCCCAAGCGCTGGGCTCGTCCTGGAAAGGCGAACGCATCGGGGCTTTTGGTGATTTTGTGTCCTTCAGCTTCCAAGCCAACAAGAACATCACCTCATCCGAAGGCGGTTGCTTGGTGCTGAATAATCTCGAAGAGGCACGTCTTGCCGAGAAACACCGGTTGCAGGGTGTCACTCGCAGCGGCTTCGATGGTCTGGATGTGGATGTCCTGGGCGGCAAATACAATATGACCGACATTGCCGCGACCATCGGCCTGGGCCAGTTCGCGCATATCGAGGCGATCACTGCCCATCGTCGAGAGTTGGCTAAATACTATTTCGAGTGCCTTGGCAGTGATTTCGAAGCGAAATACGGTGCTCAACTACCGGTCGCCGATTTCGATAACAGCAACTGGCACATGTTTCAGCTAGTGCTGCCAGAGCGTCAGGACGGTAAGCCGGCCCGGGCCACGTTTATGGAGCAGATGCAAAAGCACGGTGTCGGCATCGGCTGTCACTACCCCTCGATTCACTTATTGAGCTTGTACCGCGCGCGCGGCTTCAAGGAAGGCATGTTCCCGATTGCAGAACGGGTTGGCCGTCTGATCGTTTCGCTGCCGATGTTCAATGCCATGACAACAAGGGACGTCGAACGCTCGGTGGAAGCAGTGAAAGCAGTACTGCAACCTTACTGAGCAGCAAGCCAGTTTTTTTGTGTGGGCGATGCCAACGCGTTGCCAGGAGAAGCGCGCTTACGCAGCATTCCACCGGACTACGCGAAAAGGCATGTATTTCGCAAGCACACCGGTCTTTCCCAAAGCGACTACCGGCGCCAGCGTCAGGGCTCTGCTGGCCGCAGATAGGGCTCGATAAAGCCGCAGCCAAGGATCTCGTTCAGGCGTTGCGCATCGCTCATTCGGCGAAACAGTCCAATAGTCTTCCACGGCGCGTGACCATCGACATTGGGCGCTCCCAATCCCGCCAACAGGTCGGCGATCAGTATTGATCGGGTCTCGAAAGAGATGCGTGTCAGCCCGCTGCTATTGCCGACGCCGGCATGGGCATGAGCCCCGGAAAAAGCGATCAGGCTCCCCGGAGCGATATCGACGGCAATCCCCTCCTGCGGGTCGATCGCTTCCAGCAGATGCGGAATGGCTTCGTCGGCATCCACGGCATTGCGGCCGTCTCGATGGGATCGCTGCAAAATGGCGCGCATATCGAAATCTGCGCTCGAATTACCCAGCGGTCGCTGCCAGAGACCTGGATACAAGGCGAAGGTACGCCCTGCCGCGATGGGATAGATGGGCGCCCACCAATTGGTTTGTGCATAGATATTCGACCCCCAGGTATCGCGGTGAAACGCGATGGTGGCCGTCGTGCGGGCACGCGGCGTCGACTGTTCTGGCTCGCAATGCGGCTGAAAACGCAAATGCAGGCGATCGCACGCCAGGGTATCGGGGGCGATGCCAAGGCTTTGCACGACGTCCTGCCAGCGCTGCTGGACCTCAGCCGAGCCTGCGAAGTCGTTCTGAATTTTCGCAAAGCGCTCAATCTGCTCAGGGTGGCTCAAATGGCGATGGATCTGTTGCGGCGACCAGGGATGCAGCGCGTCTTCGAGGAGCGCACGCGTATATTCCACCAGCGCCGTCATGGGCTGCAGGTCAGTGAAGCGAATGATCTCGCCAGCATAGATCCGGTCATGCAATTGGCGAGCGGTGCTCGGTATGGCAAGCGAGCTGTACATGACTGGAAGTCCCCTGAAGGTGCGCCTCCTGACTTTAGATCCACGCCGATTGTGACGAAAGTGGCAGGTGAGGCGAAAAAGCGCGGATCAGGTCCTGGGGACATGAGCAACAGGCGACCTTCAAGCCAGGAATGGGGCGCTTATGGCAGTTCTCAGCGGGCAGTTAACGGCCAGGAGCCAACGCACGACTCCAACAATAAATTCCTCCCTTTACTCGTGAAACTTGTGTTGAGGCCCACAGTCTTAGCCCAGCCTTGGAATCCATCTGCAAGCCAATACAGCAAAACGCTCTGCGGTCATTCCTCTGCCCACTATCGCCATTACCGTCGTCATCCCATCAGAGCTGCCCGCCTCATGCGCCAGACCGTTCGCTCCTCCTGCATTTTCTCGCTCTGCCTTATTCCTTTGCTCCCCCTGTTCGCCAGTCCCGCCCATGCCGGCGAGGAAAGGCAACTGGTGGAGGACATCAACGACTACCGCGCCCAACCGCAGCGCTGCGCGGGGCGCACGGTCCGAGCCTTGACGCCGCTGGCGCTGAAGTCGAACCTGGCCTTGCCGATCGGCTATGGCGGCGTTACGCGGGAGACGTTGAAGGATTCCGGCTATCAGGCGGTGTCTGTGCGGACTATCCGTCTGGTCGACGCTGAAGATGCCGAGGAGGCCTTTGACATGCTCGAGAGCCGCTACTGTGGGGCCCTGCTCGATACCCAGTTCACCGATATTGGCGTGTATCGCGACGAGAGTGAATGGCAGGTGGTGCTGGCGCGGCCCTTGCTCGATAGGCATCTGGACGACCCGCGAGCGGCGGGCAAGACGTTGCTGGCAGAAGTCAACGCGGCACGGGCGAAACCGCGCCTGTGTGGTCGACAGCGCTTCGCCGCTGCACCGCCGCTGACCTGGAATGCCGCCCTGGGGACAGCGGCGCAGGGGCACAGCCGGGCGATGGCCAACGACAATTACTTCGCGCACCAGGACCCCAACGGTGATATGCCGTGGGACCGAGCGAAGGCCGCCGGCTACGGTGGCCGGCAGATCGGAGAGAACATCGCCGCCGGGCAGCGTTCACCGGACAAGGCTATGGAAGGCTGGCTGGCCAGCCCCGGGCATTGCGCCATCCTGATGAACCCGATGTTTACCCAGGTCGGCGCGGCCTATGCCGCGAACTCGCGTAGCGACAACGGCATCTATTGGACGATGCTGTTCGGCGCGAAATAAGAAAATCAATGAAAAGGGGACAGATTGCGTCGAGGCTGATGACAGATAAACAAGTCTGCCCCCTTTTCATTTTTTAGATCCGCCACCGCTCAAGCAAGCGTCATCACCCTGTTTACCCGCCTCACCAACCGCCAGTGGACGATCCACAGCGGTAACGCCATAGCTCCCCCCAGCGAACCAAGTTCGTTGGGCAGCAACGAAACAATCTGCGCGGTACACCACCCTAGCCCTGAGAAAAGGCCAAAGCTTTTAAACGAGCCCAGAGCTTTGTTATGCCTGGCTTCACGCCGTAGCGATCGGGCCACGGGAATGGTCAGCAGAATCTTGAAGACGACGAGCAACATCGGCGAACCCTGCAATAAATGACAGTCGCCATTATGCCGCAGCGGATTTTGCCTTGAATGCGGTCACGGGTCGCAGGCGAGCCCCTACAGGTGTGAACCTATTTCAGGACTAGACACAGCAATGAAAAATAAATCTGTCCCCTTTTTCCTTATGCCGCGCAGCGGCAGTCTTCGGTTGCGGTCCGGGTTGAGGGAAGGGTTAGACCTCAGTTGGCCGCGCACGATGATTTGGACTTTGGCTTACGCCTCCGTCGCCGACGGCCAGCCGATCCGTGCCGCACTACGAAGATTGGACTGAACGACTAAGCGATGAAACGGGGCAATGAGAAAAATATAGAGACGACCTAAGCGATTGTGGCAATGAACAACGGTCGACAGAGTCAAGTGACGTTTAGCTCCCGGCGACGACTGACCGGAACATAGAACAGAGAGCCTGAAGTCCAGGTGCTTGTCGTCTTCTCCAAGAACGACTTCGGTTGGACTTGTGCTGTAGATCTTAAAGATGCCGAGTCGGCCCGCTCCGCTCTCCGCATCCAGTGATGCGAGATGCTTAGCTGTCTTGAGGCCGAAACCGGCTACGAGCGCGTCTCGAACCGTCAAGAGGCTGCCGACCCAAGGCGCTTGGTGAGCGAAGATGAACCTCGCCAACAATTCGGGATTGGTTGACGCTCCGGTGGGAAGCTCGATCGAGTAAGCGTCGGCGAGATTCATCGATACGTAGGCTTTAGCAATCGCCGACTCCGGAGGAAGCGACACAGATGTTGCGTGATGGTGTTCGGTTGACATGTATGCGGCCTATGGTTCGTTTCTGAGGTCTAAAATTTCAACCACATGATCTGGCATCTCCTGCGGGAGCATTTGCCTAGCACTGTCATTGGCATTTTCTTGGCTATCCGCCCGTATCGTCCTTGTGTCTTCGGACCAGGACTCGCTATCGAGCGACGACTTGAGGCGATATCTGTACTTCACGAAAAAGAACCTCAGTGCTGTCATTTTTTGGCCCTGGATGAGGTTCGAGTACGAATCACAGGAAGCGTAGCATTGAATAGCCCCTGGCTTAGTAGACGCAACCGAACGCCCCACTGATCTCCGACGCTTGTTGGTACTCGCCGGCTGCTTCAGGCCGTTTACGGTACTTCGCGGCAGGCAGAAATCGGCCAGAAGCAGTCACTGGAAACCCATCAGCGAATTCGTAATGAGCTTCCCATTGCCCGCTCTACCTTGTTAGAGCAGGCGGGTACGGGATGAGTGATTGCAAAACTCTACTCTGCCAGCCGTAACTGCAATCGGCTTCGATGGGATAAGCCTGCTTGCAAGGCAAATGCAACTATCACGGTAGATGGCGCGGAAAAGCTGCTCAGTCCGCCGCCGGAAAACATCAACGCAAGACCTAACGCGGTGGCGCCAAACCAGGCCGTCAAGCCCACAGGGTTAAACGCGACTACCCGTTCGAGCACTGCGACGTCACTACGTCCGTAGACAATCTGCGCCAACGCCACACCCACCCAGGCCACCACGAAAATTCCCTGATAGGCCAACGCCTTGAGGATGTAGGCAAACACGTCCGCGAGCATCAAGCCGTAGACGATCACCCCCACCGCCACTGCCCACATCAGGTACGAACCGCGAAGGCCAAATCGACCAAAGAACGCCTGCATGTTCAGGGTCGCCAAGTAATAGTTGGCGGTGTTGATCCGGGTTTGCGTGGCCCAGACAAACAGCAATCCCCACAGGCCCATCAACTGCAAAATCGCCATCACCACCGAGACTTCGTTCAGCGCGCCTTCGTGGGGAATGCTGCTGACCAGGTAAATACCCGCCGCGCCGTTGAGCAGAAACGTCACCGCGTAGAACGGCATGCCGAAGTTCCAGCGACCGTGGTACTCGGCGTCTTCAGGCTTGCCGAAACGCGCATAGTCGAAGGTGAACAGCATCAACACCCAGACCCCCATGTAGGCGACAAAACAATCCCACCAGCCGAATGCACTAGGCCTTGCCGGGCCGAAATCCAGCCATTGCGGCTGGTAGCCATAACGGCTGATCGATAGCCCCACCGCCACCAGCAAACCACCGAGGTACACCGGCAGCAACACGCCGTTGAGCTTGTCCAGCCAGTGCTGCACGCTGCCCAGGATCATCGGCACGCTGTAGAGCACCACCGCCAATGCCGCCAGCGGATAGACCAGTTCCGGGTACAGGTGATTGAGCGCGACGGCGATCACCGAACCTTCGAACACCGCGTAATAGATCGCGGTCGAGAAGAAAATCAACGTCGCCAGGCACGCCCCGGTGCTGCCGAACAACAGCCGTGAAAACAACGCCACCGACAAACCGCTGCGAATCGCAAAGCGGCTGAGCACGCTGTTGACCAGTCCATAACTGATCACCGACAGGACCATGCCGATCAGCGCATTGCGCGCACCGAACGACAACGCCAATGAAGCACCCACCACGATGTAAAACATCGCACTGCACACGGCCCACCAGGCCATGGTCAGGGACAGTCGACCCATGCGCGCTTCGGTGGGAACAGGATGATGCGCCGGGTCTTGCCCGGTTTGACTCGATTGCGATAAAGCAGCCATATGCGTGAACTCCAAAACCAGTCAAAGGTTGAAGCGCGGGCAGCCGTCACCGCACCGAAGTGCGGCGTTGGCGTACCGTTTGGCATGGCCCGCGCTAGACGGCGGACAGAATCAGGAAGGGAACAGCTTGCTCAGGCAGCTGAGTTTTTTCTTATAGGAACGTCGCGCTTCCAGCGCCTCTTCGAGGGTTACCGCGACAAAGCGGGCCTTCTGGTTGGGTTGCATCTGGCCGATCAAATCGAGGTCAGCGCTGATCACCGTGCCAATCATCGCGTAGCCGCCACCGGACACCGCATCACGGTGCAGCACGATGGGTTCGAGCCCGGCGGGCACCTGGATCGAGCCGATCGGGTAGCAACTGTCGACGATGTTCGACGGATCGGAACCGGCGCCGAACGGCTGCTCCCGGGGCTGAAAGCTCAGCGCGCTGCCGCCCTTGAAGCGATAGCCGATGCGGTCGGCTTCCGAACCGACCGTCCACGGCTCGGCGAAAAAGCTCTTCGCCGCCGATTCGGTCAAGCGGTGGTAGTACAAACCTGGCACCACCCGCAGGGTGATTTCGCCACCCAATGATTGCCGTAACGCCATGGGCAAACTGGCCCCGGCGCGGCTCTTGCCGCTGGCGATGCCCACCGGCAATTCGTCGCCTGCAATCAGGCGTCGCCCCTGAAAACCGCCGAGCGCGCCCAGCGCATAGGTGGAGCGACTGCCGAGCACCACCGGCACATCAATGCCGCCGGCCACCGCCACATAAGCGCGGGCACCAGCCTTGGGAAAGTCAAAGCGCAGCACTTGCCCGGCCTTCACGGTGAACGCGGTGTCGTGGTGCATTTCCACGCCATCGACCCGTGGCGTCATGTGCGCGCCGCTGACCGCCACCAATGCATCCTGCTGAAACTCCAACTCAGGCCCGAGCAGCGTGCATTCCAGCGCCGCCAAACCTGCTGGGTTGCCGACCAATTGATTGGCCGCGCTCAAAGCGTATTGATCAAGCGCGCCGGACGGCGGAATGCCCAAGTGGTAATACCCTTCGCGGCCCAGGTCTTGTACCGAAGTGGCGAGGCCGGGTTTGAGGACCTTGATCATGCCAATACCTCCTGCAACGACTTGGGATAGCCAACGGGATCGGCAAGGAACGCGTCCAGCGAAAACTCCACCGGCCGAATCCGCAGATCAAAGCAACCGGCTTCCACTTCGGCCACCGCGCGGTCGTAGGCTTCACGGTCCATCGGTTTGAACTGCACGATGTCGCCTGGACGGAAAAACACCATGTGTTCTTTCAGGTACGCAAGGTTCTGTTGCGGGTCGTAGATCGGCGCAGGCGTGACGCCAAACATCTGATAGCCGCCGGCGCCGCGCACTGAGTAAATGCAACCAAAGCAACCGCCGTGACCGAGGGTCAATTTCGGTGTGTCGGTGCGCGGACGCAGGTATTTTGGCACCTGCAACTGACGCTCGCGCTCGACCATCTGGAACATGAATGGCAACCCGGCAACGAAGCCGACCATCGAGACAAACCACGGCGCGCCACTGTGAGCCGCGATGAATGCATCGACGTCGGCCAGACCGTTGATTCGTGCGGCGTACTCCAGGTCCGTGGCGCTCGGGTCTTGATGGCGGTCGCGAAAACGCATCAGGGTTTCGTGAGTCCAGGGGTCGTTGTAGAGCACGGGAATCTCGATGATCCGCGTGTGCAACGTGCGCTCGGCGACGGCCCCGGCTTCGGCGATTTTTACCGCTTCGAGCAAGGTATGAGGGGCGATGCGATCCGGGTCGAAACGAATCTGGAATGACGCGTTGGCCAGGCACACATCGAGCACGCCATCCAGCGCCAGCCGTTCTACCGCACGGGTGACCGCCATGCCTTTGAAAAACGCTTCCAGAGACATGCTGTCACTGACTTCGGCAAACAAATGCTCATCGGCGCCAAAGCTGTAGCGGATGGGATTGCTCACGCTTCACCTCCGAGGCGGCGCTCGGCCAGCCAGGTTTCCAGGGTGCCGGTGTGGAAGTCGGCGCTGTGCAGCCACGGTTGTTCCAGCAATTCGCCGTGCAACGATAAGGTGCTGGCCATGCCCGTGAGCGTGGTTTGCTTCACCGCAACCCGCGCACGGGCCAAGGCTTCGGCGCGATCCGCACCGTGAACAATCAGTTTGGCTAGCAGCGAGTCATAGTACGGCGGCACGCGGTAGCCTTGATACAGATGCGTATCAACGCGAATGCCCTCGCCGTTCGACCAGATCAGTTCCTCGACCAGGCCTGGACTCGGGAAGAAATCCCGCGCCGGGTCTTCAGCGTTCAGGCGCATTTGCAGGGCGGCGCCGTTGAGTCGGATGTCGCTTTGCTTGAAGCCCAGCGGCTCGCCGCCAGCGATGCGCAACATGGCTTGGACTAGGTCGATGCCCGTGATCAGTTCGCTGACTGGGTGCTCTACCTGAATCCGCGTATTCATCTCGATAAAGAAGAACTCACCGGTAGCATCGTCATACAGGTATTCCAGGGTGCCGGCGCCCTTGTAGCCCAGGGATTCGGTCAGGCGCACGGCGCTGGCGCACAGCGTTTCCCGTTGCTGCTGGCTAAGGACTGGCGCCGGCGCTTCTTCGAAGATTTTCTGCCGGCGCCGTTGCAGCGAACACTCGCGCTCAAACAAATGCACGGCGTGCTGACCGTCGCCCAGCACCTGCACTTCAATATGCCGGGCCCGGCTGATAAACCGCTCCAGGTACACCGCGCCATTGCCAAATGCTGCTTGGGCTTCGCGCTGGGAACGGGGGAATTCTTCGCTCAGTTGCTCGGCGTTTTCCGCCAGCCGAATACCGCGCCCGCCGCCCCCGGCCGAAGCTTTGATCAACAACGGGAAGCCAACGGATTCAGCAGCCTTGAGCGCCGACTCGACGTCGAACAGTTCACCCGGCGAACCCGGCACCACCGGCACGCCAGCGGCTTGTGCGGTACGCCGTGCCTCGGCTTTATCGCCCATGCGCCGGATCGTCTCCGCGCTCGGGCCGACGAAAATGGCGCCGGCAGCCACCACCGCTTCGGCGAAATCGGCGTTCTCAGACAGAAAGCCGTAACCGGGATGCACCGCGTTGGCGCCCGTGGCTTTCAAGGCGCCGAGCAAGGCCTCGACGTTCAGGTAACTTTTGTCGGCACGGGCCGGGCCAAGAATGTGCACCTCATCGGCCATGCGCGCGGCCTGGGAATCGACGTCCGCCTCGCTGCACGCAGCAACGGTGGGAATGCCCAGTTCTTTGGCGGCGCGGATAATCCGCACGGCGATCTCGCCACGGTTGGCGACCAGCAGTTTATGAATGGCTTGGGTCATGATCGCGCCCTCACTCGTCGTCGAGTGTTGCGACGACTTGACCCGGCTCCACCGGATCACCGTCTTCTACCAAAAAGGCACTGAGGCGACCGGCCGTCCCGGCGGTCAGTTCGGAGAATTGCTTCATGACCTCGATCAGGCCAATTACCGTGTCGGCGCTGACCCCCGCGCCGACCTCTACGAAGTTCGCCGATTCCGGGGTGGCTTTGCGGTAGAAGGTCCCCGGCAACGGGGTGATTACAGTGTGTTCGGCCATGTCTGTTCCTCTTGGAATAGTTGTAGAAAGGCAGGCAAAAAGTGAATCGGTGGGCAAACCCTGGCGTCTCTGTGCCAGGTGCTTTCGTTTCTCAGCGCGGTGGTCGGACCTCTATGCCCGCGCCATCAAGTGCATAACGCGTGGCTTCGACCAACGCCAGGGCACCCGGCGTGTCGCTGTGCAAACAGATGGAATCGAATTCAATCGCCAGGTCTTCGCCCTCGACGGTGCGCACCACGCCTTGTTGGCAAGCACGCAGCACTCGCTCGGCGACGTGGACCGGGTCGTAAGCCCGCACGTTGCGGGTAAAGACGATGGAGCCGGTGAGGTCGTACTCTCGGTCGGCGTAGAACTCGCGGATCACCGGTTGGCCAAGTTCCGTGGCAACCCGCCAGATCACCGAATCGGGCATGCAATACAGAAGCAACTCCGGTTCCAGACGTTGGAGGTTCTCCACCAGCAAACGGGCGGCCTCTTCGTCTCGGGCCAGGTGCATGTAGAGCGCGCCGTGGGGTTTGATGTGTTGCAGGGCCACGCCTTGAACCCGGGCGAGTTCACGCAAGGCGCCCAACTGATAGAGCATGTCGTCGACCAGTTCCTGGGCCGGCGCATTAATGTGCCGACGGCCAAAACCAACCAGGTCGCGAAACCCCGGATGCGCGCCGATGGCCACGCCCAGGCACTTGGCCTGTTCGACGGTGCGACGCATGGTGCTGGGGTCGCCGGCATGAAAACCGGTGGCGATGTTGGCCGAACTGATAAAGCCCATCAGCTCATTGTCGACGCCATCGCCGATGGTCCAGGGACCAAAGCCTTCGCCCATGTCCGAGTTGAAATCTACTGCCTGCATGATGCTTGCTCCCGACGCTTGTGACTTCATGCAGGCCAAGTTAGATTCCTGTTAACCCCTTGGGAAGATCTATTATCAGATGGGGTATCTTCTATAAAACAGATACCTCGTCACCCGGAGTGCTCATGTCCCTGACCCTGCGCCAAGTCCGTTATTTCGTCGCCACCGCCGAGATCGGGCAAATCTCTCAAGCCGCGATTCATCTGAATATTTCCCAGTCGGCGGTGACCACGGCGATCAAGGAACTGGAAAGCATCCTCGGCACGCTGTTGTTCCAGCGTTCGGCCCAGGGTATGAGCCTGACCGACGCCGGGCGGCACTTTTTGAATAGGGCCTACGTGATTTTGCGCAGCGTCGATGACGCGTTGAACAGCCCGTTGCCGGACATCCGCGCCAGTGGTGTATTGCGTTTAGCGGCGAGTTACACGGTGATCGGTTACTTCCTGCCGCATCACCTGCAACGGCTTGAACACTGGCATCCGGACGTGGCCATCGAAGTCCACGAACAAGAACGGACGGCCATCGAGCAGGGTCTGCTGGAAGGTCGATTCGACATGGCAGTGGTGCTCACCGCGAACCTCACCCACCCGGATATCGTCTCGGAGATTCTCTTCAACTCCGAGCGCCGATTATGGCTGCCCAGCCGCCATCCCCTGTGCGAGCGTTCGGCAGTCAGCCTCGCCGACGTTGCGAAGGAACCTTACATTCTGCTGACCGTCGACGAAGCCGAACAAAGTGCCATGCGCTACTGGGAACACGCGCGACAGCAGCCAAACGTGCGGGTTCGCACCAGTTCAGTCGAAGCGGTGCGCAGCATGGTCGCCAATGGCAGCGGCGTGGCAATCCTCTCGGACTTGGTGCACCGCCCCTGGTCACTGGAAGGAAAACGCATCGAAACCCTGACAGTCACCGACAAGGTGACGCCGATGAGTGTCGGACTGGCGTGGCATCGCGAGCGCGAATTCAGCCCGGCGATGCAGGCGTTTCGTAACTATTTCCACGATGCATTTTTGGCGCCGCAACAGCTGTCTGCGCGACGCTGAAAACAGTGAAAACCATGCCCTCCTCTTGTGGATTTACGATGAGCGCTTTAGGCCATTTCCGGTCTGTTGTGACGGGAAGATTTTGGCCGTTTTCCGCCGTCACGAATGACCGTTTTGGGTCGGATGCAGCCCTTCACGACAGGCAGCTATCGGCCAATAGCAGACGTTCGCGAGTGGCTGTCAACGACCCAAAGCGGACTTCCCTGGCCTGTCCGCTTCTACTACATGCTGACGCTGTTGGTTTCGCCCGGGAGAGCCTAATCGTAAGGTCCAGCCTGAACATCGCTAGGGCTACAGGACTTTAAGACCATTGGGAGTCTCGATGTATGCCTGCAAACCATATCGCTCACTCCGCAGGACACTGACCGGGCCGGAAAAGCCGATAGTCTCAAGGTGGTGTTCTACTCCCTCTGGATCGGGATGAACGATCTCCAAGCGTTGCAATTGGCAGCCCTTATCAGCGAGCCTCTGTGCTGGATGCTCCGAGTCGCCCCAGTCGATCAGGCTAGGCACTACCCCACCCAGCGGTAAGTGGCCGTCAGGCTGAATCGTAATATTCCACGACAGCGCTCCCCTGCTCATCGGCTCGATCATTCCAAAAGCCTTCTTGAGCCTTTCGTCTGCGGCATCTAGATGCTCTGTACGCGCGACCCAATGGGCTAGATATGGAGCTGCTTGTGCACTCAGCTCATCTAGGCCGAACCACCTTGGTCTAGTGGGTAAGGGCGCCATACCGTCGGGGGCAATTACCTCGAGATAAAAAAACTCCCCTAACCGCAGCAGCAAGTTATGTGTACTCATACGCGCATGCTTACCTCCCGACTGCAACTGCACCCCCAGTTGTTGCTCGACGAGTTGCGCGCCTGACGTAAGGGTCGGTGACACGATGACCAAATGATCCAGGGTGGAACGCCTCATATGCACAACTCCATGTTCAGAAGGTCCTGTATATTTTGTCGCCGCCTAATCATCCGAAAACTTTCGTTCTCAATCAGGACCTCGGGCAACAAAGGCCGACTGTTGTAGTTTGAAGACATCGAAGCACCATAGGCGCCCGAATCATGGATCACCAGAAGATCACCGACATGGGCCTGCGGCAGGTCTTGGGCAGCCAGGGCGTGTTCATCCTGGGTGAAAACATCGCCGGACTCGCACAGCGGCCCAGCTACCATGGTGGGTTGCAAAGGGCGAGACACCGGAATCCCGTTAGCGTCTAGCAACGTCATGCGGTGGTAACTGCCGTACAAGGCCGGCCGCATCAAGTCGTTAAAGCCGGCATCAACCAGGATGAAAGTATTGCGGCCCATTTGTTTCACGGCGCGGACCTCGGTCACCAGGTAGCCCGACTCTGCGATCAGATACCGGCCCGGCTCTATCTCCATTCGCACGGAATGGCCAAGTACTTCCTCGATTTCCTTCCGGGCCGCCCCCCATGTCCGAGCGTAGCGCTGGATATCGACCGGCGTGTCGGTGCGTCTATACGGAACAGACAGCCCTCCGCCAATCGAGAAAGCCTCGATATCCCTATCTAGCTGACCAACAAGCTCAATCATCGATCGAGCAACCTGCTCCAAGTGCTCGTAATCCACTCCTGAGCCGATGTGCATGTGCACGCCTACCAGATGCAAATCGTAGGTCCTGATACAGTCAAGCGCCTCGCCCAATTGTTCATGCCAAATACCATGTTTGCTGTTTTCACCACCCGTGTTGGTCTTGCGACTGTGTCCATGGCCGAACCCAGGGTTGATCCGAATCCAAACCCGGTGTCCTGGGGAGCGCTCGCCCAACTGCCGGAGCATGTCAATTGAGCCCGCGTTCACTTCTATCCTTGACTCGATCACCCGGGCCAGTGTCACCTGGTCCAGCAAATCGCACGTCAGCACCACCCCCGCTGGGTGGCCATCGAACGATGCCCCCGCAGCCAGGGCCCGTTCGATTTCACCTATTGAAACGGCATCGAGGACCAGGCCTCGTGCCCGCATCAAGCGCAGGATATGCACATTTGGATTGGCCTTCTGCGCGTAGCGAACCGTGTCGAAGTCTTTCAGATTTTCGATACGATCGATGATGGTTTTAGCGTCGTATGCCCATAGGGGCGAGCCGTGTCGGCGAACCGCGTCGGCCAATACTTCGAACGGTGCAGAGTCGATCATGAATAGTCCTCGTTCAGGGGGACCATGAGGATGGAGCAAGAAGAGCATTCATAAAAATAGCTTTTGTTCGGGAATAGATTCATATCTGATATGACCATTCCATTCTTTCTGGTACCGCTGTGAAGCTATCCTTTCGCCATATCGAGATCTTTCGAGCCGTCATGTCAGCCGGAAGCGTCACGGGTGCCGCACATCTGCTCTTCACCTCACAACCCACCATCAGCCGTGAACTGTCACGGTTGGAACAGCTGCTTGGGCTACGTTTGTTCGATCGCGAGGGTGGCCGCTTGAAGCCAACGGCGCAGGCGTTGCTGTTGATCGAGGAAGTTGAGCTTTCCTACATTGGCCTAGAACGTATCGACCGGTACGCTCAGGCCATTCGCAACTTCGAACATGGGAGGCTGGCCATCACCTGCCTGCCACTCTTCTCCCAGACTCTCCTACCCGAGGTATGTCGGCAATTCCATCAGCATCACCCAGGCGTGAGCGTAGGCATTACGGCTCAGGAGTCACCATTACTGGAAGAGTCGCTGGTCGCCCAACAACATGACCTTGGGTTGACCGAAGTCGAGCAGATTCCCCGAGGGACGTCCGGCGAATTGCTGTTCAGCGCCAGGATGGTCTGCGTGTTGCCGAACCGGCACCCCTTGTTACAGAAGACTCAGCTTGAGCTGAGTGATTTTCACGAGGTGGATTTCATCAACCTATCCAGCCTCGATACCTACCGGCAGCAGCTGGATCAGCATTTCAGAATCGCCGGAGTCAACAGGCGCACGGTCATCGAGACCACCAACGCGGCATCAGTGTGCGCTATGGTCAGGCAAGGGCTGGGCGTGGCGGTTATCAACCCGCTGAGTGGGCTGGAAGCCGCGCAGAGTGGGCTGTCGATTCGCCAGCTAGGTGTCTGCGTTCGTTACCAGGTGATGATGATTCGCCCCAACCACCGGCCAGGCTCGGCGGCGGTGGATTTGTTCAGTGAGGCGCTGCGGACGCAAGCCCGAAAAATGAGCGATATCCTGGCAAAAGATTCTTGAAAAGACCTTCACTTTATGCTCGATCTGGGGCTTTACGAGGATGGCCCGGATATCCTCATGTCGAGGTCATTCACTGGCGCTTACGTTGCAGGATGGGACAGTTCTATGCAGCGGGCCATCACCCGAAAAATCCCGCTAAAGGTATATGCACTGGGCCACCAAGTTGTTAGCGCGTGCTCGTACCCGTAATGGCCGTTTTCTGCCGTTCGCCACCGGCAGCTCTGGGTCGATTTCTGCCCCTCACGACGGGCAGAAGTCGGCCAGAAGCTGCCTTCTACCCGAGCGCCCCGGCTCAGCCACACGCCGCATCCCCTGCCGCAAAGCGGCGGCTACGGGATAAAAGTTTGATTGACCAGGATGGGTCGAAGGCGGCAGTTGATCTATTCGCAGTTATACGACATGGGGATTGAGTTCTATGATGCGTCGCAGAAGCGCCGGTTCAAAGGATTGCCCACATGATCGACATCCTGTTGCCGCCATCGGGATGCCACAGCCAGGGCAAAACCACTTACCGGGCTCCCGCATCGCGGGGGCCTCACCTATGGTCTCGCAATGGCTGTAACGAAGGCGGAAGATTTTGCTCACAGGTTCGCTGAGCAAGGCTCCTGACGAAGAACACTGCATCGCGCCATCGTCGGCATCCACAAGATTCGAATTGCAGTAAGGGCAGTGCATTTGCAGGCGATCTCCAGTCTGACCTGGGTGCATTCTATCCGCCAGACGTGTGACAGAGGCATCCCAAGTGATCCTTCCCCAACTGAGCGGCTGCTATCGGCCAAAAGCGGTCACTCGAAGGTATGCATTTCATTCTTACGCCTTATTCTGCGTCGGACGTCACTGGATCTGAGTTGCAGGAATGACTCAAGTATCCGAAGAGCGATTACTTCAAGAGCATGATTTGATCCATGAGAGATGCCCCCTACACACTGTCCATGCGCTTTCAGACACCCGCCCCTGGCATTGCCCCACGCGAACAGGCGCCGATGCTCGCCCAGGAGCAAGCCTGGGCGCGGGAGCACGCGTCCAGGCACCGCTTCAGCTGGATCGAGGTGTTAGTGCCGCCGTTGTGCTTTGGCCCTGTTCTGCCGGGTATCGCGTTTTTACTGGGCCTGTTGCTCTATCGCTCGTTATTCGCCCCCGGCCTGGACATTGACCGGATCGTCGGAGCCTCCTTTGGCTGGCTTGCCCTCGCGACGCTGCTATTCATGGCTGCCTGGGGGTTACGCAACTTCTTGCGCGATGCCCACGACCCGACCAAACGCTACTGGCAGTCCATGCCGGACCAAGGGTTGGCCGAGCTTGAGCACCATAGCCTGGTATCTGGCACCAGCCTGTGGTCCTCCGATTATGATCCGGACTGCAACACCCTCATGCAATGGACAAACGGCAAGCTTGAGTGCGTGCAAGACAGCGGTGTGTCGCAATGGGTCCTGGCCAAGACTACTGCGGGCCATTGGCTGGTGCTCAAGGAAGAATATCCGGGCAGCTTCAACTATGGACGGGTTGGGAAAATGCCCACGCCGGACAAGCAAATGCAACCCTGCCAGGAACTGGCGATCGCCTTTGCCCCCGGCACCAACCTCCCTCTCGGCCGGCGTTTCGGCGGCGCGCCGATGCCATTGGTCGACACGCCGTATTGGGTGTCTGCCGATGAACTCAAGCGCCTTGTCGAGGTCGCCCATCACTGGACCTTTTTCCCCCCGGACCGCTATGCCGTGGTCAATAACCAGGATGCCGAGTGGGTGCAACGGCTGGTGGACAGGGCGCAAGCCAGCGTCGGCCCCCGGCCGGACGAGACAGCCAGCAATCGGCCAGAAGCAGTCAGTCGCTCAAAACACTCAAAAACCACTGATTGCTAAAGTAATCAGGATCCGAAAATAGCTCACTCGGTCGAAGGGACGGATGCTTTGCTGCCCAAGCGGACTAGTTCATTGGAGAAACACAGGCCGAGGATGATCAGTGCCGCTCCCGCGTACAGGCTTTCGCGCGGTACTTCATTGAGCGCCACAAAAGCCAGCAGCGCGGCGAACAGTGGCTCGGTCAGCTCCAGCGCTTGCACTTGGGATGGCTTGAGATACTCGATGGCCTTGGTGGTGCAGAAGAAGCCCAGGATTGTCGGCAGCGTGGCCAGCGCCAGCAGCGCGGCGATCGCCAACGGCGACAACTCGCCCATCGCGAAACCATCGGCCGCAGCCGGCATCAGCAGGTACAGGCTGCCAAAGAACAACAATTGTCGTGTGAAGTGCAGCCCCCCCGACACACCCATACGCTTCATGGCAACCGAAAAGGCCCCATAGCCGGAGCCGGCCATGCAGGCGAGCGCAGCACCTTGCAGGGTAAAGCCCTGCTGCAGGTCGCCGCCGAAGATCACCGAGATCCCGGCAATAGCCAGTGCAGCGCCAACGGTAGCGTTCGCGGTGATGGCATCCTTGAGGAAAATGCGCCCCAGAATGATCGAGGAAATTGAGGCACTGGCCATCAGCACCACCACCACACCTGCCGCAGCGTAGTGTCGATAGGCGGACGTTTCGAAATGGAACAGCACAAAGATGCCAAGGAATGCGCAAATAGCCGCCTGAGTCCATTTAGTCGACGCCGCCGGGCGCTTGAGGAAAAACAGCAAGATCGAGAGAAGCATGCAACCCAGTACGGTCTTGATGACAGCGACACTGCTAGCGGTGAAACCATGACTCATGAGTACTTTGCTGAGTACACCGATCGTTGCGTTCAGTGCCGCAGCAGAGAGTGCAAATATGACGCCTTTGCTGAAAGTAGATTGCATTGATGACGATCCCTGTCGCTGAATTGTCGTTCGATAGAATGCCGCCCTATATCGACGGCGCAAAGTTGGAGGATACGAAGTTCCCACCAACTCCAGTATTTATTGTGGCATAGCTGGATCGCCCAGCAGGACGCCATTCGCCTTCATCTTGCCGCCAAGCGAGCAGTCAGAGGGCCTGGCCCTTGGCTATGCAATATGAGTTGACGAACGTTGCAGTGTGCTGCAAAGACTGACGTATATCCGGTTTGGCTATTCCATGCCTGTTGGCAAATTGCTCGACCGCCGCTGTATCAAAACGAGTGGTCTGGATAAAGTCCAGGGCTTCGGGTTTTGTATTCAAAAACCACGCGACGGGAGGAATACTCAGTAGCAACTTCAGCAATCGGAGTGAAATGTAATGCCTGGGAGACTTTAAGCCCAAAGGTTGTGCCACCTGTACCAGGAGTTCTCGCAAGTTGGGAGTTTGGTCATCAAGCGCCAGCAGTTCCTGGCCCACCATGGCAGGATCAAAAGCGCAAACCGCCACTATCTCAACCAGGTAATCCACGGTGACCAGTGGCAGCCAGTGCTCGGCGGTACCGGGCACTGCAGTCAGCTTTCCCTGAACAAGGTTGCGTATCAGCTCCACCAGCGGCTGACCATCAAGGATATGCCCCGTGCGGCTGTGGCCACAGACCGTCGCAGGATGGACAACGGTAATCTCCCCGCCCTTGGCGGACATGACCTCCAGGGTCGCAAAATGCGCCTCCAGCTTGCTCCCCTCGTAACCACCGACCTGTCGGTAGACGGCAGGCCAATTCGTCGACTCCGGATAACGAGGATCAATTCCGATGCGTTGCAGATGTTCATGATTTTTCAGCATGTAGCCGCCGATCATCACTAAACGGCTTTTTTGCTCAGCCGCCAACAGCGCCACACGCTTTGCCCCTTCCACATTCACCGCACGAGAATGCTCCACTGAAAGCCCCCATGCGAAGTGGGCGCCCAGGTGGAATATGACTCTGGCGTGCCTTAGCACTTCTCGGTCAGCAAGACTCAGCCCGAGGTTGTCCCGTTCCAGATCGCCAGCTACGGCAAATACCCGGGTTGCGCACCCTCCCAAATTATCGACTTGCTCGCGCAGTGCAGCTAGTCGCTCTGGGCGACGCATCAACACGTGAATGGTGTGACCTTTTGCACTCAGGTACGCCACCAAATGTTGACCGACGAAGCCGGTACCCCCTGTGACAAAGCACTCCACGCTCATTTCCCTGTTCCTTGTTCAAGGTGAGAAATCAAGCGTAAACTATCGACCCAACTCTATAGTCAAGCGGTGTTTTCATGAAAATCGGCGAACTCGAGGCCCGCAGCGGCGCCAGCCGCCATACGCTGCGTTACTACGAGCAAATCGGCCTGATCTCATCGCTGCGGCAAACTAACAACTATCGCGTTTATACAGCGCAAACTCTGCAGGATCTGGACTTTATCCAGCGCGCGCAAAGCATGGGATTTTCCCTGGGGGAAATAGGCGAGATTCTGGATGCGCAGCGCAACAAGCTGATCGATTGTGCTGACGGCGCTAAGCTAATTGAAAAGAAGATGGCAGAAATCAAACAGAAAATCGCCAACTTCCAAAGCATTTATCGGTACCTGGATCAAGAGCGTGCAAACCTCGAAGCCAGTGCTGCCAGGCAACTTGAGCTTCAGCAGCTGAACAACGCTTCCAACTGAACGGTCAGCATCCGGGAAACGGAAGCTGCAGCCTGCTTACAGTTTAAAGTCCATCGCTTACGCATTTTCTCAAACTTTGTGGCCAGGCCCTAGACAGTAAGCGTCCGCCCAAAAGACCTTGCGTGGTTAAACGGGCGCCATCTATGCGGCAGCCATTCGATAATCTCGCTCGGCTGCTGCATCGGCAGTCGCGTGAGCACGCCCTTTAAATACGCATACGGATCATGGCCGTTAAGCCGTGCCGACTGGTTCAAACTCATAATCGCAGCCGCACGTGTACCGATGCGTAAGGAGCCCGCGAATAGCCAGTTTGAACGCCCGAAAACCCATGGCCGGATTTGATTTCCACATCAGTGAATTGCTCCGGATTTGCTAGACACATGATGTTTGCTTTGGGTCGAAAGCAGCTTTTCGTGACTTGCAGCTTTTGGCCGATAGCAGTCGCTTAAAAGCGACCGCTTACGGCCGAGGCTGTGTAAAAACTTTTTTGATCGTAATAGGTCGCTGGATTCGACACAAAAATTGCGCTCCTACGCAAATTTCAGGTCTGCTGAGTTGCCGAGTGCCAGCATTCCTAGAGCTCCACTTTGTTGTTCGCGGACTGCGTCAAAAACTCGGTGATCAGTGACGTAACCTGCTGTTGGATTACCTCGCGTGGGCGAGCATTGTCGCCATCCCCGCAAATGATGCCATCGCCAGGAATGTCCTCTTCGAGTAATGCCACTGCACCTGGTTTGCAAATCGACAAGAAGCTGAAATGGCTGGCGTCACTGATCTCGACATAGCGGCTGGACGCTTGGGGCAGGCGTGTGGCCAGATTGGCGGACTCCAACTGAGCAGGCAGTTCCACCGATGGTGCGCCGGCAGCGATAACTAGCACCGGCACCGGCAGTGCCGCAAGGCTCTCATCGGTCATCCCGCGCGAGAGACCCAGGTCCAAAGAAACCACAGCGGTGACGCGTTGATCGCGCAAATCGCCGGCCAGACCAGCCTTTAATGCCGGAGTACTCTCAGGGTTGATCTTTTGATAATTGGTGCAACTGGATAACTGCGGATGGAGTTTGCAGTCACGGGCAAACAGGGCCGGGTCGAAACGAGCGCCGGCGATCTCCATTGCAGTCCAGCCGCCGAGTGAATGGCCCACTACAGCAATTTGACGCTTTGCGACCACGCCAAATTTTTCAGGTTGAGTGGTGACCGCCTCAATAGCCCGATGCAGGTCAATGGGCCGCTGCCATAACTGCGCCGCCGCTTGCGGGCTGCGATCATGGGTCGTGGTGCCGGGGTGGTTGACCGCTGCGACAATGTAACCCTTATGGGCCAATGCACTCGCCAACCAGTTCTGATTGTTCCAATTGCCTCTGAATCCATGGGAGAGCACCACCAATGGGTGCTCGCCAGCAGAGGGTGGCGCGTTGCGAACCGCAGAAGCACCGACAAACACCACATCGTCGCCGATCAACTGTGGGGTGACGGTCGTTGTACTGGGATACCAGACGACCATCTCCAGCGGACGCTCATTGTGTGGGTCCGGCAAGGTGGAGGATTGGAAGCCGACAGAGTTTACGTCAGCGAGAGCGTTGGTCGTCAGACAGGTTAAAAGCAGGACGCCGAGAGCTGTTTTCAATGGGGTTGTCTTCCTTGATTTAGAGAGGGATTCAGAATCCTGAAACCCAACGATAGCGTGCATCACATCTCGCAAATTATAGAAATCCAGCGCCGTGAGCAGGTGAATCTGCAGCGACATTAAAGCCGATACTCCGACTGACATGCATAGTTTTCGTTATCTGCATTGACCGGTTGAATCCACAGCCGATTTCTGTCTTTCACGACCCGGCTGAAACCGACCCATGGCGGACAATATTCCGATTACTGGCCGAGAACTGGGTCGCGCATAGCTGCAATCGAATATCGTGACTATTCTTTTCGGTCATAGAGCCAAAAGGAGTCGGTCAATGCCTCCCCTCACAAAACGTAGAGTTTTACTCACAGCAATAGCGTTGCTTGTAATGGTTCCACCGACAATGGCTGCTGCGTTTTTCGGTGTTATGGGGCTGATGGTTTCAATCCCGAGTTTGTTACAAGGCGATTTCTCGGCTCCGCTGACACTCCCAATGGTAGTGTTCGGTTGGCTTGGGGTTTATTCGGGGTGGCGCATCTACTTTGGACTATTGAGGTCGCGTCCCAGATTCGGAAGCAAGGTCAGGCTGATGGTTGGCTTGTTGTGCGGAATGCTTGCAGCTGCGGTCATGATTTTCGGTGTTCATCCTCTTAGTGTCAGCATCGCGTTATTTGCGCCCAGCATCATCGTTGCAGCTATTTTGGCCGTGCTGATGTGGAGCATCCCTGCCGAAAATCACCGATCATAAACGCCAACCTTACGCGCCATACACTGAGGATTGAGCCGCCCTTAATTTCGCAGACCGAATCTCCGCTACTGGCGATTCGTGACAGGTAGCTTCTGGCCGATTCCTATCTGTCACGACTGACCGAAATCGACTGTGGATTCAATCATCTAACGAAAAGGGGACAGAATTATTTTTCATTGCGTCGAGGCAGATGGCAGATAAATAAGTCTGCCCCATGCTCATTCTTTAGATCCGCCACCGCTCAAGCGAGCGCCATCAGCCTGTTTACCCGCCTCACCAACTGCCAGTGGACGATCCACAGCGGCAACGCCAAAGCTCCTCCCAGCGAACCAAGTTCGTTGGGCAGCAATGAAACAATCTGCGCGGTACACCACCCCAGCCCTGAGAACAGGCCAAAGCTTTTGAACGAGCCCAGCGCTTTGTTATGCCTGGCTTCACGCCGTAGCGATCGGGCCACGTGAGCGACAATGAAAAAGTCTTCAATGAAGTTGTAAGGTAGCAGAAACATCAGCCATACACTTCGAGGCGACGCCACCCTGGATGAAGGTTTGACCAAGGTCAGCGAACGCTGAAGGTCGCGGCAATAAAAGAATACGGCGATCAGGAACACCAGCGTCAATATCCACGCCCCGATGCTGCCCAATGCCTCCAGTTCGCTGAAGATTCCCCCGGCCACCGAAGGATGCACCAAGGGCCACGCCAACGCCCAGGCCACGGGGAGGGTCAGCAGAACCTTGAAGACGACGAGCAACATCGGCGAACCCTGCAATAAATGACAGTCGCCATTATGCCGCAGCGGATTTTGCCTTGAATGCGGTCACAGGTCGCAGGCGAGTCCCTACAACGGGGGACGGATTGATTTTTCCGGAAATAAATCTGTCCCCTATTTTTATATGATCCTCGCTACACATTGCGCCGATCTCAAAGGTGGAAGCTGTAGGAGAGAGGTTTTTTGGTGATGCGGGCGGCTTGTTCTGCTCTGGAGCTGGGGCTTGCTCGCGATAGCGGTCCAACTCCCAACCGGTCAATCACTGCCAAAACTGATAAGGACGCAGCTATGCTCGACTCCCTGGAAAAAATGCTCGCCAAGGGTGCCTGCTTAACTGACCGGCATTCACCGCTCCCCGCTCCAGCCAGATGAAATGATTTGAATCCAATACGCTCGTTGTAGAGAATCGCCACCTTTACCTCAAAAGGAAATGAGCGATGAAGTTCGAAGGGACTTTCCAATACATGGGCAATCACGGGATTGTCTTCAACATCTCGCAGATCACCCTCACCGACAGCGAACGTGGGCGCCTGCGCGAGCTGCATTTTGGCGAGGCAAAAAACGCCCACTATGAGGTCAACAGCAAGGTCGTCGAGGTGTACGACAAGATGCTGGCCAAAAACCTGCCGTGTGTGATGATGATCGGCATCTCCAAGCCGTTGACCCGGCAACAGGGCGATGCCCTCAACGCCCAGCGCACCACGATCGCCAACCTTGCAGCCACGGCCTTCACTGCCGCCGCCAAGGCCGTGGCCCCCTCTTACGTGGCGATATCTGTAGGGGCCGGTGTGCGCACGTATGCCAATGAAATCCTACCCACCTACCATGCTGGCGACGTACTGGTCAGCATCGAGGCGCAGGTCAACGGCGGTATCGGCCCGCAACGCACCCTCTCGACATTGATCATCAAGACCTGACTGGAGACGTACATGTCCGTAATTACTCAATTGGTCATTGCCTTGGTGTTGTCCTTTCTGCTCGATCAATTCCTCAAACCGTATCTGCTACGCAAGTGGCTAGGAGTGTTGTTGGTGGCAGCGGGTGCGGTTGGCTGCGTTGTGGCAGGTCAGATCCGCTTGTTGGGGTTTGATCTGGGGTTGCTGTCGGTTTTTGCCGTGGCGATGGGGATGGGATTGTTCATGAAGCGGCGGCGGTTTGAGTAGGTTGGCTGAGCGAGAAAGGCGGGCGGATTTAATATCAGAAAATAAAGCCGTCCCCTTTTTCCCAATCGCCAAGGGGCATGCTTTCGGGCGTTAACTACTGCCGAGGCGTTGAGGATTTATCAACCCTAAGAGGGTGGGCAGAGGTGATCATTGAGGCTTCATTTGATTTGGCCTTGATACTCACCTTGGTTTAAGGGCGATCCCTTCAATGAGCCTACGTAGTTGTGCTCGGGGAAAAAGGGACAGTCTTATTTCTCTATCACCAGCCTCGACAACAGTGGTAAATAAATCTGTCCCCTTTTTCTCTAATATCGAAAGAGAAGTCCTAGAATACCGGGTACGCCGGATGGCCTTTGGTTAGCCAAAATGAAGTTATGGCGCTGGCTTGGTCGAGGTGCACATACGTGAGTAGGGCCTCAAGGAGGATCAGTGTTTCTGAGCGATTTGCCGTTAGATCTAGTGGACAATCGCAATTGATCGTGATTGCGTTCATGCAGGAGATGATCTGGTAAACCATGCGACGTCAATCTCATTCGATCTATCAGCGACGCTGCGTGCCTTGATAATGATCATACTTAAACCCTCAGGATTCCACGGATGCATCACATGAAAAAGGCAATTGTTGTAATGGCAATCACCGGGCTCATCGCAGGGTGTCAAACCTCCAGGCCACTAAGCCCCATGGAAAATAGTATGGCCAACGTCCAATGTATGCTGTTTGAGGGCGCTAAAGACCCCACTGCGGACGAGGTCCAATACATTCGTAACGCCAGCGATAACGGCAACGTGCGCTGTAAGACCACGCTCGGTGGTTTGTATGAGTTCGGTCGTGGCGGCCTGCCACAAGATTTTGGCAAGGCTAGATCGCTATATGAGTCCGTCGCCGCCGTGGATGGCGTCGGTAACGAGAGACTGGCACGCATGGCCGAGAATGGCCACGGGCAGGCGCATAACGACGTCGAAGCGCGACGGCTTTATCAGTTGGCACTGACCAACAGCGACAGCGATAAAAGTAAACTCGCATTGGCCAGATTGATGGAGGAGGGTCGCGGTGGCTCGCAGGACTTGTTCGGGGCAATGATGTATTACGTGGAGGCCAGCCAGAATGCCGGCGATGTCTCTTGGAAGGGCATTCAGCGGATCCGCGCCCAAGGGCTGGTGCTGACGACTGAACAGATCCAGCGCTATAACGAGGTCTGGAGTGATACCAGTCGCAAGAGTCTCAATCGCACGACAATGTACACCGAGATTGCCTTAAATCAGCAAGTCAAACACGGCAGCGTCAGTAAACCGGTGACTCTGCAAGTGCAAGGAAAATCTGGTTCGAATGTGCCGCAAATCGTATTGGTCGAAAGTTCGGGCAACGCTGACGTCGACCAGGCCGTAGTCAACGAATTCGGTAAATATCGAATTCCTGCCGAGCCGATATTGCCGTCAGGCCAGAAATCCTGGTCGTCCGAGCGTTCTGTCAAGGTCGGTCTGAATTGAAGCGCTAGAACCATTTGCCGGGACCGAAAAGGGGACGGATTTATTTACGTTGTTAAGTCGGCTGTCGCTTAAATTAATCCGCCCTCTTTTGTCTTTACGTTGATGTTGTGAATCTCCCCTGGTTTTGTAGATACCTCCAGGCCTCATAATCATGCCCATCAGGAGGTGCCAACAGAAATCGGCGTTACCCGGAAAAATTCAAGATTGAAGCAGTCAAGCAACTGACCGAACGCGATTTGCATGTTGCTGATGTGGCGTAGCGTTAGCCAGGAAAGCTTGCTGAGACACTGAGTGACCGCTTCTGGCCGATTGTGTTGAAAAAGTCGATCTGCCCAAACTGTCCGATCATTGACCGGTGAAAACGCCTTTTTTGCACGCTGCTACGTGAAATCCGAGTCCGGAAGCCTCTGCCAAAAGTAAAGATTTCAATCCCGGACGCGTACTTTTTTGATGCGCAAACCATGGCCGACTTTTTCAACAGAATCGGCCGATAGCAGTCATCGGTGCATGCAGAATAGCCAAGATCGCAGCCCACAGCAGACTCCTACGCCAAGCAGTCAAGTCCGTACGTAAATCCGCAGGCCGCAATCTTTTAAACGCTTAACAGACAGACAGGCATCACACCTTCAAACCACCCGCCTTCACTCACTCCCCCGCCGCCTCCCGCAAGCGTCTACCAATCACATCCATCAAATCGCACCCATCGCGCAACGGAATGGCCAGCAGTTTGGCGAAGTCGGCCAGCACCACCGTGTCGCTCTCGATATCAGCACGAAAGGCGATGTTTTCCAGCACCTGAGTGACGGTGCGGATTCGGTAGTCGGCAGTGGCTTGCAGTACGTCGAGTGGGGCTTGGGTGTCGATGAGCAGGGAGGCCGGGATCAGGTCGATTCCGGTGAGGGGCATGTATCGATTCATTTTGAAGATCTCTGTTTGATTGGCTCGAGGCCGTCACACAGTCGTCGCCAAACGAATGGGTGGCAGCTGTGCGCAGGTTGGCGAACCGGCACAGAGAGACCGGCAGACCCGAAGATCTCCCGCGCACAGCCGCCATGAAAAGCGGCTTTGCGGGTGCGTTGGCTCCTGCAATAAAGCGGATAGCCTTCGCATTCTCTGTGGTCAGGTCGCCAAACCTGAATCGCCATGTGGGCGACGGGGCGAACTATAAGCCTCACCCCATCAAGGGGCAAGGTGACGGATTCCTGAGTTTATGTACGAACAGTATTGATACGGTCCCGGACCGTTAAACAGCCTGTTCTACCTGAACCACATCTTTATCAAATCTTTATTCCCCGCCCCTCCTTTCTATCAACAACTTGTTAAGCGTCCATTTAGGCTTTCCTCATTCCCGGAGGAAACGCCATGGACTTCTTCTATCTGCTACTCGGTGCACTGTTTCTCATCATTCTGGTCGGCCTGACCTACGGCTGCGCGGCGCTCAACAGGAGGCGGTCATGACCGGCTTCTATCTTTTCGGCGGCATCATTGCGGCCGGCTTGCTGGTTTACCTCGTCGCCGCGCTGCTGTTTCCGGAGGACTTCCTGTGACTATTCAAGCCTGGGTTCTACTCGCAGCCTTTCTCCTGGCGCTGGGCCTTCTGGCCTGGCCACTGGGGCGTTGGCTGACCACGGTGATGGAGGGCCGGTTTGCCTTCGGCTCACGCATCGAGTCGCCGCTGTATCGCCTGGCCGGCGTCAAGCCTGAAACGCAGATGGGCTGGCTTCAGTACGCGCTGGCATTGATTCTGTTCAACGCGTTGGGGGTGCTGGCGGTTTATGCCTTGCAACGGTTGCAAGGCGTGCTGCCGTTCAACCCGCAGGGGTTTGCGGCCGTCACTCCCGACTCCTCGTTCAACACCGCTTTCAGCTTTGTGACCAACACCAACTGGCAAGCCTACAGCGGCGAGTCGACGATGAGTTACCTGACGCAGATGCTCGCGTTGACGGTGCAGAACTTCCTGTCCGCCGCCACCGGCATTGTGGTGGCGGTGGCGCTGATCCGCGGGTTCGCACGCCACAGCGCAGACAGCATCGGCAACGCCTGGACTGACCTCACCCGCGTCACTTTGTGGGTGCTGTTGCCGTTGTCGCTGATACTCGCGTTGTTCTTTGTCAGTCAGGGTGTGATTCAAAACCTTGACCCGTATAAAGACGTCTCGACACTGGAGGTCATGCAGTACCAGAACCCGGTGCTGAATGACGCCGGCCAGCCGACCCTCGATGCCCAGGGTAACCCGGTGACCAAGGCCGCCAGCACCGACAAGCAGACGATTGCCATGGGGCCGGTGGCCTCGCAAGAAGCGATCAAGATGCTCGGCACCAATGGCGGCGGTTTCTTCAACGCCAACTCGGCGCACCCTTACGAGAACCCGACCGCCATCACCAACTTCTTCCAGTTGCTGGCGATCTTCCTGATCCCGACCGCGCTGTGTTTCGTGTTCGGTCATGTGGTCGGTGACATACGCCAGGGCTGGGCGCTGCTGGCGACGATGACGATCATCTTCGTGATTGCGGTGGTGGCCGTGACCCATTACGAACAGCTGGGCAATCCGCAGTTTTCAGCGCTGGGCATTGATACGGCGGCGGGCAATATGGAGGGCAAGGAACTGCGCTTCGGTATCAGCGCCTCCAGCCTGTTTGCGGCCGTGACCACGGCGGCTTCATGCGGTGCGGTCAACGCGATGCATGACTCGTTCACCCCACTGGGCGGTGCGGTGCCGCTGGTGCTGATGCAACTCGGTGAAGTGGTGTTTGGCGGCACCGGTTCCGGTCTGTACGGCATGCTGATATTCGCCATTCTCGCGGTGTTTATCGCCGGTTTGATGATCGGCCGTACGCCTGAATACCTGGGCAAGAAGATCGAAGCCTTCGAGATGAAAATGGTCGCCATCGCGATCCTGGTGACGCCGCTGCTGGTGCTGTTCGGGACCGCCATTGCGGTGATGGCCGAGGCCGGCAAGCTGGGAATCGCCAACCCTGGCGCCCATGGCTTTTCGGAAATCCTCTACGCCTTCACCTCGGCGGCCAACAACAACGGCAGCGCCTTCGCTGGGCTGTCGGCCAACACCCCGTTCTACAACATCCTGTTGGCCATCGCCTGTTGGTTTGGGCGCTTTGGCGTGATCGTACCGGTGCTCGCCGTCGCTGGCAGCCTGGCGGCGAAGAAACGCCTGGCGGTCACCGGCGGCACGATGCCGACCCACGGGATGCTGTTCGTTGTACTGCTGATTGGCACGGTGTTGCTGGTCGGCTTGCTGAACTACGTACCGGCGCTCGCGCTGGGGCCCGTCGTCGAACACCTCATGATGATCAAGTGAGACCACGAACATGACACGTAAAGCGTTCTCCTTGTTCGACCCGAAACTGATAAGGCCTGCGATGGTCGAGTCGGTGCGCAAACTCAGCCCACGAATCCAGTGGCGCAACCCGGTGATGTTTGTCGTCTACATCGGCGCGATCATCACCACCGCCCTCTGGGGGCAGGCCCTCAGCGGCAAGGGTGAAGCCAGCAGCGGGTTCATCCTCGCCATCGCCTTGTGGCTGTGGTTTACCCTGCTGTTCGCCAACTTTGCCGAAGCGCTGGCTGAAGGTCGCAGCAAGGCCCAGGCGGCCTCCCTGCGCGACCTGAAAAAGCAAACCTGGGCCAAGAAACTGCGCGAACCGCACTACGGCGCCGAGTGGCAGTTGGCTCAGTCGAGTGACCTGTGCAAAGGCGACGTGGTGGTGGTTGAAGCCGGTGACCTCGCGAACTCGGTGATCCCCGCCGACGGCGAGGTGATCGAAGGCGCGGCCTCGGTGGATGAGTCGGCGATTACCGGCGAATCGGCTCCGGTGATTCGCGAGTCTGGCGGCGACTTCTCGTCGGTGACCGGCGGTACGCGGGTGCTGTCGGACTGGATCGTCGTCCGCGTGACCGCCAACCCCGGCGAGACCTTCGTCGACCGCATGATTGCCATGGTCGAAAATGCCAAGCGGCAAAAGACCCCGAACGAAATCGCCCTGTCGATCCTGCTGGTCGCACTGACCATCGTGTTCCTCGGCGTGACGGTGACACTCCTGCCCTACTCCCTGTTTGGGGTCGCAGCCGCCAAATCCGGCTCGCCGGTGTCGATCACCGTGCTCATCTCGTTGTTGGTGTGCCTGATTCCCACGACCATTGCCGGGCTGCTGTCGGCGGTCGGTGTGGCGGGCATGAGCCGCATGATGGAAGCCAACGTGATTGCCACTTCCGGGCGGGCCGTGGAGGCTGCCGGTGATGTTGACGTGTTGCTGCTCGACAAGACCGGGACCATCACCTTGGGCAACCGCCACGCCTCGGCGTTCTTGCCGGCACCGGGGATCAAGGAAGCGGAGCTGGCGGATATCGCACAGCTGGCGTCACTGGCCGACGAAACGCCTGAAGGGCGCAGCATCGTGGTCCTGGCCAAACAACGGTTCAACCTGCGCGAACGCGACATCAGCGCGCTGCATGCGCACTTCGTGCACTTTTCGGCGCAGACCCGCATGAGCGGCGTCAACATGGATGAGCGGCAACTGCGCAAGGGCGCCGGCGAGGCGATCCTCAAGCATGTCCAAAGCCTGGGCGGACACTTTCCGGAAGCGGTGCAAACCATCGTCGACCAAGTGGCTCAGCGCGGCAGTACGCCGCTGGTGGTCGCCGATGGGGCCAGGGTGCTGGGCGTCATCGAACTCAAGGACATCGTCAAGGGCGGCATCAAGGAGCGCTTCTCCGAGCTGCGGCGCATGGGGATCAAGACCGTGATGGTGACCGGGGACAACCGGATCACCGCTGCCGCCATCGCCGCCGAGGCCGGTGTCGATGACTTTTTGGCGGAAGCCACACCCGAACAAAAGCTCGAACTGATCCGCAGCTACCAGGCCGAAGGCCGGCTGGTGGCCATGACCGGCGACGGCACCAACGATGCCCCGGCGCTGGCGCAGGCGGATGTCGCCGTGGCGATGAACTCCGGAACTCAGGCGGCCAAGGAAGCCGGCAACATGGTCGACCTCGACAGCAACCCGACCAAGTTGATCGAGGTGGTGGAAACCGGCAAACAGATGCTGATGACCCGGGGTTCGCTGACCACCTTCTCGATTGCCAACGACATCGCCAAGTATTTCGCGATCGTGCCGGCAGCCTTTGTCAGCACCTACCCGCAGCTCGCCGCACTGAACATCATGGGCCTGACGAGCCCGAATTCGGCGGTGCTGTCGGCGGTGATTTTCAATGCGCTGATTATCATTTTCCTGATTCCCCTGGCGCTTCGAGGCGTGAAGTACCGCCCGGTCGGTGCCGCGCTGCTGTTGCGCCGCAACCTGTTGATCTATGGGTTGGGTGGGGTAATCGTTCCATTCATTGGCATCAAAGTGATCGACATGGCGCTGTCCGCTGTCGGTCTGACTTGAGGGAGTATGGCTATGTTATCTCTGCTGCGTCCGGCGTTGACCCTGCTGATCGCACTGTCACTGCTTACCGGCCTGGCCTATCCACTGGTCACGACCGGCATTGCCAGGCTGGTCTTTCCGCATCAGGCGGCGGGTAGCCTGATCGAGAGAGACGGCAAAACCGTGGGCTCGCTGTTGATCGGCCAGGGCTTCAGTGATCCGAAGTATTTCTGGAGCCGCCCTTCCGCCACCAGCCCCATGCCCTACAACCCGCTGGCCTCGGGCGGCTCGAACCTCGGTCCGCTGAACCCGGCGCTGGCGGATGCGCTGAAGGGCCGCATCGACGCGTTGCACGCCGCCGATCCCGGCAACACCGCCACGGTGCCCGCCGACCTGGTCTACAGTTCCGCCAGTGGCCTTGATCCGCATATCAGCATTGCCGCGGCGCTGTACCAGGCGGGCCGGGTTTCGCGGGTGCGCAACCTGCCCGTCGACAAGGTTCGCGAGCTGATCAACCAACACGCCGAAAGCACGCTGCTCGGGTTTCTCGGCGAGCCTCGGGTCAACGTTCTGCAACTGAACCTGGCACTCGACGCCGCACATTGAGCGTTAACACACGGTGAGCTTGATGGCCGAAGAACGTCCTGATCCGGACCAGCTACTGGCCCGGATTCGCGAAGAAGAAGCGCAGGCCAAACGCGGTCGGCTGAAGATTTTTTTCGGCGCCAGCGCCGGTGTCGGCAAGACCTACGCGATGCTCGCGGCGGCCCAGACTGCAAAACAGCAAAACATCGACGTGCTGGTCGGCGTGATCGAAACCCACGGCCGCGCCGAGACTCAGGCCCTGACAGAGGGCCTTGAACTATTGCCTCGCAAGCAGGTGGTCGACAAGAACCGTACGTTGACCGAGTTCGATCTGGACGCCGCGCTCGCGCGCAAACCGGGCCTGATCCTGATCGACGAACTGGCTCACTCCAATATCGCAGGTTCCCGACATCCAAAGCGCTGGCAGGACGTAGAAGAACTGCTCAGTGCCGGTATCGATGTCTGGTCGACGATGAATGTTCAGCACCTCGAAAGCCTGAACGACATTGTCGGCGGCATCACTGGGATTCGCGTCTGGGAGACCGTGCCCGACCATGTCTTCGACACCGCCGATGAAGTGGTCATCGTCGACTTGCCACCCGACGATCTGTTGCAGCGCTTGAAGGAAGGCAAGGTCTATATGGCGCAACAGGCCGAGCGCGCGGTGCAGAACTTCTTCCGCAAGGGCAACCTGATCGCGCTGCGCGAACTGGCGTTGCGCCGCACCGCCGACCGGGTCGACAGCGAGATGTTGCAGTATCGCCAAAGCGGCGCGGTGAAACCGGTGTGGGGCACCCGCGAGTCATTGCTTGCCTGCGTCGGCCCCAATGATCAGGCCGAAAAAACCGTACGCTCGACGGCGCGCCTGGCCGCTCAGCTCAATGTGCCGTGGCACGCCGTGTATGTCGAAACCCCGGCCTTGCAGCGCCTGCCCGAGGTCAAGCGGCGTCGGGTGCTGGCAACCTTGAAACTGGCTCAGGACATGGGCGCGCAAATCTCCACCCTGGCGGGCCAGGACATTGCCGAAACGCTGGTCAAGTACGCCCGGCAGCACAACCTTTCAAAAGTCGTGCTGGGCCGTGATGAACGTCCGCGCCAACGACTCTGGCGGCGGGTGCTTGCGGATCGGATTGGTGTGCTGGGCGCCGATCTTGACGTGATTCAAATCTCGCTGCCGGAGAGCCGCCGCCCACCAGCCGAGACGACCTCCACCGCCAGCGACAGCCCGATCACCTGGCGCCCCTATCTCTGGAGCGGCGCGATCTGTGCGGTGACGACCCTGCTGGCCATGCCGCTGTTCCAGGTGCTGGAACAGGCGAACATCGTCATGCTGTTCCTGCTGGCGGTCGTCGCCGTGGCGGTGCGCTTTGGTCGTGGCCCGGCCATCATGGCGGCCTTCGTCTCGGTCGGCGCCTTCGACTTTTTCTTTGTGGCGCCGCGTTTTTCATTCGCCATCGCCGATATCCAGTATCTGGTGACCTTTAGCGTCATGCTCGTGGTGGCCCTAGTGATCGGGCAAATGACCGCCAGCCTGACCTACCAGGCACGGGTGGCGCAACGGCGCGAAGACCGCATGCGCGGGCTTTACGAGATGTCGCGCCTGTTGTCCGCCGCACTGTTGACCGAACAGGTTGCGGAAATCGGCGCGCAGTTCCTCGCGGCCGAGTTTGGCGCCCGGTCGGCACTGTTGGTGGCTGACGACAACAATAAACTGCAGGCGCCGATGGTCACGGGGGACGCACCGCAAGTCGACGTTGCGATTGCCCAGTGGTCGTACGACAAAACCGAACCGGCCGGATACGGCACCGACACCCTGCCCTCCAGCTCCACGCTTTACCTGCCCTTGTCGGCGCCCATGCGGGTGCGCGGAGTATTGGCCGTGCAACCGCGGGACACGACCCGGCTGGCGGTGCCGGAACAGCGCCGCCTGCTCGACACCTGCGCGTCATTGCTGGCCATCTCGCTCGAACGGATTCACTACATCAACGTCGCCCAGGACACCACGGTTCAGATGGAATCCGAGCGGTTGCGCAACTCGCTGCTCTCGGCCATCTCCCATGATTTGCGCACCCCGCTGTCGGTCATGGTCGGGCTCGCCGAAGCGCTCAAGCTGACCAAACCGCCCCTGACCGGCGATGCCGCCGAGATCGCCACGGCGGTGGGCGAATCCGCGTTGCGCATGAATACGCTGGTCAATAACCTGCTGGACATGGCTCGCCTCGAGTCCGGCAACGTGGTGTTGAATCGTCAATGGCAGCCCATCGAAGACGTGGTCGGTAGCGCCCTGAGGGCTATCCAGCCGATTCTGGGCGGGCGTTCGGTGCAGGTCGCACTCGAGGAGGACTTGCCACCGGTTCGCATCGATGCGGTGCTGATCGAGCGTATCCTCATCAACCTGATCGAAAACGCCATCAAGTACACCCCAGCCGGCACGCCGATCAGCCTGGGCGCCAGCGCCACGCCCGAGAGCATCGAGTTGTGGGTCGCCGATGAGGGACCGGGCTTGCCCCGCGGACACGAAGAGGCGATCTTCAACAAATTCATGCGCGGCAAAAAGGAAAGTTCGATTCCCGGCGTCGGCCTGGGCCTGGCCATCTGCCGGGCGATTGCCCAGGCACATGGCGGAACCATGCTCGGTGTGACCCGCCCGGAAGGCGGTGCGCGCTTCACCTTGCGTCTGCCTCGAGAAGAGCCGCCGAACATCGAAGCGCTTTCGCCGCAAACTGACGAGGACCCATCATGAGCGAACCGGTGCTGCGTGTTCTGCTGGTTGAAGACGAAAAGGACATTCGCCGTTTTGTGCGGATGGCCCTGCAAGCCGATGGCCTGGAAGTGCATGAAGCCGAGACCTTTCAGCGCGGCCTGATCGACGCGGGAACGCGTCGGCCGGACCTGATCGTGCTGGATCTCGGCCTGCCTGACGGTGATGGCGTTGACCTCATCCGGGATCTGCGCACCTGGTCAGAGGTGCCGATCATTGTCTTGTCGGCCCGTGGCGCCGAATCCGACAAGATCCTCGCCCTGGACACCGGGGCCGACGATTACCTGGTAAAACCCTTCGGCACTGGCGAACTGCTCGCGCGCGTGCGTGCCCTGTTACGCAGGCGTGTGAAAGATGCCGAGAACCGTGCGGTACTGAGCTTCTCCGACATTCAAATTGATCTGGATCGACGCGTCGTGGAGCGCGCCGGTGTGCCTTTGCACCTGACGCCGCTGGAATACCGTTTGCTGGTTCATCTGTGCTCGCACCCGGACCGGGTCCTGACGCACCTGCAACTGCTCAAAGCGGTATGGGGCCCTTCGCACACCACCGATACGCCGTACCTTCGGGTGTTCATGGGCGGCCTACGCAAGAAGATCGAAGCAGACCCGTCGCAGCCGCGCCATCTCGTGACCGAAACCGGTGTCGGTTACCGTTTCATTCCTTGAACCCTGAGCGCCACACGTTGAGTTCAGCCGCAGGCTTCATGCACTGAGAACCCATGGCTACCGTTCGTCCAAGCTAAAGAGGGAACGCCCTTTCCTCGTCTACACCTTTAGACAGGAGACCTTTTACGGTCAATTGGACACCGGGTATTTCATTCGATGGCATACGAAGCGCCATACCGAACGGCAGCACTTCAAGCTTCGGGTTTCATTTCTCAAGGGATAGAAAAATGACCACTAGCAGCAACAACTGGCATGCATGGCTGAACGCGATGCCACCGAAACCGGATGACTTCCACGTGGTAGGTGATGTTGAAGTTGCCAATCCGGGGATCGAGGCCTATCTGACCATGCGAGCCCCGCAAGGCTTTAATCCGTCGATCCTCATGCTGGATCTGCACTTGATCCAACGGCCTGGAAACTGGGCACAAATGCTGTCCTGTACGCAGGCCAGGTACGACCGGGTAATGCCCCCCAGCGCACCCCATTACACCGCCGTCGACATTTACCAAAATGGCGAGCGATTGGCGTACATCGACTACATTCCCACCGTCACCTGACCGGCCCGTAACCGGACACTAGAGGCCGCAACAAAGGCTGTGCCGGCAACGTTCGAAAAGCGCCACGTATGCAAGGTCGGGAGGATCCGGAAAAACGCGGCGCTATCGTCTTTTGGTTACATCGGAGAGATGGTGGCAAGCGCACCGATCACGATGGTCAATGCCAGAAATCCACCCAGGAAAATCGCCATCTTCAGCATTTGGCCTCCAAAATTACACGTCTGTGGTTGCAGCGCCATTGTGAGGCTTGAACTGGATTCATTACAGAAGCAGATAGCGCGGGAAAATACGGATCAGTTCACCAGGACGGCCTCCCTGTGCTCAACGGCAATGGCGACGCGACATGTAATCGGCACACCGCCGGGTGCGAGCGTCCGCCCGCCCGCACCGACGTGTTGTGCGCCACGGCGGCGCGACCGGGCGCCTTAATATTTCTTCATCGTGTCAGTGCCCATATCGCTCTTTTTCTCCATGCCCTCGCTCTTCATCTCGCCACCTTTCTCCATGCTTTCTTTTTTCATGGTGGCACTCTTGGTCTTCTCGCCCTTGGTCTTGTAGTGGTGCTTGGTGGTCTTGGTGGCATTACTTTTCATTTCGTCATTTTTCATCGTGTCCTTTTTCATCGTGTCCTTGTCCATCTGATCCTTGGACATGTCATTCGTATTGGCTTCAGCCGCAAACAACGGGGCGGCCACCACCAGGACTACGGCAGCAATCGCCGCAGCAATCAGCTTCTTCATGTCACTACTCCTGTGCAGTTCGCGTTAAGGACAGCGGCAATGCGCCGCGTTTCAGAACAGCCGATTGCTCAACTGCCACTGAACCAGTTGTAACCCTGATCTTCCCAATATCCACCGGGGTAATCGTTGGTCACGAAAATCTCCACCACATGTTTCGGGTTCTTGAAGCCCAGCTTTGTCGGCATACGCAGGCGCAGGGGGTAACCGTATTCCGGCGGCAATACCTGATCGTCATAGCTCAGGGTCAGCAGCGTTTGCGCATGCAGGGCCGTCGGCATATCGATGCTGGTGTAATAGTCGTCAGCGCATTTGAGCCCGACATATTTGGCACCGGTATCGGCGCCCACCCGTTGCAGAAAAGTCGAAAAGGTCACCCCACCCCATTTGCCAATGGCGCTCCAGCCCTCCACGCAAATCAGCCGTGTGACCTGAGTGGTGCGCGGCAACTGGTTCAATTCGGCGAGGGTCCAGCTGTGTTTGTCCTGGACCAGACCACCCACCGTGAGTGAGAACTCATCTTCCTCGATGTCCGGAATGCCGTTGCGGTCGTAATAGGCATTGAACGGAAACGGACGCGTCATCATCGACTCGGGGTAGGTCGGTGCCAATCGGGCCGGATCGAACAGCGCTGCCTGAACCTTGTCATTGAAGCGCGAGACCATTTTCAGCATGGACTCCACCGAGTTGCTGTCGTCCAGGCGACAGCCTGTCAGCAAGGCAATCCCACCCAGCGTCCAGGCATGCCGAAGAAATTGCCTGCGTGCGGGCAATTCAAGCTCCTGCGCCACCGATTTGATGATGGCGGGGTCATCCATCCGGTCTTTACCAGTCGTTCTGTTCATGAGTTAGCGCCCCCGCAGCATGGCAATCAGGGTGCGTGGCACAAGCGCCACCATCACCAAATGCACCACGGTAAAAGCGACCAGCAACGCCATGCAGACAAAATGCACGATGCGCGCCGAGTCGTAGCCGCCCATCAGCTCCCTCAGTAATGGAAACTGCACTGACTTCCAGATCACCAGCCCCGACAGCACCAGCACAATGAGATCGAGCACGGCAAACAGGTAGGCGAGCTTTTGCAGGGTGTTGTAGTGCCGCAAGTCCGCATGGGCGAGCTTGCCTTTGAGGGCGGCGAGGAAATCATGCAGGACTTCGCGGGGGGGTATGGGGAAGAACTTGTGGGCGATACGCCCGGAAAAGATATTCAGCAGCAGGTAGACAATACCGTTGATGAACAGTACCCACATCGCCGCAAAGTGCCACAGCAGTGCACCGGCCAACCAACCGCCCAAGGTGATACTGGCGGGAATCTGAAAGGAAAAAATCGGCGAGGCGTTATAGATGCGCCAGCCGCTCATCACCAGGATGACCACGGCGATGACGTTGATCCAGTGGGTCAGCCGTAGCCAGATCGGGTGAATAGTTTGCGAACTACTCATGATGCCTGCCCTGCCGGCAACGCGCCGGTAAAATCCCCACGACCACCACGACGTGTGTTGGCTCAATCCCCCATGGTTAACCGGCAACTCCAATGGAGTCGCAAACAGCGCCGATCTGGCGACATATCTACCAAGACTAGCAGCGACTTTTAGAAACCGTTTTACATTATTCGCCCTGGCACTTTGTGCAGATGAGCACAGCCTGATCCCGGAGGACCGCTCATCCAGCCGATTTGGCGCGAGCGCCCGCCCGCACCGACATGTTGAGCGCCACGGCAGCGTGAATGAGCGCCGTCAGCGCTTTTTCATCAAGCCTGTCGCCTTCGTGGATATCAATGGCACGCCGGGTGTTGCCTTCGAGGCTGGAGTTGAAGAGGCCTGAAGGGTCCTCCAGCGAAGCGCCCTTGGCGAAGGTCATCTTCACGACCTGCTTGTACGTCTCACCAGTGCAGATGATTCCACCGCACGACCATACCGGAACCCCTCTCCACTTCCATTCCTCGACCACGTCAGGAACGGCCTGCTTGATCAGCGCCCGGACCCGGGCGAGCGTTTCGCCGCGCCAATCCCCCAGCTCCTTGATCCTCGCCTCTATCAGCTGAGAGGCAGAGCCCTCCTGCTCCCCGTCAATTGCGCCGAGCTTTTCCTTCTTCATGATGGTTGTCGTCCTCTTCAGGGTGGTTGCCGCTCACGTGCCACTGAGTATTGCGCAAAGTCTTAAGACGGCGAGCCGGCTCCTCACACCGGTCCTCGCCAAAATCCCCCGCTCTACGCCAAGTCCAGACACGCGCAGGAAAAAACCCAATTGCCCACCTGCCAGGAATCCTGTTTCATGGCTGTCCGGTTCATCATCAAACGAACCATCCGGCGCGCATCGGCCATGATGTTTGCATTCATGCCCGGTCGCCGGAGAAGATGAAAGCAGCACGATCGCTCTGGCACTGACTATCCTGATGCTACTGAGCCTGTCGGGCTCGATAACATCGTTCTCAGGGAATATCGAATGACCGCAAGACAAGTTATCAATGCTTCGGTGAGCCCAAAAGGCAGCCTGGAGACGCTGTCCCAACGCGAAGTTCAGCAACTGAGCGCCGCAGGATCAGGCAGCATCTACTCTCTCTTCCGCCAGTGCGCCCTGGCCATCCTCAATACCGGCGCCCATGTCGACAACGCCAAGACCATTCTGGAAGCCTATCGGGACTTCGAGATTCGCATTCATCAGCAAGATCGCGGTGTCCGCCTGGAGCTGCTCAACGCACCCGCAGACGCCTTCGTCGATGGCGAAATGATCGCCAGCACCCGCGAGATGCTGTTCAGCGCCCTGCGCGACATCGTCTATACCGAGAACGAACTGGACAGCCAGCGCATCGACCTGAGCTCATCCCAAGGCATCAGCGATTACGTCTTCCACCTGCTGCGCAACGCCCGCACCCTGCGTGCCGGCGTGGAGCCGAAAATCGTCGTGTGCTGGGGCGGTCACTCGATCAGCTCTGAGGAATATCAATACACCAAGAAAGTCGGCCACGAACTGGGCCTGCGCAGTCTGGATGTGTGCACCGGCTGTGGGCCCGGGGTGATGAAAGGCCCGATGAAGGGCGCAACCATTTCCCACGCCAAGCAACGGATCACCCACGGTCGCTACCTGGGGCTGACGGAGCCCGGGATTATTGCGGCTGAAGCGCCGAACCCGATCGTCAATGAACTGGTGATCCTGCCGGACATCGAGAAGCGCCTGGAAGCTTTCGTCCGCGTCGGCCACGGCATCATCATTTTCCCGGGCGGCGCCGGTACTGCCGAAGAGTTCCTTTACCTGCTCGGGATCCTGATGCACCCGGACAACCGTGACCTGCCCTTCCCGGTGATCCTGACCGGGCCGAAGAGCGCGGAGCCGTACTTGCAGCAACTGCACGCGTTCGTCGGCGCGACACTGGGCAAAGAGGCGCAGAGTCACTACGAGATCATCATCGACGACCCGGCCCAGGTGGCCCGGCAAATGACTAAAGGGCTCAAGGACGTCAAGCAGTTCCGCCGCGAGCGCAACGATGCGTTCCATTTCAACTGGCTGCTGAAGATCGACGAAGGCTTCCAGCGCCCGTTCGATCCAACCCACGAAAACATGGCCAGCCTGCAACTGCGCCACGACCTGCCACCGCACGAACTGGCGGCAAACCTGCGCCGGGCGTTTTCCGGCATCGTTGCCGGTAACGTCAAGGACAAGGGCATCCGCCTGATCGAGCAATACGGTCCTTACAAGATCCACGGCGACGCAGCGGTCATGCAACCGCTGGACAAACTGCTGAAAGCCTTTGTCGCGCAACACCGGATGAAACTGCCCGGTGGCGCAGAGTATGTGCCCTGCTATCAGGTCATCAGCTAAAAACCCTCGCGTCGACAGGCTCGGAACCGTGCGGTTCCGGGTCTTTCTTCCCTTTTCGCGATACGTCTCCCTCCAACACAGCCTGAGTGATTTCCAGTGCAGAGCACCCGTTTGACCCTGATCTGTCACGCCCGGACAGCAGCCCAGAAACTGGCGCGCTTTGCCGAGGATGAATCAGTGGACATGGACTGGCAGAACGCAAAAGGCTCATTGGCCAAGCGTTTCAAACGAGCGCCACGCCTGCTCAGCGCACCGGAAGCCCGGACCCGAGAGACCGCCGCGCTGTTTGGCGCGGACATGGAAATTGTCCCGGCGCTGCGCGATTGTGATTTGGGTCGCTGGAAGGGGCTGCGGATCAATGACCTGCAACGAGACGAACCCGAGCTGCTGCATGCCTGGTTGAGCGACAGCACCCATGCTGCACATGGCGGTGAATCGGTGGCCCAACTCTGCGAGCGGACCGCTGCCTGGCTGGAGACCCTGGTCAACCAACCCGGGCACCTCCTTGCCGTCACTCACCCGTTCGTGATTCGTGCCGCACTGATGCACGTGATGCAATGCCCGCCCGCGCTATTCAATACGATTGACGTCGAACCGCTGGCCGCCGTCGAACTACGCTACAACGGCCGTTGGCGACTGCGCCTGACGCCAGCCTGAACCCGTGATGTCAAAGGTTCTGCCAGCCGGCAACCTTCTGCGCACTGATGCTGATCCCGCCACACACGATAATCACCACATCATGGGCACCGGCAATCGCCGGGTGATCCAGATACGCCACGGCCAGCGAAACACCGCACGCCGGCTCCACCAGTTGACGCAGGTCATCGGCATAACGGACGACGCCCATGATGGCCTCGGCATCCGTCAGCACGACACAGGTGTGTGGGAAGTGCTGGATGTGCTCAACCGGCCATTGCGCAACTTGCAGCGCCCCGAGTGAGCTGGCAATGCTGCTGATTTCAGAGAGTTTGACCGGATGCCCGGCCTTGACCGCGGCGTCGAATGACGCTGCGCCTTCGGTTTCACAGGCGATAATCCGGCAATCCAGCCGGGCGTGGCGTTCCAGTCCGGTGAGGATCCCGGCCAGCAAACCACCGCCGCCCACCGACGCCACTATCGTGTCGACCTGAGGGCAGTCCTGCAGAATTTCATCGATCATCGTGCTGTGCCCTTCCCACAGCGTCGGGTGGTCGAACGCCGGCACGTATTCGGTATCGGGCGCCTTGGCGAGTTCCAGCGCCAACTGGTTGGCCTCGTCCCACACCTGACCGTGCACGATCACTTGCGCTCCGGTTTTGGCGATTCGCGCCCGGGTGCTTTCCGGGGTGGTGTGCGGCACGATGATGCTCGCTTCCAGCCCCAACGCCGCGGCGGCCACTGCCGTCGCATAGCCGGCATTGCCGCCGGATGGGCAGACCACTTTCTTCATCCCCTGCTCGGCCGCGCGGGTACAGAGCAAGCCCATGCCGCGCAGCTTGAATGAACCGCTGGGTTGCAGGTTTTCCAGTTTGAGCCAGATGCGCCGGCTGGGCGTCGAGAGCCCCGGATGGAGTATCAACGGTGTTCTGATATGCAGCATCACGGGCATCCTGATCAAAAAAAACGGATAAATAGAAGGCTGGTACCGGTGCTGGCAAAGGCACATTCGACGAATGCCCCCAGGACCGGGATATACCGCTGAGTTTAGACGTCGGCGCCTTCCTGGCTCGGCCAACACTATCAAACCTGGTGGCCGGACGGCTCGGCTCTTTTGCCCACGATTCCAAATTCAACCGGTGCCTTGATGTAAAACAAGGCAATGTCTTCGGCTTCGAGTCGCTCGAACAGGCGAGTGCACTCTTCTTCGGTAATCGCCAGGCGGATCTCGGCGGGCTGATCGCCCATCTCGAAAAAATGCGCGGAATGCAGTTTCCCGGAATGCCCGAAGCCTTCGATACCGGTTGCCAGAGTGGCCCCGTGCAGGCCCATTTCTTTCGCCAGATCGATGAGCCAGTCACCGAGCATTTTTCCGTGATGACGCCGGTTTTGCTGAGTAAAGAAAATCACCAGAAAACCTTGCATGACGGATCTCCTCTTCAATGGCCTCAATGATTCAACATAAACCTGCCTTGCCGAATATTGAAGTGCCCGGGATTTGTTGCAGAGGCGATAAAGAAGATCAGCGGTCATACGCCGCATTCAGCAGGCTGCTATGCCTTCTCATGGGAGCTGTCGATCAAGTCAGCCGAGGGAGGCGCTGAAAACAGATGCGTGGCCAGGGTCGCGGCACCTACCTTGTGCGCGCAGAGAAAAACCGGTGCCAGCCCCTGACAGGAGGTGGCAGATGCTCTACATCGTCAGTTGGTCAATCACTCCGGAACGCCGTAATAGCGCGATCGAACGTTTTCTCAAAACAGGTGGAGCCCCACCTGCAGGCGTCAAGATGCTGGGACGCTGGCATGCCGTAGGACGCATGACCGGTTTTGGTGTGGCAGAGGCCAGTGATGTCACACTGATACAGAAATGGGTGCTCGAATGGAGCGACCTGCTGGCCATGGAGATTCACCCTGCATTGACGGATGAACAGGCGGCTCCGCTGCTGGCAGCGGCGCTTGGCAAGTAACGGTCGGCGCCTGCAAAGACGCACATCATTGATCGTTCCCACGCATGGGAACGATCAATAAGCTGTTGGTCTGCCCCGGAACAAACCGACAACTTGTGGCGAGGGGGCTTGCCCCCGCTCGGCGGCGAAGCCGTCGTAAAACCGGCAGATGCGTTCTCATTGACACAGTACGATCATCGATTTCAGGGCCGCTTCGCGACCCAACGGGGGCAAGCCCCCTCGCCACAGGTATTGCGTTCGGCGCACCTTTTTCTTAAATGGCCGGCGTTAGTCCAGGCGACTGTTCTATTCAACGTATCGAGCGGGGTTTACTTCGCGCCGTAGATGTCGAAGTCGAAGTACTTTTTGTTGATCTTCGCGTACGTGCCGTTGGCGAGAATGGTCGCCAGGGCCTTGTTCAGGTCTTCACGCAGTTCAACGTCACTCTTGCGCACGCCGATGCCGTCACCGACGCCGAAGAAGTCCGGGTTGTCCAGGGTGCCGCCGGCAAACTCGTAATCCTTGCCCACCGGCTTATTCAGAAAACCATAGCTGGCCTGAATCGAGCCCTGCAACGACGCATCGAGGCGCCCGACCACCAGGTCAGCGTAGACCTGATCCTGATTCTGATAAGAAAGAATCTCTACCCCCTGCTTGCCCCAGACGGCTTTCGCAAAAGCCTCCTGGGTCGAGCCCTGCTCCACGCCGATGCGTTTGCCTTTGAGCGACTCAACAGTCGGCTGCAGGTCCGATCCGCGCTTGATCACCAAACGTGCCGGCGCATTCGATACCTTGTCGCTAAACGCAATCTGCTCCTGACGCTTGGGGGTGACAGTCATCGACGACGCGATAGCGTCGAACTTGCGCGCCAGCAGCCCTGGAATCATCCCGTCCCAGCTGCTTTCAACCCAGACGCATTTAGCGTGCAACTCTGCACACAGCGCGTCGGCGATGTCGACGCCAAAACCGGTCAGCGTGCCATCCTGGTTTTTGTATTCCAACGGTGGGTACGTCGGGTCAATACCCAACCTCAACACTTTACCGGACCAGTCGGCCGCACCGGCCAGGCCGGATGCCGTCATGAAGACCAGTGAAACCGCCGCGATCATCTTATTCATTGTTATTGTCCTCCAGGGGTTCGCCGAGTCGGGTTACCGACCGTTTTTTGTATAACCGTGATGTTAAAAAACCGTGCGCCTCAACGCAGAAAACCCTCGGCCAACTTTACCCAATAGCTTGCGCCGATTGGCAGGCAAGCATCATTGAAGTCGTAACCGGGATTGTGCAGCAAACAGCTGCCATCGCCCTGGCCATTGCCGATCACCAGATAGCTGCCGGGGCATTGTTCCAGGATGAACGCGAAATCCTCGCTGGCGGTGAAGGGCCGCAGGTCTTCGATCAGTTGCCCTTCACCCAGCCACTCCCGTGCGACCTGACGGGCGAACGCGGTTTGCTCCGGATCGTTGATCAACACCGGGTGGCAACGGTAATAATCGATCTCGGCCCGCGCGCCAAAACTCGCCGCCTGACCGTTGACCAGATCGGTAATCCTGCGTTCGAGCAACTGGCGAACCTCAGGCGTCAAGGCGCGTACGCTCAGGATCATTTCCGCGGACGCGGGAATCACATTTGAAACGTTCCCGGCATGAATCGAACCGACCGTGATGATTGCCGTTTCCTGCGGATTGACGTTGCGCGAGACGATGCTTTGCAGGGCGATCACGATCGATGCGCAGACCACCACCGGGTCGACCGCCTTGTGCGGCACCGCGCCATGGCCACCGGTGCCGATGATGTTGATCGTGACGGTATCGGCAGAGGCCATGAACGGCCCGCTGTAAAACCCCAACTGCCCGGCGGAATAGCCCGGTATGTTGTGCATGGCAAAAATCGCATCACACGGGAAGCGTTCGAACAGCCCGTCCTCGAGCATCTTCTTCGCACCGCCCAGCCCTTCTTCGGCCGGCTGGAACACCAGATTCAGCGTGCCGTTGAATTCCCGCGTTTGCGCCAGGTATTTGGCCGCCGCGAGCAAGGTTGCGGTATGACCGTCGTGGCCACAGGCGTGCATCACGCCGTCGATCCGGCTGGCATAAGGCAACCCGGTGGCTTCCTGGATCGGCAGCGCATCCATGTCTGCGCGCAGCCCGAGGGATCGGCCCTCGCCATTTTTCAAGGTCCCGACCACGCCGGTCTTACCCACGCCGGTGCTGACGTCATATCCCCACTGCGTCAAACACTGCGCCACCAGCTCACTGGTGCTGAACTCTTCAAAGCCAAGTTCGGGGTGCGCGTGAATACGCTGACGCAGGGTGATCATTTCATCCTGCAGCGCAGCGACTCCTGGCAGGACGTGGCCAGCATTCATGGGTGTGCTCCTCGATAAGAATATTCAGCTGCCGGCGATTCAACCTGGGCGCTGTCGGGTCGATCTTAGGGAATGGGCCGTAGGCTGGGGAGGCGCAGTTTGGTTATGATGACAACCAACAGTTGTCACCACGGTGAGCAGATGAAACTGCATCAATTACAAGCCCTGATTGCCAGCGCCGAGACCGGCAGCATCCGCGCCGCCGCGCGTTCGCTGGACATCTCCCAGGCCGCGGTGACCAAAGCCCTGCGCGAGCTGGAAACCGAACAACAGTTGCCGCTGTTCGTCAGAACCCCCAGCGGCCTGAATTTCACCGAGTTCGGCAAGGTGCTGCTGATGCACGCCCGGCTGGTGCTCAAGCAACTGGAGCATGCGCAGACCGAACTCGATCACCTGCGCGGCAAGGCCCAGGGGCGGCTCTGCGTCGGGGTCACGCCCTGGGTCGCGTTAACCTTCCTGCCCGAAGTGGTCCTGGCTTTTCGGGCACGCATGCCGGAGATTCATCTGGAGTTGTTCGAAAGCCTGATGGCGGTGGCCCAGCCACTGCTGCGTGACGGCAGCATGGATTTCGCCATCGGCCAGCTTAATCCGGCACAAGCGACCGCGGAATTTGCCTGCGAAACCCTGCTCGAATACCAGACGTCGGTGCTGGTTCGCCAAGGTCATCCGCGACAGAACGCCCGGTCGATTCACGAGCTGCTGGACCAGGACTGGACCCTGAACTACGCGCCAGACGGTCACGATGCGCTGATGCAGGAGCTGTTCTGGAGGCACAACGCGCAGATCGATGAGCAACGCATCGTGCGCGCCCATTCACTGGCAATCCTGCAAATGATGCTGGAACGGGCCGACATGTGTACCTGGGGCCCGACCGTCCTCAGCACCGCCTCACCTTTCCTCGGCCGGTTGGTGTCCGTGAACCTGATCGAGCAGTTCGAACCTAGACAGCTGAGCATCGTCACTCGCCGCAACGGTTCGCTGAGCAATCCGGCGCTGTGTTTTACCGATTGCCTGCTACAGGTGATTCGACGCCATGCGCGCTCGGCGAAGAAGGAAGACCGGCAGCTGTTTGAAACGCTGCGGTTGTTGGTGTGAGGTGACGCAGCACCGCGTCACTCAACCGCCATACGTTCCAGGCTGTTGCTCAAATGCAGCAACATGGCCGCTCTGGCCGCGTCGGGGTCCTGCCGGCGAATCGCATTGAAGATCGCTTCGTGCTCCAGACTGGCGGATTGACCCAGCTTCATCAGGTCGGTGTCACCCCGCTCCTGCGCGTTGATCCGCGTGCGCGGTATGACCGAGTTACCGAGGTGATAGATGATGTCGGTGAAGTACGTATTCCCGGTAGCTTCGGCAATCAATCGGTGAAAACGCATGTCGGGCTCAACGCTGCTGTCGTTATTGGCCAACGAGTTCTGATAGTCGTCCAGCGCCTGGCGCATCCGGACAAGCTGATCGTCGGTTCGGCGCTTCGCGGCCAGGGCTGCGGCTTGCGTCTCCAGCCCCATGCGCAGTTCGAGAATCCCCCGCACGCTGATGGCGGTGTCGCTGCTCAGGCGAAACCCCTGATGCGAGTCACGTTCCAGGGCAAACGTTCCCACGCCATGCCGGGTTTCAACCAGACCGGACGCCTGCAACTTGGAAATGGCCTCGCGAACCACGGTGCGACTGACTCCGTGCTCCCGAACAATCGTCGACTCGGAAGGCAGTTTTTCACCCGGTGCGATCTGCCCAAGCAGGATGCGTTGAGTCAGCTCGGCAACAATGTCGTGCGCCAGGCCTGGCGCACGCTTGCGGCCTGAACCGCTGGATTGGTTTTGCATGTGGTCCGACCCGTTCAAAGGAGGCTTCAGAATACTACCGTCATTACACAATCCGCAGCAGCTGGCGAAGCCTGCGTTCGGCTCGGTCCGCGTTCGGGCGCAGCGGTCGTAAATCCTGCCTCCACGGTTAACCTGAAAAAACGTGGTGTCTGATTTTACGACCGCTGCGCGGCCGAACGCCGGCTTCGCCAGCTACTACAGGGGATGTGTGACGGCTTAGGTTAGCGGTATTCGCCCTGGTGCTGATTTTGCGCTTCAACATGTCAGACAACATAGCTGTTTCAGTGGTTTTATTCGACTATCTCGTTTGCATAGCGAGCGAAATGCTTATCTTGAAAAACTGAACCCCGAGTCAAAATCGAGCCTTAACCGCCTAAAACACCTCAATTTCATCCATTTAAATCTTACAAACCAATTTTTTATAGCCATTTGGTCACAAGACTCGTATTGCGACTCAAAAATCTCACTTGTATGATGACTGGCAACTTAAGTCGCAAAACAACGCTGCAGCACCACACCCGCATAACAATAATCAGTGGGAGTCATGAACCGTGAGCAACTCAAGCGCTGCACCTGCCGTCTCGCCGGACGATCCTGTCCTGGCACGCGCCATTTCGAAAGTGAAGAGCCATGTGCTCCCGCTCTTCGTCATCATGTTCATCGTCAATTACATCGACCGCGTCAACATCGGTTTCGTCCGCACCCACATGGAACACGACCTGGGCATCGGTGCCGCGGCTTACGGGCTCGGTGCCGGTTTGTTCTTCATTGGTTATGCGTTGTTCGAAGTGCCCTCCAACATACTGCTGCAAAAAGTCGGGGCGCGTTTCTGGCTGACCCGGATCATGTTCACCTGGGGCATCACCGCCACGCTGATGGCCTTCATCCAGAACGAAACCCACTTCTACATCTTGCGATTTCTGCTGGGTGTGGCCGAAGCCGGGTTCTTCCCTGGCGTCATCTACTACTTCACTCGCTGGTTGCCCGGCGTCGAGCGCGGTAAAGCCATCGCGATCTTCCTCAGCGGCTCGGCATTCGCCTCGCTGATCTCCGGCCCGCTGTCCGGCATGCTGCTGCAAATCAACGGTCTGGGCATGCATGGCTGGCAATGGATGTACATCATTGAAGGCATGGCGTCGGTGTTCCTGTGCTTCTTTGTCTGGTTCTGGCTGGACTCCAAACCGCATGACGCCAAGTGGCTGAGCCGTGAAGAGCAAGATGCTCTGGTGGGCGAAATCGATCGCGAACAACGTGAGCGCGACGCCGCCCACACGGTCAAGCCGACCTTGGGCAAGTTGCTCAAGGACCGTCAGATCATGCTGTTTTGCGCGCTGTACTTCTGCATTCAGCTGACGATCTACGCCGCGACCTTCTGGCTGCCCAGCATCATCAAGAAGATGGGCGACCTCAGCGACATTCAGGTGGGTTTCTACAACTCGATTCCCTGGCTGATTTCGATTGTCGCCATGTATGCCTTCGCTGCACTGTCGGGCAAGTTCAAGTTCCAGCAGGCCTGGGTTGCGGCTGCGCTATTGATCGCCGCCGCGGGCATGTTCCTGTCGACCACAGGCGGGCCGATCTTCGCGTTTATCGCCATCTGCTTTGCGGCGATCGGTTTCAAGTCAGCCTCATCGCTGTTCTGGCCGATTCCCCAGGGCTACCTCGATGCCCGGATCGCTGCCGCAGTCATCGCCCTGATCAACTCCATCGGCAACCTCGGCGGCTTCGTCGCCCCCACCACCTTCGGCTTTCTGGAGCAAACCACCGGCTCCATTCAGGGCGGGCTGTATGGCCTGGCAGGCACCTCGATCATTGCTGCGCTGCTGGTGTTTTTCGCCAAGACCAAACCCACGGTAACGGACACAGCCAACACGGACATTCACCAGCCCGTGCTCGGTAAATCGCACTGATCGGCGCTTGGCTCGAACTGACAAGACAGGAACTGAACATGAACACTGAACACCTGCACCACACCGGCAAAGCCCCGCTGATCACCAGCCTCCAGGTCATCCCGGTTGCCGGCCATGACAGCATGCTGATGAACCTCAGCGGCGCCCACGGCCCGTTCTTCACCCGCAACATCGTCATTCTCAAGGACAACGCCGGCAACGTCGGCGTCGGTGAAGTCCCCGGCGGCGAGCGCATTCGTGAAACGCTGGAAGACGCCCGCAGCCTGGTGGTCGGGCAACCGATCGGCAACTACCAAAGCATCCTCAACGCCATGCGCAGTGCGTTCGCTGCCCGCGATTCGGCCGGCCGTGGCCAGCAAACTTTTGACTTGCGCATCACCATCCATGCGGTGACCGCCATGGAGGCGGCCCTGCTGGATTTGCTCGGTCAGTTCCTCGAAGTCCCGGTGGCGGCCTTGCTCGGTGAAGGCCAGCAACGCGATGCGGTGAAGATGCTCGGCTATCTGTTCTACATTGGCGACCGTCACCAGACCGATCTGGCGTATCGCAGCGAACCCGACGCCGATGACTGGTTCCGCTTGCGCCACGAACAGGCGATGACGCCTGAAGCCGTCGTGCGCCTGGCCGAGGCCACCAAGGCCAAATACGGTTTCAACGACTTCAAGCTCAAAGGCGGTGTGCTGCGCGGCGAGGAAGAAATTGAAGCCGTTACTGCTTTGGCCGAGCGCTTTCCTGATGCACGTATCACTCTTGACCCGAATGGCGCCTGGTCGCTTAAAGAAGCCATCCGTTTGTGCCGCGATCAGCATCATGTTCTCGCTTACGCCGAAGACCCATGCGGTGCAGAAAACGGTTACTCGGGCCGTGAAGTCATGGCTGAGTTCCGCCGCGCCACGGGCTTGAAAACCGCGACCAACATGATCGCCACCGACTGGCGCGAAATGGGCCATGCCATCCAGTTGCAATCGGTAGACATTCCATTGGCCGATCCGCACTTCTGGACCATGCAAGGCTCGGTACGCGTGGCGCAGATGTGTCATGAGTGGGGACTGACCTGGGGTTCTCACTCCAACAACCACTTCGACATTTCACTGGCGATGTTCACCCAGGTCGCGGCGGCTGCACCCGGCGAGATCACCGCAATCGACACCCACTGGATCTGGCAGGACGGGCAACGCCTGACCCAGGAGCCGCTGCAAATCGTCGACGGTCATATCAAGGTTCCAGCCAGGCCCGGCCTGGGCGTCGACATCGATATGGACGCGGTCGCCAAGGCTCACGAACTCTACAAAGGCATGGGCCTCGGCGCGCGCAACGACAGCGTGGCGATGCAGTTCATGATTCCGGGCTGGAAGTTCGATAACAAGAAACCCTGCCTGGTGCGCTGAGTTTCGGCGGCTACGCAACGTGATGCCTTGAAACAAGCGAGGACAGGTTCATTGCCCTGTCCTCGCCTTCTCGCGAATAGATCCATCCCCTCCGCCCCCGCGCCTCCGCGTTTATCGGGATCAGAAACAACCCTGTCAAAAAATTTATCCCGCCGAGAACAGGCCGAAAGATTGACCTCTCTAGGATGAGCGCACGCCTGAAGTTCAGGCAGCATTCGAGGCTAAATAACCTATGACGCGCCCACTTTCGACCAAGGCCAACTACAGCATTGTGTTGGTCAACTATAAATCGCTTGAACTGACCAGGACCTGCCTGGAACTGCTGCGCGAGCATGTGCAAGCAGCTGGCGTGCCGGTGTTTGTGGTGGACAACTATTCGAACGATGCGAGCAGCGAATACCTGCGCACGCTCGACTGGATCAACCTGATCGAACGCAAAAGCAACGCTCCTGAAGCCGGGAGTTTTGCTCATGGCCGGGCCTTGGATCTTGCCCTGGAGCAGGTTGAAACCGAGTACCTGTTTTTGTTGCACACCGACACGTTCATTTACGACCCGGCCGTGTTCAGCCTGATGCTCAGCCTGTGCGCTGGCCCGCAGGAAGTGGCGGCGGTCGGCTGCCTGGAACAGCTAAACCGAGGTGTGGCCCGAACGGCCTGGCGCCTGACTTCACGGTTTTTCAAGCACTACACCCGGCGCAGCTTGCTGGCCCTGGGATTGAATGCTCGGGCACCGAAACCGTTCAGGGAAGTTCACTTGAAAAGCTTCTGCACCCTGTGGAACGTGCACCTGGTTAAAAAACACGGCCTGCACTTTCAAATGGATGGGCGCAATCCCGGTTACGAACTGCAAGATCGAATGGCGGCGCTGAACTACAAGATCAGCTTCATTTCGCCACGCACGATATTCCGTTATCTGGACCATATTCAAAGCGGGACGGTTTCAGCGATGGGCGGATATGCGAATAACCACCGCAGGGTCAAGGTGTACAACCAATTGACCGGACAGCGAGCATTCAAGGCTGATGCATTACAGACAAATGGCTACGTGGGATCGTTCAAGCAAGCACGCTCTCCCGCTATTGTTTGATGCCTGCTTCCAAAAGATCGCAGCCTGCGGCAGCTCCACAGATATCACCCACCACAACGAAGTGATACACCCGCCCCACCACTCAACAGGCCGAGCGTTAGCTCGCCTGCCGCCGTTGATCTTGATCCACCCGCCCCTATCGGGAGGCCGAGTGGAGGCGTTCATCAGGGGGAAGGCGCGCAGCGCCGTTCGACGCAGTCGAACACATCGAGAGGAGGTCGTCGCGAAGCAGACCGTAGGCGATGCCCCCTGATGAATGCCGGAGCGAGGGGACGCCGAGCCTAGGCGAGGTGCCGTACGCTTGGGGCGAAGACCTTTGCTTCCTTTGGGGCGTCTGCCAAAGGGAGTCGCTGTAAGAGCGAAACCGTAAGTGGCCGTTACCGCAGGAATGAATATGTACACCAGCGGGAGATTGGTCGGCTGTCAGGCCGCCATCGCGGACAAGCCCGGCTCCCACAGTAGATTGGTGTACATCCGCAAGAGATAGGTCGGCTACCAGGCCGCCAAGGTCAAGAGATCGCAGCCTACGACACCAGAGGCCATTCAGCCAGCGCCCGATAGCGGCCTTTATGCGACTCGAACAGCACAAAATTCCCAGCACTCAAATGAAAGTCCGGGGGTGTTTCAGACTCCGGAACAGGCTCTCGAAAGTCACGCATCAAGGTCAAATGAGGACGATATTCCCGAGGCGCGTCGGCAAACCCAAGCGGCAGCATCGCCTGCTGCAAGGCATACACCAACTGACGCAACGGCAACGACGTCTGCGTTGGCGCGAGTAACAAAACACCGGCACGACGCCAGGCATCCAACTGGTCGAGAGAGACCGTCAAGCGCTCGCCCGGCGTTCTGACTTGCGCGGCAGCCGCGCAGATATCAGGAATCTGCGTCACCGCCACAGCCCCCAGAAACATCAGCGTCAGATGAAAATTTTCCGCTGGCACCGGACGTCCGCTAGTAAGCCGCAGAGCGCTTCGCCATTGGGCGATCGCTCGACGTTGTGCCGTGGCGCAGGGCAGCGCGAAAAACAATCGCTTGAACGGTTCGCCCTGCTCACGCGGTCCATTGTTCATGCCGTGTACCTCCCGACTGGAGTGCGAGTAACGCTCAGGACTTGCCGCCGAGCGCGGCCGACAATGCGGCATCCCGCCCATAAATATCCGGGGCATACAGCAACTGGCCTTGCCGGTCGGCTTGCACGGTCCAGTAACTGAGCAGGATCGGCACCGGCGTAGCCAGCCTGAATTCGTGGGTCAGCCCCGTTGCCAGCAACTCATTGGTCCGCTGACGCTCAGCCGGACTCAACAACAGATCGCGCAACTGCATTGCCTGCTCGACCCGCACACAGCCTGAACTGAACGCCCGCGGCGCCTTTTGGAAAAGCGCCTGGCTGGGGGTGTCGTGCAGGTACACGGCGAACGGATTGGGGAAGCGGATCGCCATTTGCCCCAGCGGATTCTTCGGCCCCGCGTCCTGGCGCAGGAGGATGTTGCCGGGGTTATCCCAGTCGATCTCGTCCACCGCCAACGGATGGCCGTCACTGTCCAGTACCTGCAGGTTCTGTTTACCGAGGAACGCCTGATCCCGGCGAATTTCCGGCAGCTTGTCTTCACGCATGATGGTCGGCGGCACGGTCCAGGTCGGGTTCAGGGTCAGGCGCGTAACCGACGACTTCAGCAGCGGGGTCTGCCGCTCGGCACGCCCCACCTGAGTGCGCGTCTGCCAGACCGGCGTACCGCCCTGATAGACGGTCAACGTCGCCGCGGCCACATTGACCAGCAGACCATTGGGTTCCAGATCCTGCGCCAGCCAGCGAAAACGCTCGAGGTTGATCCGCAACTGCTCGCGCCGCAGCGCCGGGCTGACGTTCAGCTCGGTCAAGGTGCCCTCCCCCAGCACGCCATCCGCTTGCAGCGAATGGCTCAGCTGGAAGCTTTTCAGCGCGCTCACCAGCTCCTTGTTGTAGACCGTGCCGACACCCGCGGAAACGTTGGCCAGATAGCCTTCACTGAAGAGTCGCGTCGCCAGTTCAGGTACTCGCGCATCCTGTGCGCCGGGTTGCAACAAGGGCCCACTGGCGAGCACCTGCCAATGGGGCAACGGCTGCTGACGCTGTCGGGCATAAACACGGCGCAAGCTCTGGTATTGCTCAAGGCTTGGACGCGCCAGTTGAAAAGCCGTCGCCATGTCTTGCAGACCCGGCCCGGCGATGGCCAGCACCTCGGCGGGTCGGTCGTACGGCACTGCCTGTGCATGCCACAACGGCTCGAAACGCGATTGCCGCAAGCGGCCGTAACGCAGGTCCTGCAGGGCTTGAAGATAACGCTGACTGATGCCGATATCGGCACACACTGCATCCCCTTCGGCAGCACCCGTGGGCAGGCTGTAGCGCTTCGGGTCCAGTCCGTCATCGGCCAACTGCTGCACCTGTGCCTGCAAGGCCGACAAGCGTCCGTTGGCCGTCCAGATCAGGACATAGTCCTGCTGCTGATAAAAAGCCTGCAACAGCGTTTTCGCCGACGCACTCAGGTGCGCGGCCAGGCGCGGGCAATCGACCGGCAATTGAGTGAGCGCCAGTTTCAATGGGCTGTCGTGATCAGCCAGCTCGTTCTGGGCAGTCGCGACCAATGGCGCAGCGAGCAGGAAAAGGCTCAAGTAACATGCGTGCTTTTTGATCAACTGCTTCACTCCACTCCATGGCCGTCAAGTAGACGGTCAACCTCTGCAGCAGGCGCGGCAAGCACCAAGGCCAGCGTATGCACAGGCCTGCCGAGGGAACAACAGGAGGTCGGGAGCCAACAATAACAACAGGACTCTCTGCGCATGCTGACCTTTTTACGCCGACACTGTCTGGCAGCTATGACGCTGGGCGCAATGTGCAGTCCGGCATTCGCCGCCGACACCCACAATCAAGCGTTATATAACAGCCTCGCGCACGCCGCTCCGGAACTCAATCCCCAAGCATTGCAAAGTGCCCTGGACGCCATGCAATGCGCCGTCAACAGTGGCGCGAAGCAGGCCGAGCGCCTGGCCGTGATCGACTATTCGCAACCGTCCACGGCTCGTCGTCTTTGGATCTTCGATCTGCGCAAAAAGTCCCTGGTACTGCGCGATCTGGTCGCTCATGGGCAAAAATCCGGGGAAAATTTCGCCACGCAATTCTCCAATCGCGTCGGCAGCTATCAGTCCAGTCTGGGCCTGTTTCGCACCCAGGAAAGCTATCAGGGCAGCCATGGTTACTCGCTGCGCATGGATGGCCTGGAACCGGGCTTCAATGACCGCGCACGTGATCGCGACATCGTGATTCACGCGGCCGACTACGTGAATCCCTTATGGAATGAACGCCAGGGACGTATCGGTCGCAGCCAGGGTTGCCCGGCAGTGCGCCCGCAAGTGGCGCGCCAGGTGATCGATAAACTCAAGGACGGCCAGTTCATGTTTTCCTGGTATCCCGACCAGCACTGGCTGAAAGCCTCGGCCTACCTCAACTGTCGACCACATCTGGGGACCGACATCCTCACCGCGAATGGCAACTGACGTGTCCGGAGAGAAGGTTGGTGTTGTTGTGGTCAAGCATCACCAAAATTAACGACTACCGATGTAAAGCCCGCTTGATCACTGCCGATAAGCTTACTGTCCTGCTCCATATCATGCCCGCTCGAAATGATGGCAATACGCCAATCGCGTGGTATATTGGAGAATCCTTCGCATTTACAGATCAAGTGCTGTCGTTAATTTTCCAAGAAAATCCGATACGATTTTAGTTTGATTTGCATCACGACAAGGGTGTACACGCGCTGAAGGAGAAGCGCCAGGGTTAGACCGAAAAGCTTCTCCGCTTTCGTGCATTTACATGGTCTAAATCTGGTTTTACCTAGGGAAGTATTGAAGGTGCATCTTTTATCATGAAAACCGTTTACTTGATCAGCAACGTCAATAATGGCGGAAAAACATACCTTGAATACTTGCTGCCAGCGCTAAATGCTCTTCGCGACAAGTACAACTGCATAGTACTCCAGACCAAGACTGTCGGTATCAGCAAGCACGAAGCAGAACAGATCCTCAACAGTCCGGTTGAGGAGGTGGAACTGACGTTTATCGCAATGCTTAGATCGCAAACAGTCATCTCAAATGACGCCTCGATTGGGCGACTGCTGGACGAGTCAAATTTTGGCATTTTTATTGCGCATGGCAATGTCGGCATGCCCATCGACGACAAATACTATTGCTCCGATTGGACATCACATTGGGACGCGATTGTTTCTTCATCCCGATCGCTTTTTGACCTGATTAAAGCAGGTCTACAGCTTTACCGGCATGACAGGCACGCGCTGCGTAAAGTGTTTGAAGGAAGATCATTGCGCTCGGACCTTCGAAAAACAAGTGCAATATCTACACTGCCAGTCAAAATCCCCGAGCCTTTCAGGTTCCCCCCTGACTATCTGCGAACAGCCGATGAGTATGTCGTAGGCCTTCTGCCGACCCAAAAAGGAATATGCCCGAGCGGTGCTACTCTATATGAAAATATGGAGACCATTATCAACTCGGTCAAGTCCACTATTCCTCATGCGACATTTATTTTACGCCCGTACATGACTGACGTTGAAGCGCCGTATGTAAAAGAGTTGTGTGGACTGCTTTCTCAGTACCAATGGATCTCAATTGATGAATCCAAAGAAAGCAGTAAAGAATTCTACCAACGCTGTGACACCCTCATTACCGACGCCTCGAGCGGTGGTGTTTCCTTTATGCTGAACACCTGCAGACTGCCAATCTATTATGTTCCGGCAGCCAGCGAGAGCAACCCTATCGTCAAGGCCTGGCTGAAACAAATGAGTGGTTTGCTGCCAATAGCCAATAGTGGCGACCGCCTTAAAGAAATAGCCATTGAAATCGAATCGCTTACGCCTGATGAGCATTTTCTCAGGTATCAGAAATTCCATGAAGAAGAATACAGCGACCTGCATCACCCGAATGAAGTTTTTCAAGACCTGGTTCAGAAACAGCATGAGTCTGATTTCCGCTACTGTTCGATCGATTCTTTTGGAGAAATCGACAAGAACGAAATCAGCAATCAAGAAAGCATCCTGCAACCATCATGAGTCTCTGCTGATTAACACTTCTAAACTGAAAACAAGCCAGGTCGATATGACAGATGATTGCACCGGGCGGGTAGTATGGATTACAGGTCTTTCGGGTGCTGGCAAATCAACCTTGGCCCATGAATTCGTTGCCGAACTACGAAGCCGTGGCCAGTCGGTTGTCATGTTAGATGGCGATGAATTGCGCGACGTATTTGGCGCTACAGTTGCTAACTCTCAAAACCATGGGCGTGAGGGGCGATTGGCGTTGGCCATGCAATACGCCCACCTGTGCAAAGTGATTGCCGCGCAGGGGCTCACGGTGGTGATTGCAACGATTTCGCTGTTCCGCGAAGTTCATGCCTGGAACCGTACCCACCTGCCTGGTTATTTCGAGGTTTACTTGAAGGTGCCGGTGGAGGAACTCCGCCGCCGGGACCCCAAGGATATATATCGCCGGTTTTATGCGGGCGAGTTGCAGAATGTCGCGGGGCTCGATGTATCGATTGATGAACCGACAGCGGCAGACTGGGTGGTTGAGTTCGAACCTGACCGTCCCCTGCAAACATTGACAGATGATTTACTACATCGTTTTTATAAAAGGAAGTTGGTATGAAAACCGAATGGGATTACACCGCGCTGGCTGATGCTTATTTGAAACGTCCTGATTACGCTGACGCCGCGATCGATGCGATGCTCTCGATTGCTGGTGCCGAGAAAGGCGACAGGTTTTGCGATGTCGGAGCAGGCGTCGCACACCTGACCATGATGCTGGCTGCGCGTGGTCTGGATGTTGTTGCGGTGGAACCTAATGATGCGATGCGCGCGAATGGCATCAAGCGTACCGCAGACCTGGCCAACGTAAGCTGGCATGAAGGGACGGGCGAAGTCACAGGACAAACGTCGCACGCTTTCGACATGGTCACCTTTGGCAGTTCCTTCAATGTCTGCGACCGCCAGCAGGCACTCAAGGAAACCGCGCGCATTCTCAAGCCTCGAGGCTGGTTCGCCTGCATGTGGAATCATCGTCATCTTGATGATCCGATCCAGGCCCGCATCGAAGCCATCATCAAAGAACGGGTACAGGGTTATGGCTACGGTACTCGTCGTGAAGATCAAACTGCCGTGATCGATGCCAGTGCGCTTTTCGGCCCTGTTGTTCATCTTGATGCGCGTGTCATTCACGAACAAAGCATTGAAGAGTGTCTGGAAGCCTGGCGTTCGCACGCGACGCTGGAGCGCCAAGCCGGTGCGAATTTCCATGAGGTGATCAGCGCAATCGATGACTATCTGAAAAGCCTTCAGACGTCCTCGATCCAGATTCCGTACTCGACCAATATCTGGGTTGCTCAGTTGAGATAATGCCGATGGCGCTGCATTTCTCTACCAAGGCTGGCACATTGGCCAGCCTACAAGAGCGGCTCAAGTCGGCTCGCATTGCTCCGCTGTTGTCGTTCACCGTGAGGGACTGGCAAATCGGTGGGCAAGCCTGTTTTCGTGATATCCAGGGACAGCTGGGAGCCGGTCCCTGGATCGTGCGCTCCAGTTGTCTGCGCGAAGATGGCGCGCAAGCTTCCTGTGCAGGGGCCTTTCTCTCGATCCCTGGCGTCAATGAAGCAGGATTGGTATCAGCCGTTGAACAGGTGATCGCAAGTTATGGCGAAGTACACCTGGCAGACGAGGTACTGATTCAACCGATGCTGGGTAACGTGGTTCGTTCCGGCGTTGCCTTTTCCCACGACCCGAATACCTGTGCGCCGTACCGGGTTGTGAACTGGTCGGAAGGCAGTGACACGGCATCAGTCACCGGCGGCATGGGCGGTCGGCTTTGGCAGCAGGCGGCACTTAGCAAAGTGCCGCCGCCACCAGAATTCGCACCCTTGATCGCCTTGCTCGAAGAATTGCTGGCGTTGTTCGATGGCGCGCCGATCGATTGCGAGTTCGCTGTCACACGCGAAGAAGAAGGCGAGGTATTGTGGCTGTTACAGGCCCGACCATTAATTTTGCCATCACGCCCGGAATCCGAAACAACGCAGGCCGCCCGGCTGGAAAGTATTCAGCGCAAGGTGGCGCGAGGCATGCAGCCGCACCCCTTCCTGATTGGCCAGCGTACCGTCTATGGCGTAATGCCGGACTGGAATCCGGCCGAGATTATCGGAATCCGTCCCAAACCGCTGGCGCTCTCGCTGTACCGGGATTTGGTGACCGACTCAATCTGGGCTTACCAGCGCCACAATTACGGCTATCGCAACTTACGCAGTTTCCCGCTGATGCCGCATTTCTTCGGGCTGCCGTACATCGATGTGCGCTTGTCGTTCAACTCCTTCATTCCTGCAGACCTCGATGAGGGACTGGCCGGGCGGCTGGTCGATCACTATATCGATCGACTGCTGGCCGAACCGACGCTGCACGACAAGGTGGAATTCGAGATTGTTTTCTCGTGCTACACATTGGATTTGTCGCAGCGACTGGAGCGCTTGGCCAGTGCCGGTTTCCTGGAGCACGAGCTAGAGGCCATCAGCACCAGTTTGCGCAAGCTGACCAACCGCATCGTTCATCCCAAGGACGGCTTATGGCGCGCCGATGCCAATAAGCTCGACATGCTAAATGCGCGACGCGAAGAATTGCTGGCCTCCAACGCCGACCCGTTGGAGCGGATTTACTGGTTGCTGGAGGATGCAAAACGCTACGGCACCCTGCCCTTCGCCGGCCTGGCCCGCGCAGGCTTCGTCGCGGTGCAGATGCTTAGATCGCTGGTGACGGTGGGCGTGTTCTCGCAGGCTGACTACGATTGCTTCATGGGGGGTGTCTCGACCGTCAGCGGCCAGTTGGCACGTGACCGGGCGACACTGGACAAGGCGACGTTCCTCGCGCGCTACGGACACTTGCGCCCGGGCACCTACGACATCCTTTCGCCTCGTTACGATGAAGCACCGGAACTCTACTTTGACTGGACCCAGCGTCCATCCACCCCAGAGCCAGTACAACCCTTTTCGCTGACCCTTCCACAAATGCGCGAAATCGTGAAGCAGCAGGAGGCACACGGCCTGGAGCCTGATCCGGTTGGCTTGCTGGACTTCATGCAAGCCGGTATCGAACTACGCGAGCTGGCCAAGTTCCACTTCACCCGCAATCTCTCGGATGCCCTGGCACTGATTGCTGAAGTCGGCGCCCAGCATGGCATTGAACGCGAAGAGATGGCCTATTGCGACATCAGCGCCTTGAAGGAGCTGCACGTCGCTGCAGCAGATCCGAAAGATGTGCTTTTGCGCAGTATTGAACAGGGCAAGGCCCGCTACGAAAAGACCCTCAAGATATCGCTGCCGCCGGTGATTACCCGACCGGAGGATGTCTGGTCCTTCGAGTGGCCTGAAACAGCACCCAACTTCATCACCCAGAAGCAGGTAACAGCCCCCGTGGTGCTCAGCGACGACCGGGAAAAGCTCGCCGGGGCGATTGTCTGCATTCCCAATGCGGACCCAGGTTTTGATTGGTTATTTGCCTACCCGATTGCCGGGTTGATAACGGCATGGGGCGGCGCTAACTCGCACATGGCGATTCGTGCCGGTGAGCTCGGCCTGCCAGCGGTCATCGGTGCCGGTGAAGTGCTCTACCGCCGCTGGTCGTCGGCTCAGCGCTTACATCTGGACTGTCCCGGGCGCTGGGTGGAGATGATGGCATGAAGGTCGTTGCCGTCAGCCAGCGCGTGGACGTAATTCCTGAGCGCGGCGAAAACCGTGATGCACTGGATCAGCGTCTGGTCACCTTGCTTCTGGTTGCCGGATTTATACCGGTGCCGGTACCCAACGGGCTGTACCTGCAAACACCCGATGGAGAAGTGATTCACGATGCCCTGGATGACTGGCTGAACGCGGTATCACCACAGGCCATCGTTGTTTCGGGCGGAAATGACATCGGTCAGTGTTCGGCACGCGACCTGACCGAAGGCAGACTGCTTGACCATGCACGATCCCACAACTTGCCAGTACTCGGAATTTGCCGGGGAATGCAGATGATCGCGCACTCGGAAGGCAGCGAACTAAAACCGGTTACAGGTCATGTGCGAACCCGGCATAAGTTGTCGGGACAGATTGTTGCCGAGGTGAACAGTTATCACAGTTTTGCCCTTGCCGACTGCCCGAAAGGGTTTGAGGTCTTGGCGCGAAGTGAAGATGGGCAAATCGAAGCCATTCGACACCTCAGCCTGCCTTGGGAAGGCTGGATGTGGCACCCGGAACGAGAGGCGTTTTTTGCATCGCACGACATTCAACGATTGAAGAAGTTGTTCGGTGAATAAAACCTGTACCCGGCCTGAGAGCTGGTACTTGGCACCCCACTCGCCGAGACGAATTCCATTCGAAAACTCATGAGGTAGAACTGTTGTGAAAGCCATTATTTTGGCTGCCGGACGTGGCAGCCGCATGAAAAGCCTCACGGATGAACGTCCGAAGTGCATGGTCAAGTTGCGTGGCAAGACACTGCTGGAGTGGCAGCTTGTGGCGCTGCGCGCTGCTGGCGTTAGCGAGATAGCCATCGTTACCGGCTACAAACGCGAGCTGTTGGCAGACCAAGGGCTGATCGAGTTCCATAATTCACGCTGGGCGCAAACCAATATGGTGTCGTCATTGGCGTGTGCTGAAGCCTGGTTGCAGGCAGAGCCGTGCATCGTGAGTTATTCCGATATTTTCTACAGCCCGGCAGCGGTCCAGTCGTTGATGACATGCAAGGCTTCCCTGGCTGTCACCTATGACCCGAATTGGCTGGAGCTTTGGACACAGCGTTTTGGCAATCCATTACTGGATGCCGAAACGTTCCGCCTGACACCCGCTGACACTTTGGCTGAAATCGGCAACAAACCAGAATCAGCAGACGATATTCAGGGCCAATACATGGGGCTTTTGCGCTTCACGCCTGAGGGTTGGGCAGAAGTCGTCCGGCTTCGCTCAGCATTAACCCCGGAGCAGTGTGACAAAGTGCATATGACGAACACCCTTCAGCAAGTCATTGATGCGGGTCGGGTCCCGATACACGCCCTTCCTTACACAGGAGAATGGGGAGAGGTCGACTCCTCTGAAGACCTCTCCTTGTATCAATAGAATGAGCCGCAATGCTTGATCTGTCGCGATGACCCGCGGACTCAGCCCTTGGCCGCCATCGCGGTGACTTCCACGCGCATGCCTTCGACTGCCAGGGCGGCTACGCCAACGGCGGCGCGCACCGGCCAGGGCTTGGCAAAAAAGCGCTGATAAACCTCGTTGAAGGCGGCGCGATCAGCCATGTCGGTGAGGTAGATGGTCAAATGCATGACCCGGTCCATGGAACTGCCAGCCCGTTCCAACGCGACCTTGAGTGCCTGCAACGTGCACTCGCTCTGCTCGGTGATGCCGCCCAGCTCCAGGCTACCGTCAGCGCGGGTGGGGATCTGGGTCGAGACCAGCAGGCCGCCGAAACCGACAACATCGGAGGAGATGGATTCCGGGTCCGGGTCGGGGATAAAGGTCAGGTCTTGGTTTGCCATGAGAGGATCTCTTGCTTGAAGTGCTAAAGGGGTGATCGTGTAAGCCGCGGCCAGTTTACAACCCCATCGTGTGGGAGCAATCAATGCACGCAACCCTGTCTTCTCGGCGACGACTTCGACGCCCAGGCGGGCTCTCGGGCACTGTTGCCTAAAGCTTGTAGGTCACATACCGACCTCGCCCGGTTTTTTTGGCTTGATACATGACGCGGTCTGCGGCCAGCAGAAGCATATCCGCAGAGCTTTCCCCGTTCCCCAGTGCAATGCCAATCGAAACACCCACGATGCAGACCGTACCGGAAATAAAAAACGGCGCTCCCAGTGCTTCAATACATTTAGTCGCGACGGTGCTCACGATCTCTTCGGCATCGTCCCCAAGGTCACTCAGCAGAACAACAAACTCATCACCCCCGATGCGCGCCAAGGTATCGGTCTCCCGGACAACCCGGCGAAAGCGCCTCGCCACTTGCCGCAGCACCTCGTCACCCGCCTCGTGGCCAAGGGTGTCATTGATATGCTTGAAGCCATCGAGGTCCATGAACAACAGGCCCACACTCGTCTCTTTGCGTTGTGCCAGAGCCAGCACGTGACGAAGCTGGCCCGAGAGATGATGCCTATTGGGCAAACCCGTCAACATATCGTGATGAGCAATTTTTTTAAGCTGGGCCTGTTTGTCATCCAGCTTGATCAACAAACGATTGAAGGCCGAGATCAAGTGACCGACTTCATCATTGCGAGTGACTGGCAAGGGAGCCAGTGGTCGTTCATCACGCGTCATGCGGTCAGCCTGCGCGGCGGCACGAAACAGATGACGAAAGACAAAGTACAGGCCAATGGACGAGAACACGGCGAAAATCAAAATGGATATAAACGCCCCCCTGATCAAAAAATGCTGTGTTCGATCGACAGTTGCAAAAGCCTCACTGCTGGGCAAACGGGCAACGACGAACCAGCCGGTACTTGGAACCGACGCCATTGCTGAGACCTCCTCGCCCCCTTCGGCGTTGAGCGTTACCCCCGCACCGCGAAATCCGGCCATGGCCCGATCATGCAGCGCATTGGCGCCGGGAGGCGGCGTTGGCTTGAGCGTCATATCAAGCGCCGAGGATTCGACAAACAATCGACTTTCCGGGAAAACCAGCTGGAATCCGCCCGTCGTCTCCCCCATGCGGCTCTGGAGCAAGGAATCCAGAAACCCTGGCGCTGCGAGTGCCGTGACGCCCACGAGAACGGCTTGAACCCTGCCGTGTTCATCCCTGATGGGCACGGACATCGGCAGCAGCGGTTTTTGGGTTGTTTGATCCACCGCAGGACGCCCGACAAATGAACGTCCTGCCCATCCGGCTTGAATGTCATCACGCTCTGCGTAAGGGGTATTGAGTGGCGGTGTCAGGTCGGGATAGCTTGCGAGTAAATCCCCATTGGCGTTCACGATGTACACATCTGTCGAGAACAACGTCTGGTAGGCGTAATGCTCTTTCAGCCAGGCACGCAGTCGCTCGGGTTGCTTGAGGAAATCAACAGGAATGGAGGTGGCAAGGAGCTCAAGCAAACGCTGACGCTGAATGATTTTGTCGTCGATGTCGCGAGCGACATAGGTCGCCAACGCTAATTGCTGGCCTTCCACGACCGCGCTCAAATCCTCACGCAGAAAGTCGGTTAGCACGTAATAACGCACGACCGCCCCAAACACGACAATGCACAGCGCCAATCCCAACAGCCGAGTGACGACACTGTTGAAGATTCGGGTGAAATTCAAGGGCATATGAGAGTTATTCGGCATGGCCGGAGTGTAGCCGAGGGCGTAGCGCTTTTGGGTGTTTTCCCTTCACGGCGCGGCCAATCCATCGTCAGGTATCCAGGTTCGAGCACAGGCTACTGCTCGGGAGCGACCACCCGAAACTTGATGTTGATCTCGTTGGAGACAACCCCGTAATCGGCCCATTCGCCCTCACCGATCTTGAAGTCGCCGCGTTTGAGAATGAACTCGCCATCGAATACGCCGATGGCGCTCTCAGGCTTCAAGGTGATTTGTGCGCCGACCTCGCGGGTAATGCCCTTGAGCGTGAGCTGGCCAGAGACCTCGTAGCGATTGTTGCCGAGCGCCTTCACGCTGCTCGATACAAACTTCGCCTCTGGATAAGCCGCCGTGTTGAACCAGGCGGGCTTTTTCAACTCGCTGTTGGCATCGCTGTTCCCGGCATCGATGCTGTCAAGCTGGATGGTCAATGTGGCGTGGGCCGCCGAGGGGTTCGCCGAGTTGAAATCGAGGGTGGCCTCGAATTTGCCGAACGTGCCATACACCCTCGCCCCCATCTGGTTATAGGTGAAGCTGATCTGGCTCGCGCGTGCATTTACTTTCTTGTATTCGACGGCCTGGGCGCCCGCCGTGGTACCGAATACAAGGGCTGCAGCCAGGATGACAGAACGTGGAAATCGGTGGGTCATGGGATTATCCGGTCAGTGGCCTGCTTCATGGCTTGAGATGCCGAGGGTCAGGCTGGCGCTTTGACGGCAGTATGCGCGTCAGCACGTTGTCGCGATCAATGAAGTGGTGCTTGAGCGCCGCGCATGTATGAATGATCACCAGCACCAGCAATGTGTAGTTGAGGACTTTGTGCACATCGATGAGACGATCGCCGAGCGCGTCGTCCTTGGGCAGCAGATCCGGCAGCGGCAAGACACCAAACCATGACGTCTGGAAGCCTTTTGCCGAACTCATCAGCCAGCCGCTGAGCGGAATCGCCAGCATCAGTGCGTACATCACCCCATGCGAAAGGTGGGACGCGAGCCGCATCACGGGCGACACGGTCGTCGGCAAGGGCGGAACAGGATGGCCCAGGCGCCAGCCGAGCCGTAGCAGCACCAGAAAAAACAAGGTCACCCCGGCCCACTTGTGCCATGAATACAGCTTCAGTTTGGTCGGCGAGAACGCAAGTTCAGGCATGTAGTAGCCGAGCGCGAAGGTGCCGATCAGCCCGAGGGCTATCAGCCAGTGCAGGCAAATCGCCGTGCGGGTGTAACGATCGTTCATGAGCGCTCCGTGTCGACTGACGACGTGACCGGGTGAAAACCTCACTGCCTGACTGCCGGTACATTGTTGATCCGGACCGGTACTTGCGCAAATGCTTTGACGGCAAGCTTGCCTGCGCAATCGCCTTTTGCCTCGCAGAACCCCTGGCGCCACAATTGTGGTTAAAATGCCGCCCCTTTCATATTGCCGGCCCTGCCCGATGAACCCTGACGCCCTCACCATCCTCCGCCAGCATTTACTGACGGCTCTGACAACTGTCCCTGAAGAAACCCGCCGCGTGTTCCATGGCCGGGGCCGATGCTGGCCGGGGTTGGAACAACTGACCGTCGACTGGATGCAGGGCGTGGTGCTGGTCTCGCTGTTCAAGGAGCCTGACCCGGCGCAGCTGGAGGCATTGAAGCAGTTGCTGATGGGGATCGCGCAGTCGCCTGAGTGGGAGAAATCCGGCGCGCATACGTTGCTGCTGCAACACCGCTACCTGCCCCAAAGCACCACCGAATGGTTGCTGGGGGAAATGGTCGAGGAATGGACGATCACCGAGGGCGGCCTGCGTTATCGTATCGACCTGGGCAAAAAACAGAACAGCGGCCTGTTTCTCGACATGCGCTACGGCCGCAATTGGGTGCGCGCCAATGCCCAGGGCAAACGCGTCTTGAACCTGTTCGCCTACACCTGCGGGTTTTCGGTGGCCGCCATCGAGGGTGGCGCGGAGCATGTGGTCAACCTGGACATGTCCCGCGGCGCCCTGAGCCGCGGACGCGACAATCACCGGCTGAATGGGCACGACCTGAGCAAGGTCAGCTTTCTCGGCCATGACCTGTTCAAGTCCTGGGGCAAGGTCATCAACAGCGGCCCTTACGACCTGGTGATCGTCGATCCACCATCGTTCCAGAAAGGCAGCTTTCTGCTGACCAAGGACTACCAGCGCGTGTTACGCCGCCTGCCGGAACTGCTCACCAGCGATGGTGTGGTACTGGCCTGCATGAACGACCCGGCCTTCGGCCCGGACTTTCTCATCGACGGCGTGACCCGCGAAGCCCCGAGCCTGCACTTCGAACAACGCCTGGAAAACCCACCGGAATTTCCAGATATCGATGCTGAAAGCGGCTTGAAGGCGCTGGTGTTCAGACAGGCTGATTAGCCGCCTACCCAAGCCGCTCCTGCACAAAAGCCTTGGCTTTGGCCGTCATCTGGTCGAGATGCCGGTCGCGCTGTTTTTCGGCATCGAGCATCGCCCGCTTCCCGTGTCGTTGCAGCAGATACGTATGGATCTGCCGCACTTCTGTCGAGCGGTAGATCGGCGCAGTATCCAGTACCCCCATCAAACCGCCCGTGCTGTGATCACGCGTATTCATCAGCACCTGCGGCCCGCGCGCGCCCAGCACCTGAAAGCCCATCGCTTCGAAACAGGCAACCTTGCCGACCGCACACGCCAGCTCGGCATGCGGGTAGCGGCCGAGCATTTCCTGGACCATCGCCCGTGCGACGCCCTGATGTCGATGACTGGCTTGCACCGCCATATAGGCCACGCCGCACGCCTCAGGATCATCCTTGACCGGCAGATACAGCAAAAAGCCGATGACCTTCGAAGGATCTTCATCATCCATCGCGACGATCAATTCGACAGCGATCCCTTTAGACCCGTCGAGCGCTTGCAGATAGAGATGAACCTCGTAGCCGATCGCATATTGATAGACGTTGAACAGGAGGTTGCTCGGCGCAATCGCCACCGTGCTGATATCGGTCAGATAGTCGACGACCATCTGCAGAATCTGGTCATTGATAGGTTCGGAGCACGGGGTTTCAAAGTGGGTGATCGTGAACATCGAACTCATGCCTCCTTCGCCTTCACTGCCGCCAGCCACTCAGGATTCAACTGATTCTGCTCAGTGTCGATCCCCAGCGCCTCCATGCTTGTCTTGTGCTGATCGATCTCGTGGGTCATTTGGCTGAGGCTGCTGGTGTTGCCGTCCAGTTGGTGCATTTGCGTCAGCCCCAAGTGATAAAAGCGCAGCAGCTTGATTGCGCTCGGGTTACCGGCCTGCACCGCATCGGTGACCTTATGCATGACGTTGGTGACGCTCATCAGGCTACGTTTGAGTTGCCACCCATACACCGCCGCCGCCATCCACGGCTGCGACCAGCCTTTGGTTTTCATCAGCGCCGCGCTAACGATGACAGCGGCAATGACGCCGCCCAGGTTGAAACGGAAGTTGTCGCCGCCGGGTTCGCCGAATAGCATGACGGCCAAGCCGGACAGCGTCATCGCCAGCAGAATGAAGGTCACGGCGATGATCACGGTACTGCGGCGCGTCTGCTGTCGATAGGATTCTGGGTTCCACGGCTTGATCTCGAACATCACGGCTGGGCTCTTTTGCTAAGTTGAAGACAGGATGCGCGGCATTATCGCCCGTAGAGCCCGCTACAGACACACTTAATCAACAGGACGCCTCACCATGCGCGCGCTACTGACGAAGTTTGGCCGTTTACTGGATCAGGGTTTCAGCAAGGAAATCTTCGACAATCTCAGAAATCTGTTGATGTGCGCCCTGCTGCTGGCAGCCGGCACCGACGCACTTCACAACGTTTCGCCGCTGTTTCTCGGTCTGTTTGGCTACTGGATCGCGGGCTGGGGCCTGATCGGATTGGCGGCGCTGCTGATGCTGCTGAACATGTGCGATGGCCTGCGCAAACTTGCCAAAACCCGCTACCACCTGAGCCTGCAAATAGTGCTTTGCCTGATCTATGTAGTGATGGCGTTCAGGGTTGTCGAGATTGTCTGGAACTTCAGGGCGACCTGAATCAACAGGAATGCAACAGCTCCCGTAAACACGCTGCATCAATTATTTATACTCAAATACCAACTTAATAATATTTTACCGATACCGGGGTGATCCCTAGTCTTGAGCCCAAGAAATGGCAGGTCGTAACCGACCCTAATCCAACTTCGAAGGGCATAGAGATGACCATTGAAACAATAAAAACAGACACGCTGATTGTCGGCGCGGGTCAGGCGGGTGTGGCCATGAGCGAGCACCTGAGCAAACTCGGCGTGCCGCACCTGGTGCTGGAGCGCAATCGTATCGCCGAGCGCTGGCGCACCGGACGCTGGGATTCGTTGGTGGCCAATGGTCCGGTCTGGCACGACCGCTTTCCCGGCCTTGAATTCGACGATCTCAGCCCGGACGGCTTTGCCCCGAAAGAGCGGGTAGCCGACTACTTCGAAGCCTATGCCAAGAAATTCAACGCGCCCATCCGCACCGGTGTGGAGGTGAAGAAGGTTGAACGCAATGTCGGTCGACCGGGCTTCACCATTGAAACCTCTGAAGGGGTGATCGAGGCCAACCGTGTGGTGGCCGCCACCGGGCCGTTCCAGCGTCCGGTCATCCCGCCGATCGCGCCGCAAGATCAGCCGTTCCTGCAGATCCACTCGGCCGACTACCGCAATCCAGCGCAACTGCCCGAGGGTGCTGTGCTGGTCGTCGGCGCCGGGTCATCGGGGGTGCAGATCGCCGATGAATTGCAGCGTGCTGGCAAGCAGGTGTACCTCTCGGTCGGCGCGCACGACCGCCCTCCTCGCGCCTATCGCAACCGGGATTTCTGCTGGTGGCTGGGCGTGCTCGGCGAATGGGATCAAGCGGCCATGAAGCCCGGTCGCGAACACGTCACCATCGCCGTGAGCGGTGCACATGGCGGCCGTACGGTGGACTTCCGCGGGCTGGCCCATCGCGGCATGACGCTTGTCGGCCTGACCCACTCGTTCAATGGCGCCGTGGCGACCTTCCAGCCCAATCTTGCCGACAACCTGGCACGCGGCGATGAAAACTATCTGGCGCTGCTCAATGCCGCTGACGCCTACATCGAGCGCAATGGCCTGGACCTGCCGGAAGAACCTGAAGCCCGCATTACCTTCGCGGATCCTGCGTGCGTGACCCATCCGATTCTCGAGCTCGACCTGGCCAAGGCCGGCGTGACCTCGATCATCTGGGCCACCGGGTTTGCCACCGACTACAGCTGGCTGAAGGTCGACGCCTTCGACGACAACGGTAAACCGCAGCATCAGCGTGGCGTGTCGAGCGAGCCGGGTGTGTATTTCCTGGGGCTGCCGTGGCAGTCGCGTCGCGGCTCGTCGTTCATCTGGGGTGTTTGGCACGACGCCAAATACGTGGCGGATCACATCGCCATTCAGCGTTCGTACCTCGACTACCGCGATGCCGGGCAGCGTCAGGCTGAAGCCGCCCCGGCCGTCCATAAAACACCTGTCAGTGCTTGATATCCGCACCGGCGCTTGCACAGCGCCGGGCCGAATTTTTCTTGAGGAGCTTCCGATGTCCACGCCAACCCATACCCGCATTCGCATGTTCAACACCAAAGAAACCTACCCGAACCAGAGCCTGGACAATGACCTGTGCCAGGCAGTCCGGGCCGGCAACACCGTTTATGTTCGTGGTCAGGTCGGTACCGATTTTGAAGGCAACCTCGTCGGTCTTGGTGACCCGCGTGCGCAAGCCGAACAAGCCATGCGCAACGTCAAGCAATTGCTGGAAGAGGCCGGCAGCGACCTCAGCCACATCGTCAAAACCACCACCTACCTGATCGATCCGCGTTACCGCGAGCCGGTCTATCAGGAAGTTGGCAAGTGGCTCAAAGGGGTGTTTCCGATTTCGACCGGGTTGGTGGTTTCGGCGCTGGGGCAGCCGCAGTGGCTGATGGAAATTGATGTGATTGCGGTGATTCCTGAGTAAGCAGGTAGACCGAGGCGCGGCCTTCGCGAGCAAGCCCGCTCCCACAGTGGATCTTCAGCGAACACAAATTGTGTATACGACAGAGATCAAATGTGGGAGCGGGCTTGCTCGCGAAGGGGCCCGCCCAGACAACCATTTTCTCAAGGCTAACCAAGGAGCCAAACCATGACCTTTTCCATCGCCGCACGCTGCCCCGAAACCGGTCAGTTGGGCATTGCGATCAGTTCCTCGAGCATCGCTGTCGGCGCACGCTGCCCTTGGTTGCTGCCAGGTGTGGGCGCGGTCTCCACGCAAAACATCACCTTGCCGTCACTCGGCCCGGAAGTCCTCGCCCTCATGGAGCAAGGCCTTGCGCCCTCGGCTGCATTCGACAAGGTGTTGACCCGCAACGGCTACAGCCAATATCGGCAAATTACCGCGATTGACCACCTCGGCCAGACCGCACACTTCAGCGGCGCACAAACGCTGGGCACCCACAACGCGGTGTCGGGCGAACAATGCGTGGCTGCCGGCAACATGCTGGCGGACCGTGGGGTGATCGAGGCCATGGTCAAGGCCTTCGAGCACGGCGAAGGTCAACTGGCCGACCGCTTGCTGGCAGCTCTGAAAGCCGCTGTGACGGCAGGAGGCGAAGCCGGGCCGGTGCATTCGGCGGCGCTCGTTGTGGTCGGCGAACTGACCTGGCCGATTATCAACCTGCGGGTTGATTGGGCTGACCACGATCCGATCGGTCAACTGGAAAAGTTGTGGGACGCCTATCAGCCACAGGTTCAGGATTACATCGACCGCGCCCTGGCCCCCGACAAGTCGCCTGGCTACGGCGTGGCGGGAGACGATCGATGAGTAACAGTGTCGATTTGCTCAAGCAACTGGTGGCCTTCGACACCACGAGCCGCGAATCAAACCTGCACCTCATCGACTTTGTCCGGGACTACCTCGAACGCTTCGACGTGCCATGCGAACTGGTCTACAACGAGCAGCGCAGCAAGGCCAATCTGTTCGCAACCATCGGCCCGGCAGATCGGCCGGGCATCGTGCTGTCGGGGCACACCGATGTGGTGCCCGTCGACGGCCAGCCATGGACCGTTGCGCCGTTCCAGCTCAGCGAGCGCGACGGCAAGTTGTACGGTCGCGGCACCGCCGACATGAAAGGCTACATCGCCTGTATTCTCGCCCTGGTCCCGTCCTTGGTGAACGCCCCGCTACGGCGGCCGGTGCATATCGCGCTGTCGTACGATGAAGAAGTCGGCTGCCTTGGGGTCCGCTCGCTGCTCAAAGCCCTCGAACAGCGCCCGGTCAAACCGATGCTGTGCATCATTGGCGAGCCGACTGAACTCAAACCGGTGCTGGGTCACAAGGGCAAACTGGCGATGCGTTGCGACATTCACGGCGAAGCCTGCCATTCGGCGTACGCCCCGCTCGGAGTCAACGCGATTGAATACGCCGCCGAACTGATCGGTGAACTGGGGCGGATCGGCCACCGGCTCAAAGCGCCAGAGCATCACGATACCCGTTTCGACCCGCCGTTCAGCACGGTGCAAACCGGCGTGATTTCCGGCGGCAAAGCCTTGAACATCGTCCCGGCGGATTGCCGCTTCGACTTTGAAATCCGCGCCCTGCCCTCACAAGACCCCAGCGTGGTGGCGCAGGAACTGCAGACCTACGCTGAACAACAGGTATTACCGCGCATGCGCGCGGTGAGCGATCAGAGCGACATCCGCTTCAGTGAGTTGTCGGCGTATCCCGGGTTGGCCACCGATGCACACAGCGAAGCGGCTGAGTTGATCGCCGAATTCTCCGGCTCGCGGGAGTTCGGGACGGTAGCGTTCGGCACCGAGGGCGGGCTGTTTGACGCGGCGGGGATTCCAACGGTGGTCTGTGGTCCTGGCAGCATGGATCAGGGCCACAAACCGGACGAGTTTGTCAGCCTCGATCAATTGAAGGGCTGCGACGCCATGCTGCAACGGATGCTGTCATCGATCTGCTGAGTCGCAATGATTGGCCCGACGCTCAGCTACAAAGTTGGGCCAGTTCTTCCTGGCAATAATCCACGAACAGCTGCACCGGTTTGGTCAGCTGCGTGCGACGCAACCACGCTGCCGATAAACCCGAGCCGGTCACCGTTTCAGCCAGCGGGACACACACGACTTTCTGCCCGTCATAGGTGTAGTCCGAAAACGGCTTGGTCACCAGAATCGAAAAGCCGAAACCGCGCCCCACCATTCCGCGCACCATCTCGATCGACGGCGAGCTGAAGACAATGTGCGGCCGCAATCCGAGCTCTTCGAAAATGCTCACGAAGTAGGTCCGGCTCGGCACCACGTCGAGCAAAATCATCGGCTCCAGTACCAGCTCATGGAGCGAGACTTTCGCCTGTTGCGCAAACCGGTGATCGGCCGGTAGCAAGGCATAGGGCTGCTGCGGCGGCATCAGCGGCACGGTCTCAATCGTGCTGTCCAGATCGTGCTCGAAGAGCATCGCCAGATCAATGCTGCCGGCGGTCAGTGCCTGCACCAACTCCTGCTGCTCGCCATCCCGGATGCGGATCTCCACACCCGGCCAGCGCTCTTTGAAGCCTGCGATCAAGCGTGGCAAGTACAGCGGCGCCACCGTTTCAAAACAGCCAATATCGATCTGCCCCGCCACCATGTCATTGTCCGCCAGCGCGTTCTGTTCGAACTCGTGAGCCACCCGCAGCAGCTCAAGCGCTTTGCGGTAAAAACGTGAGCCGCTTGGCGTCAGTGAAACACCCTGCGCGTGATGTCGAATAAATAGCTGAACACCAAAGCTGTCTTCCAGGTGCTTGATGGCGGTCGACACCGACGGTTGGGCGATATAGAGCTTGCGAGAGGCTTCAGCCACGCTGCCGCAATCGGCGGTGGTGACGAAATACCTGAGCTGTCGCAGGTTGTAAGCGGCCATGCAGACCTCCAGAAAATAGCAATGCGTAGCGCTTTTGTGGCGAGGGAGCTTGCTCCCGCCCGACCGGGCTGGCGCACCAGGGCGCAGCACTCGCAAATCAGCAGTTTTTGACGAAGTTTTGGGGCCGCTACGCAGCCCAGCGGGAGCAAGCTCCCTCGCCACAATAGCGTTCGATCTGGTGATTCTTTGGGTGCACGATCACGCTTGAACATACCGGAGGCGGAAAAACCGCGGGCACTATTTTTTAAGGTTTGAAGCAACAAACTTAATCATTTATCTATCCCGATGCATTGCACATGATCACTCCAACAAGAAAAGTGTCGCTTGCGCGGCGCTCACTGAAGTACGTCCACGTACTCACTTTGCCTTGGAGTCCGTCATGGTCACCGACACCCTGGGTGTGCAACTGTTTCACCTGAACCTCCCAGCACCGGACTCGCCGTTCCCTGCCCGGTGTGCACTTCAACTTCGTTTGACCAGGTCGAGTTCGTCGACGAAGACGTAGTCGTCGAGGCTTTCGCGAAGCAGTTACATCACGATGGGCATCGGTCAGAACGCTTGAGCACCGCACTGAGGACGCGCTGTCCGTATAAGCCGATGCCAAGACCCGACACGATGAGAACGACTGCAACGATTTTGTTGACTGACAGGCTCTCATTGAAAATTGTGACTGAACCGAGCAGTCCGAATACCGGCACCAATAACGACAATGGCGCGACTGTAGACACGGGATATCGTTTCAGAAGTGAATTCCACACCCAGTAGCCGAATAGTGTATTGGGGTAGACCTGGAACAGGATCGACAGGACGGCGCGGTAGTCGAGTTGATTCACCAATGCGCTGTAACCCGTTGAGCCGTTGACAGCGTAATCCAGCGCGAAAAGAGGGATGGGCGAAAACGCGCTGGACCACACCAGGAAAGCGAAGACCTGGGTGGTCTTCGCTTTTTTGTTGATCACGTTGGCGACACTCCAGGCGACCGCTCCCAGCAGCACCAACAGCAGCCCGGCCGTCGTGACTGTCCCATCAACAATCGAGATGATGCTCAACAAGCCACAGCAGGCGATACCTATACCCGCCAGTTGGTAGCGGGAAATCGCTTCCTTGAATATCCATGAGCCCAGCAGGAGGGTGAAAAACGCGCTGAACTGAAGCACCAGCGAAGCGATGCCTGCTGAAAGACCAGACTGGATGCCAAGGTTGACGACGCCCCAAAGTCCGATACCGAAGACCAGACCGTAACCCATGATGTAGCGCCACTGCACATCAGGTTTCGGAATGAAAAAGATCGCTGGAAGTGCGCAAAGCGTGAAGCGAATACCAGCAAGGATCAGCGGGTCAACGGTGGTGAGGCCCAGTTTGATAACCGAGAAATTCACGCCCCATATGGCAGTAATCGAAATGGCGAGTAGCAGGTGCCTGGCTTTCATGCTGATCGTCCTTGATGGGTCGTTGAAGAATTAAACGTGAGAATCCACAGCAGCAAGGCAGCAGCGCTGATCAAGGCGCCCAGCAGGCTTACTGCCATCCAGCCCCAGAGCGCATAAACCTGGGTCGCGGCTACGGCTCCCAGCGCGCTACCGACCGAGTAGAAGCACATGTATGCGCCGACCATGCGACTGTGGGCGTCGGGTCGTGCAGCAAAAATGAGGCTCTGGTTGGTGACGTGTACCGCTTGCACCGCGAAGTCGAGCAGGACTACGCCGCAGACCAGCGCGATCAGGGACGTCTCGGCAAACGTGATGGGTAACCAGGACAACGTCAGGAGCCCCAGCGAAATGCCGGTCACTCGTTGCCCCAGGCCTTGATCGGCCCAGCGACCGGCTCTACTGGCAGCAAGGGCGCCGGCGACTCCGGCCAAGCCAAACAGGCCGATGGCCGTGTGTGAAAGCGACAGCGGCGGAGCGCTCAACGGCAGCACCATGGATGTCCACAGCACAGAAAAAGCGGCAAAGATCAGTAAGGCCAGAAGGCCCCTGGTGCGTAAAGTGCGTTCGGTCATGAACAGTTTGAAGAGTGAACTTATGAGCGCCAGGTAGGAGTCTTGGTGCCTTGGCGGCGCCGTGGCAGGAACCACTTTCCACAGCACCACCGCGATGGTCAGCATCAATCCTGAAGACACGAAGTAAACGGCGCGCCAGCCGGCGATGTCCGCAATCAGGCCAGAGGTAAACCGCGCCAGAAGAATGCCCAGGACAATTCCACTGGTTACCGTCCCCACTGCCTGCCCGCGTTGTGATGGCGTTGCCAACACGGCGGCGTATGCCACCAGTACTTGAACAACCACTGCCAGTAAGCCCATCACGATCATGGCGCCCAACAGGGCCAGCCATTGCTGTGCTGCGCCGACCGCCGCGAGTGCAACCGCAGACAGCAGGACCTGAGTCAGAATCAACCGCTTTCGGTTGACCCTATCGCCCAGTGGGACGATGAACAGCAACCCCAACGCGTAACCCACCTGAGTGGCCGTCACCACGACCCCGATCAATCCTGAGGTGACGCCCAGGCTCTCAGCCATTGAGGCGAGCAAAGGTTGGGCGAAGTAAACGTTGGCGACTGCAAGTGCGCAGGTGACGGAAAACAATAAGGTGAGCGACGGGGAAAGCCCTGGAGACCGGTCGGTCCTGCTGCGTTCTCCGGTATCCGAATGCAGTAATCCCGAAGGCTGTCTGGAGAACCGTTTGGTGGCTGAGTCGGCATCTGCTGTCATGTACACCTCCATGGCGTTAAACTGGTTTCAATTCAGAACTAGATTCCATTGTCGCTGTATCAGGTTTTAAATTGCAACCACATTGCGCCAGGCTGGTGGACAGGCTTGGCCACTCCACATTCCGCAAGGTCAAAAAAATGCTCGAAGATGCCTCACCACACAGCAGCGAATGCCCGGTCGCAAGAACACTGGAGGCCATCGGGGATCGTTGGTCGCTCATGATCATCCGCGACGCGTTTGACGACATTCGCCGATTCAGCGAATTTCAAAAGAGCTTGGGCGTGGCCAAGAATATTCTCGCATCGCGACTGAAGACGCTGGTTGAGGTCGGGGTTTTCGACGTTCGACCGGCGTCAGATGGCAGCGCCTACAAGGAGTACGTCCTTACGGAAAAAGGACGGGAGATCTTCCCAGTTGTGGTCAGCATGAGGCAGTGGGGCGAACGTTTCCTGTTCAAGCCGCAGGAGACGCGTTCTGTGCTGATCGACAACGAGTCCGGCGAGCCTCTGATGCCGATTGAAGTTCGCTCATCACGCGGTCAAAAACTTGGACCGTCTGACTGCCACAGAGTGAGATTTGTTGGCGGCGAGTCGTGAATCGACAGCAGACTTGCCTCGCCCCGGAATCTCCTGACTGACTGGCCTTACACGGTGTTGCGGTTTTTTTTCTGCTCTTTTTTGCCGGGCGTTTAATAGAATGCTCAGATTGAACGCCAAGACACTGTCGCGTACTACAGTGCCACGAGAAACCCTATGAACACCCATTTTGAGAGAGCAGCATGATCGAGGTCACCGAGGTTCCCATTGCCCAACTGCGGGCGGCGCTCGAATCGGGCCAGACCACGGCGGTTGAGCTGGTGCAGGCCTACCTCGCCCGAATCGATGCCTACGACGGCCCCGACACGCCCACCGCCCTTAACGCGGTGGTGGTGCGCAACCCCGAGGCGCTGAACGAGGCGCGGGCATCCGATGCCCGCCGCGCCAAAGGCCAGACGCTGGGCCCACTCGATGGCATTCCCTACACGGCCAAGGACAGTTATCTGGTGAAGGGGCTGACCGCCGCGTCCGGAAGCCCGGCCTTCGCCAACCTGATTGCCTATCGCGATGCGTTCACCATCGAACGGCTGCGCGCGGCCGGCGCCATCTGCCTGGGCAAGACCAACATGCCGCCCATGGCCAACGGCGGCATGCAGCGCGGGGTCTACGGCCGGGCAGAAAGCCCGTACAACGCTGACTACCTCACCGCCCCTTTCGCCTCTGGCTCATCGAACGGCGCCGGTACCGCCACTGCCGCCAGTTTCGCAGCCTTCGGCCTCGCGGAAGAAACCTGGTCGAGCGGACGCGGCCCTGCCTCGAACAATGGCCTGTGCGCCTACACGCCATCACGCGGGGTGATCTCGGTGCGCGGCAACTGGCCGTTGACGCCGACCATGGACGTGGTCGTGCCGTTTGCCAGAACCATGGCCGACCTGCTCGAAGTGCTCGACGTGGTGGTGGCAGAAGATCCCGACACACGCGGCGACCTGTGGCGGATGCAACCCTGGGTGCCGATCCCGAGCGTCGCTTCGGTGCGTCCCGCCTCCTATGTGGCGCTTGCCGCCAATCCCGATGCACTCACCGGAAAACGCTTCGGCATTCCGCGGATGTACATCAACGCCGATCCCGAAGCCGGCACCTCTGAAGCACCGGGCATCGGTGGCCCGACCGGGCAGCGAATCAACACCCGCGCCTCGGTGATCGGGCTTTGGGAACAGGCTCGCCAGGCACTTGAAGCGGCTGGCGCCGAAGTGATCGACGTCGACTTCCCGCTGGTCTCCAACTGCGAAGGCGATCGCCCCGGCGCGCCGACCGTGTTCAATCGCGGCATCGTCTCCAAAGAGTTCCTCCACCATGAGCTGTGGGACCTGACCGCGTGGGCGTTCGATGACTTCCTGCAAGCCAACGGCGATCCAAAATTGAATCGCTTGGTCGACGTCAACGGACCGCTGATCTTCCCGCACGACCCCGGCACCCTGCCCAACCGCGAAGGCGACCTCGCCGCCGGCATGGACGAATACGTGCGGATGGCCGAGCGCGGCCTTACACCGTGGGACCAGATCGCCACCGTGCCCGACGGCCTGCGAGGCCTTGAACAGACCCGTAAAATCGACCTCGAAGACTGGATGGACAAACTCGGCCTCGATGCCGTGCTGTTCCCGACCGTCGCCGACGTCGGCCCGGCGAATGCCGATGTCGACCCAACCTCGGCGGACATCGCCTGGAGCAACGGCATCTGGGTCGCCAACGGCAACCTCGCCATCCGCCACCTCGGCGTGCCCACAGTCACCGTGCCGATGGGTGTGATGCCGGACATCGGCATGCCGGTCGGGCTGACCTTTGCCGGTCGTGCGTATGACGATTCGACGTTGCTGCGGTTGGCTTCGGCGTTTGAGGCGACGGGGACGAAGCGGATGATTCCGCCAAGGACTCCGGCGTTACGCAAGTAAATGGCTCTGTAGTGGAATGACAGGCGGATGCGAGGGTGCGTCCGCCTTCTGCTGGATTTGCCACCCCAATGTCACAACAAGGAATGTTTGCACATGAAATTCGGCTACATGATCATCTACGTCCCGGACGTTGCAGCCTCACTCCAGTTCTTCTCATCCGCCTTCGGGATTGCCACCCGCTTCCTCCACGAATCCGCCACCTACGGCGAACTCGACACCGGCGAAACCACCCTGGCATTCGCCGCCGACGAACTCGCGGCGATGAACTTCAGCACCGGCCACCTCTCGGCCCACGCCTCCCCCAAACCACTGGGCATCGAAGTGGGCCTGGTGACCGACGACGTCCCCGCCGCCCATGCCAAAGCGCTACACGCCGGCGCCACTGAAATAGCCGCCCCGCTCATCAAACCCTGGGGGCAAACCGTCTCCTACGTTCGCTGCCCGGACGGGACATTGGTGGAGCTTTGCACGCCAGTGCAGATGTGAGTGATAGCTGAGGCCTAAATGCCGAGTTGGCTCGCTACGAACGCAGTCTGCCAATCGCCCGCCGATACTTTTCAATTCGCTCCAGATCTTCCCAGGACGGCTGTGCGATTCGGGACAGGTCACTGTTCTCTTCAAGGTCAGCCAGCTTGACCACACGGCCTATCGGGTTCTGCGCCGCCCGTTCGACAAACAGCTCGTAGGACTCTCCCGGCAGCTTGGTGACAGACTCAATGGCCGCCAGCACCGTTTCACTGAAGCCTTCTTGACGCAAATCATCGAGGCTGATGCCGCAGTCCTCGACCACGTCATGCAGAACCGCCACGATCCGTTCTTCCAGGGTGTCGACCCTCAGCATCACTTTCAGCGGGTGCAGGATGTACGGCGAACCGCCCTTGTCGACCTGCCCTTCGTGAGCGGCAGCAGCAATGGCGATGGCACGTTCCAGTGTTTGAGTCATCTCGGTTTTCCTTGGCTACAAAGCCGTAGCGGTTGCTCACGTTGATGCCGAGCTTGAGCCAACCCACGACGGACTTCCACTCCCCCACGCTCGGAGCTGCCGAAGGCTCGGGCCGCGTTTGGACGATCTTTTTATTTTCAGCTCCGAAAATCTCGTAGGAATCCACCCACCGTGGCGAGGGAGCTTGCTCCCGCTGGGTTGCGAAGCAGCCCCAAGCCCTACCTCCCAATTTCCTCAGACACTCCGCAACGCCCGATTTACGACGGCTGCGCCGCCGAACGGGGGCAAGCCCCCTCGCCACAATGACTGCGTAGCGTCCTACACCCCGGTTGCGGCGCCAAAAACCGACGCTTATATTCGACCCGTCGCTGACATTGTTGGCGACAGGGTTTCGCAGCCCTAAGAAGAGCACCAGTACCGTCAGGCACGACACAGCCGGTTTCCGCCTGTGAATTGGTTATGACGGTTTTGATTTATCTTTTTAGGATCAAAATCATGACGACTCAAAACCCGCCCCACCGCTTCACCCCCATGTCCCAATTCGCCACCGACAGCCCAGTCCTGCACATCGACAGCGACGCCCCGCTACGCGAACTCCACAACTGCGTCAGCGAACGCCTCAACGCCGTCCTCAAATACCTGAACCTGATGGCCTGTACCAGCCTCCCCGACTACGCTGAGAATGACATCAACACCGTTACCAACATCGCCCGGATCATGGTCCAGGATGTGGCTGATGTGTTTGGGGTGATTGAGCAGCGTGGGTTTGATATGTCTAAGGGGCAGTGACCTGCATTTAGTCGCAAAAAAACCGCATTGCTGCGGTTTTTTTTACCTGCTTACATTCCGTGTTTATCCTGCGCGAAGCGGTCAGTCGTAATCGACTAACCGCTTCCGGCCCAGAGTGTGTAAAAACGCTTCGCCAAAATTGAAGTGTGTGCGTCTACGTGAAATCTGAAATTTATCGGCACGTCAGCAGATGTGGATTTCGCGTAGAAGTGCGATTTCCAGTCCGGTTTTGAGTATCTGTCGCGCTCAAAAACGTTTTTACACAGCCTCGGCCAGAAGCTGCCCTTCATAGGCGACTGCTTTCGTCCCCTGTAAACGGCATCTCCTGAGTCTTTGCGACTCAGGCCAATATCTTTGTGCACTCTTCAGAAACAATGAGCGGTGGCTCATTAATCATATAAAGCAGGTGTTCGAACGCTATTCCAGCCTCGTTGTGATCGACATAATCCAGCACGATTTCACCACCACTCTCTAAACCTGCCTGAGCTAACGCATGGTCATCCGGTACTGGACCGGCTTGCTCGTATGCAATGGACATCAGCGCGGTGATTTCCTTGAGCGCTTCTATGAAGTCAGTTCTCAAGTCGTGGTTATGGCTGCTCACTAAAAACACTCCTTCGATTAAAACAACTTGCGGTCGGCGTGCTTCTGGACGACAGCGGCGCATCGAGATCGACTGCCAACGACCAAATACAGTCAATCACCGAGAGCAATCAAGATCAATCAGGCGTCTTTCGCAGTCATGTACTTGCTGAAGTTGTTGATATGGTCGTCGAGATTATCCTCGAGCATCATCCGGTACTGCTCACAAAAATACTTCAACATCATTTCGCGAGCCTGCGCCATTTCCTCGCCTGATTTGAAGTTGCGAGCGCTCACCCAAGCATTGAATCTAGTGGTGCCAAACATCATCGACGCGCTTACCTTGCCAAGGTCTCCGAACTCCCTCAGTTGCTCGTTCGACAGGTTTATATGCGCGTCTGCACGATCATAAAATGCTTCATCGGTCGCATCTGACATTGCTGATTACCTTTCAATTATTTTCAGAAATTCCGTAATTGGAACACTTCCCGCATCGGCTAGCTACGACACGTAAACGAAAAATGCCAAGGTTTGACGTCCCCTATTGGCACGAGCCGTTTACCGCGCGGTTGCCCTTCAGCAAGCGTTGAACTTGGCGATAACCTGTTCGGCGACTCACGCGGACTCGAGCGTTTTCCCACCGAGTGATCCATTGGCCCTCTATCGTTGAATGGACCTCTTATGCATCACCGCATCCATGCCGCTTACCATCAAGCGAAGTTTAGCCGTAGCCGCTGTGCCTGGCTGTTTATCAACGATGTACCTATCGAGGAGTGGCTAAACAGTCACCTCGAATACCCCGATCTAGACCTGAACGGTCATTCATTGATGTGGTTGTTGGACGAGGAAGAAGACGCGCTCGCCCAACGGCCTGGAAGTCGGTATTACCACTCTATGGGACGCCGAGAATCGCCCGGTCAGTTTTTCCCTGGCGGAATTTCGCGAGGCGCTGGAGGACTTTTACAGGCTGATGAAAGCCTGAAGGGCTGAGTGAATTACTCCTGCCCAAGTCGAAAGTTTTGCCAAAGAGTTGTCCGCCATTTAACGTAGTGATCGAACGCCAGGGTGATGAACCGCAAATGAGCAAACTGGGTTGCAAGTGTGGCCATGTGATTACCGATCAGACCGACAGCTCGCCCTATAAGGCGAGCCTGCTTCGCGACGAGGTAGAAAATGAATTTTGGGATGAAGTGCACCGTGAGCTCAAACCTCTGGTAGAGGCTGCGGAGTCCGGAGACAAGGCTGCGATAGCTGAGGCATTTGGCGAGTTCGCACCCTGGATCAGCGCTACTGACGAACTGCAAGGCCGGATATCCAGCATCTACATTCACCGAATGTCGACTGCCTACGAATGCCAGAACTGTGGACGCCTTTGGGTGCAAAAGGATGCCAGTGACAGATTTGTTTCCTATGTCCCTGAGGAAGGCGCATATGGGGCGATCCTGGCAGTGGCATCAGGAGAGTCTGAAAATCAAGATTGAGCGTGCGCGATTGGCCGAAAGCTGCAGTTGCAATTGGCTGCATTCGGCAGAGTGTGTAAAAACGCTTCGCCAAAATTGAAGTGTGCGCGTCTACGTTTAATCTGAAATTTATCGACCCGTCAGCAGATGTGGATTTCGCGTAGAAGCGCGATTTCCAGTCCAGTTTTGAGTGCCTGTCGCGCTCAAAAACGTTTTTACACACCCTCGGCCAATAGCTGCCTCTCATTTCGGCAGCAATGGGCAGGTGAAGACGGCATTTTATGAGTATTGGTGCAAGCCAAAGGAGTCATTTCTTCATTGAGAGCCGTAGTCGCTGCCATTCATTCCAGCAGTCCTCGGCAACTAAGTCCCGGAAACCACGTTCGTTCTCCATATCCAGGGCGACGCCGAATGGAACTGCAACACATGTCGCTTCATCACGGATCTTGAGTGCCTCGGACTCTGTAAGTGGGGAGCCTTTGTTCGTTTCGGCGCTTTGCAAAGCCACCGAAAGCGCCGGAATGAATACAACGCAAAGCTGTTCCGTCATCTGTGACTAACCTCAATTGTGCGGGAAGGCCGAAAGATTACGCTGGTTGCTTAATCACGGCTATTGGCCAAGAGCATCCATCGCCTGATGTCAGCTTTGGGTCGATTGCGACCCTCCGTCACGGGCATCTATCAACCCTAAGGAGACAGTCAGGCTATTGGAAAGGGGACGTTTGAACGCCGGCGCTGTCTGGCACGTAGAGGTCTGGTTCAACTTCGCGCGACCTCTACTTTGACTTCTTCTCACGAACCCACTTCGCGCCAACTCGTTCTCGATGTGCTCGCCAGCCAACTGGAAGATCGGCGATTTCCTTCAATGAAGGGTCAATCCTAACCAGCTGTTCCATACCTGCCACCGCAGCGTTACCTGAACTTGGTGGAATTGACCCGGTCAGGAATTGCCATCCGTGATCTTCGGCGTCGTGTGACACCAAGAGGATTGCTGCCTTTTCATAAAGAACTTGTCTTTGGGTAATGGCCGCCACATTTGGGCTTTGGTCGAATGGCCAGGCCTGCTCTTCGGCAAAGCACGAAAGCGAGGCAATCGCAGCCAAGAGGAGAAGAAGTAGCCTCACAGCGAAATCTCTAACGAACAGCTAAGGGGCGCGCCGAAGGCGCGTCCCAGCGACCAAAGGGAGCGAACTTGAGCGTAGGGTTAGGGCTCCGAGTGCTTGGCATAGATTGCTATGGCCTTTTCGTAGCTGTCAGTGTTGAGGAAATCATTCTCGTATGCGCCCTGAACTTTTGTCCTGCCACCTTCGACCCCAGAGAGTGCAATTGCTACAGCTAGTGAATTGTTGTGGCCGCACTCCTCGACGGGAAAACCACGTAGCAGGATATCCGCGACGTCCTTTAACATTGGAGGTGGTAGCTTCTCAAGGTAGTAAGCAGCAGCGGGCGGTGCGTCGCCTTGATAGTCTTTCTCGTCAATTGCGATCTCCGCCAGTTGGACGAGAAAACGGGTGCAGTTGGCGTGAGATAGAAAGAACGAGTCTGCTACTTGGGACGAGTGCCAGCAAAGAATAAGCAGTTCGCGAAGCATCTCTTCTGATGGGATGCCTTCGTCGATGATGGTTTGCGCCCGAGCTTCCGTCATGTTGTGAAAATCAGTCATGAAGAGCCTTAACGAATGATGAAAGATAGCATTTCAAACTGATCGATTGACCGCTTACGACGCTTATCTGCGAACGGCGGTTCATGGCCGAAAGCAGGCGAATACTACCTTGTTTCGGCTGCGTCAGGAGGCCAGTCCTCATAGAAAGAGCCGCCTATTGGGATCGGGTTGCCATCCATGTGGTATGCAGCCCAGGCCAGTATGAATCGCCTCCGATTTTGTCGACAGTTCGTGACCGCTTTTGGCCGATTTCTGCCTTTGACCCACGGCAGCTTTGTTGGCATCGGTGACGCCGCCGCACTGGGTCAGGATGACAACCAGCATCCACACCCAAACGGTCTAAGCTCATCCGATCGGGACCTTATCGTGCTTCAGAAGACTCGCCATTCTGATCCTATCGGCTTGCTACTGAATGACACATGTCGACTCTGTGCATCACGTTACGCGGTCAACTCTGCCGCCCAAGCGACACACACATTGGCTCGGCCCCCCTTCCATGCTTGCGCCTGGAGACACCATCATGATCCGCGCCCTGTTGACCACTTTCATGCTGCTTGCTCTAAGCCTCCCGGCACATGCTCAGGTGACGCCATTTCCTGCCTCCTTTCGTATTCAGGACATTCCAGTAGAAGGCGTCACACTGCATGTGCGCGTCGGTGGCAAGGGGCCGGCCGTGGTGCTGTTGCATGGCTTTGGCGATACCGGCGATATGTGGGCGCCACTGGCTGCCGATCTGGCCCGGGATCATACGGTCGTGGTGCCGGACCTTCGCGGCATGGGCTTGTCGTCGATCCCGGACAGCGGCTACGACAAGAAGACCCAGGCGGGCGACATCCGTGCGGTGCTCGCAGCGCTGGGTATCGAACATTCGGTGGTCATCGGCCACGACATCGGCACCATGGTCGCCTACGCCTACGCCGCGCGTTATCCGCAGCGCACCGATCGTCTGGTGGTGATGGATGCGCCCGTGCCGGGCATTCCGCCCTGGAACGAGATTGTCCGCTCACCGATGCTTTGGCACTTCGACTTCGGTGGGCCGGATGCTGAACGCCTGGTGGCCGGTCGTGAGCGCATCTACCTGGACCGGTTCTGGAACGAGTTCGCGGGCAATCCCACCAAGGTGGATGAAGCAACCCGCCAGCATTACGCCAAACTCTATGCCCGTCCGGGCGCCATGCACGCAGCCTTCGCCCAGTTCCGCAGCATTCGTCAGGATGAAGTGGACAACAAAACCTCGATGGCGACGCGACTGACAATGCCGGTGCTGGCCATTGGTGGTGAAAAGTCTTTTGGGAGCAATGAAGCGATCGTGATGCGCAATGCGGCGGACAAGGTCACGGAAGTGGTGGTGCCGGGGGCAGGACATTGGCTGATGGAAGAGGCGCCGACACAGACTATTCGGGCTGTTCGCGACTTTATTGTGCAGTGACGGGTCGAGGTATCGGAGTTTTTTTGGAGGCCACTGCACTCAGGGCCTGCCCTGAAGTTATTTAAGAGGCTAGACACTGCACGACAACACACTAATAACGATGCTTGCCCTCCCCCGTGAGCAGATATTGCCGACACTGGACTCCGCCCCCTATGTTCCTGATTTCAGCTACGGACGCCCTTGAGCAGAAGCTCCAGTGCCCCGAGCGCTTGCGACAGCCTGTTCGAACCAGGCTCTGCTTCTGCGATCCAGAAGGCTGCTTCGCACAAGCTTCCATAGATCAGCATCGCCAGTGCTTCGGGATCGGACTGCACAACCCCCTCCTGGAGCATCAGTTGCTCAAGCATTTTCTGTAGAGAGGCAACACAATGACGGTGCGCCTCCGGCGGAGAGCTACCCAGTACAGCCCGGGCATCACGCAACACGATGCGTTGGATTTCAGGCTCCTGCGCCATTTCCAGGTAAGCACGGCAGCGGTTTCTGAAGGCCTCCCACGCGTTTTCGGTGCTGTCCGAAATCGCTTGTAACCGCGCATCCATCTCAGCATCAATCTGTGCGACCACAGCGGTGAGCAAGCCTTTCTTGTCTCCAAAATGATGATAAAGCGCGCCCCTGGTCAGGTTAGCCAGTGCTGTCAAATCATCCATGGACGTCTCTGCATAGCCGCGTTCGCTGAAAATCTGGCGTGCAGTCTTGAGCAGTGTGGCGCGGGTTTCTTCCATGTCAGCGCGAGTACGTCGAGCCATGATTTCTCCTGGGTTGATAAGCCGTTTACATTCACCTCGTATGATTATAGGATTTTAATCATACGCGATGAATGTATTTTTTCAGTTCAGCGACGCCCAAGCAAGCTGCGCTAATTCGATAAGGAGAATCGAGCATGGCCAATCCGTACCGAGTACTGTTCCAAGCCCCCGGCACCAAGGGTTTTTCCGTGGCCGGCCTCCTCGCCCGTTTACCGCTACCTATGACGGGTATCGGCATCATTACAATGCTGTCACAGCTGCGGGGCAGCTACGCGCTGGCCGGCGCGGTCTCAGCTACCTTTGTCCTGACGTACGCATTGATGTCGCCGCAAGTTTCGCGCTTGGTGGATCGATACGGTCAGCGCCGGGTACTGCCGGTGTCTACCGGCATCAGCGCTCTGGGCATTCTTCTGCTACTAGCTTGCACCTACTGGCATACACCCGACTGGACTCTGTTCGTGGCAGCCGCGCTGGCGGGTTTCATGCCGAGCATGTCAGCGATGGTCCGCGCCCGCTGGACGGCTATCTACAGGGGCAAGCCGCACCTGCAAACGGCTTATTCACTGGAAACAGTGCTAGACGAAGTTACCTTCATCGCAGGCCCTCCCATTTCCGTTGGCTTGAGCGTGGCCGTCTTCCCACAGGCTGGGCCGTTAGCGGCGGTAGCACTGCTGGTGATCGGCGCACTTGCTTTGGCTGCGCAAGTCGCTACCGCCCCCCCCGTGGAATCCGCTGAAGAAATAAGCACGCGCACAGCCTCGGTCTTTCGCCTGTCGGATGTCCGGTTGTTAACATTGTTGATGGTCGCGATGGGCGTCATCGTCGGGACGGTCGATATCGTGAGCGTCGCGTTCGCCGAACAAATGGGCAGTCCTGCGGCGGCCAGTATCGTGCTGTCGTGTTACGCCATCGCTTCGTGCGCAGCCGGCCTGCTGTTTGGTGCGCTCAAACTGAAAACGCCGTTACACAAACTCTTGCTGATGGGTGGTCTGGCCACCGCAGCGACGACACTACCCTTGTTAATGGCTGGCAACATTGCCGGGCTCGCTGGCGCGGTCCTGGTAGCAGGCCTGTTCTTTGCGCCAACAATGATTGTGGCGATGTCACTGGTAGAGAGAATCGTGCCGGAAAGACAATTGACTGAAGGGATGACCTGGTTGCTGGCCGGCTTGAATGTTGGAGTAGCTCTGGGGGCTGCAGCGTCCGGCCAGTTGGTGGATATGGAAGGTGCACGCTATGGATTCAACGTAGCGTTAGCGGCAGGGGCAGCGGTGCTCCTCGTAGCCATTTGGGGATACCGACGTATGCGAGAACACGCGCTGGCGGCAGCGTACTCAGTGTAAGAGGAAGAGCTGGTGCTAAAGCTTTGCTAGACGGCTAAAAGCTGAAGGTCAATAGCGCCAGCTGCTACCGACCAAAAGAGACCACTCAAACGCGTCTGCGTAACCGTCCGGGCAACTCACCCTTTGATGCCGTCGTCTAAGGTATGCATCTATGAAACACATCTGTCTCTCGAACTTTCACACCGCTTGAAAAAATCATACGAACAAGGCTAGATCGCCTTTAAACGTCAATTCACCATATGCCTCGTCGCCAGGGTCTATCAATGCCGCTGAGCTTTCATAAAATGCACGCCAACGGCGATGACTTCGTTATCGTGGACTCGCGAAACTCGTCCAATCCAATGACAAGTAACATGGCTCGGCGGATGGGGGATCGGAACCAAGGAGTCGGATTCAATCAACTCGCAGTGGTGCTCGATTGCGATGATGCAGATGCGCGTTTGATGTTTTGGAACGCAGATGGCTCCACGCTGGACGTTTGCGGCAGCGCAACGCGGGGTGCCGCGGATATGCTGATGCGCGAATCAAATATTACTTCGATAGCGCTCCGAACCAACCGTGGTCTACTGACATGCGAACGAACCTCAACTGGCGCAATTTCTGTCGACATGGGAGAGCCGCTTTTCGGCTGGTCGGATATACCTCTGGCTCTGGAAATGGACTCTGCTGTTTTGCCACTTGCTGGTGACCCAGCAGCTTGCAGCATGGGAAATCCGCACTGCACCTATTTTGTGGATGATCTAACGGCTGTTGATATCGCAACAATTGGACCGACAATTGAAACCAACCCCCTATTTCCCCTCAGAACGAACGTGCATTTCGTCCAGATCATTGACCGAAAGCACATTCGATTGCGCATTTGGGAGCGCTGGGGCGGTATTCCGCTTGGTTCAGGTTCCTGCTCTTGTGGCGCCGCTGTTAACGGAATTCGTCGTGGCTTGCTAGACAACTCCGTTGAGGTGGAATGTGATGGCGGGACTGTAACGGTTCAATGGGATGGCAAGGGACCTGTCTTTCTGACCGGACCGGTCGAGACGATTTTTTCGGGAATAATCACGGACAGCCTGTTACAGGTTTTGTAGTTTCTAGAAAACAAAAAGGTGACCGGTCTATTTACTAAAATAGATCTGTCACCTTTTCCCTAGAAAACAAAAAGGTGACAGATCTATTTACTCAAATAGATCTGTCACCTTTTCCCTACTCCGCGCCCCTCCCCTAAACCAAACATTAGGCTTTGTATGCATCCAGTAGCGAAAAAATATTCTGAGTTAAATCCAGAGAAACAAAAAAAGGTCCAGATTGATCTTTGCAAAAAGGCTTATAAGCTTTGGCTTAACTACACCAGCAACAACGGAATCACTGAATACCGTGAAACCATTGCAGGAACAGTGCAAAAAATTGACTTTTCTTTACCCTACGATGCAATAGAAGCAGTCATCCACGGTAAAGACGAATTAAATATTAATGAGCGATACTTAGAACCTGCTGCGGCCCTACAAGACGAAGATCTAAAATTTAGTGCCGACATGGAAATGGCATATTATTCAATTTACAATCTTTACCAGTACCACATAACAGGGAAGCTAGGTGATAGCTGGGTTATAGTTAATCAGGCTCTATCGGCACTCGGAGAGTACGATACGATTAAACATTTAGAAGCTGCAATTAACAGTGCAGCCTAACCCTATACAAAGGTGACAGATCCATTTACTCAAATAGATCTGTCACCTTTTTCCCAAGCAGATTTCCGGCCCGCAGATTAACCAAACGCTGGCAGATTTTACGTAGCAACGCAGACTTCAAAACGGCGCATGCGTTTTCACCCAGCCTAGGGCGAAAGTGGACGCTCGCATCACCTGTGCTAACGTACAGCGAAATTTTCAGGCTCGTTCGACCGACATGAATACTTCATACCTCGATCCACTGCGTCAGACTATCGGCCAGCTTCCCATCTCCCCACCACCGCCCCCTTGGGAGATCGCCGCTCAGTTTGCCGTGGGAAGCCTTCTGGAAGTTGGTTTCGACCGCGACTCCGAACTGTTGCTGGTGACCTCCAGCTCAGGACGTAGCGTTATCGATTGCCTGACAGGTCAGAAGATCGCAAGAGACTATACGGAGGATGTCGAAAGTAATCAGTACCTGGAGGCTGAAGGTATCGGTCCACTGACAGGCAAGACTATCCCCATGGCCGGTATCAATGGAGGCAGCCTGCCTGTGGGTGCTTTCGACGGTTGGGTGATCGAGAACGTTCCCTTGAATTGGCCGTGCCATCATTTACTTCTGGTCGAGCCGGGTTCGTGGCTGTATGGCGCCCGGTATAAACAGGCCTGTGCCTTTCACAAACTGGCGATCGAGATCGGACTGAGAGCTTTCGGGTTCTCCTATACTGGCCAAACCTTAATTATCGCTACATCGAACAGCCTGATCGTTTACAGGCGTGGCACAACACCAAACGCAGCTCTGTGAGTTCAATGTCCGTCTATAGAGAACAAAGGGGCCACAGATTTATTTTTGGGCCAAGATTTGTGCCTGGGAGCGGAACCCGCCAAGGCAGTAAATAAATCCACCCCTTCCTGTTTTTGTATAAAAGGTAGACATCACTGTGGAGAGATTCTCAATTTATAGCGGAGATGTTTTGGTAGGGCACTCGACACTCGAACAAGGGGATCCACCCATGGGTGTAGTTTTTGGTCAGTTCGAACCTGCCGATGGGTATGCTGTAATCCAGAATGAGTGTTGCACAAACCATCACGATCAGTCCGCACTAAATATTTCTGTTCAGACTGAAGCAGGCATGGTTATTCCATGCGCTGGCGTGAGCATCCTGGATTATTCGAAAGAGCTTCTGCCTCCTTGCATTGAGATAAATATCCTCGGCGTTCCATATCACTTATATGAGAAATTATTTACTCAACACGTTGCTTCGTACGAATACCAGTTTAGCTAAACGAATGTGAAGGCAGCCCCAGTGACGTCAAACGGGCTACCTATAAGGGGATTTCTGGCAGGCCCTGTCCCCATGGCCTGCCAGACAATAGCAGTTAGTAAACCTGTACCCGCCACAGCTCCCGCGAGGAGGAAGCCGGCGACATCGGCAGTCGGCCGTGCAGCGTCCGATAGTTGTCGATCAGCACCAGATCACCTTCGCTCCATTGATGGGCGATCAGGCAATCCGGGTCATAAACCAGCGCGTTGACCTGTTCAAGCAGCGCCTGCTGGGCCTGCTCGTCATGGTCCTGCACAGACTGGCTCAGGGTCTGCAATGTCGAGTCGGTGCCCTCTTGGTAACGCAGGATGAGTTCGCCGCTACGGGGGTGACGATCCACCAGGCTGTACATGCGCGGCGAACCGCCGAAGTAAGTCATCTTGGTGTAGTAGGTGATGTTCACTGCCTGCCATTGTCGGGCGACGTGCTGCCCGACTTTTCGCAGCACGTTTCGGCTGTCGACGATGGTGGTCTGGCCCTCGCCCGGCTGCGGCGCTGTCTTGCAATACAGCATGAATTTGCTGGCGCAGAATTTCGGATTGCGCTGAACCTGCGGGTCGCTGTCGGGCAGCATGTTCAGGTCCCAGTGCAACGGCGTTTTCTCCAGCGAGTGCACCACGCCTTGGGGTTTGTCCGCGGGCTTGACCACATGCACGGCACCGAAGGCCCATTCGTACAGCGTGCCAAAGCGTTCGCAGCTGCGAGCAAAACTGTCCTGGTCGTCGAAGCGACAGCCCTTGAGACAGACGAAACCAAAGGTTTCCACCAGTGCCTCCAGCAGGCTGGTGGACAGTCGTTCGAAACCCAGCCCCAGCGGGTCTCGCACCACCAGGCCAAATAGCGGCAGCTTTTGCAGTTCGTATTCGAAGCCTTGGGCCTGCGGGTTTTCTGTTTGGTGGTAGAGCCATGGCCGCCCCTGCCAAGTGACCAGCACATGGTGGTCGAGGTCGACCTGAGCCCGTGCGCGAAGACGCTGGCTTCCATCGATGTTGCACACCGGCACGGCATGCCAAGGGCTGTCGACACGGGTCAGCCCTGCAGCCAACCCAAAGGTGAATTTGGGTCCGGCATTGCTGTACTGATGGACCGATAATCGAATGTCGTCGCCGAAGAAACGATCCACTGCCGCATTCAATGCCTGCCCGCGAAACATCATCTGGTAGGCTTTGAAGTTAATTTGCTGCAGGTACTCGTCCTCGCTCTGCCCGTCCTCACGGCACAGGCGCAGGTCGTTGTACAAATGACTGCAGAGGTTGTCATGGGCCTGGCTGAGGGATTCATCGTGCCGGCTCTGCTCGATCAGTTCTCCAAGGTTTTTCCAGGGTAGACGGGCCTGCTTGACCAGGCTGGCGCGGACCGCCTCGGCACTTTGGGCCTGCGGGAACAGGTCTTCCATGCTGACCCACTGAATCGTATGGGTGGTGCACAGTTCACGCAAAGCCCGGTTGTAGGCTGCGCGAACGTCGTCGGCCACCCCAACGATGTCATTGAACGTCGTCCCGTCGCTGAGGATCGACACCACACAGCCCGGTGTGTGCAATGCGGCGATGGCTTGGCCGAGCTGGTCGAGGCGCTCGATGGCCATCACCTCACCATAATCCGGCAGCACGCCGAAGGTCTGGTCACTGGCATTGGGCGACTTGCAGGGAAAACCTGGCAGTACCAGACGTACTGGCAGGTTTTGATCAAAGCACTGCCCCAGGCTGCGCGCCAGATGCGCCCTGCCTTGTGCTTCGAAACAATCATCCGTGCCTTTGAGCAAATAACCAGCCAGCAAATCGCTGACGGCAGCGATCCAGGCGTCTCTATGTTCCATAGAACAACTTCCTTGAGGGTTTGTGTGTATCAATAGGATTTGACGGTATCGCCGTACTCGGTGAGCGCATGCGCTGTCTCGCAGGCTTGCTGCAGAATGCGCAACAACCCGGCCGGTTGCTCACAGCAGAAGTCCGGAGCCTGGGCCTGCAACGTCTGAGTCAGGCCATACCCCCAGGTGACCGCTGCCGAGTACATACCTGCGGCACGGGCAGTTTTCAGGTCGATCTCTGTGTCACCGACGAACAAACAGCGTTGCGGATCAACCGACAACCGCCGCGCGGCTTCCCACGCCACATCTGGCTGAGGCTTGAGTGACCTGCCCGTGCGATGCCCCAGAATCGGCCCGAAAGCATTCTGCGGCAGCAATGCTCTGGAAACCTGCAAGGCCATTTCCTCGGCCTTGTTGGTCACGATAGCCAGCGGCAGCTGTAACTGGCGGCAGCCTTCGAGCAATTCCAGTACACCGCTGAATGGCCGGGAAAATTGAACCAGGTTGTGCTGATACAGCGTCACGTAGCGCTGGTGCAGGGTGATCGCATCAGCGATACCAAACTGCGCGGCAACCCGCTCAATCATCGCAGTGGTCCCGCCACCGATATACCCCCGCACCGTTTGCGCAGTCAGCGCCGGGCAACCGTGTTCGAGTAACACCTGGTTCAGGCACCAGGTGATGTCCGGCAAGGTGTCGACCAAGGTTCCATCCAAATCGAAGAGTACGGCTTCGACCCGCAACCGAGACGCCATCATTGAGCACTGGCGTAGTGACAAGGACGCCCCTTGCGGAACACCAGACGGTGGTAGCGCTCATCGACATTACTGCGTTTTTCGAGGGTAACCACACCCCGTCGCTTGATGGCTACCGAATGCCAGGGAGTGCGCCACAGGTCACTGGTTGGCACCAGCCGGATACCGATCTTCGTCGACACCGCCAGTTGCGGGTGAATCGACAGGCGCAGGCAATGCGGGTAGCGCGCCAGTAACAGGGCGCTCCAGGCTTCACTGCGCTGAATCACTCGCTGGGAGGCCGGCTTGGCGACCTTCTTCACCGCATTCAGGCTCATGCCGGCGAATACCTTGAGCCCCGAATAATCCTCGGACAGAAAGCGATGGATACCGCAGTACATCAACATCATGTGTGGTTCATCTTTGAAGCGCTGCTGCAACAGGATCAATGACTGGCCGTGCTCGATCATCATCTCCTCACGCATGGCGTCCAGGCAATCAAGCTGAGGATAGGCATCCCTGAGGTCGAAATGGGCGAACGTACCGGGATAAAGCTGATCGGCGTAGTCCTGGATAGCGTCGGTGTAAGCCTTGACGTCAGAATCGGGAACATGCACCAGGTCAGAGAACACATAGCCATCGGAGCAGATATGAATCAGCGCGCCCGGTGCATAGATCTCCTGGATCTCCTCACACAGGCGGTGTAACTCGTCGATTGCATGGTGTTCAGCAAGATCAGGGAGATGGCTCAGGGTTTTCTTGCGGCTGGGCGACTTGCCGGGAAAGGCTGGCAAAACCATTTCGACTTTGCGACCGCTCTCGACCGCCTGCATCACCTTCGCCAGATGGGGTTCCAGCACCTGCAACGAAAGCTCATGATCCTGTTCCGGGGCAAGACTGCGACGCCGAAACAGACATTCGAGAATTTGCTGGGCAATGTTCATGTGGGGGGTGTTCTGATGCGCATGCACCAGCTGACCGTCCGCCGGTTGGGCAACGGTGTTTGAACCTTGCATAGACAATCCTTTGTGTGGTGATTAACGGCCGTTTTTTGGCCATTCGCAGATATGCCTTATCTGCGGGCGGCTAAATTCCTACAAGTCGTGAGAGTTTGTCAATCGTGGCCATCAGGAATATTACGTCTTGCACGAGCCCCCGCCCCCCGGGGTCTGTAGCCAGTTAAGCAACTACCCCATGCCTGACCTACAAAAGCTCTTTCACCATCGGTACACAAGCCAACTGAAGCCCGGAAGGTGAATAGTAAATAGCAGGTTCGTCACCCACGAAACCGCAGCGCCGGTAAAAATCAGCCGCGTTCAACGTAGCGTCCAGATTGACTTCTTTCAGCCCCAGATCCCGTGCCAAGCATTCCAGGTGGTTCAGGATTTTCAAACCGATGCCTTGCTGCATAAAACCCGGAAGCACAAAGATCGCGCCGATTTCGCCGCTCTCCAGATCAAGCATTCCCGTCGCCACCGGTTCTCCTTGAACACAGCCCAGATAAAAGTGTTTTTCCATCAGGTCGCTGTACCCGTCCTCGGCTGATCCTGCCGTCCAGGCCAGCATTTGCTCCGCGGTATAGGCGCCGATGCACTGGTGCCGTATCGCTTGAAGGCGAATGTCGAAGGCTGTTTGGGAATCGCTTGGCGTAGCGCGTCTGATCTCGAACATTTCATTCTCCGTTAGCCATCGGTGGACGGAGAACTAAAAAGCCCCGTCCATTTCTGGCGGGGCCTTGGGTAATTACGTCAAATCCTACGAACGCATGACCTCACGGCCCGCCAGAGGCGGTCATGGAGGAGCACATCATGTTCATGCGGCGTGTGTAGGTCATGGGGTGATAGTGTTTTGGATGATCCGGATTGTCAATTGGAGCGAAATGATGACGGGCTTAAACGCATAGCGATGGACTGATCTAAGAACCAAATATCTGGGATCGTGCGGACAGCCATCCAACCCAACAGTCTTCTGCCACTATGTCTGCGTACCCACGCTTTTCTTCCATTTCAATTGCGGAGCTTACCGGGACTGCAATACATGCTGCTTGATCTCTGATCGTAAGTACTTCCGATTCAGTCAACGGAGAGCCTTTTGTTTTTTCGGCATTAGTGAGAAGAGCTACTAATGCTGGAACAAAGACAAGGCAAAGCCGATCGTTCATTTTTTGAATCCAGCGTCAGGTAAAGGTGCAGGTTTTCGCACACTCGGGACCGAAGCAGCCCTCAAGCCGCCTTTCCCATCAGAAGTTCGCCGGGGTGTTGGCACTGATGATCTCCGCCTCATCCGCCCCAATATTCCGAAACCGATGCGGCAGCGTCGTCGGAAAGTAATACCCGTCGCCAGCGTTGAGTACACTAATCTGCCCATCCACGGTCAGCTCAACCGTGCCACGGGTAACGAGCCCACACTCCTCCCCTTCCACATGCACAATCGGCTCTTCGCCAGAACTGGCACCCGGTGCGTATTGCTCGCGCAACAGCCGCATCTGCCGACTCGGCACCGACGCGCCGATCAGCAAAAGACGCAGGCCATCACGGCCTAGGTCGGGCTGCTCGTTAGCGCGGAAGACGTATTTGTGCTCTTGGGGCGGTTGATCGAAGGTGAAGAAGTCCGCCAAAGACATGGGGATGCTTTCGAGGAGCTTTTTCAGGGAGCTGACAGAAGGACTGACTCGATTCTGTTCGATCAGGGAGATGGTGGCATTGGTGACGCCGCTACGCCGGGCCAGCTCGCGCTGGGACAGTTTGTAGCTTTCGCGTACTAATTTGAGTCGAGAACCCGTATCCATGACAGCCTTATGTGAGAACGACTTAAGGGTAATGGGGGTGGGTGACGGGTGGGCGCGGTGGCCGCGTATCACGCCGTTCCCCTGTCCCGGAACCGTGAAAGGCGGCTATTAAATCACGTTTGCTGGTGTTGCTCAGCAGGTTCGATAAACGGCTGATAAAAAAGCCGGCGGCCCCATTTAGCGGTGGCCACCGGCGAGGTGCAACCTAGATACCGAAACGGTCACGCAGCGCGTAATACGCAGCGCCCATGGCGGTGAGCGGGGCCTGGAAGGTGCGGCCGCCGAACATGGGCATGTGCGGCAGGGAAGCGAACGCATCGAAGCGTTCGGCGTCGCCGCGGATCATTTCCGAGATCAGTTTGCCAGCCAGGTGCGAGCAGGTGACGCCGTGGCCGCTGTAGCCCTGCATGTAGTAGGCGTTTTTCTCGATGCGACCGAATTGCGGCATGCGTGACATGGTCAGCAGGAAGTTGCCGGTCCAGCGGTAGTCGATCTTCACGTCCTTCAATTGCGGAAAGGTCTTGAGGATTTTCGGGCGGATCAGTTGCTCGATGTCGTCCGGTTCGCGGGCGCCGTAGACCACGCCGCCGCCGTACAGCAAGCGGTTGTCGGCGGTCAGGCGGTAGTAATCAAGCAGGTAGTTGCAGTCTTCGACGCAGTAGTTATTGCTGATCAGGCTCTTGGCGACTTTGGCCGATAAGGGCTCGGTGACGACGATTTGCGAACCGCAAGGCATACTCTTGCGGGTGACGCGGTTGTCGAGGTCCTGAGGCAAGTAGGCGTTACCGGCGATCAGCAGGTATTTGGCCCGCACCACACCTTTAGCGGTGCGCACGGTGATCGGCTCGCCGTAGGTGATTTCCACCGCTGCTGATTGCTCGTAGATCTTGCCGCCCAGGCCGATGATGGCCGCGGCTTCACCGAGTGCCAGGTTCAGCGGGTGGATGTGGCCGCCCTGCATGTCCAGCAGGCCGCCGACGTAGTTGTCGCAACCGACTTCGCGCTTGATCTCGGCCGCGTCGAGCATTCTCAGGTTCTTGTTGCCGTAGCGCTCCCAGCTGCTTTTCTGCTCGGCCAGGCCTTTGAGCTGCTTCTTGTTCAGCGCTGCGAAAATGCCGCCGGGCTTGTAGTCGCACTTGATGTCGTACTGCTTGATGCGCGAACGGATGATGTCCGCGCCCTCAAAGATCATGCTGCCCAGCACTTCGGCAGTCTTGTCGCCGTAACGCTCTTCGATGACATCGACGTCGCGGCTGTAGGAGTTGACCAGTTGACCGCCGTTGCGACCGCTGGCGCCGTAGCCGACCTTGGCGGCTTCGAGCACGGTGACGCTGTAGCCCGCTTCACTGAGGAACAGGGCCGACGACAAACCGGTGTAGCCCGCGCCGATGACACAGACATCGCACTCGACCAGCTCTTCGAGCACCGGAAAATCGATGGTCTCGTTGCGGGTTGCGGCGTAGTAGCTGTTTACATGTTTTTGCATGATTGAGTTCCCGAACGGTCGCGCGCACGCGCCTGCGACCGCCGTTGTAGAAGTGTTAGAGCTTGATCCAGGTCGCTTTGAGTTCGGTGTATTTATCGAACGCATGCAGCGATTTGTCCCGACCGTTACCCGACTGCTTGAACCCGCCGAACGGCGCGGTCATGTCGCCGCCGTCGTACTGGTTGACCCAGACGCTGCCGGCGCGCAAGCCGCGAGCGAAGGTGTGCGCCTTGCTCAGGTTGCTGGTCCAGACGCCGGCGGCCAGACCGAAGATGCTGTCGTTGGCAATCGCCAGCGCTTCCTCGGCGGTGTCGAAGGTGATCAGCGACAGCACCGGGCCGAAGATCTCTTCCCGGGCGATGGTCATGGCGTTGGTCACACCGTCGAAAATTGCCGGTTCCACGTACAGGCCTCCGGTGTCTTCAAGGGCGCGATTGCCGCCCGCGATCAGTTGGGCGCCCTGCTCTTTGCCGATGCTGATGTAGCGCAGCACGTTGTCCAGTTGGCGCTGATCGACGACCGCGCCGACGGTGGTTTCCGGATCAAGGGCATGCCCCGGTTTCCAGGCTTGCAGTGCTTCCACCAGCAGCGGGATGAACTGCTCGCGAATCGAACGTTCCACCAGCAAACGCGAACCGGCGGTGCAGACTTCACCCTGGTTGAAGGCAATCGCACTGGCCGCAGCTGTAGCTGCCGCGCGCAGATCCGGGGCGTCGGCAAACACCACGTTCGGGCTTTTGCCGCCGGCTTCCAGCCAGACGCGTTTCATGTTGCTCTGCCCGGCGTAGATCAGCAGTTGCTTGGCAATCGCCGTCGAGCCGGTGAAGGCCAGCACGTCGACGTCCATGTGCAGCGCCAGCGCCTTGCCGACGGTGTGACCGAAGCCCGGCAGCACGTTGAACACGCCTTTCGGGATACCGGCGTCGAGCGCCAGTTGAGCGATGCGGATTGCCGTCAGTGGCGACTTTTCCGAAGGCTTGAGGATGAACGAGTTACCCGCCGCGAGGGCCGGTGCGAACTTCCAGCTGGCCATGATCAACGGGAAGTTCCACGGCACGATGGCCGCGACTACGCCCGACGGTTCACGAGTGACCAAGCCCAACTGATCGTGCGGCGTCGCTGCAACTTCGTCGTAGATCTTGTCGATCGCCTCGGCGCTCCAGCGGATCGCGTTGGCGGTCGCTGGAATGTCGATGGCCATGGAGTCGCTGATCGGCTTGCCCATGTCGAGGGTTTCCAGCAGCGCCAGTTCTTCCTGGTTCGCCAGAATCAGATCGGCGAAACGAACCAGGATGCGCTTGCGTTCTGCCGGGGCCAGCTTGGCCCAGACGCCAGACTCAAACGCCCGGCGCGCAACCTGCACCGCCACATTCGCGTCGGCTTCGTCGGTACTGGCGACGTTCGCCAGGAAGCGGCCGTCCACCGGGCTCACGCATTCAAAGGTGTCGCGACTGAGTGCCGAGCAGTAGTGGCCGTCAATGAATGCCCGACCTTCGATTGTTAAGGACTGGAAGCGTTGCTCCCAGTCGCTGCGAGTAATTGCCATTGAAGTGACTCAACGCAGAGGAATAAGTAGTTGTCGGACCAAGGCCTGCCAGTTAAGGATCAGAAAATCACAACCCATGTGGGAGCGGGCTTGCTCGCGAAGAGGCCATCACCTTCAACATTGATGGCGACTGATCCACCGCTTTCGCGAGCAAGCCCGCTCCCACATTTGATGAGTGTTTCACCCTAACGGACGGGGGTTTGGCCGTCAGACCGTGTGCAGATACCAGTTGTACTCAAGGTCCGAGATGGAGTTCTCGAACTCGGCCAGCTCGCTTTCCTTGCACGCCACAAACACGTCGATGTACAGCGGGTCGATGTACCTGGCCATGACTTCGCTGTCGTCCAGTTCGCGAAGTGCATCGCGCAGGTTGTTCGGCAGGCTCTGTTCGTTCTGCTCGTAGCTGTTGCCTTCGACCGGTGGGCCCGGCTCGATTTCGTTGGTCAGGCCATGGTGAATACCGGCCAGCACCGAGGCCATCAGCAGGTACGGGTTGGCGTCAGCGCCGGCCACCCGGTGCTCGATCCGCACGGCGTCTGCAGAACCGGTGGGTACACGGACCGCAACGGTGCGGTTGTCGATGCCCCAGCTTGGCGAGTTCGGCACGTAGAACTGAGCGCCGAAACGACGGTACGAGTTGACGTTCGGGCAGAGAAAGGCCATCTGCGCCGGCAGGGTCTCGAGCACACCGCCAATTGCGTGACGTAGTGCGGCGTTCTGCTCGGGATCCTCGCTGGCAAAGATGTTGTTGCCTTCTTTGTCGAGAATCGAAATGTGCACGTGCAGACCGTTGCCCGCCTGGCCCGGATACGGCTTGGCCATGAAGGTGGTGTCCATTTCATGGTCGTAGGCGATGTTCTTCACCAGACGCTTGAGCAACACCGCGTAATCGCAAGCCTTGATCGGGTCGGAGACGTGGTGCAGGTTCACTTCGAACTGCGCCGGGGCGCTTTCCTTGACGATGGCGTCAGCCGGGATGCCCTGCTCTTTCGCGCCTTCAAGGATGTCTTGCAGGCAGTCGACGTATTCGTCGAGGTCGTCGATCAGGTACACCTGGGTCGACATCGGACGCTTGCCGGAAACCGGTGAGCGTGGCGACTGCGGACGTCCGTTCACGTTGTCCTGGTCGATCAGGTAGAACTCGAGTTCGAACGCGGCGCAGATGGTCAGGCCCATCTCGTCGAACTTGCGCACCACATTGGCCAGCACTTCACGCGGGTCGGCAAAGAACGGCTCGCCTTCGAGTTCGTGCATGGTCATCAACAGTTGCGCGGTGGGGCGCTTCTGCCAAGGCTCGATGCTCAGGGTGCCGGGAATCGGGTAGCAGATTCGGTCGGAGTCGCCGATGTCCAGGCCCAGGCCGGTGCTTTCCACCGTGGAACCATTGATGTCCAGAGCGAACAGTGACGCCGGCAGATTGATGCCTTTTTCGTAAACCTTATGAAGACTGGTGCGCTCGATGCGCTTGCCGCGCACCACACCGTTCATATCCGCAATCAGAAGGTCGACGTACAAAACCTCAGGATATTTCTTAAGGAATGCGTTTGCTTCGTTGAGTTGAACGGCACGCAGAGGGACCGACATGATGCACCTATTAGCTGTTAATTATTATGTTCACCGCACTTTCACGAGCCCAGTCAATCCGAAAGGCAAAGTGAAGTCAATAGCGAACGAAGCGCCTTTAACGTTGAATTTATTGGCCGACTCAGCCACTCACCGGCCTCTTTAGCGCCTAAAACCCGCGCCAGCCCGGATTCCCGACCGTTTTTGCGTTTAGAATTTTTTACATGAGAGTTGTTAATTAAAATCAACGAGGCTAAGCTCCGGAAAAGCTCGTTCAAGTGTGAAACTTCGAGGTGATAAAAATGGCACTCAAGCCATTGATCGGCGTTACTGCGTGCGTCAAACAGATTGGCCTGCACCCCTACCACGTTAGCGGCGACAAGTACTTGCGTGCTGTCAGCGTCGCGGCTCTGGGGCTGCCGGTGGTCATTCCTTCCTTAGGCGAACTAACCGAGATTGATGAGCTGCTCGCGCATCTCGACGGTTTGTTGCTGACCGGCTCGCCATCGAATGTGGAACCCTTCCACTATCATGGCCCCGCCAGCGCACCCGGCACGGATCACGATCCTGCCCGGGACAGCACCACCCTTCCCTTATTGCGTGCAGCGATTGCCGCCGGTGTTCCGGTGCTCGGTATCTGTCGCGGCTTTCAGGAAATGAACGTGGCGTTCGGTGGCAGCTTGCATCAGAAGGTCCACGAATTGCCCGGCATGCTTGATCACCGGGAAGCGGATCATCCGGACCTGGCGGTGCAGTACGCACCGGCTCATGCGGTCAGCGTGCAACCGGGCGGTGTGTTCCAAGCGCTGGAATTGCCGCCGGTGTTCCAGGTCAATTCGATTCACAGCCAAGGCATCGACCGACTTGCTCCCGGCCTGCGCGCCGAAGCCATCGCTCCCGATGGCCTGATCGAAGCGATCTCCGTAGAGCACAGCAAGGCCTTCGCCCTCGGCGTGCAATGGCACCCGGAATGGCAGGTCCTGGCCAACCCTCCCTACTTGAGTATTTTCCAGGCGTTTGGCGACGCATGTCGGCAACGGGCGGCGCTGCGTAATACGCGCTGACTGAACACTCGATTAATCCATTTACTGCCCACGTGAGTCGGGCGGGCGCGCCCTTGCGCATCCGTGACTCACGAAAACGACACACCGCAATAACAACAAGTACGACCAGGCAGCCAGGACGGCGGCGCCGAATTAGCCCGACCGACACGGGTAACCCTTGTAGGAGCCGAGCTTGCTCGCGATGAGGCCCTGACAGTCGACATCAATGCTGACTGGCAGGCCGCCATCGCGAGCAAGCTCGACTCCTACAAGGGCCGTACCCGGTGCGGGTTCGCAATCAACTATTAAGTCAGGCCGTATTGGCCCGACGACTGACACCTGTTGGGAGTTTCACATGGCAAACGCCTCCAGCATTTACAGGAAGGCTCTAGAAGGTAATCAGCAACCGAAAAAGGTTCTGGTGAGAGTCGACCGCGTAACCAAGAAATTTGACGAAACCATTGCCGTAGACGATGTGTCCCTGGACATCCACCAAGGCGAAATCTTCGCCATGCTCGGTGGTTCGGGTTCCGGCAAATCGACACTCCTGCGCATGCTGGCAGGCTTTGAGCGACCGACCGAAGGGCGGATCTACCTCGATGGCGTGGACATCACCGATATGCCGCCGTACGAGCGACCGATCAACATGATGTTCCAGTCCTACGCGCTGTTCCCGCACATGACCGTGGCGCAGAACATTGCCTTCGGTCTGAAGCAGGACCGTCTGCCCGCCAGCGAAATCGAAGCCCGCGTCGAAGAAATGCTCAAGCTGGTGCACATGACCCAGTACGCCAAGCGCAAGCCGCATCAACTCTCCGGTGGTCAGCGTCAGCGTGTGGCACTGGCTCGTTCGCTGGCCAAGCGCCCGAAACTGCTACTGCTCGACGAGCCGATGGGTGCATTGGATAAAAAGCTGCGCTCGCAGATGCAACTCGAGTTGGTGGAAATCATCGAGCGCGTCGGCGTGACCTGCGTGATGGTGACCCACGACCAGGAAGAGGCCATGACCATGGCCCAACGCATCGCGATCATGCACCTGGGCTGGATCGCGCAGATCGGTAGTCCGGTCGATATCTATGAAGCGCCGGTCAGCCGCATGGTCTGCGAATTCATCGGCAACGTGAACGCCTTCGACGGCACCGTTGTAGAAGACCTGGAAGGTCACGCGATCATTCACAGCCCGGACCTGGAACAGAAGATCTACGTCGGTCACGGCGTGAGTACCTCGGTGCAGGACAAGTCGATCACCTACGCCATCCGCCCGGAAAAAATGCTGGTCAGCACCCTCAAACCCGATACCCGTTACAACTGGTCCCAGGGTAAGGTTCACGACATCGCTTACCTCGGCGGGCACTCGGTGTTTTACGTCGAGCTGCCTGGCGGCAAGATCGTGCAGTCGTTCATGGCCAACGCCGAACGCCGTGGCACACGCCCGACGTGGGACGATCAGGTCTACGTCTGGTGGGAAGACGACAGCGGCGTGGTACTGCGCGCATGAACACTCTCACTCAGCAGTTTCAGCGGTTTTTGCCGAGCGGCCGTAAAGTCGTGATCGGTATTCCATTCCTGTGGCTGTGCCTGTTCTTCATGCTGCCGTTTTTCCTGGTGATGAAGATCAGTTTTTCTGAAGCAGCCCTGGCCATTCCACCCTACTCCGAGATCTACAGCTTCGCTGAGCAGAAATTCCAGCTGCTGTTGAACCTCGGCAACTACGCCATGCTCGGCGACGATGAGCTGTACATCTCGGCTTATCTGGGCTCCTTGAAAATGGCCGCCCTCAGCACGGCGATGTGCCTGGTGATCGGTTTCCCGATGGCCTACGCCATTTCCAAGGCCAGCAAGGAAGCGCAGAACGTCTTGCTGCTGCTGATCATGATGCCGACCTGGACCGCCATCCTGATTCGCGTGTATGCGTGGATGGGCATCCTCAGCAACAACGGTTTGCTCAATGCCTTCTTGCTCTGGACCGGGCTGATTTCAGAGCCGATCGAAATCCTCAACACCAACACCGCGGTCTATATCGGAGTGGTGTATGCGTACCTGCCGTTCATGGTGCTGCCGCTGTACGCCAACCTCGTCAAGCATGACGGCAGTCTGCTGGAAGCCGCATCGGACCTGGGTTCAAGCAACTTCAACAACTTCTGGAAAATCACCGTCCCGCTGGCCAGGAACGGCATCATCGCAGGCTGCATGCTGGTGTTCATTCCGGTGGTCGGTGAGTTCGTGATTCCGGAGCTGCTCGGCGGCCCGGAAACCCTGATGATTGGTCGCGTGCTGTGGCAGGAGTTCTTCAACAACCGTGACTGGCCGGTGGCGTCCGCGTTGGCGGTGGTGATGCTGGCGATCCTGATTGTGCCGATCATCCTGTTCAACCGTAGCCAAGCCAAAGAGATGGAGGGACGGGCATGAACCGTTTCGGATTTTCAAGAATGATGCTGGTGCTCGGCCTGCTGTTCATCTACATGCCGATGCTGATCCTGGTGATCTACTCGTTCAACGCCTCGAAACTGGTGACCGTCTGGGGCGGCTGGTCGGTGAAGTGGTACGTCGGCCTGCTGGACAACACTCAACTGATGGGCTCGGTGGTTCGTTCGCTGGAAATTGCCTGCTACACCTCGATTGCGGCGGTTGCGCTGGGGACGCTGGCGGCTTTCGTACTGACCCGAGTCACCCGCTTCAAGGGCCGCACACTGTTCGGCGGCCTGGTCACCGCGCCGCTGGTGATGCCGGAAGTGATCACCGGCCTGTCGTTGTTGCTGCTGTTCGTGGCCATGGCGCAGATGATCGGCTGGCCGCAGGAACGTGGCATCGTCACCATCTGGATCGCCCACACCACGTTCTGCGCCGCCTATGTGGCGGTGGTGGTATCGGCGCGCTTGCGTGAGCTGGACCTGTCCATCGAAGAGGCCGCGATGGACCTCGGTGCCCGGCCATTGAAGGTGTTCTTCCTGATCACCATTCCAATGATCGCGCCGTCGCTGGCAGCAGGCGGCATGATGTCGTTCGCCCTGTCGCTGGACGATCTGGTGCTGGCGAGCTTCGTCTCCGGGCCGGGTTCCACGACCTTGCCGATGGAAGTGTTCTCGGCTGTGCGTCTGGGCGTGAAACCCGAGATCAACGCCGTGGCCAGCCTGATTCTGCTGGCGGTATCGATCGTGACCTTCATGGTCTGGTACTTCAGCCGCAAGGCCGAAGCCACTCGCAAGCGTGCGATCCAGGAAGCCATGGATCAGACCGCCAGCGAATCCTGGAAGCAACCGGCTTCACAACGACCTGCTACCCAACAGATCGGTGCGACGGCTTAACGCCGTCGCGTTTCACCGCGACAGCACTGAATAGATAACGGTGCGCCTTCGGGCGTGTCACGCAATTCCGTTCACGCAGCGCCTTACCACCGCCGCAGTTACACGAACGGCCTCACCTGGCTCCTCGGTTAAGGTGATTTTGGGCGCCCTCGGGCGCCCTTTTTGCTTCCAGGCCGCCCTCGTGATCTCAGTAGTAACGTCGCGGGTCGGAATCGATCAGGCTGGTCAGCTTGGTCAGGGCGAAGCGCAATTCGTCCTGGCTGGTGGGCGACATCAGCACCACCCGCACGCAGCGGGTAATCCCGGAACGTTCGGCCTGAAATTGCGTGCCACTGAGCACCAGCACCCCGTGGGTCCGAGCCAGCATGGTGAACTCGTCGCTGGTCCATGGCTCAGGCAGCGTCAACCAGATGTGGTAGGAATACGGCTGGGTCTTGAGCTCGAAATTGGCAAATATTTCCTGGGCAATCGCTTGCCGCCCGGCGGCTTCGTTGCGCTGGATGCGGATCAGGTTTTTGTCGAGGCCTTCGGTAATCACATTGCTGGCCAATTGCGCGGTCAGCGGCGACGGCATCCAGACGCTGCTGCGCACCATCGAGGTCAGGCGCGAGAGCAATTTGGGCGGGCTATAGAGATAGCCGATGCGTAGCGCCGGCATCACCGATTTCGACAGACTGGTCAGGTACACCGAACGATCCGGCGCAAACGCCGACAACGGCTTGATCGACGGATCGGTGGCAAGGAAGCCGTAGATGTCATCGTCCAGGATGATGAAGTCGAACTCTTCGGCCAGTGCCGCGATTTGTGCTCGGCGTTTTTGCGACATGATCGCCGCCGTCGGGTTCTGGCAGGTCGCGACGCAAACCAGCATCGCTGGCCTCTCGCGCAGGCACAGTTCGCGCAGCGCTTCGGGAATGATCCCTTCATCGTCCATCGGCACGCCACGCAGGCGGCGCTCAAGACCATGAGCCAGGGAAATGATGCCGGGGTAGCAAAGTTCTTCGCAGAGCACCAGGTCACCGGCGTTGGTCAGGGCGCTCATCGCGACCATCAAGCCATGCTGGGCACCGGCGGTGATCACCACTTGCTGCCATTGCGCATCGGGCAACGAATGGCGCAACCACTGCGCACCCGCTTCGCGATGAGCCGGGTGACCGCCGTCCGGCGCGTAATCCAGGGTACGGGCGAAGTCGGTGCTCTTGGCCATGCCCACCAACGCACCGCGCAACCAGTATTCCAGGGTTTCGCTGCTGGGCTTGATGATCGACAGATCGAGTAATTCGGATTGCCCCAGGTTCAGCGACGCGGCGCTGTTGCCGGCTGGCAGTTCCAGTTGCTTTTGATTGAGCACATAAGTGCCCCGCCCCACTTCCCCCTGCACCAGACGACGTCGATGGGCTTCGCTGTAGGCCCGACTGATGGTGCCCGGCGTGACATTCAAGGTGGTGGCCAGCTCCCGCAGGGTCGGCAGACGATCACCTTCGCTCAGCACGCCGCTGCTGATATCGCGCGCCAACGCATCGGCAATCGACAAATACATCGGCTGGCTGAACTCGCTTAGCTGGGGAACCCACATGAATGTTCACTGCCCATCGTAGAAATGATGAATATCCGAGCATATCACATGGAGGTTAGGCAACTAATCAATCGACTCAATCAGTAAATTGAGTCGATTGACTCAACAATTGAATCGGTATGCATCGCAACCTGAAGATATTTTTTAGAGTATTAATATACTTATAAATCAATCAATTAAATAACATTCGACCAAAAAACAGGCACTGATAGCAAGAAAACATCTCATAACAGTCTCACCACCTATTGAATCAACTCAATTTAATCAAATACACTCATCTAGAATCGAATCAATCGACTCAATCCTCCCCACCTGATCACTGCGCGACTCTGCCGCGCCAAATCGAGACATCATGGACACACTCAAAAAGGATCTATCCCTGTCAGCGGTCATTGCGGGCTTCATCGCCGTGATCATTTCCTATGCCGGCCCTTTGATCATCGTGTTTCAGGCAGCCAAGGAAGCCCATCTGCCCAACGACGTGGTGTCTTCGTGGATCTGGGCCATTTCCATCGGCAGCGGCATTACCGGCCTGTTCCTGAGCTGGCGCCTGCGGATTCCGGTAATCACCGCGTGGTCGACGCCGGGTGCGGCATTGCTGGTATCGATGCTGCCCACCGTTACCCTGCCCCAGGCCATCGGTGCCTATGTCGTGGCGTCGGTAATCATCGCCGTGGTCGGTTTGTCCGGTGCGTTCGACAAACTGATGAGTCGCCTGCCCAAAGCCATCGCTGCCGCCATGCTCGCGGGTATTCTGTTTCGCTTCGGCGCAGAGCTGTTCACCTCGATCAAGCTGCAACCGGCGTTGGTGCTGTCGATGATCGCGACCTATCTGATCTTCAAACGCTTTTCGCCACGCTACGCGATTCTCTCGGTGCTGATTATCGGTTGCGCCGTGGCTGCCTCGTTCGGTGAACTCAACAGCAGCTCGATCACCATCGCCGTGGCCCACCCGGTCTTCATCGCCCCCGAGTGGAGCTGGCACGCAATCATCAACATCGGTCTGCCACTGGCTCTGGTGACCCTGACCGGCCAGCATGTCCCCGGCATGGCGGTGTTGCGCACTTCGGGCTACAACACCCCGGCGCACTCGATCATTTCGGTCACCGCGATTGGCTCGATTCTGATGGCCCCGTTCGGCTCCCACGGTTTTAACCTGGCAGCGATTACGGCGGCGATCTGCACCGGCCGCGAAGCCCACGAAGACCGCGACAAACGCTACGTCGCCGGGATTGCCTGCGGGGTGTTCTACATTCTGATGGGCACCTTTGGCGCGACCCTGGCCTCGGTGTTTTCCGCCCTGCCTAAAGAGTTGATTGCCTCCCTCGCCGGCCTGGCCTTGTTCGGTGCAATCAGCGCCGGGTTGACCGGCGCCATGGCGGACGAGAAGCAACGTGAAGCGGCGCTGATCACCTTCCTGGTCACCGCCTCGGGCATGAGTTTCCTCGGTTTGGCCGCCGCCTTCTGGGGTTTGATCTTCGGTCTCGCGGCGCACTTCGTACTGACTTACACCCGGGAAAGCAAAGCCGCCGTCATCGCCGAGGGCAGCCGACCATGACGGCTCTGTGAGAGAACGTGACGCCGGGCTCTCGCGTCAGAGCTTGGCGATCGAGACCTCGGTGGATTTGACGAACGCGATGACCTCGCTGCCCACCACCAACTCGAGATCGCGAATCGAACGCGTGGTAATCACCGAAGTGACAATCCCGGAAGCGGTTTGTACATCGACTTCAGAGACCACCGGCCCTTCCAGGATTTCCTTGACGATGCCTTTGAACTGATTGCGGACGTTGATTGCTTTGATGGTCATGACTAGGCTTCCTGTCGAAATGGCTACATGAGCACGGCTGTGCATGGCCTTAAAATGCACTTGATTGAACAAAGAACAAAGGAATAAATAACTAGATATTTATTCCTTTTAAATATATGCAATGGATGGCGTCAAATGTGCGATAGAACCTCTTGGCTTCGCTGCGGCCCAATTTCTATTCATCAAGTCTCGTCTGGAGGTTGTGATGCGTACGCTTGAACTGGCTGGGGTGCCCGTCCCTGTCATTGGTCAGGGCACCTGGCGCATGGGTGAAGATCCGCAACAACGAACCCGTGAAATCGCTGCATTGCGCACCGGCATCGAGCTGGGAATGACCTTGATCGACACCGCAGAAATGTATGCCGAGGGCGGCGCAGAGGAGGTGGTTGGCAAAGCCATTACCGGTGTTCGCGATCAGGTGTTTCTGGTCAGCAAGGTCTACCCGCACAACGCCAGCCAACGCGGTATTCCTCTGGCCTGCGAACGCAGCTTGCGCCGTTTGGGAACCGACTACATCGATCTGTATTTGCTGCACTGGCGCGGCCAGTTCCCGCTCGCAGAGACCGTCGATGCGTTCGAACGCCTGCGCGACGACGGCAAGATTGGCCGTTGGGGCGTGTCCAATTTCGATCTGGCGGACCTGCATGAACTGGGCCCTGGAACCTGCGCGACCAATCAGGTGCTCTACAACCTTGAGGAGCGCGGCATCGAATTCGACCTGCTGCCCTGGTGCCAGCAACAGCGCATGCCGTTAATGGCATATTGTCCGATTGCCCAGGCCGGGGGCCTCCTGGTCGAGCCGGCACTGAAGCAGATCGCCGCACGCCATAACGTCACTGCGGCCCAGGTGTCACTGGCCTGGATTCTGCGTCAGAACGGCATGATTGCCATCCCCAAAGCGGTACACCCAGAACACGTGCGGTTGAACGCTGCCGCCGGCGAACTGAAGCTCGATGATGAAGATCTTCAGGCATTGGATCGAGCGTTTGGCGCGCCCACTCGCAAACATCCGCTGGCGATGGTCTGAGGCTTAGAACAAGCCCAATTGCCCGCCAATCAGCGTGCTGAAATCATCATCGACAAACGGCAGTATCGCGTCGGCCACCGGCTGCAGCTGGCGGCTGACGTAATGGTCGTAGTCAATCGGCGCGCTGCGGGTTTCCAGCGGTTCGGGTCCCGCCACCGTGATCATGTAACTGATCCAGCCGCCGCGCTGATACTGCAGTGGCCGGCCCAGTCGATCGTTGTATTCGTCGGCCAGGCGTGCGGCCCGCACATGGGGCGGTACGTTGCGTTGATAGTCGTCCAATGGCCGGCGCAGGCGCTTGCGGTAGATCAGCAAGTCATCATGCTCACCGGCCAGCGTCGCCCGGACAAACTCGCGAACGTAATCCTGATAAGGCCGACGGTGAAAGATCCGCAGGTAGAGTTCCTGCTGAAATTGCCGGGCCAGCGGCGACCAGTCGGTGCGCACGGTTTCCAGGCCTTTGTAGACCATTTCGTCAGTGCCGTCGGCGCGCGTCACCAGCCCGGCATAGCGCTTCTTGCTGCCCTCTTCTGCGCCGCGAATGGTCGGCATCAGAAACCGTCGAAAGTGCGTTTCGAATTGCAGTTCGAGCACGCTGTGCAAACCGAACTCCTGCAGCAAATGCTCGCGCCACCATTGGTTGACGAATTCGACCAGAGACCGGCCGATCTGCGCCGCCTCTTCCTGACCATGAGCACGCCGCAGCCAGACGAAAGTCGAGTCGGTGTCGCCATAAATCACCGCGTGCCCTTGCGCCTCGATCAGTTGGCGAGTCCTGAGCATGATCTCGTGCCCGCGCAAGGTGATCGATGACGCCAGGCGTGTATCGAAAAACCGGCAGCCACTGGAACCCAGTACGCCATAGAACGCATTCATGATGATCTTCAAGGCCTGGGAAAGCGGTGCATTGTGCTCGCGCTTGGCAACTTCCCGGCCTTCCGATACACGGGCGACAATCGCTGGCAGGCAGTGCCGCGTCCGCGAGAAACGTGCACCACGGAAACCCGGCACCGACTCGCTGCCGTCGGGGTGGCGCAAGCCCTCCACCAGCCCCACCGGGTCGATCAAAAAGGTCCGGATGATCGACGGGTACAGGCTCTTGTAGTCGAGCACCAACACCGATTCGTACAACCCCGGTTGCGAGTCCATGACAAACCCGCCGGGACTGGCCTGCGGAGGACGCTCGCCGAGGTTCGGCGCGACAAAGCCCTGACGGTGCATCAACGGCATGTAGAGGTGAGTGAACGCGGCAACCGAACCGCCGCTGCGATCGGCCGGTAAACCGGTGACGCTGGCGCGCTCGAGCAAGAAGGTCAGCAGTTCGGTCTTGTGGAATATCCGCGTGACCAGCTCGCAATCCTTGAGGTTGTAGCGCGCCAGCGCGGGCTTGTCCTCGGCGAACATGCGGTTGATTTCGTCCATGCGCTGGTACGGATTGTCGATCGACTTACCTTCGCCGAGCAGCGTCTGCGCGACGTTCTCCAGACTGAACGAGGGGAAACTCCAGGTCGCCGAGCGCAGTGACTCGATGCCATCGATGATCAGTCGGCCTGCCGCTGCGGCAAAGAAGTGATTGTTGCCCGAACCGTGTTCGCGCCACTGCATCTCCTCGCCACCGCGCCCCAGGCGCAACGGCACGGCCAGCCGCCGGGCATGCTCGTGCAGCACGCGCAGGTCGAATTGCACCAGGTTCCAGCCGATGATTGCATCGGGGTCGTGGAGCGCAAACCACTCGTTGAGTTTTTTCAGCAACAGGGTTCGTGAGTCGCAGTACTCAAGCGCAAAATCCACCAACGAGTCATCGCCATTTGGCGCCCCGAGCATGTAGACCTGACGCTGACCACAGCCTTCCAGTGCAATCGAATACAGCTCGCCCTGCTCGGTGGTTTCGATATCCAGCGAAACCAGCTTCAGCCGTGGGCGATAGCCAGGCGCAGGCTTGAGATGAGCGTCGAGCAGTGTGCCGGAGTCGTCCGCCGTTCCCGTGAACGATACCGGCGCGGTGATGAAGCGCTCCATCAGGTAGCGTTCCGGCGGACGAATATCCGCCTCAAACACATCGACACCGGCCCTGCGCAACAGCGTATCGAGGTGCATCAACTGGCGGTGCTGCTGGCAATACAGCCCGAACACCGGCCGATGCTGAAAATCCTGCAACCCCAGCGGGCGAAGCTCGACACCCTGCTCGCCGCGCAACAGCAACTCGGCCTGCTCGCGCTGCTGCTCGGGAATGAACGCCACCGACGGCTGAACCGGCAGCCGGACAAGCCTTGGGCCTTGATCGGTCGCCAACCAGAACTCGACTTGCGTGCCGGCCGGGGTATCGCGCCAATGCCGGGTCAAGACGAAGCCCTGCTGTAAATCCACCACTGCAACCTCGAAGACTATTTCACAGGGTGATTCTACGCGTCATCGGTGCTCACGGCTGCCTTTGCGTTTGCCGCGCAAGTGATTGTAGGACAAGGCTCTAGGCCGACCCTGCGGGCGCCATAGCGTTTTATGTAGTGATTTAAAATATTCACTACAAAACCGTTGACGAGTTGTTTTTCCCCTTGCATGATGCGGACGTCTCCCCGATCGGGAGCATTGGCAAAAGTGTTGTGAAAAAGCTCGACTGACCGCCGAGCTGCTCCCGGATGTGTACTGCCCACAAGGCAGATTGATGAAGCTGACCCAGCATGAGCGTCCAGTACAAGGACGAGAAACGCTGGCGATCAATCCTCAAGATGCTTGTGGCCGAGCTGAATAATGTCGGTAACAACGTCCAGGTAATCGCTGTTTCTCCCCGCTGTGCCGCACGTGCGTAGCAGTTTCTCGGCAAGACTACATGCATCCTGCTCAAGGCCCTGCCGATATTCGGCAGACACCCACTGTCGCCCTGGTTTCGGTACCAGATATCAACTTACCGATGCAGAGAAGTGAATTAGCGAACCAACTAGACAGATCAAACACTGGTCAAGGGGCTTACAAATGAATCTGAACAATCAACCGACTATTGATGAACTGGCTCGGATGTTCGCAGCACACAAAGACAGCCATGACAGCCATATCCTGTGGATTGCCGAGTCTGGCCAGGTGCATATCGACTGCCTGTCGCCCCACGCTCATGAAGATGAGTTCGAAAAGAACAAGCATGACTTGCGTGCCCGATTGAAGATGTACCGTCGCGGCCAGGGTTATGTTGGCAAGAAAGCTGCCGCCGACAAAGACTTTGTCGCGCGTGTTCTTGAGACGCTGAATCAGGCGTGGAAGAGTGCACAGGGTCAGTCCGGTGTGTGCGTGATCGATCGCTACTGCTAAGCGAGCGCGCCACGACGCTGATAGCCCGTCCGGGCTATCAGCGACTGCCAAGAGCGAAACCGCACTGCTGATAGCGCAAACTCCCTTCGATGACGCTTTTAGAACCCCTGAATGCCGCTTTGCCCTCTTGCTCTGTTGGCCTGCGTCTATGATTCTGTATAAGCGTCAACGCGCTTGGCGACGCCTGATAAATACAACACCGGAGAGGCCCTCATGAAGACCGTCGCGCAACTGCTCAAGTTAAAGGCCGAACAGAACCAGCAGGTTCATACCATCAACTCGCATCAGATGGTGCTCGAAGCCCTGATGGTCATGGCCGCAAAAAACGTCGGCGCATTGCCGGTACTCAAAGACGGTCGAATAGTTGGCGTGATCAGTGAGCGCGACTATGCGCGCAAACTGGTGCTCAAAGGTCGCTCTTCGGTCGGCACGCCCGTCAGCGACATTATGAACTCGCCAGTGATCACGGTGGACTCCCATCAATCCGTGCAAACCTGCATGAATATCATGACCGACAAGCACCTGCGCCATTTGCCGGTGGTGGAAAACGGTCAACTGCTGGGTTTGCTGTCCATCGGCGACCTCGTCAAGGAAGCCATTGCCGAGCAGGCCGAGCTGATCCAGCAACTGGAGCAGTACATCCGCGGCGAATAACTTCTCTCGCCCATCAACCCAAACCACTGACTGCGCGCTCTCGGTCCTCAAGAACTCGCAGTTGTTGGTTGTGACAGCCGCAAGCTACCAGCGCTTGCCCCCCCGTCTTGCCTCAGTCTCGTACATTGGATTTGCTCTATCGCGAGGGGCTTCTATATTCATTTAACGGCCTGTAGCTTCCGACTTCCCCTGAGCGCGAACCATGACCAGGACTGATCATTTGATCATCTGTGAACATTGCGATTGCGTGTATGAAAAAGTGGCGCTCGCCAAACATCAAACTGCCCTGTGCACGCGTTGTGGCGGGGTACTTCAGCGCTACAACGGATTGTCAGTGGAGCAACGCCTGGCCTTGAGCCTGACGGCCGCCGTGCTGTGGATTTTTGCCAACTTCTATCCGGTGATGAGCATCAGCCTCAAAGGCCTGAAAAATAGCGCCACTTTATGGGACTCGGTGCTGGCGCTCAGCCAGGGGCCGATCACCTTCATGGCCATGGTCGCGGCCATCGCCATGATCATCGCCCCCATCATTCAACTGCTGTTGCTGGTCTGGGTGTTGAGTTTTGCCCTGGCGGCCAGGCGCTCACCGGCATTCAGGCTGTGCATGCGCTGGCTGGAAACGCTAAGGCCCTGGAGCATGCTTGAGGTTTGCCTACTGGGGGCGCTGGTCTCGGTGTTCAAACTTGCAGGTCTGCTTGATGTGCTACCGGGCATCGGCCTGTTTGCCCTCTCGGTGCTGAGCTTGCTGCTGATCCGGATTGCCGGCCGCGATGTTCGCGACCTGTGGGACACCCTATGAACACAGCACCTGAAGCCCGCGATCTCAACCTTTGCCTGTGCCACAGCTGCGGCAATGCCTGTGACATGACCGACCACCCACACGAGTGCGAGCGCTGTGGTGCCCCCTTGCATGCCCGCAAAGCCAACTCATTGACCCGAACCTGGGCATACCTGCTGGCCTCAATGGTGTTTTACATCCCGGCCAATCTGTTGCCGGTGATGAACACCAGCATGTTGGGCAGCGACTCTGAAAGCACCATCATCGGCGGCGTGCTGGAGTTCTGGGAGCATGGTGCCTGGGACATTGCGCTGATCATTTTCATCGCCAGTATTGCGGTGCCGGGCATCAAGTTCGTGGCCCTCTCGCTGCTGCTGATCACGGTACAACGCGGCAGCCTCTGGGCTCGCAAAGAGCGTTCAAAACTCTACCGTTTTGTCGAGCTGATCGGCTACTGGTCGATGCTCGATGTGATTGTCGTCGCACTGGTAGCGGCGCTGGTGAAGTTCCAGGCGCTGGGCGATATCGAACCCCGCCAGGGGATACTGTTCTTTGGTCTGGTGGTGGTGTTCACCATGCTCTCGGCAATGAGTTTTGACCCGCGCCTGATTTGGGAAAACCGAAAATCCAAGGAGGTCATGGATGGAGTCGCAAGCCGCTGAGGGACAGCCAGTCCCCGGCCATGCCAACATCAAGACCCGTCGCTGGAGTATTTCGCTGGTATGGATCGTGCCGATCGTCGCAGTGCTGGTCGGGGTGTCCCTGGTGGTGCACAACATACTGCAACAGGGGCCAACCATCATTCTCAACTTCAAGACTGGCGAAGGTCTCATCGCCAACAAGACCGAGGTCAAATACCGCAACGTGGTGATCGGCCATGTCTCCGAGGTCGAATTGAGCGATGACCAGAAGAGCGTCAACGCCACGGTGAAACTCGTCAAACAGGCGGAATCCTTCACCCGCGAAGACTCGAAGTTCTGGGTCGTGCGGCCACGCATTGGTGCCGGCGGCGTGTCTGGATTTGACACGTTGCTCTCGGGCGCCTTTGTCGGTGCCGACGCCGGTCGCGCCGATGCCCGCGCCAAAACCTTCATAGGTCTTGAAGCCCCGCTCCCCCTCACCTTTGGTGAACCGGGCAAGCATTTCATGTTGCACACCCAGGATCTCGGCTCACTGGAAATTGGCTCTCCTGTTTACTTCCGCAAAATCCCGGTGGGGCAAGTGGTCGCCTATACCCTGGATTCCGAGGGCAAGGGGGTGGACATCCAGGTCTTCGTCAAGGCGCCGAACGATGTCTACGTCACTGAAAACACTCGTTTCTGGAACGTCAGCGGTATCGCCATCGATGTGGGCGCCAATGGCTTTGCGTTCAAAACCGAGTCACTGTCAGCCTTGCTGGTGGGCGGAATTACCTTTCGTGCTCCAGACTACAGTCCCAACGACCAACCGGCGGCCGAAAACAGAAACTTCGAGCTGTTCGACAATCAACAGACCGCCCTTGCCCCACCCAACGGCAAGGCGCAATTCCTGTCGCTGCGTTTCAATCAGGCATTGCGCGGCTTGAAGGTGGATGCCCCCGTGGAATTCCAGGGACTGGATATCGGCAAGGTGGTCGCGATCAATCTTGACTACGATGAGAAGGCCCACAGTTTCCCCATCAACGTGGGCATCGTGATCTATCCGCAACGTCTGGGCCAGGCCCATATCAAAATGCTGAAGGCCCTGAACTACAACCCCGACGACGAACAGGCGGTTAATCGACTCATGGGCAGCTTTGTCGAAAACGGCCTGCGCGCCCAGGCCCGCAGTGGCAATTTGTTGACCGGACAGCTGTACATTGCACTGGATTTCTTCCCTAAAGCCGAAAAAGTTGCCTTCGACCCCAACGCCCGGCCAATGCGGATACCCACTGTTCCTGCGAGCCTCGAGCAGTTGCAAGAGCAGTTTCAGGCAGTGATCGAAAAGATCAACAAACTGCCGATCGAGCGCATCGCCAATAACCTTGATGACAACCTGACTGAACTGCGCAAAAGCCTTAAACAAGTCAACAGCACGACGCTGCCAAGTGTACAGAACACCTTGCAGGACTTGAGTAAAACCCTGCAATCGGCCAGTTCGACCCTCGCCGAAGGCTCGCCACAACGTGAGCAATTGAGTGGAACCCTGGACGAACTCGGACGCGCATCACGCTCGCTGCGTGAATTGTCAGACTACCTGACTCGTCATCCTGAATCCCTGTTGCGCGGGCGCCCCAAAGGTGCCCCGACACAAGACCTGCAGCCGTCTTCGAGCAACTGACCCAGGAGCAAGCCCATGGCTATTTCGCTGAAAGTTTCGTTGCTCAGCCTGGTGGTGTTGCTCGTCGCATGCCGCAGTGATCCGATTCATTACCATACCCTGATCCCGGCCCAGTTGACCGCAGGCGCGCGTGGCGGCGCAGATATCCAGATTGAGCGGGTCACCGTGCCGCCTCAGGTCGACCGCCCGCAAATCGTCATTCGTCAGGGCAACAGCGGCCTGGCAATTCTGGAAACCGAATGGTGGGGGGCCAGCCTGTCCGACGAGTTGAAAAGTGCCTTGCTCAATCAACTGTCTGGCACGACATCTCAGCGCGATGTCTCGCTGCGGGTCGATGTGCAGCGTTTTGATTCTGTCCCCGGTCAGTACGCACTCGTCGATGTGAAATGGCGCCTGAGGACTTCGGGAGCAGATGCAAACAGCGCACCGCTGACCTGCCGCACAACGTTGCAAACACCGGCGGGATCGACCGTTGATGATCTGGTGGTGGCTCATCAAAATAACGTAAAACGACTGGCCGGCCTGATCAGCAAAATGGCCAGCGCGCCCCTCAATGGATGTCCAACTGTTGAGTAGCAGAGGTAGGCTATTTTCCTACTGAAGAGCCTGACCGCCTTGCAGAGGAGACTCCAGAGGTGCAGGTTCGGGCACGAGCGGCAGGTTTTTGGCGAGACTGCCTTCTATCTGCCCCGAAATGTAGTAGACCCCCGCCATTACCCCATTGGCCTCGTTTTCTATCAACCCAAGCCACGCTTTGTCGAACGCGTCGCCCAGGCTTTTGCGTAGCTGCGCTTCCGTCTCCGGCCGATCATGCTCGTTCGAGACAGCACCAACACTCGCCGACACCACAGAAATTACTGCCCCCGCTACTCGGCCAACTGCCGCGGCAACAGCACCGGCGGCACTGCGCGTGGCAATCTCGGCTTCAAGTTTTTCGCCGGCTCGCTTGGCCACCGACGATATACCGGCGTCCGATAACCCGGCTCCCGCGCCGCTGTTAGCGCTGCGAACCCGTTCGATCAAGGCCTGATAGGCTGGCAGTTTGGTAACCGGTTCAGCATGAGCAATTTGATAGAGCGAAGCGTTGCGTGCGGGCGGAGGTGCCAGCGCAATTGCCGGAATGTCGTTGAGTCGACGGTCGAATTGATCTTGAGGTGCGCTGTAGTGCTGCTGGATCTCCACGAGATGCGCGTCGAGGGTCTGTAAATACAGAGCAATTGCGTCAACCATGATCGCGTTGGGATCGGTGACCTTGGCGACGGGGTCCAGCACGCGTTCATGGTATTGCTCCTGTAGATAGACCGTTAGCCGGTTTACCACTGGATCGACCTCTCCTCCGCTGCTCATCTTGTACCAGCCCACCTTCGCAGACAGCCATTGCTGGGTCCAATAGTTGGTAAACCATGGGATGAAGTCTGTTTCAGTACGCTGGTAGACCAGCTCTCTCCAGCGCTCCATGGCGCTGCGTGTGTAACGCTTGACTACGCCTTTGGAGGCCAACGATGCGGTGTCTATGTCTTGATCAATCTGCTGCCAGGTCGCTTCCGAGATTACAACCGGCGCAGTCGGCTCGGAGGCACGATGTACTGTGGCACATCCTGCCAACACCACTAACAAGACAACGTGCAGGAAACGCAGATTCAAGATCGCAGTCCCCTAGAAATGACACGGCAGCGCTAACCTTTACGCTGTCCGAACGGAACGAGCAGCATTTCCAGCCATGGTATTTTGAGTATAGGTGGCGAGAGACAGGACAAAAAATCACCACGTGAACGTGTGGTTTTGCTGAAGGCGAGCAGCCTTACTTCAACAAAACCGCATATTCGGCGGCTATGGAAAATAATCAGAGGACGGAGTCGTCATGCTTTACCGAATAGCCGCCGACGGGCTGGTACTGTTTCATCTAGTGTTCATTCTGTTCGTGCTTTTCGGAGGCTTGTTGACGCTCAAATGGCGGCACTTGATCTGGTGGCACGTGCCGGCAGCCGTGTGGGGCGTGGTCGTCGAAGTCTTTCAATTGACCTGCCCACTGACCCGTTGGGAAAACCTCTGGCGCCAATCTGCCGGACAGGACGGTTACAGTGACAGTTTCATCGAGCACTATGTGTGGCCGTTGATATACCCGGCGGGACTGACACCGGCGATACAGCTAGGGCTGGGCTGCCTGGTGCTTCTCATCAACGTGATTGTCTATGTGCATCTGGCCAGGCAGTGGAAGCTGGCGCGGGCAACCTAGTCAGGTTGTCCGGGCACTTTCTCGCAGGCAAAACAAAACCCCAACTGCTTTCGCAATTGGGGTTTCGGAATTTAATCTTGACGATGACCTACTCTCACATGGGGAAACCCCACACTACCATCGGCGATGCATCGTTTCACTGCTGAGTTCGGGATGGGATCAGGTGGTTCCAATGCTCTATGGTCGTCAAGAAATTCGGGTACTGAGTCGTGACCTGTTGGTCTCGCTTCAGCAAATTGGGTATGTGATAGATCTCGGTGTTTGTGAGCAGCTCGAACTTTCGGTTCGTTTCGTCTTCACACACCGCAATCTGGCTCTTCTCTCGAAGCATGCAGATTGCTTGGGTGTTATATGGTCAAGCCTCACGGGCAATTAGTATTGGTTAGCTCAACGCCTCACAGCGCTTAC
>NZ_JBYSXY010000009.1:0-246357 GCF_058782685.1 Pseudomonas sp. FW306-02-D09B
CGCTGGACTGCGTAGCAGGCCCAATTCAGGGCCGCTTCGCGCCCCAGCGGGAGCAAGCTCCCTCGCCACAACTGCGGTTGTGCCTGAAACATCGGCTTAAGTGAACAGCATTGCGCTCATTGGCGGGGTTTGTCGTTTTCAATGCGGTCATTACACGGAACGGGCGTCTCGTTGCTGTTCCAGATTTTCCAGTTCGGCCTTGTAGCTGTGGGCATCGCTCTCGGAGTGGAACATCCCCACCAGCATGTCTTGTTGATAGACGTCCCAGATCCGGATGCCGGCGGCTACGCCTTCGTGGGATTTATGTGAATCGTCGCGTTCAGTTACTTTTACAGTCATCTGCTGGCTCCAATCTCGATTGTTCTGCAGCAAGGCGTGTGCAGGCCTTTGTTATATGTTTTGTTAGCTTGCTAAGTAAATGCCTGCGGTCGGTAACGATCTTTTGCAGAAATTGAAAAAATCCCGCAGCCCTTGCAGGCCGTGACATTCGGTCGCAGGGCGTTGGGTTTCATGACAGAAGTTTCATGTTTCCAACGGCTTGGACACAAAACGACAGGCGAAAAAAAGCCTCGCAATCGCGAGGCTTCTTCATTTCAATCTACTTGCTTAGCTGCCTTTGACAGCCTTGCCGTCGACCGTACCGTCGAGGAGCATGATGTTGTACTCCTTGCCGTCGGTCTCGACCTGGCGCAAGGCTACGAGGATGTAGCCCCAGTCCTTGGCGAACCACATTTCGGTGATGCGCTTGTTCTGTGTCGGGTCGCGAACACGTTCAACCTTGATCGCATCGACCGAACCGGCTTTGGTCTGGACTTTCTCCTGGCCAATCACGCGGAAGTCGTAGGTGTCGGTGTCTTCACCTTCGACCACCTGGTAGCTCATGCTTTTTTTGCCGGCGGCTACATCGCGCTGCAGGGCCAGTTGGTAGGTGGACTTGTCCAGCATGCCGGTGTTGAGCGGTACCTTGACCGGATCGCCGCGATCAGTGCCGGTGACCATCTTGGTGGTCCAGTCGAAGTCCAGATTGACCTTCTTGGCTTTGCCCAGGCCGCCGCGTTCGAAGCGATATGACTGGGGCAGCAAGGCGTCCTTGTCCAGCTTCAGGGTGCTTTCTTCGGTCAGGCTGGCGACCAGCATGGAGGCCTTGAAATTCAAGGTCCAGGAGCCGTTGTCATTTTTCGACAGGCTGCGTTCGGCCGAGCCGCTCATCGGGAGCTGCTTCCAGTCGGCGGTGTAGCTGGCGGAGAACGGTTGAAGGTCTGCCGCCTGCGCAAGGGGCAGGGCGAGCAGAGCACAAGCGAAGAGCAGGGCGCGACGCATAAAATCTCCTAGTTTCGAATCAAGTGACCGCTGGCCGCGAGTAACTGACCATCCAGTAAAGCACCCTGTTCGCCAAGGCTCAGTCGGCCCTCGGCAAACCAGCGTACGGCCATCGGGTAAATCTGGTGTTCGCGGGCGTGAACCCGTTGCGCCAGACTTTGCGGCGAATCGTGCAACTCTACCGGTATTACTGCCTGTACGACCAGTGGTCCGCCATCGAGTTCCTCGGTGACGAAGTGCACGCTGCAGCCATGTTCGGTGTCGCCGGCTTCCAGCGCTCGCTGATGAGTGTGTAACCCTTTGTATTTGGGTAGCAGCGAAGGATGGATATTGAGCAGGCGACCCTGATAGTGACGGACGAAATCAGCGCTGAGAATACGCATGAATCCGGCCAGTACCACAAGCTTGGGTTGGAAGGCGTCGATCAATTCGATCAAGGCGGCATCGAAGGCCTCGCGACCTTCGAAAGCCTTGTGATCCAGGGTGCGGGTGTCGATACCCGCGTCCCTGGCACGCTGAAGGCCGTAGGCATCAGCGCGGTTCGAGATCACCGCGCGAATGCGCACAGGGTTGTCCGCGTTCTGCGCGTCGTCGATCAAGGCCTGCAAGTTACTGCCGGTGCCGGACAACAGCACCACGACATCACAGGTGGCAGACATCAGTGCGCCTTGAGGTTCTTCAGCTCGACCTGCGCCGCGCCTTCGGCAGCGGTGCCGATCTGACCGATGACCCAAGGTTGCTCGCCGGCTTCACGCAATACGTTCAGCGCGGTTTCAACGTGCTCTTGGGCAACGCAGATCACCATGCCGACGCCGCAGTTCAGCACGCGGTGCATTTCGGTTTCGTCGACGTTGCCTTTCTCTTGCAGCCAGTCGAATACGGCCGGACGGGTCCAGCTCGCTACGTCAACCACAGCTTGCGCGCCTTTTGGCAGAACGCGCGGGATGTTGTCGAGCAGGCCGCCGCCAGTGATGTGGGCCATGGCCTTGACTGCGCCGGTGTCTTTGATCAGCTTGAGCAGCGGCTTCACGTAGATACGGGTTGGCGCCATCAGCAGGTCGGTCAGCGGCTTGCCGTCGAGCTGGATGTTTTCGATGTCTGCACCGGACACTTCGATGATCTTGCGGATCAGCGAGTAGCCGTTGGAGTGCGGACCGGAAGACGGCAGGGCGAGCAGGGCATCGCCAGCAGCGACTTTCGAACCGTCGATGATTTCCGACTTCTCGACCACGCCCACGCAGAAGCCGGCCAGGTCGTAGTCTTCGCCTTCATACATGCCAGGCATTTCAGCGGTTTCACCGCCTACCAGCGAGCAGCCGGACAGTTCGCAGCCAGCACCGATGCCGGTGACGACTTGAGCGGCGGTGTCGACGTTCAGTTTGCCGGTGGCGTAGTAGTCGAGGAAGAACAGCGGTTCGGCACCGCAGACCACCAGGTCGTTGACGCACATGGCAACCAGGTCGATGCCGATGCTGTCATGCTTGTTCAGGTTCAGAGCCAGGCGCAGCTTGGTGCCGACGCCGTCGGTGCCGGATACCAGCACGGGCTGCTTGTAGCCAGCCGGGATTTCGCAGAGGGCGCCGAAACCGCCCAGGCCGCCCATGACTTCCGGGCGCGCAGTGCGCTTGGCGACGCTCTTGATGCGTTCGACCAATGCTTCACCGGCGTCGATGTCTACACCGGCGTCCTTGTAGCTCAGGGAGGGTTGCTTGCTCATGATCCAGGCCTTTAGGGGGGATTCAGGGGTAACGACCGAGTTCGGCGAGTGCGCTGAAATACGTCTGGCACGATTGCCGCGCAAGTATTTCAGAGTACCCAGCCGTTGCCGGTCTACGAAGGCGCGCGATTTTATCAGGCTTGAGGGGCAGCGGCCATCCTCGGGCCGACGGGCAGAGGCATATCGTGTTAAAAAAACCGAAAATGCCCGTGCTGGTGACCTCGCTCGTGGCTGTATAAGGTATAGCCGTTAACCGGCTATCGTTATGACAGAGTGAAAACTTCCATCGATTGCGTGAATGTTTTGCGCAGGCCGGCGGTCACAGCCTTGCTCAAGTCTGTTCATGCGGTCTGTTCCAGCCGCTTTTTGTCGTCGGGAATCCTCCATGCGTTTGTGTAAATTACTGTTTGTGGGCTGTTTGTCGTTGGTCAGCCTGGCGAGTCATGCCCAAACCGTTAACGGTCTCTATCAAGTGCGCGAGCCGGTCAGCAGTCAGGCCCCGGAGGAGCGCGATCAGGCCACCCAGCGTGCGCTGGATACCCTGGTGCTGCGTCTGACCGGTGATGCCAAGGCAACACAGAGCCCCGGGCTGGCGGCGATTCGCAAGGACCCGCAGCAGATCATCAGCCGATATGGCTACGACGCCGGACCGCCGGAAAGCCTGCAAGTCGATTTCGATCCGGTCAGCACCGATCGGGCACTGCGTCAGGCAGGCTTGGCCTTGTGGGGTGCCAATCGGCCGTCGATTCTCGGCTGGTGGCTGAACGATTCGACCGAAGGCTCAAGCCTGGTGGGCGACGGTCAGGCCAGTGCCGCGCCGCTGCGGCGTGCTGCACAGCATCGGGGGCTGCCGTTGCGCCTGCCGCTGGGAGACTTGAACGAGCAGATCGTCGCCACCGCGCCGCATCTGGAAGGCAATGATCCGGCGCCGCTGCATGGCATCTCTGAACGTTACGGCGCGGACGCTCTGTTGGCGGTGCATGCGCGGGAAGAGGGTGGTCAGTGGCAGGCCAAGTGGCATTTATGGCTGGGTGACCAACGCGAGCAAGGCAGCGTGCAAGGGGGCGACAGTGCGGCCGTGGCCGATGCGGTTCTGCTGGCGGTGAGTCAGCGCCTGGCGCCGCGTTTCGTTGCCAGGCCGGGAGCGTCCACCGAGCAGGTGCTTGAGGTGCAAGGCATGAACCTGGAGCGTTACGCGGTGTTGGGGCGCTTGCTGGAACCGTTTGGTGCGCACCTGCAAAGTGTCGATGGCGACCGGATCGTGTATCGCGTCAACGGCAGTGCCGATCAGTTGCGAGCGCAATTGAGTCTGGCGAAGTTGCAAGAAGTGCCGGCGGGCGTTGCGGCTGCACCGGTTCAGCCTGCGGTCATCGGTGTGGCACCCGCGGTCGCCCCGGCACCCGCGCCCAAAGCGCAGTTGAGTTTCCGTTGGTAGATTTTTCTTTCCTTATATAGAAGCTGGAGTGATTCATGGCCGATACACGGCGTTGGGTGTGGCTTGGTGGGATAGCCCTGCTGTGCGCATTTGTGTACCTGTTGCATCCGATCCTTACACCGTTCCTGGTGGCGCTGTTACTGGCCTATCTGTTCGACCCGCTGGTGGATCGACTGGAGACATTTGGCCTGTCGCGAACCTGGGGTGTGGTTGCGGTATTCGCGCTGTTCACCCTGGTCGTCATGACGTTGCTGCTGGTGTTGGTGCCGATGCTGGCCAAACAGCTGTTCCGCTTGTATGAACTGGCGCCACAAATGCTTGATTGGTTGCAGCACACGGCGATGCCCTGGGCGCAGTCGAAATTCGGGTTGGCGAATGGGTTCTGGAAGTTCGACAAGGTCAAGGCCGCGATCACCGAGCACATGGGGCAGGCCACTGACATCGTCGGGATCGTGCTGAGCCAGGCCACCGCATCGGGTTTGGCATTGATCGGTTGGCTGGCCAATCTGGTGTTGATCCCGGTGGTGAGTTTTTACCTGTTGCGCGACTGGGACCTGATGATGGCGAAGATCCGCAGCCTGTTGCCGCGTGATCGTGAAGAGCGTGTAGTCTCGCTGGCGGGTGAGTGTCACGAGGTGCTCGGCGCATTTGTTCGTGGGCAGTTGCTGGTGATGCTGGCGTTGGGTGTGATCTACGCGGCGGGCCTGATGCTGGTCGGACTGGAGTTGGGGCTGTTGATCGGTCTGATTGCCGGTCTGGCAGCAATCGTGCCGTACATGGGCTTTGTGATCGGGATCGGCGCTGCGTTGATCGCCGGGTTGTTTCAGTTTGGTGGCGATCTGTATCCGATGATCGGGATTGTCGCGGTGTTCATGGTCGGTCAGGCGCTGGAAGGCATGGTGCTGACGCCGTTGTTGGTGGGGGACCGGATTGGCCTGCACCCGGTGGCGGTGATCTTTGCGATTTTGGCGGGTGGAGAGCTGTTTGGTTTCACCGGGATCCTGCTGGCGTTGCCAGTGGCGGCGGTGATCATGGTGCTTGTTCGCCATCTACATGATTTATATAAAGATTCTGGCATGTATAGCGGTGTGGACGATTCGGATTGATCAGCCCTGTCGATCAAGTGCTCAAGGACGCCCGGTGCATTGCCGGGCGAGCCTGTAAAACTCTCCCGGCTGTCACATACGCCGTCAAACAAACCCCGGCGATCCCCGCAAGTTAACGCAAACCTTTGATTTTGCTTATGGTCTGCTGCATTGTGCGGCTGGCGTCACGGGTATAAACTTTGCAAACTTTACACAGAGGCCACTAACGGTTCGTTTGAACTGTTCAGTCAGCATGAAACCGATTCAGCTGCCCCTAGGTGTGCGTCTGCGTGATGACGCTACCTTTATCAACTACTACCCTGGCGCCAATGCCGCTGCACTCGGCTATGTCGAGCGGCTGTGCGAAGCCGACGCCGGCTGGACCGAAAGCCTGATCTATCTCTGGGGCAAGGACGGCGTAGGGCGTACGCACTTGCTGCAAGCCGCGTGCTTGCGCTTCGAACAGTTGGGGGAGCCGGCGGTGTACCTGCCGTTGGCCGAGTTGCTGGATCGCGGTATCGAAATCCTCGACAACCTTGAACAGTACGAACTGGTCTGCCTGGATGACTTGCAGGCAGTCGCAGGGCGGGCTGACTGGGAAGAGGCGTTGTTCCATCTGTTCAATCGCCTGCGAGACAGTGGTCGGCGCCTGCTGATCGCTGCGTCAACCTCACCGCGCGAATTGCCGGTAAAACTGGCTGACCTCAAGTCCCGCTTGACCCTGGCACTGATTTTTCAGATGCGGCCGCTGTCCGATGAAGACAAGTTGCGTGCGCTGCAATTGCGCGCGTCACGTCGCGGCCTGCACCTGACCGACGAAGTCGGGCATTTTATTTTGACGCGCGGTACACGCAGCATGAGCGCGTTGTTCGAGCTCCTTGAGCGCCTCGATCAGGCCTCCTTGCAGGCTCAGCGCAAGCTGACGATCCCCTTCCTCAAAGAAACCCTGGGCTGGTAAAACCGCGGCCTGTAGCGCGTTTCGGCATCTTTCAGGCGTCAGGAAACCCGCTTCCGGAAGGGTATTCGCGGCGCGTGCAGATTTAAAATGGGCTTAAGCGCTTAGATGTTAACGAGAAACCGATAAGTCACATTTGGATCGATTGAATTTGCAAATGAGGACGATAGAAGGCATAGTCTCGCCATCTTTAAAACTTCAGCCACGGTCGTGCCCATGCTAAATCGCTTCGCACCCCTCGTGCCTCTCGCACTTGTCACCCTGCTTTTTGGTTGCGCGGTTCATTCCCCGGTCTCGCAACAACAAAACGATCAGCAGATTAAAAATTCAGCGACTGCCCAGTCTTCCGTTATTTATCAGGAAGAGCTGGCTACCGAAAAAGAACTGGCCGACTTTGCCAGCAGCAAGCCTTACCAGCTTCCGGTTCTGGCCGACAGCATCCTTGAGCGTGGCCTGTCCCTGGTCGGTACCCGTTACCGCATGGGCGGCACCTCTGAAGCCGGTTTCGATTGCAGCGGTTTCATCGGTTATCTGTTTCGTGAAGAGGCTGGCATGAACCTGCCGCGCTCCACTCGCGAAATGATCAACGTGAATGCGCCATTGGTTTCGCGCAACAACCTGAAGCCTGGCGACTTGCTGTTCTTCGCCACCAATGGTCGTCGCGGTCGCGTCAGTCACGCCGGGATCTACCTGGGTGATGACCAGTTCATCCATTCCAGCAGCCGCCGCAGCGGTGGTGTCCGGGTCGATAATCTGGGCGACAGCTACTGGAGCAAGACCTTCATTGAGGCCAAGCGAGCACTCGCCATGGCACCAACGACAGTCACGGCACGCAAGTAAACGGACTTTTTGTAAGGCTAACTTAAAGTCTTACTTGAAGTTTGGCGCGTAGCCGCTAGAATCCTGATCTATTGTTGACTAACTAACCGCGTAAGCCCTGCTTACGCGGTTTTGTTTTCAGCCTCTCGGCAGAGAAAGCCGCAGCCAGATCAGGATGTTCTGTATATGACGATGTCGGCCCGCCTTGTACTCATCTTCTTCGCAGCGCTGCTCAGCGCCTGCGCCAGCCGCACTCCGCCGCCTGTCAAAGTCGTTCGCGCCCCGGTTTTCGCTCCCGCCCAATCGTTCTCGCCTGCCGCTGAAGACGTGCTGATTCGCGCGCTGGGTCTGGTCGGCACGCCTTATCGTTGGGGTGGCAACACGCCGGATTCAGGTTTCGATTGCAGCGGCCTGATCGGCTACGTCTACCGCGATGCAGCGGGCATTTCCCTGCCGCGTTCAACTCGCGAGATGATCGGCATGCAAGCGCCGAACATTGGCCAAGAGGCTCTGCAAACCGGTGACCTGATCTTCTTCGCCACCAATGGCGGCTCGCAAGTCAGCCACGCCGGAATCTATGTCGGCGAAGGTCGCTTCGTGCATGCACCCGCCACGGGTGGTACGGTGAAGCTCGACAGTTTGTCCAAGGCCTATTGGCAGAGAGCCTACCTGAGCGCCAAGCGTGTTATCGAGCCTGAGCATCTGGCGCACAATTTCTAGTTCGCAGGGGTTGTCATGACCGCTCGCACACTCAATCTCGACGATTCCCTTTATAACTACCTGCTCGACGTTTCCCTGCGCGAAACGCCGCTGCAACGCCGCTTGCGTGACGAAACCCAGGCACTGCCCATGGCGCGCTGGCAGGTGGCGCCCGAGCAAGGTCAGTTCCTCGCCTTGCTGGTCAAGCTGACGGGCGCCAGGCGCTTGCTTGAAGTCGGCACCTTCACCGGCTACAGCGCCTTGTGCATGGCGGCCGCCTTGCCGGATGACGGTTCGTTGATCTGCTGTGACATTCCCGGAGACTACAACGCCACGGCGCGCCGCTACTGGCGGGAGGCTGGTCTCGCCGGGCGCATCGATTTGCGTTTGGCCCCCGCGTTGCAAACCCTGGCTCAACTTGAGCAGCAAGGGCAGGGCGGTTGTTTCGATCTGATCTTCATCGATGCCGACAAGGCCAACTATCCGGCGTATCTGGAAAGCGCTTTGCGGCTGCTGCGAAGCGGTGGGTTGGCGGTATTCGACAACACGCTGTGGAGTGGGCGAGTACTGGAAGACAATCCTGCGAGCGAAGACACCCGAGCCATCCAGGCACTCAATCGTGCCTTGAAGGATGACTCGCGTGTCGATCTGTCATTGTTGCCGCTGGGCGATGGTTTGACGCTGTGCCGCAAGCGCTAGACCCTGATTGGCCTAAGGTTCAACCTGTCAGCCGCGAGCCTCTTTGAGCAGCAGTGCGATGCCCGGATGGTAGTTGCCGGCTTCGTTGTGCAATTTGCGGTAGGCGTAGGGGAAGTACCAGGCCACGGCGCATGTGTGTTCCTTTTGCAGGTCGTCGACCATGTCCTGGAGTTCTTCCGGCGTAGGGCTGTGCTGGGTCTTTTGCGGGGCAACGAACAGGCAGCCAAGTTTCAGGTCACTGGCATAGCTGATTTTTTTCGCATCGCTCGCGACATCGAGCAAGGCCTGGGTCAGATTCAGGTTGTTGACTCGCGGCCAGCGTTGCGTGGCTTGAAGGTAGGCGCGTTCTTCTTTGCTGGCGATAAACAGATCGGCGCGGCCATTTCGTTCGCCTTCTTCGATCTGCTTTTTTGTCGGAGTCTGTTCAAGGGTGACCATTTCTGCCATCCATGCTGCAGCTGAAAGCAGGCTCAGGTTGGCGCGTTCGTCAAACCAGTAAGGGCTTTCGTTATCGCCGCGTGCCGCGTTGTAACGGTCGATGCACTCGAACCAGCGTTCCAGTACCGGGCGCAGGAATTCCAGCTTCGGGTTACTGATGATCATGCCTTGCATGTTGCCCCCTCTTTGTTCTTGTAATGTAAGGTTGTGGCTCTTTGATATCACTGCTTTCAGTGTGGCACAAGATTGGCGCCAGTTTATTGATCAGGGTCGGTTTCAATCCATCGATGAGCCCCCGGCTTTAATTGACGCTCCACCCCCAACCCTCTAACCTTCGCGACTTGTTTCAGGTGCTCTGTGACCCAGTGGTCGACCGAGTGAAACAGGGAAGCCGGTGAGGGCGCGTTCTTTGACAGAGCGGGCGACGATCCCGGCGCTGCCCCCGCAACGGTAAATGAGTAAAAGCTGCGCTTTGAGCCACTGTGTCGAAGGTCGATATGGGAAGGCGCGCAGTCAGGCGTCAGCCGCTCATGAGCCCGGAGACCGGCCTGATCCATCCAGCGGCATCACGGTGGGCGATGCCAGGCTTCTTGCCGTCTATTTCTATGCCTGCCCGCCGTTATCCAGCCTCAACGGAGAGCTCCCCCATGACTGATTCCCCCGATCGTGACGAACGCCATCTGGCACGCATGCTGCGCAAGAAAGCCGTGATCGATGAGCGCATTGCCAACTCGCCGAATGAATGCGGCTTGCTGCTGGTCCTGTCCGGCAACGGCAAGGGCAAAAGCAGTTCTGCGTTCGGCATGCTCGCCCGGGCGATGGGCCACGGCATGCAGTGCGGCGTGGTGCAGTTCATCAAGGGGCGCAGCAGTACCGGCGAGGAGCTGTTCTTCCGGCGCTTCCCGGAACAAGTGCGCTTCCACGTGATGGGCGAAGGTTTCACCTGGGAAACCCAGGATCGCCAGCGCGATATCGCCGCCGCCGAGGCCGCATGGGAGGTTTCCCGCGAATTGCTGCGTGACCCGAGCATTGGTCTGGTGGTGCTCGATGAACTGAATATCGCCCTCAAGCACGGTTATCTGGACCTTGACCAGGTGCTCAGCGACTTGCAGGCGCGTCCGCCGATGCAACACGTGGTAGTCACCGGTCGTGGTGCCAAGCCGGAAATGATCGAACTGGCCGACACCGTCACCGAAATGGGCATGATCAAGCATGCTTTCCAGGCCGGGATCAAAGCGCAGAAAGGCGTTGAGCTGTGAGTGAGCCGCGTTTTTGCCCGGCGGTATTGATTGCTGCGCCGGCTTCCGGTCAGGGCAAGACCACCGTCACCGCCGCGCTCGCCCGTTTGCATCGCAATCAGGGGCGCAAGGTCCGGGTGTTCAAATGCGGTCCGGACTTTCTCGATCCGATGATTCTCGAGCGCGCCAGTGGTGCGCCCGTCTATCAATTGGACATGTGGATGGTCGGCGAGCAGGAAAGTCGCCGGCTGTTGTGGGAAGCCGCCGCTGAGGCTGATCTGATTTTGATCGAAGGCGTCATGGGCCTGTTCGATGGCACGCCGTCCAGCGCCGATCTGGCGCGGCACTTCGGCGTACCCGTACTGGGTGTGATCGATGGCACTGCCATGGCTCAAACCTTCGGCGCGCTGGCGTTGGGGCTCGCACGTTATCAGCCGGACTTGCCGTTTGCTGGTGTCTTGGCCAACCGCGTCGGCACCTTGCGTCACGCGCAATTGCTCGAAGGCAGCCTCACTGAAGGCTTGCGCTGGTACGGCGCCTTGTCCCGGGAAACCGGAATCGAATTGCCTAGCCGTCACTTGGGGCTGGTCCAGGCCAGTGAATTGAATGACCTCGATCTGCGCCTCGACGCTGCGGCCGAGGCGTTGGCCAGCAGCTGCGAAGTGGCATTGCCGCCTGCCGTCGAGTTCGCTGCGCCTGATGTGATTGCCGCCGAGCCACTGTTGGCCGGTGTGCGAATCGCGGTGGCTCGTGATGAAGCGTTTGCCTTCACGTATGGCGCGAGCCTCGACTTGTTGCGGGCGATGGGCGCCGAGTTGCAATTCTTCTCGCCGATCCATGACCGCGAACTGCCGGAAGCTGACAGCCTGTATCTGCCCGGTGGTTATCCGGAATTGCACCACGTGGCGTTGGCTGAAAACCGCACAATGCTCGATGCCATTCGCGCACACCACGCCGCTGGCAGGCCGTTGCTGGCCGAATGCGGCGGCATGTTGTATCTGCTCGACTCACTGACTGATGTCGATGGCACGCGCGCTGAGTTGCTGGGACTGCTGGCCGGTGATGCGGTGATGCAAAAGCGTCTGGCTGCGTTGGCCCTGCAAGCGGTCGAGTTACCTGAAGGCGCGTTGCGTGGCCACACCTACCATCATTCATTGACTAGCACCGAGCTTGAGCCGATCGCTCGCGGCCTGAGCCCTAACGGCGGGCGCGGTGCCGAGGCGGTTTACCGTGACGGGCGGATGACGGCGTCTTATGTGCATTTTTATTTCCCGTCCAATCCATCTGCGATCGCCGCGCTGTTTGCGCCAGACCTGAATCTTGTAGGGGCGGGCTCGCCCGCGAAGCGGCCATGACCGACAACGCATTTTCCGAGGCCGAGCGCGAAGCGGTGTATCGCGCGATTGCCGAGCGTCGCGACATGCGTCACTTCAGTGGTGGCAGCGTCGAGCCCGAACTGCTTCGGCGGTTGCTCGAAGCGGCGCATCGGGCGCCAAGTGTCGGTTTGATGCAGCCCTGGCGGTTCATCCGCATCAGCGACCGAGCGTTACGCGGCAGGATCCAGCAACTGGTGGAAGAGGAGCGGGTACGCACCGCCGAGGCGCTGGGCGAACGCTCCGACGACTTCATGAAGCTGAAAGTCGAAGGCATCAACGACTGCGCCGAAGTGCTGGTTGCCGCGCTGATGGATGATCGCGAGCGGCATATCTTTGGCCGTCGGACTTTACCGGAAATGGACATGGCGTCGTTGTCCTGCGCGATCCAGAATCTTTGGCTGGCGTCCCGTGCCGAAGGTCTGGGCATGGGCTGGGTCTCGTTGTTCGAACCGCAAGCCTTGGCGGATCTGCTCGGACTGCCGCCGGGGGCCAAGCCGCTGGCGGTGTTGTGCCTGGGACCGGTCAAGGAATTTTACCCGGCGCCGATGTTGGTCCTTGAAGGCTGGGCGCAGGCGCGTCCGCTAAGTGAACTGTTGTACGAGAATTTTTGGGGAGTGAGTCAATGAGTGTGGCGTTGCTGAGTGTCGCCGGCGTAGCGCTGGATGCGCTGCTGGGCGAACCCAAGCGCTGGCATCCGCTGGTGGCGTTCGGCCGTTTTGCCGATCGTATCGAGCAGCGTTTCAACTCTGCTGGCCGTGGCTGGCGCAGTCATGGCGTCACAGCCTGGGTGATGGCGGTGCTGCCGCTGACCCTGTTGATCACGGCATTGTCCTGGCTGCCTTATTTAGGCTGGATCGTCGAGATTCTCGCGTTGTATTGCGCCCTCGGTCTGCGCAGCCTCGGTGAGCATGTCGAGCCGGTGGCTCAGGCCCTGCGCAGCGACGACCTGGATGAAGCACGCAAGCGTGTCGGCTATCTGGTCAGCCGTCAGACCAGTGAGCTGGACTCGACCGAAGTGGCCCGTGCCGCCACCGAATCGGTTCTGGAAAATGGCAGCGACGCGGTATTCGCCGCGCTGTTCTGGTTTGCCGTCGCGGGTGCGCCGGGCGTGGTGCTCTATCGACTGAGCAATACCCTGGACGCCATGTGGGGTTATCGCAACGAGCGCTTTGAACGCTTCGGCTGGGCGGCGGCGAAAATCGACGATGTGCTCAACTATATTCCGGCGCGTCTGGTGGCGTTGACCTATGCGCTGCTGGGCAAAACCCGTTTGGCACTCAAATGCTGGCGCACGCAGGGGCCAACCTGGGACAGCCCGAACGCCGGACCGGTGATGGCCGCTGGCGCGGGCGCTCTGGGCGTCGAGTTGGGCGGGGCGGCGATCTATCACGGTGAACTGCATCAGCGTCCACAGCTGGGCGAAGGTGTGCCGGCAGACGCCAACTCCATCGATCGCGGCTGGCAGCTGGTTCAGCGTGGGGTATGGCTTTGGTTGCTGATCCTCTGTGTGGGAGCCGAGTTTTATGCTTGAGCACGGTGGCCGCTTGCGCAAGGCGGCGTTGCGGTACGGCATCGCCGAAGCCGATTGGCTCGACTTGTCCAGCGGTCTGGCACCTTGGCCGTGGGCAATCCCGGACATCCCGTTACGGGCCTGGGCACGCTTGCCGGAAACCGATGACGGCCTGGAGCAGGCTGCACGCGAATACTATGGCGCCTCGCAGGTGCTGCCGGTCGCGGGCTCCCAGGCGGCTATCCAGTTGCTGCCACGCCTGCGTCGCGCCGGCAAAGTCGGCGTGCTCTCGCCCTGTTATGCCGAGCATGCCGAAGCCTGGCGTCGCAACGGCTACGTCGTGCGTGAAGTGCTGGAGCAGGAAGTCGACTTTTTCCTCGATAGCCTCGACGTGCTGGTAGTGGTTAACCCGAACAATCCCACCGGCCTGAGTCTGACCCCGGAACGTCTGCTCGACTGGCATGCACGGCTGGCGCAGCGCGGTGGCTGGCTGGTGGTTGACGAAGCGTTCATGGACAACACCCCGCGGCTGAGCCTGTCGTCTTATACCGATCAGGTCGGCTTGATCGTCCTGCGTTCGTTCGGCAAGTTTTTCGGCCTGGCCGGGGTGCGATTGGGTTTTGTGCTGGCTGAGCGCAAGTTGCTCAAACTGCTCGCCGAGCAGGTCGGTCCTTGGGCGGTCAGCGGGCCGACCCGGGTATTGGGTCAGGTCTGTTTGCGTGACACCCAAGGTCATGCTCGCCAGCGTCTGCGCAGTGAAGAAGCGAGTCAGCGTCTGGCAGAGGTTCTTGAGCGTCATGGCTTCAAGCCGCACGGTGGATGCGCGTTGTTTCAATGGTTGATCACCGAACGCGCAGAGCACTTGCACGAATTCATGGCCCGGCGCGGCATCTTGCTGCGCCTGTTCACCCACAACAGCAGCCTGCGGTTCGGCTTGCCGGCCGATGAAGCCGATTGGCTGCGCCTTGAACTCGCTTTCGAAGCCTACGCCAAGGAAACCCCATGACCACGCTGATGGTGCAAGGCACCACCTCCGATGCCGGCAAAAGCACCCTGGTAACCGCGCTGTGCCGCTGGCTGACGCGCCAGGGTGTTCGCGTGGTGCCGTTCAAGCCGCAGAACATGGCACTCAACAGTGCGGTAACCGCCGACGGCGGCGAAATCGGCCGCGCTCAAGCTGTGCAGGCCCAGGCGGCCAACCTTGAGCCACACACCGACATGAACCCGGTGCTGCTCAAGCCCAATAGCGATACCGGCGCGCAAGTGATCATTCACGGACGTGCCGTGACCAGCATGAACGCAGTCGCCTATCACGACTACAAAGCCATCGCCATGCAAGCGGTACTCGCCTCTCACGAACGCTTGAGTGCAGCCTATCCGGTAGTGATGGTCGAAGGCGCGGGTTCCCCGGCCGAAATCAATTTGCGCGCTGGCGACATCGCCAACATGGGGTTCGCCGAGGCGGTGGATTGTCCGGTGGTGCTAATCGCCGACATCAATCGCGGCGGGGTATTCGCGCACTTGGTGGGCACGCTGGAGTTGCTGTCAGCCACTGAGCAGGCGCGGGTCAAAGGCTTCATCATCAACCGTTTTCGCGGCGATATCGCCTTGCTGCAGCCGGGCCTCGACTGGCTGGAAGAGCGCACCGGCAAACCGGTGATCGGCGTGCTGCCGTATGTCATGGATTTGCATCTGGAAGCCGAAGACGGCATCGATCAGCGCCAGGCCGATAAAGCCGATCAGGTGCTCAACGTGGTGGTGCCGGTGTTACCGCGTATCAGCAACCACACCGACTTCGATCCGCTGCGTCTGCATCCTCAGGTCGATCTGCAATTCATCGGGCCGGGTCAGCCGATTCCGCCTGCCGACCTGATCATCTTGCCGGGCTCGAAGAGCGTGCGCAGCGACCTGCACTACTTGCGCGCCAACGGCTGGGACGCGGCCATTGCCCGCCATTTGCGTTACGGCGGCAAGCTGCTCGGCATTTGCGGCGGCCTGCAAATGCTCGGCGAGCACGTGCACGACCCGCTGGGGCTGGAAGGCGCGGCGGGCTCCAGTGCCGGTCTCGGCTTGCTGGCGTTCGAAACCGTGCTCGAAGAAGAGAAACAGCTGCGCAATGTGCGCGGACATCTGACGTTGGAAAACGCTGAAGTCAGCGGTTATGAAATTCACGCCGGGGTTACCACCGGTGTTGCTTTGGAGCAGGCGGCGGTGTTGCTGGATGACGGTCGCAACGATGGAGCCCGAAGTGCTGACGGACAGGTGCTCGGCACGTATTTGCACGGCCTGTTCGAGTCCCCGGCGGCATGCAGCGCGCTGTTGCGCTGGGCCGGTTTGCAGGACGTACAGGAAGTCGATTACCACGCCTTGCGCGAGCGCGATATCGAGCGGTTGGCGGATTTGGTGGAAAAGCATCTTGATACGGGCTATTTACGCGAACTTTGTGGGCTCTAAGGGATTTCAATCATGTTGCAACTGATCCTCGGCGGCGCCCGCTCCGGTAAAAGCCGTCTGGCTGAAAAGCTCGCCAGCGAAAGCGGCCTGGCAGTGACATACATCGCCACCAGCCAGCCGCTGGACGGCGAAATGAGTGCCCGGGTCGCGCATCACCGCGAGCGCCGGCCGCCTGAATGGGCATTGATCGAAGAGCCGCTGGAACTGGCCCGGGTGCTACGCGAAAACGCCAGTGCCGAGCGTTGTTTACTGGTGGATTGCCTGACCTTGTGGCTGACCAATCTGCTGATGCTGGAAGATCCCGAGCGTTTGGCGCATGAGCGTGAAGCCCTGCTGGAGTGTCTGGCATCACTGCCGGGAGAAATTGTTTTTGTCAGCAACGAGACCGGTCTGGGTGTCGTGCCGCTGGGCGAATTGACTCGCCGCTATGTCGATGAAGCCGGTTGGTTGCATCAAGCCCTGGCTGAGCGCTGTCAGCGTGTCGTGTTGACCGTCGCCGGCCTGCCCCTGACTTTGAAAGGTACTGCGTTATGACTCATTCCTGGTGGTTGAACCCGTGCAAGCCGATCAATGCGCAAACGCATGAGCAAGCGGCGGCCCGACAGCAGCAACTGACCAAACCGGCGGGCTCCCTCGGGCAACTGGAGTCAGTGGCGGTGCAACTGGCCGGGTTGCAGGGCCGGGTCAAGCCAAGCCTGAATCAGCTGTGGATCGCGATTTTTGCCGGTGATCACGGCGTGGTAGCCGAAGGTGTTTCGGCGTTCCCGCAGGAAGTCACCGGGCAGATGCTGCACAACTTCGTCAGCGGTGGCGCGGCGATCAGCGTATTGGCGCGGCAGCTTGAGGCGCGGCTGGAAGTGGTCGACCTCGGCACTGTCACGCCTTCGTTGAGTTTGCTGGGCGTGCGTCATCTGCACATCGGTCCAGGCACTGCAAACTTCGTTCACGGTCCGGCGATGACGCAAATCCAGGGCGCGCAAGCCTTGCAGGCCGGCCGTGACAGCGTGCTGCGGGCGATTGCTGAAGGCTCCGAGCTGTTTATCGGTGGCGAGATGGGCATCGGCAATACCACCGCTGCCAGCGCGTTGGCCTGTGCATTGCTCGATTGCCCGGTGGCGCATCTGACTGGGCCAGGCACCGGTTTGAGCGCGGCGGGTGTCAGCCATAAAGCCCAGGTGATTGAACGCGCGCTGGCATTGCATGCAGCTCAGCGTGGCGACGTGTTGCAGACGTTGTTCAACCTCGGTGGTTTTGAAATCGCCGCGCTGGTCGGCGCCTATCTGGCCTGCGCTCAAGAAGGGTTGGCGGTGCTGGTCGACGGCTTTATTTGCAGCGTGGCAGCATTGGTCGCAGTGCGCCTGAATCCGGCATGCCGCGAGTGGTTGCTGTTTGGTCATCGCGGGGCTGAACCGGGCCATCGGCATGTATTGGAAACGCTGAACGCTGAACCTTTGCTGGATCTCGGCTTGCGACTGGGTGAGGGCAGCGGTGCCGCGCTGGCAGTGCCGTTGCTGCGTCTGGCCTGCGACCTGCACGGGCAGATGGCGACCTTCGCTGAAGCGGCTGTGGCCGATCGCCCGGCATGACGTTGAGTCTGGATCTGCTGCGCCATGGTGAAACCGAACTCGGTGGCGGTTTGCGCGGTAGCCTGGATGACGCGCTGACCGCCAAAGGCTGGGAGCAGATGCGCGCGGCGGTGATTGATCAAGGCCCATGGGATCGCCTGGTCAGTTCGCCGCTGCAACGTTGCGCACGTTTTGCCGAGGAACTGGCTGAGCGGTTGAACTTGCCGGTGGTGCTGGACAAGGATCTGCAAGAGCTGCACTTCGGCGCCTGGGAAGGGCAGAGCGCGGCAGCGTTGATGGAAACCGACGCCGAAGCGTTAGGCAGGTTTTGGGCCGATCCCTACGGGTTCACGCCGCCGGAAGGTGAGCCGGTGACTGCGTTTTCCGCGCGGGTGCTGGCGGCCGTCGAGCGCTTGCATCAGGTCTATGCCGGCGAGCGGGTGTTGTTGATCAGTCACGGTGGGGTCATGCGTCTGTTGCTGGCCCGCGCACGCGGATTGCCGCGCGAGCAATTACTCAACGTTGAAGTCGGTCATGGTGCGCTGTTTTCGTTGCGCGTCGAGGCTGATGCGGTGCTCAGGGAAGAGGGTTGAACATGTTGCCGTTCTGGATCGCCTTGCAGTTTCTCAGCAGCTTGCCGATTCGTCTGCCAGGCATGCCGGCGCCTCAGGAGCTTGGGCGCTCGCTGCTGTTTTATCCATTGGTGGGGCTGCTGTTTGGCGGGCTGTTGTGGGCGCTGAATGGGTTGTTGCAAGGTACGCCGGCGTTGTTGCATGCGGCGTTGCTGTTGAGTGTATGGGTGATGCTCAGCGGTGGTTTGCACCTCGACGGTCTGGCTGACAGCGCTGACGCCTGGCTCGGTGGTTTTGGCGATCGCGAGCGCACCTTGAGCATCATGAAGGACCCGCGCAGTGGGCCGATCGCGGTGGTGACACTGGTGTTGGTGCTGTTGCTCAAATTCGCGGCGTTACTGGCGTTGATTGAACAGCACTCCGTGGCCGGTTTGATCCTTGCACCGGTGATCGGTCGCAGTGCCTTGCTGGGGCTGTTTCTGAATACACCTTACGTGCGTGCTGGCGGCCTGGGGCAGGCGCTGGCCGATCATCTGCCGCGCAAGACCGGTCAGCAGGTGCTGTTGCTCAGCGCGCTGGCATGCGTGCTGATTGGCGGCTGGAGCGGTGTTGTTGCGCTGGTGCTGACTGCCCTGATGTTCTTCTGGTTGCGCCAGGTGATGTTGCGGCGTCTGGGCGGGACCACCGGCGATACGGCAGGGGCGTTGCTGGAGTTGCTGGAAACGGCGGTGCTGGTGGGTTTGGCGCTGCTCTGAGAGTCACCTTCAACGTGCGCGGCCTTACGGCTGTTTGATAATCAAACTTGCTTTAACTTTATCGCGGGTATATACACGCACCATGCTAGCCTCTCAATGTTTATGCACCAACCTGCGTCGCGCCGCTCGTGGCGTCAGCAGGCATTACGACGGCGCCCTCGACGGCTTCGGGATCAACGTTGCGCAGTATTCCTTGTTGTGCAATTTGCAGCGCCTCGATCAACCGAGCATTTCCACCCTGGCGGAAGCCATGGGCCTGGATCGCAGTACGCTGGGGCGTAATCTGCGGGTGCTCGAAGGGGAGGGGCTGGTGAGGCTGGTCGAGGGTGAAGATCAGCGCAATCGCATCGTGCAACTGACCGAAACCGGGCGTGAACGCCTGGCGGCGGCCTTGCCGGCCTGGGAAGCGGCGCAGCAGCGACTGATTGATCGCCTGGGCGCAGAGAAACGCGCAACCCTGCTGGCCTTGCTGGATGAACTCGCCTGAGGCAACGGGCCTTTCCAAGCGTAAACCCGAATTTGAGCGAACTTAAGCGGGTATATACCCGCTACCGGAGAATAAGAATGACATCGATGTGGCGTGCCAGCGGTTGGGTTCTACTTGGAAGCGCACTGATTCTTGCGCTGTCGCTTGGCGTGAGGCATGGCTTCGGGCTGTTTTTGCCGCCGATGAGCGCGCAGTTCGGCTGGGGGCGGGAAGTGTTCGCCTTTGCCATCGCCCTGCAGAACCTGATCTGGGGGCTGGCGCAGCCATTCACCGGGGCCTTGGCGGACCGTTTCGGCGCGGCGAAAGTGGTGCTGGTCGGTGGTGTTCTGTACGCGGTGGGTTTGGTGTTCATGGGCTTGTCCGATTCGGCCTTGTCGCTGTCGTTGAGCGCTGGCTTGTTGATCGGTCTTGGTCTGTCCGGCACCTCGTTCTCGGTGATTCTTGGCGTGGTGGGGCGTGCCTTGCCGCCGGAGAAACGCAGCATGGGCATGGGGATCGCCAGTGCTGCCGGTTCCTTCGGCCAGTTCGCCATGTTACCGGGCACGCTGGGGTTGATCGGCTGGCTCGGTTGGTCAACCGCGCTGCTGGTGCTGGGAATGCTGGTGGCACTGATTGTGCCACTAGTCAGCATGCTCAAGGACAAACCGCTGCCTGTGCTCGGTCATGAGCAAACCCTGTCCGAGGCCCTGCGCGAGGCGTGTTCGCACTCGGGCTTCTGGCTGTTGGCGTTCGGCTTTTTTGTCTGTGGTTTCCAGGTGGTGTTTATCGGCGTGCATTTGCCGGCCTATCTGGTCGACCAGCATCTGCCTGCCAGCGTCGGTACCACGGTGCTGGCGTTGATTGGCCTGTTCAATATCTTCGGTACTTACACCGCCGGCTGGCTCGGCGGGCGCATGTCCAAACCGCGCCTATTGACGGGGCTCTACCTGCTGCGTGCGGTGGTGATCAGTTTGTTCATCTGGGCTCCCGTGACGCAGACCAGTGCTTATCTGTTCGGTATGGCCATGGGGTTTCTCTGGTTGTCGACAGTGCCTTTGACCAACGGCACGGTAGCGACGCTGTTTGGTGTACGAAACCTCTCTATGCTCGGTGGTATCGTTTTCCTCTTTCACCAGTTGGGCTCGTTCCTTGGCGGCTGGCTGGGTGGGGTGGTTTATGACCGAACAGGCAACTATGACTTGATCTGGCAGGTGGCGATTCTCCTCAGTCTGTTGGCGGCAGTCTTGAACTGGCCTGTACGCGAGCGTCCCGTGGCACGCTTGCAAGCTCAGGTGAGTGCCGCATGAGCAGGATCGCCGCCTGGTTCGCCGCTGTCGGTGCTGGCGCGCTGTTGTTGGCGCTGGCCTGGTGGGGCTGGCATCAGGGAGGGTTGGCACTGATGCAACTCGGTATGGGTGCTTGCTGAGTCGGCGCCCACTAAAAAGCCCCGCCTCTGTGCAAGAGAGCGGGGCTTTTTCAATTCAGTCGGTGGGCTGTTCAGGCTCGCCGTGAATCAGAAGCGGTAGGTCGCGCCGACACCAAAACCGTTGGCGCTGTTTTCGTACTTGGCGCTGTAGCTGTCTACTGCGTTGGAGTGATTCACCGTGACAGCTTCTTCCTTGAGGTAGGAATAGGCGACGTCGATGGTCAGATCATCGGTGACGTTGTAGCCAGCACCAAGGCTGAAGATTGTGCGGTCACCGGTAGGAATGCGTGGCGAACGGTCAGTATTGTTGGTAGGCGACTGGTCAAAGGTCAGGCCGGTGCGCAATACCCACTGCTTGTTCAACTGGTAGGAAGTACCGATGGCGTAGGCCCAGGTATTGTGCCAGTTCTGCTCTTCCTTGATGGTGCCGAACAGGGCTGGGGACAATACACCGCCCTGTGCCGCAGTGACGCCTTCGTTATTGACGGTGATGTCTTTCAGGCGGCTCCAGCGGGTCCAGGTGGAACCTGCATAGACGGTCCACGCATCCGTCAACTGTTGCGTCACGGAGAAGTCGACCGATTCAGGCGTTTCGATGTTCAGCGAAGCGTCGTATCGATTGCTTTTCAGGAAGGCGGAAGGCGCATTGTCGCCTGCAGTGATATCGGTATGGCCTTCGAGCTTGTATTTCACTTTCGAGTGATAGGTCAGGCCGACGCGAGTCGTGTCGGTGGCTTGTACCAGAACACCGAAGTTGTAGCCCAGAGCGGTATCGTCGCCTTTGATCTTGACGTGGGTATCACCGAAAAGAGGTACGTCCGACTCGAGAGTGCCGCCAATACGGTTAATGGTCGGGCCGAAGCCGATCGATACTCTGTCGTTAAAGGCATAGCTGACGGTAGGTTGGAAGGTCACAACCTTGACTTCACTCTTGCTGCCGAAACCGCCACCCTGGAAGCCACTTTCGTAGTTGGTAATCAGACCAAAAGGTGCATAGACACCGAGGCCGAATGCCCAGTGATCATCGATCGGCTTGACGTAATAGCCCATCGGAACGGCTGTGAATGGCACCATGTCGCCCTTGTTGGTACCCGGATGGGCGCCATGGGCGTCTTTGATATCGCTCGAGGCATCGATAGCTGCCAGTCCGCCAGTAACTTCCTGGCGCTTGATTCGCGACATGCCGGCAGGGTTGCCAAATACAGTACTTGCATCATCGGCAGATGAAGAGCGTCCCGCAAAACCAGTCCCCATCCCACTGATGCTCTGTTCGTTGAGGGCAAAGCCACTTGCGAAGATCTGGGTGGATGCCAAGGTAACGGCAAGGCTAAGGGTGGTTTTGAGCATTACTTTTTTCATTATTAGAACTCCTGGTGATCACCGGAGCGAAAATTACCAACATTTTCGTTTCAGCGCTATAGGCTGTATGGCTTGAGATAGAGCGCTTTTGTAGGACAATCAGACCAAATTCGCGTCTATATGCGCGATCTTGCAAATTGCCCGGTTAACAGGCGATCTGATTCAGCGGTGATACACAGGTTTGCCAGGCGCAGGTGAAGTCACGCAGACGACCTTGCGGCTGGAAGGTCTGGCGCCAGATTCGGGCCATGCCCAGCAGATCATCGGCTTCGGGGAGCGGGGTATTCTGTTCTTCTATTAATAGCCAGGCGATGGCGGTGGCGTAACGCAGGTTGACGGTCAGTTCAAGGTGCGGACCGCTGAGAAATGCATGTTGGCTGGCGAGGCCGCGAACCAGGCTGGCGCGTTCCGGGTCCAGCGCCAGATAGTGATCCCAAAGCGCCTGGTGACGAGGTTCGGCAATCCGGTACAGGCCATGCCCGCGGCGGTCATGCAGGGCGGAACCAAGAGCGGACTGACTGGCTGCAACACCCAGTAGCAGGGATTCGGCAATCGTGCTGTGGCGTCCGAGGTAAATCAGCGTCGGACGGATCACATAACGGCACAGTTCGCTGGCGGCGATACCCATAAAGCCCTCGAAACGTGAAGTGGGCGGCGATTCCTGACGGGTGGGGCTTGGCAGCGGTGGATCGACTCAGGATCGCCGGAAGCGGATCAAGCCGCTTGAGTTGAAGTGTAGTGTCATATTCGTGCCGTAAAGGCCTGTTTTTAAAATATTTCCGGCACCGAGTTATAACCGTTATATCGCTTGGTACTTAAGCCGATACGGCGTGTGGAGAAATATCAGGCAATAAAAAGCCCTGCTTTTTAAGCAGGGCTTTTGAGGTTTTCAGCTTTTCTGGTGTTTCAGGCAACCAGTGCCTGACGGGTACGCTCGATCACGGCCTGCAGCGGCTCGGCGCTGGAGTATTGATCGGGGTACAGGCGTTCGCTGTGACGAGCGATGCCGTGTTCATTGACCAGGGTGAAGCTGAAGCAGCCTTTGCGAGCAGCCATGATCAGGCAGTTCATTGGAGCAAAAGCGTTGGTTAGGGTGCGGATGGCATCCTGAGTGTGGATTTGAGTAGACATGGTTATTGGGTGTTCCTACAAATGACACGGATAAGAACCGTGCAACGTTAAAACGTTCCAGTAACGACGATCACCATTGATCGAACGAAGAACCCGACTGGAACAAAGCAGCCAGTTGAAGCGCTATGATTTTTGCGCGCTTGGGCCGGCAGGTAGGTACTTAGGAGGGCAGGCAACACATCAAGGGCAAAGGTTCTGGGCCCGGGGTGAAGATCCTGATCAATTTGCAGGTTGGTTCGGTCAGAGTAAGTGAGCTTCGCAACACCCTTTGCTTTCAATTCAAAGGCAGTGTTGTCGCAAGCATTACCTGGAAACCATCGAGGTGGTCGGTCCCGTGATGTCGGTAGAGGCTTCTCTTTAGGGAAGGTATACCGCAGGAGTTGTTCGACCAGAATTGACTTTCAGCTTGGTACTAACGCCGCGGATAGTAACGGATTGAATTCGAGAAAGAAAGTGTGTTAGGCAAAAAACTTTTACTGATGCTTGAATCGCTCTGCTCGCTGGCGGGGAATTGCCGTGCCTGGAGCATCTGCCGTCGGGGGTAAAACGTCGCGGCAACAGTAAAGCACACAATTGGGTCACCGGGCGTCCAGTGGCATGAGCCATCACCTCGTTTGAAACGCAGGTACAGTGAGGCTCGTTGTGACTGATTGACTGCAAAACGCACGAAAAAAGGGCGGTGATATAACCACCTCGAAGGGACTTGTGCACATTAGTTGCGTGGGCTGTCACCCGGTTGTCATTTCACCTTCAAGCGCAGTGGGTGCCTGTAATGGAAATTTAAGTCAATGAAAAACATCGCTTTTTTTTACTGGTGAAAAAATCGTCAGTTTGACTGCGAGCCCCATTCCACAGGGCTTCTGGCGAGTTCAGGGTGGGTTGTCCACTGAGTTATCCACAGCTTCTGTGGATTGTCCCAAGCGCTTGCTCTAGGACGGGCGTGCAGGCTTTTTTCGACTTTACCCGTACGAAAAAAAGAGTAGAGTGGCGCGCCTTCCGATTTGTCCCGCAGTGCTTTATGAAGTTTCGCTTAGTACCAACCTCCGTTACCTCCATCACCTCAGGTGTCACCCCACCCAAGCGCTTTTCGATTCGAGTCGCCGAATGGTTGCTCGACAGCCCACGCTTGGGCGATAACCCCAACATCAAACATTTCGCCGGGCGTTTGCTCAAGGCTCCAGCCCGTGAAGGGGTGGTGGCTGCGCAAAGTCGTCTGGGGCAATTGATGTGCCGCGAATGCGGCAATGCCCGGGATCGGCGCATTGGCCAGGACCTGCTGCGTCAGGCCGCGCGTGCCGGCGACCGGCGTGCCCGGCAGGAACTCGGTCAGATCGAAGACTGAGCTGTCCAAGCCCCGACGGCTTGGTTAACCTTCGCGCTTTAATTCATCGGCAGGAGTCGTCATGGCTATGGACGTGACCAGTGTGTTGCTCGGTCTGGCGGGTGCTGCGCTACCGTTATTGATGCTGGCGTGGCAGCTACAGCGGCGCCTGAGCACCGCGCAGTCCGAGCTGTCGCTGCTTGAAGAGCGCTTGGGTACTGCACAACTGGCGCAGGACGGGCTTAATGCGCAACTCGATGCCTGCCGTGATGAAATCAGCGACCTGAGTCAGGCCAATGCGGCCAAGCAAGCCGATCTGGCTGCCGTGCGCCGTGAAGTTGAGCTATTACAGATCGAGCGTGACAACGCCCGTGACGCGGCCCATGCCTGGAACCTCGAGCGCAGCAGTAAAGAGGCCGAGTTGCGGCGGCTGGACGCGCAGGCCGCCTCGTTAAATGCCGAGTTGCGTGAGCAGCAGGAAAGCCATCAACAACGCCTGAGCGACCTGCAAGGCTCGCGGGATGAGCTGCGGGCGCAGTTCGCCGAGCTCGCCGGGAAAATCTTCGATGAGCGTGAGCAGCGCTTTGCCGAAACCAGCCAGCAGCGTTTGGGCCAATTGCTCGACCCACTGAAAGAGCGCATTCAATCCTTCGAAAAACGCGTCGAGGAAAGTTATCAGGCTGAAGCTCGCGAGCGCTTCTCGCTGGCCAAGGAACTGGAGCGCCTGCAACAACTGAACCTGCGCTTGAGCGACGAGGCGACCAACCTCACGCGAGCACTCAAGGGGCAGAAAACCCAAGGCAACTGGGGCGAGTTGATTCTCGAGCGAGTGCTGGAACACGCGGGCCTGGAGAAGGGCCGCGAGTACCAGACTCAAGTCAGCCTAAAGGGGCCGGATGGCGAGCGCTTCCAGCCCGACGTGCTTATTTATCTGCCGGGCGACAAGCAGGTGGTGGTCGACTCCAAGGTCAGCCTGACGGCCTATCAGCAATACGTGGCGGCTGACGACGACGCGATTGGCCAAGCGGCGCTGAAGCAGCATGTGCTGTCGTTGCGTAATCACGTCAAGGGCTTGTCCGATAAGGACTATAAGCGCCTGGACGGTCTGCACAGCCTGGATTTCGTATTACTTTTCGTGCCCATCGAGGCGGCTTTTTCCGCGGCATTGCAGGCTGAACCAAATCTGTTTCAGGAAGCGTTCGATCGCCATATCGTTATCGTCAGCCCGACCACCTTGCTGGCGACGTTGCGGGTCATCGACAGCCTGTGGAAGCAGGAGCGCCAGAGCCAGAACGCCCGGGAAATCGCCGAGCGCGCGGGCTGGCTGTACGACAAGTTCGTGCTGTTTATTCAGGATCTGGACGAGGTCGGCAATCGCTTGCAGCAACTGGATAAAGCCTACAGCGCCGCACGCAACAAGCTGACGGAAGGCCGTGGCAATCTGGTCAGTCGCAGCGAGCAGCTCAAATTGCTCGGCGCACGGGCCAGCAAGAGCTTGCCGGCCGATCTGCTGGAGCGGGCGATGACCGATGTCGATGGGTTGGCCGAGTTGCCGGAATAAATTAAAAGACTGTCTTCATCACAACGGCAAATGCCGACTCAACAACGCCCGCAACGCCGCCGGCTTCACCGGTTTCGGCAGGTATTCCAGGCCTGCTGCATGCACTTGGGCGACCATCTCCGGTCGCCCGTCAGCGCTGATCACCACGCCAGGTACCGGCTCGCCGAGTTGGGAGCGTAGCCAGGCCATGAGTTCGGTACCGGTTTCGCCATGGTCGAGGTGGTAATCCACCAACGCCAGTTGCGGGCGCATGCCATCGCTGAGCAGGGCGACGCACTCATCGCGATTGCGCGCGGTATACACCTGGCAACCCCAGCGCGAGAGCAGGCTGTTCATGCCGATCAGAATGCTGTCTTCGTTATCGATACACAGCACCTGCGCGCCTGTTGGCAGCCGGCCATTGAGTTTGGCAGGTGTACCGGGCGCACTGGTTTGAGCATGGGCCAGAGGCACGCTGACGCTGAACACACTGCCTTTGCCTGGCCAGGAGCGGACTTGCAGTTGATGACCCAGCACCCGGCACAAGCCGTCGGCAATCGCCAGACCCAGGCCCAGACCTTTTTCGGCGCGGGTCTGGTGGCTGTCGAGGCGCTTGAACTCCTCGAAGATCACTTGGCGTTTGTCTTCGGGAATCCCCGGGCCACGGTCCCAGACCTCCAGGCACAGCTGATCGCCCTTGTGTCGTACGCCCAGCAGCACGGGGCCTTTGGCGTAGCGGAAGGCGTTGGTCAGGAAGTTTTGCAGAATCCTCCGCAGCAATTTGATATCGCTGTCGACCCGTAGGCGACTGCCGCGCAGGCGAAATTTCAGCCCTTGCTCCTGCGCCAGCGCCTTGAATTCGGCGCCGAGGGTGTCGAACAAATCATTCAGCGCAAATGGCTTGCGATCCGGGTTGATCTTGCCGTTTTCCAGGCGCGAGATGTCGAGCAGGTCACTGATCAAGTCCTCGGCCGAGCGTAGCGAACTGTCCAGATGCTGCACCAGTTGCCGGGTCTCGCAGGAGAGATCGTCGTTCTGGTGGGAGAGGGCGGCCGAGAACAGCCGTGCGGCGTTCAATGGCTGCATCAGGTCGTGGCTGACGGCTGCAAGGAAACGGGTTTTCGACTGGTTGGCCGACTCGGCGGTACCTTTGGCTTCGGTCAGCGCGATGTTCAACTGCGACAGTTCATGGGTGCGCTCGGCGACGCGTCGCTCCAGTCCCTCGTTGGCCTCGGTCAGCGCTTGCTCGGCTTCGCGAAACGCGGTGATGTCGGTGAAACTCATGACAAACCCGCCGCCCGGCATTGGATTGCCGATCAGTTCGATCACCCGACCGTTGGGGAACAAGCGCTCCGAGGTATGGGCGCGCCCCTGGCGCATCCAGTGCAGGCGCCGGGCAACGTGGACTTCCGCCTCGCCGGGGCCGCACAGGCCGCGTTCGGCGTTATAGCGAATGATGTCGGCAATCGGTCGGCCGACGCTGATCAGGCCATCCGGGTAGTTGAACAGTTCAAGGTATCGACGATTCCAGGCCACCAGCTTCAGCGACTGGTCGACCACGCTGATGCCTTGGGTAATGTTCTCGATCGCGCCTTGCAGCAAGGCGCGGTTGAATTGCAGCACTTCCGAGGCTTCGTCGGCGATTCGTACCACGTCCTCGAGCTGCATTTCCCGACCTTCAATAGCAGCTTTTACGACGGCGCGGGTCGATGAAGCCCCGAGTACACCGGCGAGCAAGCGTTCGGTGTGGGCAATCCATTCACCGTCGGCATTCTGATTCGGGTTGAAACCTTTGCCTTGGCGGTAGGCGAAGCGGATGAAGCTCTGGCGTGCCCGTTCTTCGCCGACAAAACGTGCCGCGAGTTGCAGCAGATCGTCGATTTGCACCGCCAGCATCGAGCGCGCGCTCGGCCGTGTGCTGATCTCCTGGCCAATGAAGCGCCCGGCCTGCCAGTGTTCCGAGACCCGTGTGCGCGACAACACCGACACCCAGGCGAATAAGGTGAAGTTACCGGCCAGCGACAACACCACGCCTTGAGTCAGTGGGGAAATTGGCAGGTTCAGCGGATTGCCGTGCAACCAGCCCAGCCCTGGGAAACTGTGCAGCGACCAGCCCAGGCTGTTGGCGGCGATCGGCAGAATCAACGTGTAGAACCAGAGGAAAGTCCCGGCGGCGAGACCGGCGAATACCCCGCGGCGGTTGGCCTGTTTCCAGTACAGCGCGCCGAGCATCGCTGGCGCTAGTTGGGTCACGGCGGCAAATGCGATCTGCCCGATGGTGGCCAGGCTGGCGGTCGAACCGAGCAGGCGATAGGAAACATAGGCCAGCAGCAGAATCGCCACGATGCTCACCCGACGTACCGAGAGCATCCAGTAGCGGAACACCTCGAACGGCCGTTCGGCATTTTTCCGGCGCAGCAGCCATGGCAGCAACATGTCGTTGGAGACCATGGTCGACAGCGCCACGCTGGCAACGATTACCATGCCGGTGGCGGCCGATGCACCTCCGATAAACGCCAGCAGCGCCAGTGCCGGATGGGCCTGGGCCAGTGGCAGGCTGATCACGAAGGAGTCGGGCAGTACCGAGCTTGGCAGCATCATTTGCCCGGCCAGCGCGATCGGTACCACGAACAGTGCGGCCAATCCCAGATAAGCCGGGAATACCCATTTCGCCAGGCGCAAATCCTGCGGTTCGATGTTCTCCACCACGGTCACATGGAACTGTCGAGGCAGGCAGATGATCGCCATCATCGCCACGCCGGTCTGCACCACCATCGATGGCCAATTGACGGTTTCTTTCCAGTATTCCTCCAGGCGTGGTGCGAGCATGGCCTGATCGAACAGGTCGTTGAAGCCATCGTACAAACCATATGTGACGAAGGCGCCGACGGCGAGGAAGGCGAGCAGCTTGACCAGTGCTTCGAAGGCAATCGCCAGCACCATGCCACGGTGGTGCTCCGTGGCATCGAGGTTGCGGGTGCCGAAGACGATGGTGAACAGCGCCAGAACCAGCGACACAATCAGCGCTGTGTCCAGGGCTCGGGTGCCCATGGCATCCGGGCCTGCACCGATCAACAGGTTGACCCCCAGGACGATGCCTTTGAGCTGCAAGGCGATGTAGGGCAATACGCCCACCAGACAGATCAGCGCCACCACCACCGCCAGCGATTGCGACTTGCCATAGCGGGCGGCGATGAAGTCGGCAATCGAGGTGATGTTTTCCTGTTTGCTGATCATCACCATTTTTTGCAGGACCCACGGCGCGAACACCAGCAGCAGGATCGGCCCCAGATAAATCGGCAAAAACGACCAGAGTTGTTCGGCGGCCTGACCGACGGCACCAAAGAACGTCCAGCTGGTGCAGTAGACCGCCAGCGACAGGCTGTACACCCAGGCACGCATACGCGGCGGCAGCGGTGTGCTGCGCCGGTCACCGTAAAAGGCGATGGCGAACATGACGGCCATATAGGCCAGGGCGACGGCGGCAATCAGCCCGCTGGACAGCGACATGGTAACTCCAGGTATAAAGACACCCGGGACGCAAACCCGGTCTGACAGTTTCGCACGACCACTTCGGTTCGTCAGTGTCGACCAAGGTCGTGGCGCGGCGGGGTGTCGCAGGGTGGAGGCCGGTTGGATCTTTAGTGCATTTGCGGGCCTCTTCGCGAGCAAGTCGAATCGTCGCACCGCCGCTCCCACAGGATTGATGTTGTTCACCAAATGGTGGTTCAACTCTGAACCCTTGTGGGAGCGGGCTTGCTCGCGAAGGCGTCCTTACTGGCTCAGCGCGATATCGATCAACCGATGCAACTCTTCAACCTCAAGCGCCGCTGACGCAAACAGGATGCGGAACACTGTCGGTGCCACCACTATGTTGATCAGTCGGTCGACACCGGGCTTCGGCTCATTCGGATAGCGGTCCAGTATCGTCTGCAACTGGCTACTGAGAATGCTCACGCAATACCCCGGCGTGGCGCTCGATTGCACGTCGCGCATCATGTTGCGGCCGGGCTCCGAACTCATTTCGTCCAGATACTGCTCGGCCCAGGCGCGCAGGTCGCTACGCAGGCTGCCGGTGTTGGCCGGTTCACTGTCAGGACGCATGCGTACCAGCGCGACGTCGGCCAAGAGTGCCGACAAGTCGCCCCAACGTCGGTAGATCGTCGACGGCGTAACGCCTGCACGGGCAGCGATTTGCGGCACGGTCACGCTTGAACGCTCCTGCTCTTGGAGGAGTTCGCGGACTGCCGAATGAATCGACTCCTGCACCCGAGCACTGCGACCGCCCGGGCGTAAACCTTCTTTAATAGCCATGCGTCGAACCTTAACACAAAGAATTTGCTTTAAGCCGAAGTCGGTAGCACACTCCGCAAAAGCAAAAAATTAGCTTTTGCGGAGTGTGCTCATGTCCAGTTCAGTCTCAAGCCGTTCCAGTCTGGTGTTCCTGGCGATCACCTTACTGAGTTTTCTCGCCGCTTCCAGTGCACCAACGCCGCTTTATCACCTGTACCAGGAGGTGCTGCAGTTCTCTCCGGCGACCCTGACGCTGATTTTCGGGGTGTATGCCTTGAGCTTGCTGGCGGCGCTGCTGACGGTCGGCTCGTTGTCGGATCATCTGGGACGCAAGCCGGTAATTTTCGCTGCGCTGCTGCTGGATATGCTGGCGATGTTGCTGTTTATCAATGCCGACAGTGTGGCCTGGCTGATCGCTGCGCGGGTGCTTCAGGGGTTTGCCACCGGCATGGCCACCAGCGTACTCGGTGCGGCGTTGCTCGATACTGACCGGCAGCAAGGTCCGCTGGTGAATAGCGTTGCGCCGCTTCTGGGCATGGCGTTTGGCGCATTGGGCAGTGGATTGCTGGCGGAGTACGCGCCGCAACCATTGCAATTGGCCTACTGGATTCTGTTCGGACTGTTCCTGCTGCAAGCCCTGTACGTCTGGCGTCTGCCAGAAAGTGTCAGTCGACTACCCGGCGCCTGGGCGTCGCTGCGCCCGACCTTGCATGTGCCGCCACAGGCACGACGGGCGCTGTGGCTGGCGCTGCCGGTGAATGTGGCAGTTTGGGCGGTGGGCGGCTTCTTCCTGTCACTGGCGCCATCGCTGGTTCGTACGGCGACCGGCTCGACTTCGAACCTGATCGGCGGCGGCCTGGTAGCTGTGTTGACGGTCAGTGGCGCGTTGATGATCTTCTCGTTGCGCAATCGCCCGGCAGACAAAGTCCTGCGCTTGGGCGCGAGCTTGTTGGCGATCGGCATCGCGCTGATTCTGACCGCCGTACACAGCGCCAGTCTGCCGCTGTTTTTCTTCGCCACTCTGGTGGCTGGCAGTGGTTTTGGTGCCGGTTTTCTCGGTGCCTTGCGCAGCGTGGTACCGCTGGCCTTGCCCCATGAGCGCGCGGGGTTGATGTCGGCGTTCTACGTGCTGAGTTACCTGGCGTTCTGCCTGCCGTCGCTGTTGGCAGGCAACCTGACCCGGACCTTCGGCCTGGTCGCCACCACCGATGGCTATGGCGCGGTATTGATCGTGCTGTCGTTGGGGGCGTTGCTGGGGTTGATGCGTCAGCGGCCGGCCAAGCTCTGTGGGGTAGCGGATAATCCTTAACGCGACAGAGGTGTTCCCAGACGGAGTGATACGAGCAGCAGTGTTTAATATCTATATCTGTAAAACAGATAACAGTTAGAGAAATTACCCGTTATATAGATATTCGATTCGGTTCTACCATGAGCTCTACCTCACCCGAGGACAGGAGTTCACGATGCAATGCCCCAACAGCAACAAAACCGCTAACCGGCCTTTGAGCCATTTGCAGCACCCTCGCGAAGCGATTCGGCAGTTCACCCCGAACTGGTTCGCCGCGACTATGGGCACCGGGGTCCTGGCCCTGGCGCTCGCCCAATTGCCGGTGTCTTTCCCTGGCCTGCATGCCTTCGCCGAAGGCCTGTGGATGTTCAATATTTTCCTGTTCCTGCTGTTCAGTGGGTTGTATGCCGCGCGCTGGGCGTTTTTCTTCGATGAAGCGCGACGGATTTTCGGCCACTCCACGGTTTCGATGTTTTTCGGCACCATTCCCATGGGCCTGGCGACCATCATCAATGGCTTCCTGCTGTTCGGTCTGCCGCGCTGGGGGGAGGGCGTTGTGCACCTGGCCGAGGTGTTGTGGTGGCTGGATGTCGCCATGTCGCTGGCTTGTGGTGTCTTGATCCCGTACATGATGTTCACCCGCCAGGAACACAGCATCGACCAGATGACCGCTGTCTGGCTGCTGCCGGTGGTGGCCGCGGAAGTCGCGGCGGCCAGCGGTGGTTTGCTTGCACCGCACCTCGCAGACGCTCACTCGCAACTGGTGGTACTGGTGACCAGCTACGTGCTGTGGGCGTTCTCGCTGCCGGTGGCGTTCAGCATCCTGACCATCCTGCTGCTGCGTATGGCCCTGCACAAACTGCCGCACGAAAACATGGCCGCGTCGAGCTGGCTGGCGCTGGGGCCGATCGGCACCGGGGCGCTGGGCATGTTGTTGTTGGGTAGCGACGCACCGGCGATTTTCGCCGCCAACGGTTTGCCGGGTATCGGTGAAATTGCCACCGGGCTGGGCCTGGTCGCAGGCATCACGCTGTGGGGCTTCGGCTTGTGGTGGATGTTGATGGCGGTGCTGATCACCTTGCGTTACCTGCGTGGCGGGATTCCCTTCAACCTCGGCTGGTGGGGGTTTACCTTCCCGCTGGGCGTTTACTCGCTGGCCACGCTGAAGCTGGCAAGCACCTTGAACCTGACTTTTTTCAGCTTCTTTGGCAGTGTCTTGGTGGTCGCGTTGGCGATCATGTGGCTGATCGTTTCCAAGCGCACTGTTCAAGGCGCCTGGCGCGGTGAGTTGTTTGTTTCGCCGTGCATTGCCGGATTAGCGAAATAATTCGCAAAGTTTAGGTAAGGTTGTGGCCTGGATCGCGGTACGACATTCCAATAAGAGCATCCAAGCCACACAGGGACATGGAAGATGAGCCACCCTTCGCAGTTCACCTTGCTTCGCAAGCGGCGGTTTCTGCCGTTTTTTGTTACACAGTCCCTCGGGGCGTTCAACGACAACATCTTCAAGCAGTCGTTGATCCTTGCCATTTTGTACAAGCTGACCATCGAGGGTGACCGTTCGATCTGGGTCAACCTGTGTGCGCTGCTGTTCATCCTGCCGTTCTTTCTGTTCTCGGCGCTGGCCGGGCAGTTCGGGGAAAAGTTCGCCAAGGACGCGCTGATTCGTCTGATCAAGCTCGGTGAAATAGCGATCATGGCGGTCGGCGCAGTCGGGTTCCTGTTCGATCACCTGTCGCTGATGCTGGTGGCGCTGTTCGCCATGGGCACCCACTCGGCGCTGTTCGGTCCGGTGAAGTACTCGATCCTGCCACAGGCCCTGCATGAAGAAGAGCTGGTGGGCGGTAACGGTCTGGTGGAAATGGGCACTTTCCTGGCGATTCTGGCCGGGACCATCGGCGCCGGGATCATGATGTCGTCCAGTCATTACGCACCGATCGTCTCCACGGCGATCATCGGTGTCGCGGTGCTGGGCTATCTGGCCAGTCGCGGCATTCCGCGCGCTGCAGCGTCGACCCCTGAGCTACGGCTGAACTGGAACATCTTCAGCCAGTCCTGGGCGACTCTGCGTCTGGGGCTGGGGCAAACGCCTGCGGTGTCGCGCTCGATTGTCGGCAACTCGTGGTTCTGGTTTGTCGGGGCGATTTACCTGACGCAAATCCCGGCCTACGCCAAAGAGTGGATGCACGGTGACGAGACGGTGGTGACGCTGATTCTGACGGTGTTCTCGGTCGGTATCGCGCTGGGTTCGATGCTCTGCGAGAAACTCTCCGGACGCAAAGTCGAGATCGGTCTGGTGCCGTTTGGCTCCTTTGGGCTGACAGTGTTTGGCTTGCTGCTGTGGTGGAGCTCCGGGGGCATCCCGCAAAGCCTTCAAGGTCATGGCTGGATCGAAGTGCTTGGCTTCGGTCAGACGTGGTGGGTGCTGTTCGATATTCTCGGGCTGGGGATTTTCGGCGGTTTCTACATCGTGCCGCTGTACGCGTTGATTCAGTCGCGCACTGCCGAAAACGAGCGGGCGCGGGTGATCGCGGCCAACAACATCCTCAATGCACTGTTCATGGTGGTTTCGGCGATTGTCTCGATTGTGCTGCTGAGCATCGTCAAGTTGTCGATTCCCCAGCTGTTCCTGGTGGTGTCGCTGCTGAACATCGGTGTAAACGTCTACATCTTCAGCATCGTTCCCGAATTCAGCATGCGCTTCATGATCTGGCTGCTCAGCCATTCCATGTACCGCGTGCAGCATCGCAACCTTGAGCTGATTCCCGATGAGGGCGCGGCGTTGCTGGTCTGCAACCACGTGTCGTTCGTCGATGCTTTGCTGATTGGTGGCGCAGTGCGTCGGCCGATTCGCTTTGTGATGTATTACAAGATCTATAACTTGCCGGTGCTGAACTTTATCTTCCGTACGGCGGGGACCATTCCGATTGCCGGGCGCCAGGAGGACAGTCAGATTTACGAAAAGGCCTTCAAGCGAATCGCCCAGTACCTGAAGGATGGTGAGCTGGTGTGCATCTTCCCGGAAGGCAAGCTGACCGTCGATGGTGAGATCAATGAGTTCAAGGGCGGGCTGACGCGGATACTGGAAGAGACACCGGTGCCAGTGATTCCTTTGGCCTTGCAAGGGTTGTGGGGCAGCTTTTTCAGCCGCGATCCGAACAAGGGTTTGTTCCACCGTCTCTGGTCACGGGTGACCCTGGTGGCCGGGCCGGCGGTGGCGGTTGAAGTCGCGCAGCCAGCGCAGTTGCAAGCGCTGGTCGGCGAATTGCGTGGCACCGTTAGATAGTGGGTGTTTTGGCTGGCCTCATTGCGGGCAAGCCTTGCTCCTACAGAGGTACGAGATATCTGTAGGAGCAAGGCTTGCCCGCGATGGCAATTTAGGCTTGGGCGCTGACTTTGAGCCCGACCAACCCGGCGATGATCAGCGCGACGCTGGCCAGGCGGAACAGCGCCATGGATTCACCAAACAGGATGATCCCGGCGATAACCGTGCCCACGGCGCCGACGCCAGTCCAGATGGCGTAGGCCGTGCCCAACGGCAGATCCTTCATGGCCAGGCCCAGCAGACCCAGGCTGATTACCATGGCGCCGACGGTCAGGACGGTGGGAAGAGGGCGGCTGAAGCCGTCGGTGTATTTCAGGCCAACGGCCCAGCCGACTTCAAACAAACCTGCGAAAAACAGAATGATCCAAGGCATGCAGACCTCCATCGATTGACGGGGTCGTCCCCAGATTAGTAACTCGGTCGAGCCGCGAGGTCGTCCTCGCGATGCGCACTATAGTGCCCACTAATAATCCGGGGATCAAGTTACCGGGTCACTCGGTTGCTTGTCGGGCGGCCAGTTCGCGGTCCTGTTTCTCGCTCATCCGACGGAAATACGTCGAGAGCAACGCCCCGGAAATGTTGTGCCAAACGCTGAACAGCGCGCTCGGTACCGCCGCCAGTGGCGAGAAGTGGGCACTGGCCAGCGCCGCGCCCAGACCGGAGTTCTGCATGCCGACTTCCAGGGCCAGGGATTTGCGTTGCGCCAGCGGCAGTTTGAACACGCGTCCGGTGAAGTAGCCCAGCAGGAAGCCAAAGCTGTTATGCAGCATCACCACGGCCATGATCAGCAGGCCTGATTCGGCAATCTTTGCCTGACTCGCTGCGACAACGGCGGCGACGATGATCACGATGCTCACCACTGAAACCAGCGGCAGCACCTCTACCGCGTGGCGCACCCGATCTCCCAGCAGGCGCTGGGCGACCACGCCGAGCACGATCGGCAGCAACACCACTTGCAGGATCGACCAGAACAGTTCCATGAACGATACCGGCAACCAGGCCGAGGCCAGTAACCAGATCAGGGCAGGCGTCAGCACCGGAGCGAGCAGGGTGGTGACGGCGGCAATCGCTACCGACAGCGCCAGGTCACCGCGGGCCAGCCAGGTCATCACGTTCGACGAGGTGCCGCTTGGGCAGCAACCGACCAGAATCACCCCGACGGCGATTTCCGGTGGCAGGTGAAACGCCTGGCAGAGCAACCATGCCACGCCGGGCATGATCACGAAATGTGCGACCACGCCCAGTGCCACGCGCCACGGATGACGGGCCACTTCAGCGAAATCTTCAAGTTTGAGGGTCAGGCCCATGCCGAACATCACCAGCCCCAGCAACGGCACGATCGAACCTTTCAAGCCGATGAACCACGCCGGTTGCAGGAAGGCCACTACGGCGAAGATCAAGACCCAGTAAGCGAAAGTGTTGCCGACAAAGCGGCTCAGTGCTGCCAGTGCACGCATGACCTGTTCCTTGTTATTAAGTAACACCATAAAACAAGCGGGCTTGCTCGCGAAAGCGGAGTGTCAGTCAACATCATCGTTGAATGTCAGTCCCTCTTCGCGAGCAAGCCCGCTCCCACATTGAGAATCAGCGACGCCTTAGATCCCTTGCGGAGTCTCTTCGCCGCCCAACGCCTCAACCAGCGCCGGGAGGAATTCGCCGAAAGTCATCATCATCAGCATGAAGCTGGCGTCGAGTTGGCCGAGGGCTTCATCACCACCGTCCTGTTCTGCCTGATCCTGCAGCAGATCTTCAAACTTCAGGCGCTTGACCACCATCTTGTCGTCGAGGACGAACGACAGTTTGTCTTGCCAGGCCAGGGACAGCTGAGTGACCACTTTACCGGTGCTCAGGTGCAACTGGATTTCTTCGCTGGTCAGGTCCTGACGCTTGCAACGGACGATGCCGCCGTCTTCGTGGGTATCGCGCAGTTCGCACTCATCCAGTACGAAGAAGTCGTCAGCGGCTTTCTGGGTGGTGACCCACTCAGTCATGGTCGCGGTCGGGGACATTTTTACAGTCAGCGGACGTACCGGCAGCGTGCCGATCACTTCGCGCAGCGTGGAAAGCAGGTCTTCGGCGCGTTTCGGGCTGGCGGAGTTGACCAGGATCAGCCCCTGTTTCGGTGCAATGGCAGCAAAGGTCGACGAGCGACGGATAAAGGCGCGCGGCAGGAACGCCTGGATGATTTCATCCTTGATCTGATCACGCTCCTTCTTATAGACCTTGCGCATTTGCTCGGCTTCGATCTCTTCGACCTTTTCCTTGACCGCGTCGCGCACGACGCTGCCTGGCAGAATGCGTTCTTCCTTGCGTGCGGCGATCAGCAGGAAGTCTCCGCTGACATGTACCAGGGGTGCATCTTCGCCTTTGCCAAACGGCGCGACGAAACCGTAGGTGGTCAACTCCTGGCTTGCACATGGACGCGCCAGTTTGGTGGCCAGTGCAGTTTCCAACGCCTCAGCATCAAAAGGCAGATCTTGGGTCAGGCGATAGATAAGCAGGTTTTTGAACCACATGGGGTGAGTCTCTCCTTTATACAAAGGGGGGCATTATTCTCCGCGCAGCGTCATAGGCCAACCCTCAGCTAAGCCTTTGGAAGGCCTGAAAAAATTATTTTAAAAAGTGCTTGCCAGAGGTTGGGCTGCTCCGTAGAATGCGCGCCACACCGAACGTGAAGGGTGATTAGCTCAGCTGGGAGAGCGTCTGCCTTACAAGCAGAATGTCGGCGGTTCGATCCCGTCATCACCCACCATTCGCATTCAGTGTTACGCGCAGCGGTAGTTCAGTCGGTTAGAATACCGGCCTGTCACGCCGGGGGTCGCGGGTTCGAGTCCCGTCCGCTGCGCCATATTCGGTAATCTGGAACGCTGAACGCCAGGTCACCACGGAAAGCCCGCTAACGCGGGCTTTTTGCTGTAAGAGTTCCATGCGATGTGTACTGTTTCATTGAAATTCAGCTTTTTTAATATTTTTCTTAATTAAATCAGCACGTTATGAATTTTTGTGGCACAATGCGCCCCGCAACGAAGGTAAAGGGTGATTAGCTCAGCTGGGAGAGCGTCTGCCTTACAAGCAGAATGTCGGCGGTTCGATCCCGTCATCACCCACCACTTACTTTCAACGCTACGCGCAGCGGTAGTTCAGTCGGTTAGAATACCGGCCTGTCACGCCGGGGGTCGCGGGTTCGAGTCCCGTCCGCTGCGCCATATTTGGTAACCTGGAACGCTGAACGCCAGGTCACCACAGAAAGCCCGCTTAATGCGGGCTTTTTGCTGTCTGGGGTTTTGTTAAGTCATTACCTCTAATAGAAAAGCGACCTTCGGGTCGCTTTTTTCGTTTTCGGCTTACTGTTCAGCATTGCGCGCGTGCCGGTAATCACTGACCGCTTCGTACACCGCTTTGCGTAGCCGATTGATACCGCCGATGGGGCGATGAGCTTCCAGGCCAAACCAGGGGTTGAAGGACTGGTTATCGCATTGCAGGTTCAGCGCTGGCGTGTCGAAGTCCTGGGCGGGGATCCGGATCCGCGCCACGGTTTCGAACGGCGCATCGCTTTCACGCCATTCGATGCTGGTGTCCTCGATCGGCATGTACCTGGTCGGGTCCTGGCGCTGGATCTGCAAGACAAAACACGCGGGCACCCGATCCGTCGATAACTGTTGATTCAGTGCACTGCGCAAAAAGTTTGGCAGCGCTTGATTCTGCGCAGGCAGGGTGTAGTCGGGGCAGCTGTCGGGGTCTGGTGCAACGCGGAACTTGGCATTGGCCGTACCGAATTTATACGGCGAGACGGAAAAATAAGTGCTCTGGGTCGGACTGGCCGGGGCTGGCGCCAGGGTCGCCAAGGCAATGAACAGGTGACGAACCTGCCAGCTGCGCGGATCCCAACTCGGAAAGAACGCCATGACTTGCTTGCCATCAGCTTGGGCTGCGACGTTTTGACGGTACTCGGCGACATTGCTGACGAAGAAGTTCGGATGGTTGAACATCACGAAGTCCTGCTCACTACGGTTCTGCTGATCCTTGAGTAGCTGTGTTCCAGGTACATCAAGCAATTTGATCGCCATGCCGCGGGCATCGCGAACGCTATCGAATTGCGGATAGGCGTTACCGTTGGACAGTCGCAAGATGGCTTGCCAGGTCTTGCCGGCCTCGCTAAAGACACCTTGACGCAGTTCAGGCGTGAGGTCGGCCAGCACTTGAACCTCGGCCTTTACGCAGCCATGCGCCTTGGCGTGGGCATCGCGCAGGAAACGAGTGTTTTCGCGGTGCTGGTCGACGATGCGCACGGCAGTCTGGATGATGTCCCGCGTCATTGCCGCTTCACCCGCCGGAATCTGTTCTTTGGCAGAGACCGGACCGCTGTGATGCCAGGCGAACCAGGCTGTCGCCACCGCCCAGCCCAGCAAACCGAGCCCCAACAGGAGCAGCAGGGTCTTGCCGAGCAATACGCCGATGCGCAGCCAAAGTGTGATCAACATGCATGAATCCTTTTTGCTGCGGTGATGGTCATGGTAGTTGCGACTCCAAAGGCCCGCCGAGCACCTTCAGGTATTCCACCAGCGCCCAGCGCTCTTGGGGTTGCAGCAGTCGGCCGATGACCCCGTTGCCTCGTTCGCCTGGACGAAATTCGTGACCGCTGTTGTGGTTGCCGGTGATTCGCGTGTCGAACTCAAAACCGTTGCTGAAGGCTTCAGTGCGATAACCCAGGTGCTGTGGGTCGTATTCGAACGTGCCTCTATAGAAGGTGGCTGCACGCTCATCCTGCGGCGAGAGCAGTTGGTAGATGTTCGGTACTGAACCGTTATGCAGGAACGGTGGCGTCGCCCAGACGCCCGCCAGCGGTCGTGCCTTGTAGGCACGTAGTTCACGAACGCCAATCGGCAGGCCGTATCCATCCATGTCGGGGCGCTCTTGAGGTGTGACGTTGGCGTCACGGTAAGCGCGGTTCTCGACGAAGGCAGTCACGTAGGCCAGACCTTTGGCAACCGAGAGTTTGCTCAGGTCCAGTGGCCCGGTAGGTGTCGGGTGCAGTTTGACGTCCAGTTTCGCCAGTTCGGCCACGTCCCATTTGAGCGGGCTCAGGTCAAAACGGTGGTCGGCGATGTTGTTGGCGGCCCCCGGGTCGGTACCAATGACGTCCACCGGCAACATTTTCAATTTCTGCTCAGGCCGACCATTGGTCACTGTCACGTTCGGTACATGGCAACCGGCGCAGTTTTCGGCGAACAGCGTGCGGCCCTTGGCGGCCAGTGGTTTGTCGATGCTACCGAGCAATGCTTCGGGCCAGGCCGGAGGTTTGAGTCGCTTCAGGGTTTCTTCGATCAGTTGCAGGTCGCGTACTCGCACGCTGGAAGGGTAGCGATCATCGCCCTTGAGCGGCTGGCCGGCGGCATCGAAGAAGTTCAGCGTCGCGCCGACGCCCAGGGCTTCGCCGATGTTGCGCGCCATGGGTTGCTGGGCTGAGCCGTTCCATTGCACCCAGTCGAAGCTCCAGATATCCCACAACTGCGGATAGTCCACCGGGGCATTGGCCACTCTGTAGTTATTCGGCGAAATAGCGTCGCCGAAACTGGCGTTGGCAATACGTCCGAAAGCGTCGGTACGGCCGGGGCCTTCTTCGGTGGGATAAAGGCCGCGGTGGGTGTCATTCCAGGCAGCGTGCAAGAAGGTATCCAGCGACGTTTTGAAGTCCTGGCGCAGTTGTGAGTGTTGGGCGTCATAGTCCTGACCCAGCACGTTGCGTGCAAAGCGTTCGAATTTCCAGGGGTTGTAGTAGGTCGAGGCGAGGCTTGCGACCAATGCCTGACCGAAACTGCCGCCGCGCAGAGTGGGGACACTGGAAGGCAATACGTGCTGTGCCGAGCCGCCGTCGATGCGTACCGCCTGGCCTTTAAAGCGCAGCTCGCCGGTGTGGCAGGCAGCGCAGGTAACATCCAGAAACTCTTCTTTACTGTCTGAATTCTGATGGCGGGCGAAACCGACGGGCAGGTTGCCGGGGTTGTTGGGTGTGGATTTTTGGGCCGGATCTACCAAAAAACCAAAACGCGCCAGGTATTCGGGCGTGGCAAAGCGTTGCTCCGAGAATGGCAGTTCAAGTGCTGTGAACCAGTTGTAGCGCAGGCCTTTGACCTGTGTGCCCTGTGGTGTGAAGTAGTAGGTCTGGCGGTCGGCGGCGTCCCATTGCTCGAGGTAGTTCACCTGCTCGACTGGCGTATAGGCCGGTAGCTTCGGGTTGGCGACGTAATACAGGACCACCGCCAGAGCGACTGCCAGCAGGGTGATTATCAGCAACAGCACACGGATCAAGAGGCGCACGTTAAACATCCTTGTTGATTTATAGCCTTGTTATGCCTTAGCTCCAGGTGCGAGGCAAGTGGCCATTACGCCGGACGCTGTAGGAACCGGCGTTTATTGCGCTGAGAAGAAGCTGACAGAAGCTTCATGACCAGCGCTCGCAAAATGCGTTAAAAGACCTGAACTTATCGGAGCTTTCCTGCTCTCATGCCGGTAGCCATTGGTCGTGGCGGCCTGATAAGCTCGCGGCTTTATTCGATTGCCCTTTAGGCGCATGAACAAGGAAATAGCATGAAACAGCATCGGTTGGCGGCGGCGGTGGCCCTGGTTAGCCTGGTACTTGCGGGTTGTGACTCGCAGACCAGCGTCGAGCTGAAAACCCCGGCGCAAAAAGCTTCCTACGGTATTGGCCTGAACATGGGCAAGAGCCTGGCTCAGGAAGGCATGGATGACCTGGACTCCAAAGCGGTAGCCCAAGGCATCGAAGATGCCGTTGGCAAGAAAGAACAGAAACTGAAGGATGACGAACTGGTCGAAGCTTTCGGTGCGCTGCAAAAGCGCGCTGAAGAGCGTCTGGCCAAGATGAGCGAAGAGTCGGCAGCTGCCGGCAAGAAATTCCTCGAAGACAACGCGAAGAAGCCCGGTGTCGTTACCACTGCTTCGGGTCTGCAGTACGAAGTGGTCAAGAAAGCCGATGGCCCACAGCCTAAGCCGACTGACGTGGTGACTGTCCACTACACTGGCAAGCTGACCAACGGCACCGTATTCGACAGCTCCGTCGAGCGCGGCAGCCCGATTGATCTGCCGGTTAGCGGCGTGATCCCGGGTTGGGTTGAAGGTCTGCAACTGATGCACGTCGGTGAGAAGTACAAACTGTACATCCCTAGCGATCTGGCCTACGGCGCACAAAGCCCTAGCCCGGCAATCCCGGCCAACTCGGTGCTGGTATTCGACCTGGAACTGCTGGCGATCAAAGATCCGGCAAAACAAGACGCTGCCAAGTAATCAGCGCCTGCTATAAAAACAACGCCCCGTTCATGCGGGGCGTTGTTGCATCTGGCGTTCGGTGGTCGACAATTCAAGCGAACGGACGCGGTGGAGTGGAGTCACAGCATTGAGGGTGCCGCAGCTAAACGCTGTAGGTTGCCAAGTCAATGAAATATTGGGTTTTTTTATGTGAGTAAAAAACGCCCGATCTGAGCTTAGCCCTTGTAGGACGTGGCCTTCAGGCGTGAAAAGCGGCTCTGTTCACAAGGTTATCCACAATTTGTGTGGATAACATTTCAGCGGGAGAGATGATGAAAGCACCTTGGAACTTCGCTCGATTTTTACCCTTGGCGGGAAGGTTGCTCAGTCGTGGGCGATTACCGGCCCTGTTGTTTGCCGTAGCCAGAAAAGGCGCGAGCCAGGGTAACCGTTTGGGCAAGCTTAAAGATGACCTGCGATTGCTGCAGGCATTGTGCCTGGCGTACTGGCGCGGCGAGTATCGGGACATCAGTCGCAAATCGATGCTGGTAGTGGTGGCGGGGCTGATGTACTTCCTCAGCCCGCTCGACGCGATCCCGGATTTCATCCCGGTATTTGGCATGCTCGATGACATCGCCGTGCTGGCCTGGGTGATGAAAACCCTCGATGACGAACTGAGCGCTTTCCGTACCTGGCGCGACCGTCAGAGTCCAGAAAAGCTTGCGGTCGTGGAGCGCTTGCCTGATACGCCGGAGCAATTACAACTGCAAGGCCCGAAAAAAACCTGAGTTGAATCAGGTTCATCCACAGATTGATCGCCCCTCGCGACCTTATCGGCTGTTAGGATTACACTTCTAAGGAAAAGTGCTGACTCGCTAAGTGTTGTTGTCCTACGGGGTAGTCATGGATATTCAGATAATTGCACGTGATGGCGAACCCGAATATGCGGTTCTGCCGTGGGCTCAGTATCAAGCGTTATTGAAAGCAGCAGGCGTCACTGAACAACCACCGCGTGAAGCGACAGTCCGTCACGCGGCCACAGCAGACCAGGTTCTTCCAGGTCTGGATCAACTACGCAGTTTGCGCGAAGGGAAGGGCATCGCCATTGAGGCGCTGGCCCGCACGGTAGGCATCAGCCCGTCTTACCTGGCCTTGATCGAAAGTGGCGAGCGTCAACCTGACGCAGCGATTCGCCGCAGCCTGGCCTGGGAATTGACGGTGCCGGGATGGAGGGATGAATCGTGAGCGTACGCATCAGTCGTCAGCATTGGGACGGTTTAATCGGCGAGCTGGATCAGGCCCGTCGCCAGCGTCATCTTTTGACGTATCGCGCTTTGCTTGAGCGTCTGCAGTTACCGAGCCCAGCCATGCAAACCCTGACTGCCGCGCTTGAGCACCTGGCGGCTCTGGATGCACGGGCCGAGCAGCCGTTGCGCAGCTCGCTGGTGATCAGCCAGGGCGCGAGCCGTCTGCCGCGCACCGGGTTTTTCGAGTGCGTCGAGCGCCTGGGGCGTTTCTCCGGGCCTTCCGATGGCGTGGCTGCCGCGTCCTGGCATGCGTCGGAAGTAGTGCGGGTGTTTGAGTACGAATACCCTGAATCTGCGGAGGCCTGAATGCTCTGGCGACTCAAGGCCCGTGCCAGTTACTGGCTGGCACGCAGGCTGTTTCATTGGTCATGGTTTGTCCGCCAGCCACGCGGCTGGAGCTGGCTTGAAGGCCAGTTCGCGCGCATGGCGAACCTTGGTGATGTCGGTGCGCAAAGCTTCTATGGCCACATCCTGACGTTCCGTGGCCAAGGGCTCGGTGCCCGTGAAGAAGGCGTACGTTTGTTGCGCCTTGCCGCATTGGCGGGGGACGGTAAAGCAGCCTATCAGGTCGGGGTGATCAGCCTTGCCGGAACACCGAGCAAGGCCCCTGACGCTGCCGAGGCGGCGCGTTGGTGGAAGATGGCGGCCAAAGCCGGACATCCGCTGGCCGAGATCAAGCTCAAGGAACTGGCGTCACGTGATGCTTGACGGCCACTCTCGCACCGGCTGATCCGGTTAGCCTGCGATCGCGGGTGAGCCACTTTCCTACAGGTGTTTGTAAAGTATTCGCCGATCAAGCAGTGCCCGTTCTGCTTGATTGAGCCATCCCCTTCGCTTTAACGAAATACCCTACATCATCCTCCGTTTGTCCTGACTTCATTCCCCGCGCAATCCCCGCACAGTCTCGCGTCCCACAGTGACCGCGCGAAGATTGAGAATGCTCGATCCAAAAAACCTGCAGGCCTTGAACACTGCCATTGGCCATCTGGTCATTGCTGCGCTGAACCCGAAAAGCCCGGACATTCAAGCCGTCTTCAACGACTTTCGGCACTGCCTCAGTGACTACGATTCCTGGGCCGATAGTTTCTGGACGGGCGCAGCGCTGGATGTCGAGCAGGTGTTCAAGGTTGGCAACGACGTCAGGCTCAGTGCACCGAAAAATTCGACCACTCCGATCAGCGCCACCGTTGCGTCCTGTCCGGCCGGCGGATCGTTGACCCTGGTGCACATGTTCGAGGCGGCGCGTTTTGTGCCGATCGGCAATACCCCGGTGATGCTTGAAGCATTGATCGATGGGCCGGGAGGGGATGAGGTGGTCGGCGAGCCGGTCCACGCAGTTATCGGTCCTGGCGGCATCCTCGAAGTCCCCGAATGCTGGCGCGGCCAGCGGCACCGAATCACCTTTTACCCCAACGTCTCTCAAGACCACGTCAAGGCGCTCTACGCCTCTTATCAAACCACCATTGCCGAGCTTGAGGACTGGCTGCAAAGCGAGTGGATGAACGAGTTTCAACCGTTGTGGGTGAGCTTTTCGCAAAGCGGTTTTATCGAGCGCTACAACGCCTTGCAGCAGGCTGATCAACGGGGTGTTGAAAGCGCCTTGCTCGACCTCTGGGACGATGTTCAGCAGTTCTATCACTTGCTGGCCGACCTGCAAGCTAACAGTGAAAAGCTCCTTGAGTACCTGACCCAGGCCGAGCTCGAAACCCTGCTCAACGCTTCCACAGAAGCGATTGCCAATGGGTTGCTGGTGCTCAGCGATGAACCGTTGCTGTTCATCTATCTGACGGCCGTCACCAGCTGGTTGCGGATGCTACCGCCGCAGTACGAAGCCGAAGTAATGGCCGAAATACGTACAGGTGTGTTGGTTGGATTGCTCCTGGCTTGCGTGACCGGACCGATGGGCGTTGGGGCCGGTGTGGGCGCCAAAGTGCTGGGGAAGATCAAGTCGCCGCGTGCTCGACAGTGGTTGGCAGCCTTGAGCATCCGACTGGCGCAAGTGTCGAGCAATCAGCGTTTCAGCAGTCATGCCGATGCGCTCAAGCCGCTGATGGTGAGTGCCCGAAATGCGTCGCTGGCGCCAACACCCCGGGGGCCACTGAAGATTACCCCTGGCGAAGCGCCGATCCTTTACGTGAAAAACCCTGCGGCCATCGCCCGCAACAAGTCTGGACCCAAGACCAGCCTGAGCAAGCAGGAGCATCACGACAACGCCCCGGATCAGGCGAAAAACCCCAAGGGCGACAGTGCCGACTGCGTTGCACTGACTTGCACCAACGGCTGCCCGGTGTCGATGGTCACTGGCGAAGAACTGCTGACCCTCACCGATGGCGAGCTCGATGGTGTGCTGCCGTTCGCCTTCACCCGGTTGTACCGCACCAGCGCAGTCGAAATCGATAGCGGATTGGGCTTTGGCTGGAGCCACTCGTTGGCGCATCGCCTGGAAATCGACGGTGACAACGTCATCTGGATCGACCACGAAAACCGCCGCACACGATTTCCGAGACCGAGCGTCGAGCGTCCGGCGATCCACAACAGTTTGTCCCGTGCAGCGATTTATCTGGGTGACGACGTCGATGAACTGATCCTCGCTCAGGCCGGTGAGGCGACACGGTTCTACCATTTTCGTGACGGTAACCTCACGGCCATCAGCGACCCTTACAACAACCGCCTGCGTATCACCCGCGATCGCCAGGCGCGGATCAAACGTCTGGACAACGGCGCCGGTCGCGCCTTGCTGTTGTGTTACGACCGGCGACATCTGATCGCCGTCGACTATCAAGTCTATCGTGCGGCTGCGAGTGCCGATGAAGCCTGGCAGACCGAGCTAACGCTGGTCGCCTATCGCTATGACGACTGCCATCGGCTGATCGAAGCCATCAACGCCGCAGGCGAAAGCGAGCGTTACGACTACGACAATCAGGCGGTGATTCTCCAGCGGCAACTGGCTGGCGGCGCGAGTTTTTTCTGGGAATGGGAGCGCGAAGGCAAAGCCGCCCGATGCGTGCGGCACTGGGCGAGTTTTGCGCAGATGGACGCCCGTTATGCCTGGGACGATAACGGCAGCGTCACGCTGCACAACGCCGATGGCAGCCAAGAGGTTTACGTCCACGACCAGCAGGCGCGGCTGGTGCGCAAGGTCGAGGCGGGCGGGGCCGAACACCTCAAGGCTTACGACGATAACGGTCAGTTGGTGGCCGAGAAAGATCCTCTCGGCGGTGTCACCCAATACACCTATGACGACGCCGGGCGGTTGCTGGCGGTCATTCCGCCAGAAGACGAACCGACTTACTACGAGTATCACAACGGTTTCGTTCGGGTGATGCGTCGGGGCAAGGCGCGTTGGAAGTACCAGCGAAACATCCAGGGTGATATCGCTGAGCAAATCGACCCTGATGGGCATGTCACCCATTACCAGTACGATGATCGAGGGCGACTGCTGTCGATCCGCTATCCGGACACCAGTCGGCATGTGTTCGTCTGGAACGGCTTGGGGCAACTGACCGAAGAGCAATTGCCGGACGGTGGCCGGCGGTATTTCGCTTACGACGCATTGGGCCGGCAAAGCCGTCGTCAGGATGCACAGGGTGCGGTCACCCAGTATCAATGGGACGTTCTCGGCCGGCTGATCCAGACCACTTTGCCTGGAGGTGTCACCCGCGCCTTCAGCTACAACGCCTACGGAAAACTCATCGCCGAACGCGATGAGTCGGGCCAGGTCACGCGCTACGAATACGCTGATGACCTGCATCTGGTCAGCCGTCGCATCAATGCCGACGGCAGCCAGTTGCACTATCGCTACGACAACGCGCGGTTGTTGCTCAGCGAAATCGAAAACGAGGTAGGCGAAAAGTATCAGTTGGCGTACGGCGCCAACGGACTGATCGAGCAAGAAACCGGTTTTGATGGTCGGCGCACCGCGTACCGCTATGACCTCAACGGCCATCTGCTGGAGAAAACCGAGTTCGGCGATGACGGCTCAACGCTGATCACCGCTTACCAGCGCGATGCGGCGGGGCGCTTGCTGGTCAAGACCTTGCCCGATGGCCAGAAGGTCGACTATCGCTACGACAGCCTTGGTCGTCTGGTCAGCATCGATGACGGTCGCGACCACCCGTTGGAGTTCGAGTACGACCAGCAAGACCGACTGATCACTGAGCATCAGGGTTGGGGCACCTTGCGTTATCGCTACAACGCTTGCGGTCAACTCGATCACCTGCGCCTGCCGGACAACAGCACCCTCGACTACCACCATGCCAAGGGCGGCGCGCTCAGCGCTATCGACCTCAACGGCACGCGGCTGACCACGCACGTCTTTGACGCGGGACGCGAACAGCAACGCCAGCAGGGTCAACTGCTCAGTCGGTATCTCTACGATGAACAGGGTCGATTGCGCGCCCACGCGGTTTCTCATGCTGAGCAGCCACGCCATCGTCGCGATTACGCCTACAGCGCCAACGGCAACCTCGACTTCATTGCCGACAGTCGTCACGGCCAGCGCAACTATCACTACGATCCGCTGAACCGCCTGGTTCGCGTCCGCCACTCTCGCGATCCACAGCAGGAAAGCTTTGCCCATGACCCTGCCGGCAACCTGCAGATGCACGATCGCCCGGGCCTGGCGACGATCAAAGGCAACCGCCTGCTGCTGCAAGGCGACCGCCATTACGACTACGACGCCTTCGGCAACCTGATCCGCGAACGCCGAGGCACCGGGCAGAAACTCGTCACCGAATACCGCTACGACTGCCAGCACCGGTTGATCGGCATCACGCTGCCGGATGGCAAAACTGCCAGCTACCGCTATGACGCCTTCGGTCGGCGCATCGCCAAAACCGTCGATGGCCACACCACCGAGTTCTTCTGGCAAGGCGACAACCTCGTCGCCGAACGCGGCAAAGAACACTACCGCAGCTACCTCTACGAACCCGGCAGCTTCCGCCCCCTGGCCATGCTCGACGGCTTCGGTCCGCGCAAGGCCTGTCCGTTCTACTACCAGCTCGATCACCTCGGCACCCCGCAGGAACTGACGGATTACAGCGGCGAGATCGTCTGGTCGGCGACCTACAAGGCCTACGGAAAACTCGCCAGCCTGAAGCACTTTGGCGAAGAACAGCTTGAGCAACCGTTGCGCTTTCAGGGGCAGTATTTCGATGCTGAATCAGGCCTGCACTACAACCGGCATCGCTACTACAATCCGGACATTGGCCGCTACCTGACGCCGGATCCGAGCAAGCTGGCGGGTGGGTTAAACGGGTATCAGTACACCCCGAATCCGACGGGGTGGGTTGATCCGTTGGGGTTGTCATGCCGATGCCCTGGAGAGATAGAGGCGGATGGACCATTTAGCGAGATTGTTCCGGGTGGAGGTTTAGCGGCACATGAGGCTCAAGGAGGGCATCTTATTGCGAAGCATGTCGGTCGGACAGAGGTGCAGTTGCGAGACAGGCTCAATGCCGAGCCACATATACCAATAGCATCGACGTTTCCAAATAGGGCTGCTGCTGAGTCAACAGTTTTAAGTGTTATAGCTAAAAATGAGGAGATAATTGATGATTTTCTGAGCGGTAGAGCGCGCAAACTTGTTATTGCGCAGCAAATGCCAGTACCAATAGGCGTTGGAGTCGTTCGTCATAGTGGAAAACTCGAGCCTTTATCTATCGTCAAATTGATACTTCAGAGAGCGCCAAATTCGCCGACTGGGTACAATATATTAACGGGGTATGCAAGTGATCGATGATTCTTTTTCACAGCTTTATCAGTTCTTGGGAGCCTATTTTAATGAGGATTGGATGTGTGAGTATGAGGCGGCTGATGATGTTGTAAGGTCTTTTCTATCCGACTCTACCGTGGAGGCCATTTCAGGAGTGAAAAATGAAATTTCTACTCTGCTAGAGATGCATAAGTGTGAGCTTGAGTTAAGAGAGTTTCTGCTGAAAAATATGAGCTGCTGCTACTGCTACTGGCATGAATGGGAATCGGGGGAAGTGTGGTTGAATCATGTTGTTAGTATTCTTGGCGAGTGAGCGATATTTGATATGTAGATCTATCACTTGTCTTGAATAATGGGTGTGAACGTAAACTTTCCCAGCTGCACGATTTTTTTGGAGCGTACTTTCATCAAGATTGGACGCTTGAATATGAGGCTCCTGAGCAAGTGATTGATGCTTTTTTAGCCGATTCTGACCCCGAGGATCTAATGCTGGTGCGGCAAGAGCTCAATGCGCTGCTTAACCAGAAGAAGGATGAATTGGAATTAAGGGAGTACTTATTGAAAGAACTGAGCTGTTACTACTGCTACTGGAATGCGTGGGAGTCAGGTGAGTTATGGTTGAGGTATATTGCTAGTCGTATTAAGTGACAAACAAAGAACGGAGCGTGTAAACGGGACAGATTTTTTTACAACACCCCCAAACTATCAATCACATAAATACTCCCCCCCTGAACATTCTTCGCATGATGCTTGGCCTGTGAGGCCATTTCCGCGAGTTGGCTGGCGTCGAGTTGTCCACAGGCCTCTGGGTGTAGATGCACCACGCCAATCGACAGCGACAGCAGCGCAAATTCCTGGCGGACGCCCTGACGATTAGGCGCGATGAAGCAGCCGGCCTCCAGGTGTTCGCTGCGGTAGAAGCGTCGGCATTGGCTGTGGAAGTCCTCGAGCAGCTGGTTCAGGCGCTTGCGCCAGTCTTCCGGGCCGAGGACCAGCAGGAAATCATCGCCGCCGATATGGCCGACGAAATCGCGGCTGGGGTCGACGCGGTCGTTCAGGCATTGCGCCAGGCACAGCAGGACTTCGTCGCCGCGGCCGTAGCCGTAGATATCGTTGAAAGGCTTGAAACTGTCGATGTCGACATAGCAGATCACCGACTCGCGGCTCTGTTGTAGCAGCCGGCTCAGGCACTGCTGGATCGGCACGTTGCCCGGCAACAGGGTCAGCGGGTTGGCGTAGCGGGCCTGCTGGATTTTCAGTTCGGTAATCAGTTTGAGCACGTCGATCACCCGACCCAGGCCGAGATAGCCGCCGTTGAGGGTGATGATGAAGTCCTCTTCGATGCGCTGCCGGGCGCGGCTGGTGATCAGCCGGCTGACCTGTTGCAGCGACTGGCTGAGCTCAACGGCGAGGAAGTCATCGCTCATTAGCCGGCTGATCGGCTTACGCGCGAACAGATCGGTGGCAAACGGCTTGAGCAGCGCATCGGACAGCGAATGACGGTGGACGATGCCACAGGGCTGACCGAGTTCGTCGAGCACTGCCAGCGAGTTCAGGTTGGCCTGACGACGGAAGGCTTCCAGCACGTCAGCGGTAGGGGTATCGCGGTGTACAGCCGGATGTTCGTTGAGCAGGGCGCTGAGGTCGCTGCCTTCATCGTTGAGCGCCACGGCGCTGCTGTCGTGCTTGGGCATCATCGTCCGGGCGTCCCGTGGCGGGTGCTCCTGCGGACGGCACAACAGATAGCCCTGCACCAGGTCGACCCCCATCTCGGTCAACACCGCGAGTTCTTCCGGCAGTTCGATACCTTCGGCAATGACTTGTGCCCGCGAAGCTTTGGCGATCTGCAGGATCGAGCCGACGAATTCGCGCTTGAGCGCGTCCTGATGAATGCCATCGATAAAATGCCGGTCAATCTTCACATAGTCCGGACGCAGTTCCGACCAGAGCCGCAGGCTCGAATACCCGGCGCCCAGGTCATCCAGTGCAATCGAAAAACCCATGGCACGGTAGTGATGCAATGCATTTTGCAGCAACTGAAAGTCGTCGGTCGGGGTTTGCTCGGTCAGCTCGATCACCACCTGACTTGGCGGAATGCCGAAGTCCTGGAGCATTTGCAAGGTTCTACCCGGTTGATGGCCGGCTTCGAGCAACGATTCGGGAGAGACGTTAAGAAAGAGCTTGCCCGGTAACTGCTGTTCATTGAAGCGGCGGCAGGCGCTGTGTCGGCAGGCCATTTCCAGTTCGCTGAGACGACCAGCCTGGCGGGCCACGGCGAATAACGCGATGGGCGAATGCAGAGGGCTGTTGGAGGGCCCGCGACTGAGGGCTTCATAGCCGAGGATGCGTCGTTCGGACAGTGAAACGATCGGCTGGAACAGACTGTGCAACCCACTTTGAGCCAGTATTGAACTCAAGGCACTCAGCTGTTCGGTCGTGGTCATGGCGATCTCTGGCGATAAAAAAAGGACCGGGCCCGCTCTTTTTCAAAGAGCGGGCCCAGTCCTTTATTTCACGACAGAATGATGACTGTTTGATGACGATCCGGGGATCGTCAGCATTAAATTGCCATCACTTTTTGTTGCTGGCGACCGCGGTGTTCAGCTTCAAGTAATCCAGCAGGATCCGCCCGGTTTCGCTCAGGTAGGCATCGTCTTCCGGTTTGGTCTTATCTGGTTCGGCCGCGATGGCGTCTTCGTCTTCTTTCTTCAGTTCCTTGAGCGGATCTTCGCCCTTGGCCTTGCGGCGGATGTTTTCCATCACCAGCTGCTTGGCTTCGATATCGGCGTGTTGCGCGCGACGTTCGGCTTCATTGAGGCTGACGGTTTTTTCCGCCATCAGCTTCTGGGCCAGTGCCAGTTTGTCGCGAATGAACACAAACTCCGCGTCCTTGGCCGAACGGGCATCATGCTCGGACTTGAGCTGTGCCAGGTACGGTTTGAACGGGTCGACTGCCGGCTTGATGGCCGGGCGAATGGTGTCCCACGGCATGGATTCCGGCAGGGCGCTCTCGCCGATTTCCTTGGTGTCGATGATCGACGGGAAGTCGACATCCGGCAGCACGCCCTGATGCTGGGTGCTCTGTCCGGAAACCCGGTAGAACTTGGCCAGTGTCAGTTTCAGCTCGCCATGGTTCAGCGGCTGGATGGTTTGCACGGTGCCTTTGCCGAAGGTCTGGCCTCCGATGATCAGCGCACGGTGGTAGTCCTGCATGGCGCCGGCAAAAATCTCCGAAGCCGAAGCAGACAGACGGTTGACCAACAACGCCATCGGGCCTTTGTAGAAGGCGCCCGGGTTTTCGTCTTCCAGTACATCGACCCGGCCGTCGGCGTTACGTACCAGCACGGTCGGACCTTTGTCGATGAACAGACTGGTCAGCTCGGTGGCTTCCTGCAAGGAACCGCCGCCGTTGTTGCGCAAGTCGATGACTACACCGTCGACCTTGTCTTTTTGCAGTTCGGTCAGCAGCTTCTTGACGTCGCGGGTGGTGCTCTTGTAGTCCGGATCACCGGCACGGAACGCCTTGAAGTCCAGGTAGAAGGCCGGGATCTCGATGACGCCGAGCTTGTAGTCCTTGCCGTCCTGCTTGAGGTTGAGGACCGACTTCTTCACCGCCTGATCTTCAAGCTTTACCGCTTCGCGGGTGATCGAGACGATCTTGGTGGTCTGGTCGTTTGGCGCATTGCTGGCCGGGATCACTTCCAGGCGCACCACAGTGCCTTTCGGTCCACGGATCAGCTTGACCACTTCGTCCAGGCGCCAACCGACGACGTCGACCATTTCTTTGCTGCCTTGGGCAACGCCGATGATCTTGTCGGCCGGTGCAACCTGTTTGGTCTTGTCCGCCGGGCCTGCCGGTACCAGGCGCACGACTTTCACCTGGTCGTTATCGCTCTGCAACACGGCGCCGATGCCTTCCAGCGACAGGCTCATGTTGATGTCGAAGTTCTCCGCGTTATCCGGTGACAGATAGTTGGTGTGCGGATCGTAGGACATGGCGAAGTTGTTGATGTACGCCTGGAAGATGTCTTCCGGACGGGTCTGGTCCAGACGCGACAGCTGATTCTTGTAACGCTTGGTCAGGGTTTCCTGAATCTGCTTGGGGTCTTTGCCGGCGATCTTCATTCGCAGCACTTCGTCCTTGACGCGTTTGCGCCACAGGTCGTCGAGCTCGGCAGTGGTCTTGAGCCACGGGGCGTCCTTGCGATCGACCAGCAAGGTTTCCCTGGTGGTGAAGTCCATCTTGTCGACGCCTTTGTTCAGCTCGACCAAGGCAAAGTCCAGACGCGCCTTGACGCGGTCCAGATAGCGCTTGTAAATCGTGAACCCGGCGTTCAGGTCACCGCTTTTGAGGAACTCGTCAAACTGGTTTTTCCATTTGTCGAATTCGGCGATGTCGCTGGCCATGAAATAACTGCGCGACGGATCGAGCAGCTTCAGGTAGCTGTCGTAGATGATCGCGGAACGTGCGTTATCGAGCGGCGGCTTGCTGTAATGGTGGCGCTTGAGCAACTCGACGACGTTAAGGCTGGCAATCACCTCGTCACGATCGGGCTGAAGGTTGTCCCAGCTATTGGCTGCGAACGTAGTAGGCGACAGCGACAAGCTGCCCAGGCCAATGAAAAGCGCAAGTGCGGTGCTGGGGAACAAATGCTTCATGCTGATTCGACGCGGGGGCAATTGATAACGCATATTAGGCCGTCTTTAAAGTCGCCGGTTCCACAAGGCTCTACGCAAACTGCTCGCGTATCGATCAGGCTGGATTAAAACTGCCTGATCGCCACTCGGCGAATTTTCGTACGACCCTGGGCCGGTCGCATAATGCAAAAAACCCGGCGCTACAGCATCGGGCTCAGTCCAGACTCACTATGGAGGCACTGTGAAAGCATTGCAAGGCGTTGAAGGTCGAGTGGAGTGGGTTGAAGCGCCCAGTCCGACGTGTGACGTAGGACAAGTTCGCATTCGAGTGGCGGCAGCGGGCCTCAATCGAGCCGATTTGTTACAGAAGGCAGGGCTCTATCCGCCACCACCGGGCGCCAGTCAGGTGCTGGGCCTCGAGTGTTCAGGTGTGATCAGCGAGGTCGGCGCAGGGTCGTCCTGGCAGGTCGGAGACCGTGTCTGCGCACTGCTGGCGGGCGGTGGGATGGCCGAAGAAGTGGTGGTCGATGGCCGTCACGTATTACCCGCGCCCGAAGGCTTGTCGCTGGTCGAAGCAGCAGCGTTGCCCGAGGTCTACAGCACCGCCTGGCTGAATTTGTTCCAATTGGCTGCGCTCAAGCCTGGTGAGAAAGTTCTCCTGCACGCCGGGGCAAGTGGGGTTGGTTCAGCTGCCATTCAGCTATGCAAGGCGTTCGGCAACCCGTGCTGGGTCAGCGTCGGTTCGGCGGACCGGCTGGCCTACTGCGAGGCGCTGGGTGCGCAAGGCGGGGTGGTGCGCACTGATGGGCTGGATGGTTTGCGTGACTTGGGGCCGTTCGATGTGATCCTCGACCCGGTCGGTGCCAACTATGCCGCGCTGAACCTGAAGTTACTGGCGCTCGACGGTCGTTGGCTGTTGATCGGCTTGATGGGCGGCCGTGAAGCGCCGCTGGATCTGGCGCAGGTGCTGGCCAAACGGATTCAGCTGCTGGGTTCGACCTTGCGTAGCCGTGACGAGCAGTTCAAGGCCGATCTGTTGAGTGACCTGAGCCAGCATGTCTGGCCGCTGTTCGCCGAAGGGCGCCTGAGCCCGCAATTGGCCAGGACCTTCCCGATCAAGGACGCTGAAGCGGCGTTCGCCGAGCTTGCGACCAATCGGGTGTCGGGCAAGTTGGTGCTGGTGATCGACGAAAGCCTGATTTGACTACTGAGAGATCGTTCCCACGCAGTGGGAACGATCAGGGTTACTTCCAGATGTGGATCGGCCAGCCGGCCTTTTCGGCGTGTTCGAGCAGCACCGGATCCGGGTTGACCACATGCGGATGGTCGACTTTGATCAGCAACGGCAGATCGTTGCGTGAGTCGGAATAGAAACTTGCGCCTTCAAGGTTCTCCTCTTCGGCGTCCAGCCACTCCAGCAAGCGAGTGATCTTGCCTTCGCGATAGGTCAGGGTGCCGACCGTTTTGCCGCTGTAGACCCCGTGAGTCACTTCCAGGTCTATACCGAGGATCTCGTCGATGCCCAGGCGTTCAGCGATGGGTTTGACCAGGTGCGTGCCAGAGGCGGAGATCACCAGAATCCGGTCGCCGGCCTTGCGGTGTTCGGCGATGGCTTTGCAGGCGTCGCTGAAAATGATCGGTTCGATGAAATCTTCGACCCATGGGGCCACAAGGTGCTCAATTTCTTCCGGGGTGCGTCCGGCCATCGGCTCCAGGCTGAAGGTCATGTAATCCTCCATGGCCAGGTGGCCCCTGCCATAGGCGTCCATCAATTCCTTGTCGCGCCGCAGGAAGGATTCGCCGTCGACCCAGCCGAGGCGGGCCATCTGCTCGCTCCACAGCGAGGCGCAGTCGCCGTGGATCAGGGTTTCGTCCAGATCAAAAATTGCCAAAGCCATCAGTGCTGCTCTCTCTTTAACAGTGTGCACAGCGAAAACATCAGGCTACCTCACACAGGGCTGTCGGATCGATGGAAAGTGCCAGCCGTTGACCATCGGCATGCAGGTCAGCCGCCGAACGGTTCAGCACGTCCACCACCAGTTCAACGCCGCGAGCCTCGACCCGATAGCGGATCACGTTGCCCAGCAGGCTGTGGCTGCGGATAAGCGCATCCGGCTCGCCATTACGGCTCAGTTCGATGGCTTCCGGGCGAATCGCGATGCGGCCATTGATCGGACGTTGCAGCAGCTTGCTGGCGCTGGCGGCATCGAGCAGGTTGTAGTTGCCGATGAAGCCAGCGGCAAACACATCGACCGGTGCGGTGTAGAGCGTTTCAGCATCGCCGCTCTGGACGATCTTGCCCTGGTTCATCAGGAAGATCCGGTCGGACATGGTCAGGGCTTCTTCCTGATCGTGCGTCACGAATATCGTGGTCAACCCCAGCTCGCGCTGGATCTGCCGGATCTGCTCACGCAGGTGCTTGCGGATTCGTGCATCGAGTGCCGACAGCGGCTCATCGAGCAGCAGCAGGCGTGGTCGGGTGACCAGCGAGCGGGCGAGGGCCACGCGCTGGCATTGGCCGCCCGACAGTTGATGCGGATAGCGGCTGGCAAAATCGGTCAGTTCCACCAATTGCAGCACTTCGAGCACCCGCTTGCGGCTGTCGTCGGCGTTGACCTTCTGCATGCGCAAACCGAAGGCGACGTTCTGCTCCACGGTCATGTTGGGGAACAGTGCGTAGCTCTGGAACACCATGCCGATTCCGCGTTTCTGCGGGCTCAGCGGCACCAGGTCATGGCCGTCGAGCAGGATCTTGCCGCCATCCACCGCGGTCAGTCCGGCGATGCAGCGCAGCAGGGTCGACTTGCCGCAACCGGACGGGCCGAGCAAGGTGACGAACTCGCCTTTCTGGATTTCGCAGTTGATGTCGCTGAACACCGGAGTGCCGGCGGAGCCCGTTTGCGAGTAGCTTTTTTGCAGGTGTTGGACGCTGACATAGCTCATTGGCTTTTGTCCTTGTTCAAGATATTGGCAGCCCAGGTCAGAACCAGCACAAAGAAAAAGTAGGAAATCACCAGCGCGCTGGTGAAGTGACCGCTGCTGTTACGCATGTTGTTGAGGTAGACCTGCAGGGTTTCGTAGCGCGTGCCGACGAGGATGTTGGCGAACACGAACTCACCGAAAAGGAACGAGAACGACAGCAGCAACGCAACCATCAAGCCTTTGCGCAGGTTCGGCAGCACCACCAGGAACGCTGCTTGCCAGGTGCTGGCACCGAGCAGCTGGGCGGAGTCCATCAGGTCGCGCAGGTTGATCGCCTGCAGGTTGTTGGTAATCGCCCGGTACATGAACGGCAGCGCCACGGTGAAGTAGCAACCGACCAGAATCCACGGTGTGCCGACCATCGCGAACGGGCCCGAACCGTAGAGCTGCAACAGCCCCACCGAAGACACCACGGGCGGCACCGCGAACGGCAGCAGGATCAGGATGTTCATCAGCGCGTCGAGCTTCGGGAAGTGGTAATGCACCACGAACAGCAGCGGCAGGATCAGCACCACTGACAGAATCAGCGCACCCACGCAGACCAGCAGTGACTGGCCAAAGGCGTTGAGAAAACGCGGGTCGCTCCACAGCTGGATATACCATTTGAAGGTAAAGCCGCTGGGCAGAACGGTGGCCGACCAACTGCTGGCGATCGAGTAGATCAGGGTCCCGGCCAGCGGCAGCAACAGAATGGCGAACAGCAGATAAACCACGACTCGGTGATAGACACCGACGGGGCCCAGTTCAGCGCGAGACATGGTAGCTCCTCTTCAACAGCAACTGATGGACCACGGTCACCAGGGTCATCAACGTCACCAGCACAACGGCCAGGGCACTGGCCATGTTCGGGTCCAGGGATATGTCGCCCGAGACCATCGCTGCGATGCGGATCGGCAGCACGTTGAAATTACCGGTGGTCAGCGCGTAGACCGTGGCATAGGCGCCGAGGGCGTTGGCCAGCAGGATCACGAAGGTGCCGAGCAAGGCCGGGGTCAGTACTGGCAAGCCGATGTGCCGCCAGAACTGCCAGCCGCTGGCGCCGAGCAGGGATGCCGATTCGCGCCAGTCTTCACGCAGGGCGTCGAATGCCGGGTACAGCAGCAACACGCCGAGGGGAATCTGGAAGTAGGTGTAGAGGATGATCAACCCGGTTTTCGAGTACAGGTTGAAGTCCTGAATAATCCCGGCCTGTTTGAGCATGATGGTGAAACTGCCGTTGAAACCCAGCAGGATGATGAACGCAAAGGCCAGCGGGACACCGGCGAAGTTACTGGTCATGTTGGCGAAGGCGTTGACGAAGTTGCGCAGCTTCGAATCGACCCGGCGCAGCGAGTAACTGCCGAGGATTGCGATGACGATGCCGAACACGCTGGACCAGAAGCTGATCTCGAGGCTGTACTGGATCGCCTGCATGTAGAACTTCGAGCTGAAGATCTTGTTGAAGTTGGCCAGGCCCCAACCGAACTCTTCCGATTGCACACTGTTGATCAGCACCCAGCACAGCGGGGCGATCTGGAACACGATAAAGAAAATGGCGAAGGGCACCAGGCACAACGCCGCCAGCCATTTGCCACGGGTGATTGAATTCACTTGAGCAGCTCCCGGCACACAGGCTTGTCGTGGGCAACACCCAGCAACTCGCAGACAGTGCCACACAGTTCGGTTTGTTTCGGGGCTGCATGAGGAGTGAAGCTGAAGGCATCGCCGATGACGAACAGCGGTACTTCACGTTCTTCGGCCAGCAGGCCGTTGTGGGAGCGGTCGTTGTTCATGCCGTGGTCGGCGGTCACCAGCACCTGATAGCCAGCGTCGAGCCAGCCTTGCAGGTAGTCGGCGAGAATGATGTCGGCCGAGCGGGCACTGTTGCGGTATTGCGCAGTGTCGAGGCCGTGCTTGTGTCCGGCGTCGTCGATGTTCATGGGGTGAACCAGCAGAAAGTTCGGCGCATGACGCAGACGCAGGTTCTCGGCGTCGGCGAACAGGTGCGAATCGGGGTAGTGATCGGACCAGTAGAAATGCGCATGCTGGATTGGCAGTTCAATGTTGTCGGTGTGGCGGTCGCGGGCCGCCACGAATGGCGAATGGTTATACAGTTCGCTGACCCAGTGGTAGGCCGCAGCGGCGGTGCTGAGCCCGGCGGCGGTGGCGTAGTGGAACACGCTGCGCTGGTTGGACAGGCGTGACACGTTGTTGTGGACGATACCGCTGTCGATCGGTGTGACGCCGGTCAGAATGCATTCATAGAGCGGGCGCGACAGGGACGGCAGTTCGCATTCGAGTTTGTAGAGGGCTGCGCGTCCTGCGCCGACATAAGCCTGAAGATGTCCCATGGCGTGGCGGGCAACCTCGTAATTGAGGCCGTCGAGCACGACAAGGATGACGTTGTGCTTCATGGGGGAGGAAACTCCAAAATCAGGTGGTAGCGTCAAAACCTGTAGGAGCAAGGCTTGCCCGCGATGGTATCGCCGCGCTCGTTAGACAGATCGCGGTGCCTGCATCGCGAGCAAGCTTTGCTCCTACGGATGCAGCATTACTGCATATTGATGATGACTTCTTCCTGCCACTTCTGCGGCAGGGCCTTGGAGGTTTTTTCCCAGGCATCGGCGTCGGTGATCGGCTTGGGCTTGGCGGCTTCGTACTGCGCGGCCGGGATCAGGTTTTTCGCGACATCAGCAGGCAGTTTCAGGCCCGTTTCAGCACGAATCGGACGGGCGTTACCGCGCGCCAGATTGATTTGGCCGGCATCGCTGAAAATGTACTCGCGGGCCAGTTTTGCGGCGTTCGGGTGCTTGGCGTATTTGTTGATGATGGTGGTGTAACCGGACTTCACCGAACCATCGGACGGGATCAGCACGACGTAGTCATCCGGGTTGACCATCTTGGCTTTATAGCTCAGGCCATTGAAGTCCCAGACCACACCGACTTCGACTTCACCCTTTTCCATGGTGGAAATGGTCGGGTTGGCCAGCGACAGGCGACCTTGCTTGGCGATCTCGGCGAACATCAGCAGTGCTGGCTGAATATTCTTCTCATCACCACCGTTGGCGATGGCGGCGGCCAATACACCGTTGGCGGCTTGTGCAGCGGTGCTCACGTCACCGATGGAGACCTTGTATTTACCGGTCTTCAGGTCAGCCCACTTTGTTGGGGCTTCGGAGCCGTGGAGCAACTTCTTGTTGACGATAAACGCGATGGTGCCGGTGTAGGCCAGTGCCCAGTTACCGTCCTTGTCCTTGGCCCAGTCCGGAACTTGCGCCCAGGTGCTTGGCTTGTACGGTTGAACCACGCCTTGCTTGACTGCGATCGGGCCGAAGGCGGCACCGACGTCGCCGATGTCAGCACTGGCGTTGTCTTTTTCGGCGGCGAACTTGGCGACTTCCTGGGCCGAGCTCATGTCGGTGTCGATGTGCTTGAGGCCGTAGTTCTTGGCCAGGTCTTCCCAGGTACCTTTCCAGTTGGCCCAGTCATCGGGCATGCCGACGCTGTTGACGGCGCCTTCCGCTTTCGCAGCGGCTTCCAAGGCTTTTAAATCGGTATCAGCCGCCATGGCTGCGGTGCACATGGCAATGGTCGAGCCTAACAGTGATGCCAGGAAAAGCTGTTTCATCCGAAGCTCCTTTGGGCGTATTCAACGCTGCGTTTTGCGATTTGTTGGTCTAGGTCAGCAATACCTGAGCCAATTTAGGTGAGCTGGATGACACTTTGATGTCGGTATCAGGCGCGCTCGCATTCTTTTCGCTCGGTAGTGAGGGCTGCGAAGTAAGCGTAGACCATGGCCGGAAGGCCGGTTTGCAAGGACTTGGCCGCTTATTTGCAGAGGTCTGGATCAGCCGTTCGGCGGCTTTGTCATCGATCAGTCATATGTATTGCCTAGGCTTGCAATACGTTTCAGGACGCGCTTTTTGGCGCAGTCCTGCTCTGAAACAGTGCTGGTCTAGTCCAGATAGGTAACGTTGATGCGTGAAGAGGCAACGAAAGCGGTGACAGCCATCGGTCAGGTGCTCCAGGAGCAGATCGACCACGGTCTGCTGGCGCCCGCGAGCAAGCTGCCGGCCGAGCGCAAGCTCAGTGAGTTGTTCGGGACCACGCGGATCACTGTGCGTGAGGCGTTGTTGCAGTTGGAGGCGCAGGGGCAGATTTATCGCGAGGAGCGGCGCGGCTGGTTCGTTTCGCCACCGCGTCTGGCGTACAACCTGATGCAACGAAGCCACTTTCACGCGATGGTCAGTGCGCAGGGGCGGGTGCCGTCGACCGAGGTGATTTCGGCGCGGTTGCAGCCGGCGTCAGCGGCGGTGTGTGCCTGGTTGCAGCTGCCGGCGTTGTCGAGTGTGATTCAGATCTGCCGTTCGCGGCGTATCGATGGGCGGTTGGTTTTGTATGTCGAGCACTATCTGAATCCGCAGTTTTTTCCGGGGATTCTGGCGTTTGATCTCAATCAGTCGATTACCGAGTTGTATGCGCGGCATTATGATTTGCACTATGGGCGGGTGCGCTTCGAGATTGTGCCGACGGCGTTGTCGGTGGATGCGGCGGCTGCACTTCGGGTGTCCGTGGGCAGTCCGGGGTTGCGGATTGCGCGGGTCAATTATGATCAGCATGGGCGGTTGATCGATTGTGATCTGGAGTTTTGGCGGCATGATGCGATTCATGTCGGGGTGGATGTGGTCTGAAACTGCTCCTGCTCTTGCTCCTGCTCTTGTAGGAGCCGAGCTTGCTCGCGATGGCGGCCTGACAGCCGACCAACCTCTTGCAGGTGTACATAGATCTACTGTGGGAGCTGGGCTTGCCCGCGATGGCGGCCTGACAGCCGACCGATCTCTTGCAGATGTACATAGATCTACTGTGGGAGCTGGGCTTGCTCGCGATGGCGGCCTGACAGCCGACCAACCTCTTGCAGGTGTACATATCCATTCCTGCGGTAACGGCCACTTAGGGTTTCGCCCTGACGGCGACTCCCTTTGGCAGACGCCCCAAAGGAAGCAAAGGTCTTCGCCCCAAGCGTACGGCACCTCGCCTAGGCTCGGCGTTCCCTCACTCCGGTGTCCATCAGGGGGCATCGCCTACGGTCTGCTGCGCGACGACCTCCTCTCGATGTGTCCGGCTGCGCCGTACGGCGCTGCGCGCCCACCCCCTGATGAACACCTGCGCTCGGCCTTCCGATAGGGGCGGGTGGATCAAGATCAAAAGCAAAGCACGGCGGCCTGCCGGCCGGCCTGAGTGGTAAGAGCGCGAACGGCTTTAGATCGTTGCCACGCTCTGCGTCTGCTTTTTTCTCGTTATTCCTTCTCCAGCCCGCCGGCCGCCGTCACTACTTGAATGCTCATGCGCGGTGTCGCCAAATCCAGCCCGGCTTCATCCAGATGGCGTTTGAGCGACAGGTTGAACGCTCTTGAGACTTCCCACTGTTTGATCGGTGCGGTCTTGAACCGTGCGCGCAGAATTGCGCTGCCGGACTCGAAACTCTCGACGCCCTGGATTTCCAGCGGCGACCAGATGTTGCGGCGTTGTATCGGGTCGGTGCGCATTTTCTGGCCGACATCGCGCATCAGTTTGATCGCGTCATCGATTTCCATGTTGTACGGCACTGCTACGCGGAAGATCGCGTAGCCGAATTCCCGTGAGTAGTTCTTGATGCTTTTGATTTCACTGAACGGGATGGTGTGCACGATGCCGTCGATGTCGCGCAGGCGCACGGTGCGGATGGTCAGGCCTTCGACGGTGCCCAGGTGGCCGCCGACGTCCACGTAGTCGTCGATGGCCAGCGAGTCTTCGATGATGATGAACAGCCCGGTGATCAGGTCGGCAACCAGCGACTGCGCGCCAAAACCGATGGCCAGGCCGATCACGCCGGCACCTGCCAGCAGCGGTGTGACGTTCATGCCCATGTTGGCCAGGGCGACGATCAGCCCGATGATGAAGATCGCCACGAACAGCACGTTGCGAATCAGCGGCATCATCGTTTGCGCCCGCGCATTGGCCTGGCCTTTGCGTGAGCGGGTGAGGGCGTGGTGCACGGCGGTGTCGCTGAGGATCCAGATCAGCCACGCGAAAATCAGCGTACCGCCCAGGCTGAACAGTTTGACGCTGACTTCATGGCCTTCACCTTCGGTGAAGCGGATCAGCGACATGCCCCAGACCCGCAAGCCCAGTTCGATGAACACCAGCCACACCGCCAGATGCGCGAGGGTATAGAAGAAGTTCTTCAGGCGCTCCGAATACAGCGCGTGACGCTTTGCCCCGCGTTGTGGCTTGAGCGCGTGGCGGCGGACCAGGCCGTTGATGACCATGCACAACACCAGCAGCACGGTGCAGATCAGTGATTGGCGCAGCGCGGTGCTGGTGTCGCCGGCGGAGACGAAGGTGGCGAACAGCGAGATTCCCACCAGCACCAGTGCAGGCAAGAACCAGAAGGTCCCAAGAATCTCGATCGTGTCGCTCAGCGCACGACGGGTCAGTCGCCGCGACAGCGGCTGGTTGCGGATCAGGTGGGCAATAGGCCGACGGAAACGCAGGATGAACAGGCCGGTGAATATCGCTGCCAGTACATTGGCGATGGTCGCGGTGATGTGCGCCAGGTGAATGCCGAGGCTGGTGACCAGTCGTGGGTCGTTCAAGGCTTCGCCGAAGGCTGCAAAACTGCCAATCAGCCACAGGGGTCGAAAGGCCTGGTGCCGCAGGATGTACAGGGCGCGATGGCGGTGCGGGCCGTCGAGCACGGAGAACGCGATCACGCAGATCGCCGAGAAGCAGGTGCCGACCACCAGGGCATAGGCCAGCACCATGGCCAGGTATTTACCCAGCGATGATGGCAAGGCGTAGCTCATGTAGACAGTAATCAGCAGCGCGATCAGCCAGGGGCCGAGTTTACGCAGGGCAAAGCGCAGCATGTCCCAGGTCTTGGGGTGTTGCGGCAGTTCTTCGGTCAGGCCGAAGCGCGTTCGAACGCGATGACCGAGCCAGATCAGCGCAGCGGCGAGCAGGCTCCAGAGCATCAGGATCAGGGCGAAGGCAAAGAGCATCGGCAGCCATTCACTGGCTGGCAGCATCAGTGCGCTCAGTTCGTCCTTGGCCAGTTCGAACTCATCGGACCAGCGAGTGAGCGGGCTGTCGGCGCCGGAAAACTGTTTTTCGAGGTTGGCCAGGGTGCCGCCGATCAAACCGAGTACGCCATCTTCGGTCGGTGTCTGGGCTTTTTTGCTGACGTCGCGCAGTTTCTTCAGGTCGGCCAGCAACCTGGCTCGTTGCTGATCGTTTTCCAGTGATTTGATCACTTCGTCCAGCGATTGCCCCAGCGGTGCGGTTGCTTCGGGTTGGGCTTTTGGTGAACCGTTGAGCAGGCTCGGCAGGCCGACGGCCTGAGCAGGCGCCACGGGAAGCAGCATCAACAGGCAGATGAACAACGTAGACGGCAGGGCAAAAAGACGAGCGAACACTAGGCGGTCAACCTCAACGGGTACAGGTCGACCGAGTGTACGAGCGGGGCAAAACCAATGCGAGCGCAGTCAGTGCTTTTATTCGTTCAGCTTGGCGAGGATTTTGTAAATCACGGTGGCGAGGATCAGCAGCATGCCGATCCACATCGAGAGCACCCCGGCGTTCTTGTCACGAAAGTTGAAGCCAATGGCCAGCAGGATCATTCCCGAGAGAATCGGAATGAGCATGGAGTTGAACACAGACATCGAGATCATGACGACAGCCTTGTCGGGGAAGGTGATGTAAGTCTAGGTGGCTTTTGTGCGACGTGGGTTGATGCGTGTCAGAAATGGTTCAGCAGCATCGCGTAATGACAGTGGCGGGGGAGCAAGCTCCCTCGCCACAGGGATTGCGTTACGGCAACTCGCGACTGGCGTAGAAAGCGCTCAGCACTTTGACCAGGTGCGCCAGGTCATGGCTGCCGCACAGCTCGCGGATCGAGTGCATGGCAAACGTCGGCAGGCCGATGTCCACGGTGCGTACGCCCAAATGGCTGGCGGTGATCGGGCCGATGGTCGAACCACAGCCCATGTCGCTGCGCACCACGAAGCTTTGCACCGGAACTTCTTCGGCCATGCACAGATGACGGAAGAACCCTGCGGTTTCGCTATTGGTGGCGTAGCGCTGGTTGCTGTTGACCTTGATCACCGGGCCGGCGTTGAGTTTCGGGCCGTGATTGGCGTCGTGTTTGTCGGCGTAGTTGGGGTGCACGCCGTGGGCGTTGTCGGCCGAGACCAGCAGCGATTTCTGAATGGTGCGGACGAACTCGTCACCCTCAGGCAGCAGACGACGCAGGGTTTGTTCGAGCATCGGGCCGTCGGCACCGCAGGCCGAGCAGGAGCCGACTTCTTCGTGGTCGTTGCACACCAGCACGCAGGTTTCATCGGTTTCAGCTGTCAGCAAGGCTTGCAGGCCGGCGTAGCACGACAGCAGGTTGTCCAGGCGCGCACCGGCAATGAAGTCGCCATGCAGGCCGATGACGGCAGCACTTTGGGTGTCGTAAAAGCTCAGCTCGTAATCGAGCACCACGTCGGCGTTCAGACCGTGTTCCCGGGCCAATTGATCGGTGAGTACAGCGCGGAAGTCCACACGCTCGTCACCGGCAAATTGCGCGAGGATCGGCGGCAGTTCGGTCTGTGCGTTGATCGCCCAGCCCATGTTGGCTTCACGGTTGAGGTGAATGGCCAGGTTGGGAATGGTGGCGATCGGTGCCTTGAAGTCGATCAGTTGGCTTTCGACCTTGCCGTCGCGGCGAAAGGTCACGCGACCGGCCAGCGACAGGTCACGGTCAAACCAGGGGGCGAGCAATGCGCCGCCATAGACTTCGACGCCCAACTGCCAGAAACCCTGACGCTGCAGTTCAGGTTGTGGCTTGACCCGCAGGCATGGGCTATCGGTGTGAGCGCCAACCAGGCGGATGCCATCGTACAGAGGGGAATTGCGGCCCATCTTGATGGCAACGATCGAGGAGTCGTTGCGCGTGACGTAGTAGCGACCATTGGCTTCGGTGGTCCAGGGCTCGCGCTCGTCAAGGCGCTGATAACCCGCCGCTTCCAGGCGCTGAACAAGGCTGGCGGTGGCATGGAATGGGGTAGGGGAGGCCTTGAGGAAGTCGATCAGGCCTTGGTTCAACTCTTCGCGCATAAGTAGCTCCAGACAGCAGTGCCGCGAGTTTAACGTATTGGCTCGGGGCATTGGGCAAGTGCTTTGATAACACTGTCACGAGGCAGGCCCGCTAGCTCGTTTCGGATAATCGCTTTTTCAGATAAGCAATGATTGCCTGCTTGTCGCCTGGCTTTGTCGGCTTGGGTAATAGTTTTGGCCAGTGCCCCTGGCCCAGTGGCAAGAGCTTTTTCTTTTGGTTCTCGTCCCAACGCAGAATTTCCCGAGACGCGCTTTCCCACCACTCATGTCGACAGACCGCGTAATACGGGTGATCTGGCGCGGCACTTCCATACAGAAGATCGCGACCGACTTTTCTCAAGCTTCCACGCTTATTGCGCAGTTTCCATTTGATTTTCAGGCGCCGCCAGGCTGAAGGGAACGGTTTGCTGCGAGGGACCTCAAGGCAAAGCTCGAGCAACTGCGGGCGAAACTGTTCACCATGCAAGGCAAAGAAGTGCTTTTGCATGGCATGAAAGAATCTTTTTTCGGCAAAGTAGTGGTAGATGAACTTCTTCGCTTCCTGCACGGGTTTGTCACGCATGGCGAATGACAGGGCAATTTGTTCGATTGTATGGATATCGAACGAGCCTTGAGTCCATTCGTCGATCAGCTTGATCGTCTCTTCCAGTAACGGCGTATCGCTGTCCGTGACGCCGCACAGACCACTGTTGTAAAGCTTGAAACTGTTGTCGGAGCTGATGCCATGGGCTTGCAGGCACGTGCCGAGCTTCACGTAGTCCGGACGTTTGCAGACGTAGCTCCAGTCGTACTCGAAACAATCCATCAGATACTGCTGAGGCTGAATTCGTTTGAGGATCAGGTTGGGGTCTTCGAGGAACAGCGTGTCGGTATCAACAAACAGGGTTTTTTCCGCCAGCTTCAATCCGGCAGCAATGGCACAGGCCTTGCGGCGATGGTGGTAACCGTTCTCGCCTTGCCATGAGGTCAAGGTCTGCTGATCCAGGGCCAGGGTTTCAACAGGCCAGCCGGCATAGTCTTCAGGTCTGTCGGTAAAGATCCTGATGCACAGGGGCTCGCCTTTCCTGAGCTGCGACAAAGCGGTCAGAATACTGAATTTGGCTTCTCTGCGGTAAACGTCCTGGTCGCCATACACCAGGTACAGCAACTGTTGCGGCGCTTTTGCCAGAGCGGTTGAGTCGGGGGCTTTATGCGTCACCGGGTTCCATGTCCTTACGATTGTCGATGGCTGCTGCGACGGGCTGCTCACTAGTGTTCAAAACGGTGCCGGGCACTCGAAGCGCAAGCGTTCGCCACTTTGCGGGTGGGTGAAGCTGAGCATGCTGGCGTGCAGGCACAGGCGCGGCCAGGCAGCCAGGGCTTGCGGGTGAGCGTAAAGCCCGTCACCCAACAACGGATGACCGATGGAGAGCATGTGCACGCGCAACTGATGCGAGCGGCCGGTAATCGGCGTCAGTTCCACCCGGCACCAGTCGCCGCAACGTTCCAGCACGCGCCAGAAGGTCAGCGCATGTTTGCCGAATTCATGGTCCACCACGTGGCGGGGTTTGGTCGGCGGGTCGTAGCGCAACGGCAAATCAATGCTGCCGCTGTCCAGTTCCGGTTGGCCCCAGCACAGTGCGGTGTAGGCTTTTTCGGTTTCGCGGTCGTGAAACTGTCGAGACAGTTCGCGATGGGTATCGGGGTCGCGGGCCAGCAGGATGATCCCGGAGGTTTCCCAGTCCAGTCGATGGACGATGCGCGCTTCCGGGTAGCCGTTTTCTTGCAGGCGGGTGATCAGGCAGTCCTTGTTGTCATCGGCGCGACCGGGCACGGAGAGCAGCAGGGTAGGCTTGTCCACCACCAGTACGGCGGCGTCCTGATGGATGATGCGGATATTCGACAGCGGCATTAAAACAGCCTCGTAACAAACGCCAACGGCGGCTCAGGTCCTCTCCGTTGCTGGAAAGGACCTGAGCCGCCGTGGCTCCAGCCGGATCGACTCAGCGATCAGGCAGGGTGATATTGAGTTCCAGAATCGAGCAGCTGCCCTGGTTTTCCAGTGCGACGTGCACGTCATCGGACCCGATATTGACGTACTTGCGGATCACCTCGACCAGTTCCTTCTGCAAGGCCGGCAGGTAATCTGGGGTACTGCGTTGGCCGCGTTCATGCGCCACGATGATCTGTAGACGCTCTTTCGCTACCGACGCGGTGCTTACTTTTTTGTTGGCACGAAAGAAGTCAAAAAGATTCATTATCTACCTCCAAACAGGCGCTCGAAGAATCCCTTCTTCTCAACGTCAAGGAACCGGTGTTGCACGGTTTTGCCCAGCAGACGATCGACGGCATCGCTGTACGCCTGACCGGCGTCGCTTTGGTCGTCGAGAATCACTGGCACGCCTTGGTTGGAAGCCTTGAGTACGGCTTGCGATTCCGGAATCACACCCAGCAGGGTGACCGCCAGAATCTCTTTGACGTCTTCGACGCCGAGCATTTCGCCGTTGCTTACGCGCTCTGGGTTGTAGCGGGTCAGCAACAGGTGTTCCTTGATCGGGTCTTCGCCGTTCTCGGCGCGACGCGACTTGCTGGCCAGCAGGCCAAGCATGCGGTCCGAGTCACGAACCGAGGAGACTTCCGGGTTGGTCACGACAATCGCTTCGTCAGCGAAATACATGGCCAGGTGGGCGCCTTTCTCGATACCCGCCGGAGAATCGCAGACCACGAATTCGAAGTCTTCTTTAAGTGCCATGAGCACTTTTTCCACGCCTTCTACGGTCAGCGCGTCTTTGTCGCGGGTCTGACTGGCGGCCAGCACGTAGAGGTTTTCCAGGCGCTTGTCTTTGATCAGGGCTTGCTGCAGGTTGGCTTCGCCGTTGACCACGTTGACGAAGTCGTACACCACGCGACGCTCGCAACCCATGATCAGGTCGAGGTTACGCAGGCCGACGTCGAAGTCGACGATAACTGTTTTGTGACCGCGCAGAGCGAGGCCGGTACCGATAGCGGCGCTGGTGGTGGTCTTACCCACACCACCCTTGCCGGATGTAACCACGAGAATCTTGGCCAAGGTGTTTCACCCCTAAGGAAAAAGGACTTTTAGCCCCTGAAAAACATCTCCTGAAAACTACTGCAGTCGGACAGCCTTGGCTGGAATCCGGTGTTGGGCGGGGTTTACCTCGGGTAAACGCTGCCTTGTGCCTTTTTCCTACTTCGTTTGAGCCGTTTTCGCTACGTTTTAGAGATGCTTGGAAAATGCGGCAGTATCCGTTAAAGCCGAATGATGTTCAACACGTCACCCGACAGGCTGACTTGTACACCGGCCCCCCACAGCGGATCGCGGCGCAGATCTTCGGAAACCTTGTAATGACCGGCGATAGAGAGTAGTTCAGCGCTCAATTGCTGACAGAAAATCCGTGCCTTGGAGTCACCCTTCACACCGGCCAGCGCACGACCGCGCATCGGTCCGTATACATGGATGTTGCCATCGGCGAGAAGTTCCGCCCCCGGGCTGACCGAGGAAACCACTACCAAATCGCCACCTTGAGCATAAATCTGCTGGCCGCCGCGTACTGGCGAAGTGATTATTCGGGTCGGTTTGATGGTCGGCTCCGGCGGTTTTTCCGGTTTTTTCCTGACTTCGCCTTCGTGCGGGTCAAGTGCTCGTTCGCGCGCGCCAGACGGCGGCAGCACCGGCAGGTCGACGGCAATGGCGGCGGCGATGTCTTCGATGCGACTGGCGCGGATGGCCAGCGTGCGCAAGCCATGGTGTCGGCAAACACGCATCAGCGCAGGCAGGTCGACCGCGCCTTCAGTGGCCGGGAGTTTGTCCAGGGCCAGCACCAGCGGCGCATTGCTGAAAAAATTAGGCGCCAGGGCGACCTTCGCAGCCAGTTGTCGGTCGAGGCTTTCGAGGTCATTGCGGGCCAGTTCCAGCACCGTAATGGCGAGCATGCTGCCCTTCAACTGGAACACGGGATCTTGGTCTAGCGGTTCGGTTTGGCTCATGGTCGGCATAAAACGGCTTGTCACTAAAAGTGCCGAGACTTATAACGAGAACGCCCGTAAGCCGCAAGCCGGGTCGAACCGATGTAGAATGCGCGGCCTTGTTGTCTGTCCGGAATCGTTAATGGATCGCCCGCAATTTCGAGCTGCATTTTTTCATCCGCGTTTTTGGCTGCTATGGTGCGGTCTAGGGCTGTTGTGGCTGATCGTACAGCTGCCGTATCCGCTGCTGCTGCGTATTGGTCGCCTGCTGGGTAGCGGGATGTATCGGGTTGCCACCGATCGTCGGCGCATCGCCAAACGTAACCTTGAACTGTGTTTCCCGGAAAAAACACCTGCCGAGCGCAAGCGTCTGCTCAAGGAAAACTTCGCCTCGACCGGCATTGCCTTCTTCGAGATGGCCATGAGCTGGTGGTGGTCCCGCGCGCGCCTGGCACGCCTGGCCCATGTCGAAGGGCTGGAGCACCTCAAACAGGCTCAACGCGACGGCAAGGGTGTGATCCTGATGGCGTTGCACTTCACCACGCTGGAAATCGGTGCGGCGTTGCTCGGCCAGCAGCACACCATCGACGGCATGTACCGCGAACATAAAAACCCGCTGTTCGATTTCATTCAGCGGCGCGGACGCGAGCGGCATAACCTCGACTCACTGGCGGTCGAGCGCGATGACGTACGCGGCATGCTCAAGTTGCTGCGCGCTGGCCGGGCCATCTGGTACGCACCGGATCAGGACTACGGCGCCAAGCAAAGTATCTTCGTGCCGTTGTTCGGCATCATGGCGGCAACCGTTCCCGCCACCAGCAAGTTTGCCAAGCTGGGCAAGGCGCTGGTGGTGCCGTTCACCCAGGAACGCCTGGCCGACGGCAGTGGCTACCGCCTGGTGATCCATGCGCCGCTGAACGACTTTCCAGGTGAAAGCGACGAGGTCGATTGCATCCGGATCAACCAGTGGGTCGAAGGTTGCGTGCGCAATTGTCCTGAGCAATACCTCTGGACCCATCGACGCTTCAAGAGCCGTCCGCCCGGCGAGCCGAAATTGTATGCCAAGCGCGGTTGAATCCATTTCGTCAGACTAGATTGAAAGCCCCAGGCACCATGGAGTGTTGCGATGAGTTCAGGTGAGCCGGTTACAGGTTTGATTCTTTCCGGCGGTGGGGCTCGGGCGGCGTATCAGGTCGGGGTGCTGGCAGCGATAGCCGAGCTGCTGCCGGCAGGTTCCGCCAATCCGTTCCCGGTGATCGTCGGCACTTCGGCCGGGGCGATCAATGCGGTCAGCCTGGCCAGCGGGGCGACGGACTTTACCGCGGCCATCCAGCGGTTGACCGCGTTCTGGCAGGGCTTTCGCAGTGACCTGGTGTTACGTAGCGATTGGCCAGGAGTCATCAGCCAGGCGACTCGGTTTGTCAGTCACAGCCTGTTGGGGATTGGCGCAAAAGTGCCGGTAGCGCTGGTCAACAGCTCACCGCTGCGCAATTTGTTGAACGACAAGCTGCAGCTGTCCGGTATCAGTGAAGCCATTGCACAAAAACAATTGCACGCAGTCGCCGTAACCGCATTCGGTTATGAGTCCGGGCAAGCCGTGACCTTCTATCAGGGGGGCCGGAGCATCGATGCCTGGCTTCGCCATCGGCGTATCGGCGTACCGACTCAATTGACGGTCGACCATTTGCTTGCCAGTTCGGCGATCCCGTTGTTGTTTGCACCCGTGAAGATCGGCAACGAGTACTTCGGCGATGGTGCGGTGCGTCAGTCGGCGCCGATCAGCCCGGCCCTGCACCTGGGGGCGAGCAGGGTGCTGGTGGTGGGCGTCAGTGGCAACCCGCGCGGCGTTGATCCCGATAATCCGTTGCAGCGCACCTACACCGGTCAGCAACCCTCGTTGGCGCAGATCGGTGGGCACCTGCTCAACAGTACGTTCATTGATAGCCTGGAGAGCGACATCGAGCTGTTGCAACGCTTGAACGAGTTCAGTCACTTGTTACCGGCAAGTACCGCGGCCCGCAGCCTCGGCGTGGCACCGGTGGACGTGTTGGTGATTGCTCCGAGTCAGCCGATCGATGAAATCGCCGCACGGCATCGACAAGAGCTGCCAGCCGCGTTGCGACTGTTCTTGCGCGGGCCGGGTGCGACCAGGACCAGCGGTGCCGGGGTGTTGAGTTATCTGCTGTTCGAGGCGGGGTATTGCAGCGAGTTGATCGAGCTTGGCCGCCGCGATGCCTTGGCCAAGCGCGAAGAGTTGTGCCGATTCCTGGGGTTGGAAGAGCCCGCAATCCCGGCTTGAGATTGGCGGCGCGGCTATCGCGGGCAAGCCTTGCTCCTAAAAATCTATGTCAAACCCCTGATCCGTAGGAGCAAAGCTTGCTCGCGATGGCGTCCTTGCAGATGCAAAACTCAGGCAGTCAATCGATCATCGCGAAAATCACGCAACGCCTGTTCGATCTCTTCCCGGGTATTCATCACGAACGGCCCGTACTGCACGATCGGCTCGCCCAGTGGTTTACCGGCAATCAACAGCACTCGGGCTCCGGACTCGCTGCTCAGTTGCAGCTCACCTTCATCCGACAAACGGACCAGTTTGCTGACGCCGATACTCTGGGTTTGTCCCGGCAACTCCACGCTACCGTCATACACGTAAAGCAGTGCCCGATGCCCATCCGGCAGTTTCGGTGTGATGCGGCTGCCGGCCGGTAGATGGAAGTCAAAGTAATACGGCTCGGTATCTGGCCGTTGTACCGCACCGGTTTGCTTGACTGTGCCGTCGTCGAATAGACCGGCGATCACTACCACCTCGACGCCTTGCGCGGTTTTCAGCCGTGGAATGTCTGCCGGCTGAATGTCCCGATAGCTGGCCGGATCGAGCTTGTGCTTGCCTGGCAGGTTCAGCCACAGCTGGAAGCCGCGCATCACGCCTTCTTCCTGCTCCGGCATCTCGCTGTGGATGATGCCCTTGGCGGCGGTCATCCATTGCACGCCACCGCCTTCCAGCAAACCGACGTTACCCAGATGGTCCTCATGACGCATACGCCCTTCGAGCATGTAGGTCACGGTTTCGAAGCCGCGGTGCGGGTGAGGTGGGAAGCCGGCAATGTAGTCGTCGGGATTTTCCGAGCCGAATTCGTCGAGCATCAGGAACGGGTCGAAGCGTTCGACACCAGCCCCCCCAAATACCCGGGTCAGCTTGACCCCGGCGCCATCGGACGCAGGTTGACCAGTATGCAGGCTAAGTACTTTGCGAAATTGAGTCATCGGTGCAACTCCTCGATCAGAGTGGAATGGCGCCATGCTATGCCAGACGGACTGATCAATGGTTGCGAATTTTGCGGAGGTTTAATCGGGTTGTTCGATGTGTTGGCGGCAAAGCAAAAGACCGCAGCCGGCGCCGGCCCCTACACTCGATGCGCTTATGTAGGAGCTGGCGAAGGCTGCGATCTTTCAACCCTGGATCAGAAGTGGTACTTCACCAGCAGGCTCGTGGCGCTCTGATTGGTGGTGAAGTCCTTCGTGTCTTCGATGGCGTATTTGTTTTTCCAGTAATCGTACTCGACACCGACGTACAGCTGCTTCTCGCCCCAATGCAAGGCTTTGCCCAGGTCGTATTTGATCTGCGGGTTGAAGTGCAGGTTGGCGTGGTAGGTGCCTTGGCTGTTCTTGTCGTTATCGACCACCCAGTCCATGTAACCGTCGATCAGCACGCTGGAGCTGCCCACCGGGATGGTGTAGGACCACACCGGAGTGATCTGCCAGATGTTGTTACCCGGGCGTTTATCGTCGGTGTGGCGATTGTAGAAGTTCAGCTGGAAGTAATCGAAACCGGGAATGGCCAGGTCGAAACCCGGACCGATCAGGTAAGAGTTGACGTCGCCTTCACCGGTCTCGTAGGTCATGGCCAGCAGGACGTCCTTGATCGGGCCGAACTCGAGTTTCTGGTCGAAGATCTTGCCGAACGACAGACGCGGGCTGAACTCACCGTAGTACGTGTTATTACCGAGGTAAGCGTCAGGTTTACCGTTGTAGAAAATCTTGTCGATGAACAGGAAGTTGTCCCCGTATTTCCAGGCATCGGCGTGCTCGAAGGTCACGGTTTGCTGGATGCTCGGGTTGACTTTGAAGTCTTTGCCATAGAGATAGGTCAGGCTGTTGTTCTGCCACTGCAGCAGGTCGCCGGCCATTGCCTGCCCCCCAGCCAGCAAGGATCCAGCGAGCATCAGGCTAGTGCACGTACGGTTCATTCGGTTGCTCCCAAAGTAAGTAGTTCCACGTTTTTTTTTAAGTCGGCGCTCTGTTGTGGCGCCTGTTTTTCGTTGCTGTAAACGATCATCCGGTCGGTCGGTTTCAGCGCTCCGGCAAGCGCTGAGTCAAGGCTTTTAGAACGCGAAAGAATGCCTGCTCGGCTGTTCGGAAACAGTCGATCAAGCGTCCGTTCGGTTTTTATTGGAGTGTGCAGCGTGACCGTCAAGAGCCGGGATAAGCTGGCTACCTGGTCAGGAATTAATCCCGGGCTTTTTTTTAGAGCCGATTCAGGCGGCCTCGGAGAATACTGACTCGCGCACCATGGCTCAAGCGCCCCGCAACGGAGCGCCGCTATCAAGTTTGTCACTGTGTTGCTCCTCGAATGTTTTTATTGTTAAGGCGCAGACAGCCGCTGACGGCGACCGGACGTATCGCCGGCCGGTCTGTCATGCGGGTATTTCGTGTCACGGGTGAAACCGGATAACGATGGAAGGACGGGCGGACCATCCGCTTATCCGTCAGTGCTGATGAGCGTGGCACTCGTTGTTGGTGGCTCGTTCTGCGCCGCCGAGGATGTTGAACAGCAGGTTCAACGAGAGGGCGCTGAGGGTCGCCATGGCAATGCCGCTGTGGGTGATCGGGCTCATCCACAACGGCAAGTGGGCGAAGAATTCCGGTCGAACCACCGGGATCAGGCCCATGCCGATACTCACCGCCACCAACAGTTGGTTGCGACGGTCGGCGATGTCGGCTTCCTGGAGAATCTTGATCCCGGTAGCCGCGACCATGCCGAACATGGCAATCGCCGCGCCGCCAAGTACCGCCGGTGGAATCGATGCCACCAGAAAGGCCGCTTTGGGCAGCAGGCTCAGCACCACCAGCAGACCACCGGCAACGATGGTCACCGAACGGCAGCGCACGCCGGTCATTTGCACCAGGCCGATATTCTGGGCAAACGAGGAATGGGTGAACGTGTTGAAGAACCCGGCGAAGAACGATGCGCCGGCATCACACAGCAAACCGCGGCGGAGCATCCGTGGGCAGACTTCCTGGCCGGTGATCTTGCCCAGGGCGAGAAACATTCCGGTGGACTCGACGAAGATGATCACCACCACCAGGCACATTGAAAGGATCGGCGCGAGATGGAATTGCGGCATGCCGAAATGCAGCGGGGTGACGATTTGCACCCACGGCGCCTGCGCCATGCCGCTGAGGTCGACCATGCCGATCAGGCCGCAGAGGATGTAACCCAGGCCCATGCCGATCAGTACCGAAATGTTCACCCAGAAACCGCGCATGAAGCGGTGGATCAGCAAGATGGTGCCCAGCACCAGCGCGGCGATGGTCAGGTAGACGGGGGAGCCGAATTGCGCGGCAGCGTTGCCGCCACCCGCCCAGTTCACGGCCACGGGGAACAGCGACAAACCGATCGAGGTGATGACCGTGCCGGTCACCAGCGGCGGGAAGAACCGCACCACCTTGGACATGAACGGCGCGATGAGCATGCCGAAGAACCCGGCGGCGATGGTCGCGCCGAAGATCCCTTGCAGGCCGATGCCAGGCATGCCAGCCATCGCCACCATGCTGCCGACCGCCGCGAAACTGGCGCCCATCATCACCGGCATGCGAATGCCCATGGGACCGATACCCAGTGATTGCACGACGGTTGCGATGCCGGCGACCAGCAGGTCGGCGTTGATCAGGAAGGCGATTTCTTCACGACTCAGACCAGCGGCCTGTCCGATGATCAGCGGCACCGCGATGGCGCCGCCGTACATCAGCAGAACGTGTTGCAGTCCGACCAGAATCAGTTGCAACAGCGGCAGTCGTTGAATCGCGGGTGCGTCGGGGATGCGTGCTTCGGATGACACGGACATGCAACACCTCGGATCTTTTTATTCTTGTGATTTTGTGCATCAGGTGGACCTGTGGCGAGGGAGCTTGCTCCCGCTGGGTCGCGAAGCGGCCCCGCTTTTCTCCAGGAAGAAAGGGGACTGCTGCGCAGTCCAGCGGGAGCAAGCTCCCTCGCCACAAAAGCCCGCTTGTCACAGGCTTTTGTATTGCTTAATTGGTCCGGGCTCCCTGATTGATCCAGGCGCCGATCAGGTCGCGTTCCTGCTGGGTCATCTGCGTGATGTTGCCCAGCGGCATGATCTGGCTGGCGACAGCCTGGGCCTGGATCCGCGGGGCCAATTGCTGGATCTGTTGCGGGGTATCGAACATCACGCCAGCCGGTGCCGCGCTGAACAGCGGGCTGGTCGGTTTGGCCGAATGGCAGACCGCACAACGTTCCTGAATCACGCTGTGTACCTTGCTGAAGTCCGGACCGCTTGCCGTCGAAGCTTGCGCCGGTGCAGCAGCGGCGGCCGGAGCGGCAGGCGCTGCTTCAGCGGGTTTGGCACCACCGCCGAGGGCGGTTTCGGGCAGCGGTTGGTACTCGATCTTCGCCGGTGCCTTGGCCACTTCCGGGGTGTTCATCGGCGCTGGGCCGGTGACGTAGGCCAGGCAGATCATGCCTACTGCCGCGACAGGCAGGGTCCAGGCGAACTTGTGGCTTTCGTGGCGGGTGTTGAAATAGTGGCGCACCAACACCGCGAGTACCGCGATCCCGGCCAGGATCAACCAGTTGTACTGGCTGCCGTAAGTGCTCGGGAAGTGGTTGCTGATCATGATGAACAGCACCGGCAAGGTGAAGTAGTTGTTGTGACGTGAACGCAGCAAACCCTTGGCTGGCAGTGCCGGATCCGGCGTGCGGTTCTCGGCGATGGCCGCCACCAGTGCCCGTTGGGCTGGCATGATGATGCGGAACACGTTACCGACCATGATGGTGCCGATGATGGCGCCAACGTGCAGATACGCACCGCGACCGCTGAACACTTTGCTGAAGCCGTAAGCGGCGCCAATGATCAGCACGAACAGAATTCCACCTAGCAGGGCAGGGCGTTTGCCCAGAGCCGAGTCGCACAGGAAGGAGTAGATGAACCAGCCGATGAACAACGAGCCAAGACCGATGGCCACGCCTTCCGGTCCGCTCAGGCTGCTGCCCGGTGCCAGCAGGTACAGCATCGGGTTGGAGTAGAACACCACGCACAGCAGCGCGATCCCCGACATCCAGGTGAAGTAGGCTTCCCATTTGAACCAGTGCAGGTTGTCCGGCATGGTCGGTGGGGCCAGTTTGTATTTCTCCAGGTGGTAGATCCCGCCACCGTGAATTGCCCAGAGATCGCCCGCCAGGCCGTTTTTCGGGTTGACCCGATTGAGGTTGTTTTCCAGCCAGACAAAGTAGAACGACGCGCCGATCCAGGCCACGCCAGTGATCATGTGAACCCAGCGCACGCTCAGGTTCAGCCATTCCAACAGATGTGCTTCCACAGTCTTTACCTCTCGCCTGTCACTCTTGTTGTCGAGTGATCAGACCTTCTCTTATTGGTGGGGGGCGAGGATCAAACGCTCATCCTCTTTGAAAAAATGCTCATCGCAGTTATTGCCTGTGCCACTGCGATCAACCACCAGGAAGTCATCCCGCTTTTCGATCGTCAGCACCGGGTGGTGCCAAACGCCGCGATGGTAATTAATGCCCTGCCTGCCGTTGGTGACGAAGGCGCGGACCAAGCCTGATACAGGTTCATCGCCAAGTGGCGCGACCACGATCAGAAAGGGGTTGCCGAGCAGCGGAATGAAAGCCTGGCTGCCCAGCGGATGGCGCTCCAGCATGCAGACGGTCAGCGGCATGTCCTGCGCGTCGGCGCGGAAGATGCTGATGATCGCCTTGTCTTCTGGCGTGGCGGTTTCCACCGTTGCCAGTTTGTGAAAGCGCATGGTCGAACCGTTGTTGATCATGAAGTGATCGCTGCCATCGGTTTCGATCACGTCACCGAAAGGGGCGAAGGCTTCTTTGGTCAGCGGTTCAATCGTCAATGTGCGCATGCTGGTCTTCTTCTATGTGTTCATGATGTTTGTTGCTTTGCTTTTGTAGGAGCACGGCTTGCCGGCGATGGCGCCCTTACTGACGCCATCGCCAGCAAGCTGTGCTCCTACAGTCTCAGCATTACTTCGCGACCTTGCCCAATACACGCAAGCGGCTCACGCCACCGTCCGGGAACACGTTCAGGCGGATGTGGGTGATCGGGCCCAGGGCCTTGATCTGCTCGGCGAAGGTGTGTTCGGCGTGCATTTCCAGTTTCTGCGCTGGCAGCAATTCGCGCCAGAACAGCGACTGGGTTTCGATCTGGCTGTCGGTGCCGCCCTTGACGAACGCGCCCTGGATCGAGCAGGTGTCCGGGTAGTTGCCCTTGAAGTGCAGGGTGTCGACGATGATTTTTTCGATCTCGCCCGGGTGGCCCAGCGCGACGATGACCCAGTCATTGCCCGGAGTGCGACGACGTGCGGTTTCCCAGCCATCGCCCATATTGATGCCGCGACCCGGGTTGAGGATGTTGCTCATGCGACCGAAGTGTTCGTCGGAGCAAGCCAGGGCGCGACCGCCGTTCAGGGCTGCGGCCAGGTCAATTTGTTCGTTGTCGCCAACCGCCGACCAGTCGCGGTACGGAATGCCGTACACGCGCAGGCGGGCGACACCGCCGTCCGGGTAGATGTTGAAGCGCAGGTGGCTGAAGGCCTGGTCGTTGTTGATTTCGTGGTAGTGGTGGCTGTTGCCTTGCAGCTCGACGGCCGACAGCACTTCAACCCACTGAGTGGTTTCAGTCGGCTCGCCGGAGGCCACGAAGCAGGCTTCCAGGGAGGCAGATGGCGGGTAGTTGCCGGTGAAGAATGAAGTGTCGATGTCCACGCCCTTGATCGAGCCCGGCACGCCGAGACGGATCACTGCGCTGTCGTAGCCTTCGAAGCGCTTGCGGCGCGATTCCCAGCCATCCATCCACTTGCCGTTGTCATCGAACACGCCTTCTTTCCATACGGCCGGGGTCGGCTGGAACAGGCGGTTGGCATCAGCGAACCAGTCATCGGTGACCGAGATGATTTTGGTGCCCAGGCGGGCGTCGGCCAGGTTGACGAACTTCTCGAAAGGTACGGCGTAAGCTTTCATTCTTCTTGTCTGCCTTTAATTAAAGTGGCTTGGGATGCTTGCAGGGCCCTGGGCGTTTTTCACGTTCATTCACGCTCGGGTCATGTTCGCTAAAGAGTCAGTAATCGGAACAGCGCAATCTTGTTGATCTCCGCCAGCGCGCATTTGAATTCGGTGTCTGCCGAGTTGTGAATGCGCGTTTCGAACGCCGCGAGGATCTGATGCCGGTTGCTGCCTTTTACCGCCATGATGAAGGGAAACTTGAACTTGGCTTTGTAGGCGTCGTTCAACTCGGTGAAGCGAGAAAACTCTTCGGCCGTGCATTGGTGAATACCCGCGCCAGACTGTTCTTCAGTGCTGGCTGCGGTAAGCTGGCCCTGGACGGCGGCTTTACCGGCCAGGTCCGGGTGAGCGTTGATCAAGGCCAGCTGGCTGGCGTGATCGGCACAGAGCAGGATATCGCTCATGCGCTGGTGCAGGGTTTCAATCTCGTCGATTGCCGCGTCCTGGCCCAGGTCGAAGGCTTTTTCGGCGACCCATGGCGAATGTTCGTAGATGTTGGCGAAGGCGTTGACGAAGGCGTCGCGGCTCAAGGTCGATGGCTTCAAGGTCTGGAAGGCAGTCATTTCGAAGCCCCTGGGTACGGATGGGTTGCGTGCCAGTGGCGGGCAATATCGACCCGGCGGCTGAACCAGACCTGCTCATGGCTTTTTGCGTATTCGATAAACCGCTTGAGTGCGGCCAGGCGGGCAGGGCGACCGATCAGGCGGCAGTGCAAACCGATGGAGAGCATTTTTGGCGATTCGGCACCTTCGGCGTAAAGCACGTCGAACGCGTCCTTGAGGTACTGGTAGAAATCGTCGCCCTTGTTGAAACCCTGAACCTGGGTGAAGCGCATGTCATTGGTGTCCAGGGTGTACGGGATCACCAGGTGCGGCTTGCCGGTCGGGTTGTTCGGTTCCCAGTACGGCAGGTCGTCGTCGTAGGTATCGCAGTCGTACAGGAAGCCGCCTTCTTCCATCACCAGCCGGCGGGTGTTCGGCCCGGTACGGCCGGTGTACCAGCCCAGCGGGCGCTCGCCGCTGATTTCGGTGAGGATGCGGATCGCTTCGAGCATGTGCTCGCGTTCTTGCGCTTCGTCCATGTACTGGTAGTCGATCCAGCGATAGCCATGGCTGCAAATCTCATGGCCGGCTTGAACCATGGCGCGGATCACGTCCGGGTGGCGCTGGGCGGCCATGGCCACGGCGAAGATGGTCAGCGGAATGTCGACTTCCTTGAACAGCTTGAGGATCCGCCAGACGCCGGCACGGCTGCCATACTCATACAGCGACTCCATGCTCATGTTGCGCTCGCCTTGCAGCGGCTGCGCCGAGACCATTTCCGAGAGGAAGGCTTCCGACTCTTTATCGCCGTGCAGGATGTTGCGCTCGCCGCCTTCCTCGTAATTGAGCACGAAGGACAAGGCAATGCGGGCATTGCCCGGCCAGTGTGGGTGGGGAGGGTTACTGCCGTAACCGATCAGGTCGCGTGGGTAGTCAGCGCTCACTGCAGTCTTCCTTCTTATTCGGGGTTACTTATTCGCGATAAGGGGTGTGTGGCGGCCTGAAGGTGAGGTGACAGGCTGGCGTCACAGCGATGGACTGATTGTATACAACTTTATATTCACTTTGTAAGCCTGATTTTTTGCATTTTTCATCAACTGTCATCTTTTCAGGGGGGTGCAAGAAACCTGCCTGAGTGGTCAGCTAATGGATGGAAGGTCCTCTGATCTTATGGTTCAGCGTCAGATTCGCCGAGAAACCATGGACGGCGAGTGCAGTGGTAAAAATGTCGTTTTTATTGTGTACAATTTTTTTAAAAAGTGTCTTAATCAGTCGCTTGCCGCCGCTTTTCGTGCTCCGAAAAGGTGCGGTCTCCTTTTTAACTGACTCCGGGAGGCGCGAGGCCTGACTGCTGCAAACGCAGGCGGGCGCGCAGAATCAATGGGACGTTTGACTACACACGTTTTGGACGCAGCACACGGTTGCCCGGGCAGCTCGATCAAGGTCGAGTTGTACCGCGTTGAAGGTTCGCAGCTGGAATTGGTCGCCAGTGCACTGACCAACAGCGACGGCCGTTGCGACGCGCCCTTGTTGCAAGGCGATGACTACCGTTCCGGGGTTTATCAGCTGCAGTTTCATGCCGGCGATTACTACCGCGCGCGCGGTGTACAGCTGCCGGAGCCGGCCTTTCTGGATGTGGTGGTGCTGCGTTTCGGCATCTCGGCAGAGCAGGATCACTACCATGTGCCATTGTTGATTTCGCCCTACAGCTATTCGACCTACAGAGGAAGCTAGGACTTTCCCCCAGCTATCTTTCTCAGAAGCGACTGCGCATATAGCTTCTTTGGTCTTTCGCCCGCTCACACTGCGGGCTTTTTTTCGTCTTGAGAAATGTGGTGTGTTTGATGACGCCATCGCGGGCAAGAACTAGGCGTCCCCCCGCTCCTACGGATTTATGTCGTTCGCATGCATTGAGAGCGACTCAGGACCTGTAGGGGCAAGGCTTGCCCGCGATGCTTTTAGCGGCTCAACAGCGAGGCAGCACCCGCGCCACTGAACAGCCCGGCACTGATCCGGTTGAACCAGCTCTGGCCCTTGCCGCTGCGCAGATACCGCGCCGCACCATGCGCACCGAGGCCGTAGGCCACCTTGCAGCACAGATCCAGCACGGTCCAGGTGGCGATCATGATCAGCAACTGCGGCAGAAAGGGCTGCTGTGCGCTCAAGAACTGTGGCAGGAAGGCGGCGAAGAACAGAATGTCTTTCGGGTTGCTGGCACCCAGCACGAACGCGCGCCCGAACAGTGCACGAAAGCGCGGTGTCGGTGCGGTCTGGGGCACTTCGGCGCCGACCGATGGCTGGCGCGATTGCTGCCAGCTTTGCCAGGCGAGGTAGAACAGGTACAGCGCGCCGACAATCTTCAGCGCACTGAAGAGTTGCTCCGAAGCCAGCAGCAGGGCGCCCAGACCCAATGCCGATGCGCTCAGCAGGCAGATCGAGGCAAATACGCCGCCGAGAAACGCCGGGTAAGAACGCCGCAGACCATAATTCAGACTGTTGCTGATCATCAGCAACGACAGTGGCCCCGGGATCAGGATCACCACCAGTGCAGCGCCGCTGAACAGCAGCCAGGTTTCCAGACTCATCACTTTCCTCCCTATGTGCAAAAGCCCCACCCGACGGGGTGAGGCTGGTTTGAAACGCGTACCGCTTACAAGAAAATGAACTTGGCGATAAAGATCGCGCACAGCACCCAAAGACTGATGGAAATTTCCTTGTGTTTACCCGTACCGGCCTTGAGCACCACGTAGGTGATAAAGCCCAGCGCGATACCGTCGGCAACCGAGAAGGTCAGCGGCATCATGATGGCCGTGACGATCGCCGGAATGCTGTCGGTGGCTTCACTCCATTTGATGTGCTCCAGGCCGCTCATCATCAGCATGGCCACGTAGATCAGCGCACCGGCGGTGGCGTAAGCGGGGATCATGCCAGCCAGCGGCGCGAAGAACATCGCAGCAATAAATAGCACACCTACGGTCACTGCGGTAAGACCGGTACGACCACCGGCGGCCACACCCGCGGCACTTTCCACGTAACTGGTCACTGGCGGCACACCGACCATCGCCCCGAACACGCTCGACGCACTGTCTGCTTTCAATGCTCGGGAGAGGTTTTCGATCTTCCCGTCCTTGCCGACCAAACCTGCCCGTTGCGCCACGCCCATCAGGGTCCCGGCGGTATCGAACATGTGTACGAAGAGGAACGCCAGCACCACGCTGATCATGCTGACGTTGAACACGCCGGCGATGTCCATGGCCATCCAGGTCGGTGCCAGGCTTGGCGGCGTCGACAGAATGCCGCCGTAGTGCACCAGGCCCAAACCCCAGCCTGCCAGGGTCACGGTGATGATGCTGATCAGGATCGCGCCGAACACGCGGTGGTAACTCAGTACCGCAATCATCAGGAAACAAACGGCTGCCAGCAGAGGAGCAGGATCACGCAGATTGCCCAGTTTGATCAGGGTGGCCGGGCTGGCGACAATGATTCCAGCTGTTTTCAGACCGATGATCCCCAGGAATAAACCAACACCTGCACCCATGGCGTGACGCAAGCTCACTGGAATGCTGTTGAGCAGCCATTCCCGTACGCGCGACAGCGTCAGGAACATGAACAACACACCGGAAATGAACACCGCGCCCAGCGCAGCTTCCCAGTGGTAGCCCATGGTGCCGACCACGGTGTAGGTAAAGAAGGCGTTCAGGCCCATGCCTGGCGCGAGGCCGACGGGCCAGTTGGCGTACAGACCCATCAACAGGCAACCGAGGGCAGCCGCGATGCAGGTTGCGACGAAGGCCGCGCCGTGGTCGATCCCGGCGTCCGCCATGATGTTGGGGTTGACGAAGATGATGTAGGCCATGGTGATGAAGGTGGTAATACCTGCGATCAACTCGGTCTTCACCGTGGTGCCATGCAAGCTGAGTTTAAAAATGCGCTCCAGCCAGCCAGTGCGTAACGGCGGCGAGAGTTCCAGCGTCGAGGCTTCGGATTTGCGGCTTTCCACAGCGAGTACTCCTCAAGAGTTTTATTGTTATTTCCAGAGCCGGACACATGAGGTGGGCAGCGGCTCTTTGAGGTACTTGCGAATTTGTTGACCGACTGGTCAGGAACTCGCACGAAACGGATTATGCTTTTGTATACAAATAAAGCAAATAATGTTTTTGATTTTGTAGACGAAAAGATTGGCAATAGGGATATATCGCCAGGAAGGACGCCATCGCGGGCAAGCCTTGCTCCTACGGATCGATGTCGTTTGAAAATATCGAACACGACTCAAGATCCGTAGGAGCAAGGCTTGCCCGCGATGACTGACGTGTCCGCAACTCAAATTCCGAAGCGTAGCCGCGCTAGATTTTCTGCTGGTTTTCGCCCAGCGCTTTGTTCACCGCCAACCAGCCATCTACCGCCGCCTCGCCAGCCTCGGCAAACACTCGCTCAAGCAATTTCACTTGCTCACGCCGCAGCGACTCCTCGAACCGCGCGCCGTCGACGGTCAGTTCCAGCAGGCGTTTACGCTTGTCGGTCGCTGACGCCACGCTGTCCACCAGGTGCATTTCCACCAACTGACGCAGCGGAATGTTCAGCGCCTGCTTGCTCACACCGAGTAGCGCGAGCAATTCCTTGACGCTCAGGGCCGGGTAGCGGGCGATGAAAAACACGATGCGCTGATGCACGCGGCTCAAACCGCGCCGCTCAAGCATTTCGTCGGCTTTGGCGGTGAAGGCCTGGTAGCCGAAGAAGAACGCTTCCATGGCGGCTTGCTGGGTGCTTTGGTTTTTAAGGTCAAGCATATTGACGTATCTGCTCGTGCTGTCGTAATTTCGGTCAAGTAGTTTGACTTAATTTCCTTGGCCTTCGCTACCGGTGACCCCCATGGCTTTTTCCGAACGTGTCTCGCGCCTTAAAAGTTCTTTGATTCGTGAAATCCTTGCCGCGGCTCAGCGCCCGGAAGTGATGTCGTTTGCCGGTGGCCTGCCTGCCGAAGCCATGCTGCCGAAGGTCGAGTGGGCTGACATGCCATTGGCGATGGGCCAATACGGCATGAGCGAAGGCGAACCGGCATTACGCGAAGCGCTGGCGGCTGAGGCCCGGGCCTTGGGCGTACCGTGTGAGGCGAGTCAGGTGTTGGTGGTCAGCGGCTCCCAGCAAACCCTGGATCTGGCGGCCAAGCTGTACATCGACAAAGGCACCGAGATCATGCTCGAAGCGCCGACCTATCTGGCGGCGCTGCAAATCTTCCAGCTGTTCGGCGCTGACTGTCTGACCGTGCCGCTGGAGGCTGACGGCCCGAACCTGAATGAGTTGCGCGCGCGCCTGGAAAAACATCACCCGGCGTTCATCTACCTGATCCCGACGTTCCAGAACCCCTCGGCAGTGCGCTACAGCGAAGCCAAGCGCGATGCAGTGGCAGCGTTGCTCGATGAATTCGGCGTGACCCTGATCGAAGACGAACCCTACCGTGAACTGACCTTTGATGGCGGCAGCGCGACGCCCATCGTCAGTCGCTTGAAGAAGGCCAGCTGGATCTACACCGGCACCGTGTCCAAGACCTTGCTGCCTGGCTTGCGCGTCGGCTATTTGATCGCCAGCCCGGACCTGTTCCCGCACCTGCTGCGACTCAAGCAGTCGGCAGACCTGCACACCAATCGTGTTGGCCAATGGCAGGCGTTGCAATGGATTGGCACCGAGAAGTTTCGCGATCACCTGAGTGAACTGCGGGACTTCTACCGGGTTCGGCGTGACGCCTTCCAGTTGGCACTGGAAACCCATTTCTGCGATCTGGCCGAGTGGAATGTACCGCAAGGCGGGCTGTTTTTCTGGTTGACCCTGAAGCAGCGATTGGACACCCGGACCTTGCTGAACGAGGCGTTGGCGCAGGACGTGGCCTTTATGCCGGGGGAGCCGTTCTTCTCTGAACCGGACAGCAATCCGGGGCATCTGCGGCTGAACTTCAGCCACATCGATCCGGCGCGGCTGGACGAAGGGCTTAAACGATTGGCTGGGGTGGTGCGTCAGGCACAGGCTGCTCAGGCGGCGTAAGGGAAAGCCAAAAACAAATAAACCGGCGAATGGGTCGGTTTATTTTTGTCCAGGATTTATGTTGTCTGTACTGGCCTTTTCGCGAGCAAGTCCGCTCCCACAGGGAAACGCGGTCACTGTGGGAGCGGGCTTGCTCGCGAAGGCGTCAGCGACAACACCACAAACCCATCAGGCTGCCGCGAAGCGCTTGTCCAGATAATCAATGATCACCTTGGATTCATACATCCAGGTAGTCTGGCCATTCTCTTCGATACGCAGGCACGGCACCTTGATCTTGCCGCCTTGCTCAAGCAGGGTTTGGCGATCCTGTTCGTTGTTCTTCGCATCACGCAAAGCCACCGGCACATTCAGGCGGCGCAGGGTGCGGCGGGTTTTCACGCAGAACGGGCAGGCGTGGAACTGATACAGCGTCAGGCCCTTCGCTGCGTTTTCGACCTGGGCCTGAGCAGCGGCGGGGCGCTTCTTTTTGCCCGGGCGGGTGAGGAAGTCGATGAAGATGATCAGCTGGCCGAGGCCGACACGAAGCGCTTTCACTAACACGGTATAAGCCTCTCGGGCGAATGAAGAAAGGCGCGCAGCTTACCTGATTTTTCACAGGCGAAAAAAAACCGGCGATGAATGCCGGTTTTCTTCGTACAGCGATTACTTGATCAGGCTGAGAAACTCGCTGCGGGTCGCCGCGTTTTCGCGGAACTCACCAAGCATCACCGAGGTGATCATCGACGAGTTCTGTTTCTCTACACCGCGCATCATCATGCACATGTGCTGGGCTTCGATCACCACCGCCACGCCCAGGGCGCCAGTCACTTGCTGGACAGCCTCGGCGATCTGCCGGCTGAGGTTTTCCTGGATCTGCAGGCGGCGGGCGTACATATCGACGATCCGCGCGACTTTCGACAGGCCCAGCACCTTGCCACTCGGGATATAGGCCACGTGGGCCTTGCCGATGAATGGCAGCAAGTGGTGTTCGCACAACGAGTAGAGCTCGATGTTCTTGACCAGCACCATTTCGCTGTTGTCGGAGCTGAACAAGGCACCGTTGGTGACTTCTTCGAGCGTCTGCTCATAACCGCGGCAAAGGTACTGCATGGCTTTGGCGGCACGCTTCGGCGTGTCGAGCAGACCTTCGCGGGTGGCGTCTTCGCCAAGCTGGCCGAGGATCGCCGTGTAATTCTGTTCCAGGGACATGAAACTACCTGTGGGATTTTACGCAAAGGACAAGGGTACGGTGGCGGACACGGCGCTGCAAGCGTAGCGCATCAGCTTTACTCGTCACGACCTTCCATCATGGTCCGTTTGAGCATCACGTAAACCGCTCCGGCGCCGCCATGTTTTGGCTGGCACGAGGTGAAGCCGAGCACCTGTGGATGCTGACGCAGCCACGTGTTGACGTGACTTTTGATCATCGGCCGCTTGCCGTCCAGGCGTACAGCCTTGCCATGAGTCACGCGCACGCAGCGGATTTCGAATTTTGTTGCTTCGGCGAGAAAAGCCCACAGCGTCTCGCGGGCTTTTTCGACGGTCATGCCGTGCAGGTCGAGGCTGCCTTCGAACGGGATCTGCCCGACCTTCAGCTTGCGCATCTGGCTTTCCTGCACGCCGTCACGTGCCCACATCAACTCGTCTTCCGGACCGACATCGATCACGAACTGATCGGACAGACCGTCAACGGTGGTGGCATCGGTGCGCACGGTGGCGGCTTGACGCAGCTTGGCGATGTGCGCGCGGTCAGCCTTGGGTTTGCCGGTTTCGGCGCGATCGTGCTTGATCGGCTTGACGCCTTGGATCGCGCTTTTGAACAGGGAAAAATCGTCGTCTTGCATGTCAGCCTCCGCGAAGGGCGGCCAGTTTACCCAAGTCGAGGTGAATCGGGCGCGTCAAAACGCAACGCGCGCCACTCAGTCATGTTTTTTCATCAAATGCGGAGCCAGGTTCAGCTCACGCGGTTGGCGCATCCGGCGGCGGCAGCGACGCCACAATGCGACACCGACATACAGCAGCAACAAGCCAATCGCCAGGACCACTGCGGCGCCGGCCGGGCTGGTGTTCAACTCGCCAAGAGCCGGCGGGTGGCCCAACAGGCTGGCGGCACCGGCCAGCGCCAGCAACACGCCGAGGGTTGCCAGCAGCGCGGAAAATGCCGCACCAAAACGATAACGCCAGTTGCGTGGGCCTTTGGGCCGCAAGCGGCGAGCGTCAAAACCATCGGATTTCTTCATTCCGACCTTCCTCAATGGGTATCGGCCCTTCGACCGGGAGTTGACCGGGTGGTTCCTGAGGCTAAGGCAATTGCGGGGAATGAGCGGTTTTTGCGGATGAGCGGCTGCGTTGGCCGCTCATCAAGCGCTTGATCAGATCAGTTCCTGAGTCTGGGCGAGGGTCGCGAAGTTGTCGGCCATGATCGCCATTTCAGTCTGCTGGACATGTTCGGCGCTGAGGACGCCACCTTTGAAAGGCAGGTCCCGGGTGGCACAGGCGTCTTCGACCAGGGTGCAGCGAAAGCCCAGGTTCTTGGCGGCGCGCACGGTGGTGCTGACGCTGGAGTGACTCATGAAACCGCAGACGATCAGGTCCAGCGAGCCGAGGTCTTGCAGGCGTTTTTCCAACGGGGTGCCGTGGAACGCGCTGGGCAGCAATTTACCGATGACAGTTTCGTCAGCCAGTGGCTCAAGGCCCGGGATGAATTCACCGCGTTCGCCTTGTGGGTCGAACAGGCCACCGACGGTGCCGAGGTGGCGTACATGGACGATCGGCCGACCCGCCTTGCGGGCAGCCGCGAGCAATTGCTTGATATTGTCGACGGCGGCGTCCATGCCGGAAAGGGCCAGGGGGCCGCTCAAGTATTCTTTCTGGGCATCGATGATCACCAGCGTCGCATGGGCCAGATTGGCCGGCGCGTAACCACGACCGCTGAGTTGAAACATCGTTTTTGGAACGGACATTCTGGGGCTCCTTCGAGTGGGGCTTTTGCGACATTGTCCTCTGGCTGAGCGCTTCTGTGAATCGCTACCATCGTAGGCACCGTCGTTGCTGGCCTGCAGCCTGTCAAGAGCTGAGCAGATGTTCAATCAAAAGCTGAAAATCAGGATCAATCCTACATCCGTCCGGTGATTTTCTTGCGTCGTCGGGGCGGGTTTAGGCTGTTAGAATCGCCAGTCGTTTTTTCAGGAGTTTGCCCCCGTGATCACTTCCCGCCTGCGCACCTTGCGCGACCACATTCGTTGGGCTGTCAGCCGTTTTCATGGGGAGGATCTGTTTTTCGGCCATGGGACCGACAACGCCTGGGACGAAGCCCGTCAACTGGTGTTGGGGGCGTTGCACCTGCCGTGGGAAATCGCCGATAGCTACCTGGACTGCCGTCTTGAAGACGACGAACTGGTCAACCTGCAGCGCTTGCTCAAGCGTCGAATCGAGGAGCGCATCCCGACGGCTTACCTGTTGGGCGAAGCCTGGTTCTGCGGGATGTCGTTCATCGTTGACGAGCGTGTATTGATTCCGCGCTCACCGATTGGCGAACTGATCGAAAAACGGTTTGCGCCGTGGCTGGGCAGCGAGCCTGCACGGATTCTTGACCTGTGCACCGGTTCCGGTTGCATCGGCATTGCCTGCGCCTACGAGTTCCCGAACGCTGAAGTGGTGTTGGCGGACCTGTCCTTCGAAGCGCTGGAAGTGGCCAATCAGAACATTGAGCGCCATGGCGTCGATGAGCGCGTGTACACCGTTCAGGGCGATGGCTTCGACGGTTTGCCAGGGCAGCGTTTCGACTTGATCGTGTCCAACCCGCCTTACGTTGACGCCGAAGATTTTGCCGACATGCCGGATGAATACCAGCACGAACCCGAACTGGGTCTGGCCTGTGGCGACGATGGTTTGAACCTGGTGCGGCGCATGCTCGCCGAAGCGGCGGATCACCTGACCGAGAAGGGCTTGCTGATCGTTGAAGTCGGCAACAGCCAGGTGCACGTCGAGGCGTTGTACCCGGAAGTCGATTTCGCCTGGCTGGAGTTCGAGCGCGGCGGTCACGGTGTGTTCATGCTCAGCGCCGAGCAATGCCGTCAGCATCAGGCGTTGTTCGCTTCACGCGTCTAAACGCGGTCAATGTGGCGAGGGGGCTTGCCCCCGTTGGGTCGCGTAGCGGCCCTAACATTGGCAACTGCAGTTTGTCAGTCAAGATTTGGTTGAATCGTTTCACGACTGCTTCGCAGCCGAACGGGGGCAAGCCCCCTCGCCACAAGAATCTCATCGGCCGCAGGTTTTTAGCGGTGCGTAGCAATCCAGATCAGCAGTCCCGCCTGGAACACCGAAAACGCCACCAGACAGGTGATGGTGAAACGTAGCCCGGTGTCCTCGCGTTTGTATTTGCTGACTTTCTCTTCCTGCTTTTGCAGTTTGACTTCCTGCTCCGCCAGATTCTGCTCGGCTTGCTGCAGCATCTGCGCGGCTTCGAGGATTTCCACGAATTGCAGTTTTTCGGAGTTCCAGTCGCCGAGCAGATCGCCGACCTTTACCTCTTTGACGCTGCCCTTCAAATGCTGGGCGTCGGCGTAGACCACGTCAAAGCCATGCACTCGCAGGAAGTGGTCGCGGCGCAGGCGGGTGTCTTCGTTGAGGGCGTCCTTGTTGTTCAGGTCAGCACCGTCGACGGTGTAGCTCGACCACTTTTTCTTCGCCCACGTAATGCCTTGAGCGGCCAGAAAACGGCCAATGCCACGGTTCAGCGGTTCAATCTGCAGACCGCTGTCGGGACCGAAGTGCACGCGACGGTTCTCATGATCGACCCAGACGTCCAGGTGGTTCTGTTCTTTGCGCACCCGTTGACCGGGCAGTGAAATGCTCATGCGCAGCAGGCTGCGTTCTTTGCTGTTGCGCTCGGCATAACCGAACTCGACAAAGCGCAATGGCCGCCCACCGGTCGCTCGATCGGTTTTCAGCGGCGCCAGGCGAAGCATCTTGTGGTGCTCGGCCTGGACGTCCGACCACGGCAGGTCGACCACTTCAGTGGCGGTGGTTTGCGGCGCAGTGTCGGGTGAATTCTGGGTATCAGTCATAACGGCGAGATCCTGTCCAAGCCCTGCTTGGCGGCAGCCAATGGGCTGCCGACACACAGGCTTATCGGCCGTTTTTTCCAGGACTGGAGGGTAATACCGGCTTAACTGGCGCGAAGTCCGTCAATAAAGCTCAGGATGCTCGAGCCGAGTTCGACAGCGAGGGGCAGTTGCGGGTCTTTGTAGGAGGCCAATTGACGCTTGATGTCGTTGGGCACGATACGCATCACGTGGTTCATGCCTTCGATCAGCGCCAGTTGGGCATCCGGTTTCGCTGCTTTGAGCATCTGTGCGTCACCGACACCGACCTGCATGTCGTTGCTGCCCTGGATGATCAGTGCCGGCATTTTCAACTTGGCGAAAGCCGCTGCCGGGTCTTGGCGAAACAGGCTGATCAAGTACGGTTGCACGCTGGGACGGAAGATCACCTGCAACGGCGTCGGAACATGTTCATCGACATGTCCGGCCTTGAGGCTGTCCAGCAGCTCATTGCTGCGCAGCAGCAGATCGGGAGGCATTCGATTGCTCAATTGTTGACGCAAGACCTGATCTACCGGACGGGCGCTACCGGACACGGAGATCACTGCGGCGGCATCGACTTGCGGAGCGGCGAGTGTGGCCACCAGAGCACCTTCACTGTGCCCGAGCAGAATCAATGGCCCCATACGCGGGTCGGACTTGAGTTTCTGGCCCCAGGCCACGGCATCGGCAACGTAGGCCTCAAGGGTCAGATTGCGTTCATCCGGGGTTGCCGCGAGGCTGGCCGCCACGCCGCGCTTGTCGTAACGCACGCTGGCGATGTTGTGTTTGGCCAATACCCAGGCCAGGCGCTTGAGGCTGTCGTTGTTGCCGCCTTCCGGGTTATTGCCGTTACGATCAGTCGGGCCCGAGCCGGAAATGATCAGCACAACCGGCACCGGGCTGTCGGACTTTGGCAGCAACATCGAGCCGAAAAGCTCACCGCTGCCGGTATCCAGACTGATTGGCCGTTGCAGTACAACAGAGGCCTGGGCTGCATTGGAAAGCAGGCCAGTAAACAGGGTAAGGCTCAAGGCAATAACTCGCAGCATCATCACGCCATCATTCAGAAGGTGTCGGTTGGACTTGCAGGCACCGATAAGGTTCGAGGATGAACTAGTTGGATAGCCTGCGTATACTCGCCGACATTACATTTTCAGGTTGAGTCACTCAGCGAATTCACGGAGCGCCCTGCATGTCCGGCAATACCTACGGCAAGCTGTTCACTGTCACCACCGCGGGCGAAAGCCATGGTCCGGCGTTGGTCGCCATTGTCGACGGCTGCCCGCCGGGCCTTGAGCTGTCTCTGGAAGACTTGCAGCGTGATCTGGATCGCCGCAAGCCCGGCACCAGCCGCCACACCACCCAGCGTCAGGAAGCCGACGAAGTCGAAATCCTCTCTGGCGTGTTCGAGGGCCGCACCACCGGTTGCGCGATTGGCCTGCTGATCCGCAATACCGACCAGAAATCCAAGGACTACTCGGCGATCAAGGACCTGTTCCGCCCGGCCCACGCTGACTACACCTATCACCACAAATATGGCGAGCGCGATTACCGTGGCGGTGGTCGCAGCTCGGCGCGGGAAACCGCCATGCGTGTGGCTGCGGGGGCGATTGCGAAAAAATACCTGGCGACCCAGGGCATCGTCATTCGCGGCTACATGAGCCAGCTCGGGCCTATCGAAATCCCGTTCAAGACCTGGGACTCGGTCGAGCAAAACGCCTTCTTCAGCCCCGACCCGGACAAAGTGCCAGAGCTTGAGGCCTACATGGATCAATTGCGCCGCGACCAGGATTCGGTCGGCGCGAAGATCACCGTAGTCGCCGAAGGCGTGAAGCCTGGGCTCGGCGAACCGATCTTCGACCGTCTCGACGCCGAACTGGCCCATGCGCTGATGAGCATCAACGCGGTGAAAGGCGTGGAAATCGGTGCCGGTTTCGCCAGTGTCGCCCAGCGTGGCACCGAGCACCGTGACGAAATGACCCCCGAAGGTTTCCTCAGCAACAACGCGGGTGGGATTCTGGGCGGCATCTCTTCGGGGCAACCGATCGTTGCGCACCTGGCACTCAAGCCAACGTCGAGCATCACCACGCCGGGCCGTTCGATCGATATCCACGGCAACCCGGTGGACGTCGTTACCAAGGGCCGTCATGACCCGTGCGTCGGCATCCGCGCTACGCCGATTGCCGAAGCGATGATGGCCATCGTGTTGATGGACCACCTGCTGCGCAATCGCGGGCAAAACGCCGATGTGCGCGTCAGCACTCCGGTGCTGGGCCAGCTGTGAAGCCATGCCCTGACGTCGCCGCGGTCTGACGGCCGTGGCGGCGCTTCCATACTGGCGGTTGTCCAGCTTCTATCTGTTCTATTTCGCCTTGCTCGGTTCGACCGCGCCGTTCCTGGCGCTGTACTTCGATCACCTGGGGTTTTCCAGTGCGCGCATTGGCGAACTGGTGGCGATTCCGATGCTGATGCGCTGCGTCGCTCCGAATATCTGGGGCTGGCTCGGTGACTACACCGGCCGGCGCCTGGCCATCGTGCGCTTCGGCGCGATCTGTACGCTGCTGACCTTTTCGCTGATCTTCGTCAGCAAAAGCTACGCCTGGCTGGCGATGGTCATGGCGTTGCATGCGTTCTTCTGGCACGCGGTATTGCCGCAGTTCGAGGTCATCACCCTCGCGCATTTGCAGGGCCAGACTTCGCGCTACAGCCAGATCCGCTTGTGGGGATCGATCGGTTTCATCATCACCGTGGTTGCGTTGGGGCGGCTGTTTGAATGGTTGAGCCTGGACATCTACCCGGTGACGCTGGTGGTGATCATGGGCGGGATAATCATCAGCAGCCTCTGGGTGCCGAACGCCCAGCCGGCGCAAGGCAATCGGCTGGCGGGCGAGGGCTTTCTCAAGCAACTGCGCAGCCCCGGCGTGTTGGCATTTTATGGCTGCGTGGCACTGATGCAGATGAGCCATGGGCCGTATTACACTTTTCTGACCCTGCACCTTGAACACCTCGGTTACAGCCGCGGCGTGATCGGTATGCTCTGGGCGTTGGGAGTGGTCGCCGAAGTCCTGATGTTTTTGTTCATGAGCAAGATCCTTGGGCGCTTCTCGGTACGCCGGGTGTTGATGGCGAGTTTCCTGCTGGCGGCGTTACGCTGGCTGCTGCTCGGCTCGTTCGCCGAATTCCTGTGGGTGCTGCTGTTTGCGCAGATTCTGCACGCGGCGACCTTCGGCAGTTTTCACGCTGCGGCCATCCATTTCGTGCAACGTAGCTTCGGTGCACGCCAGCAAGGGCAGGGCCAGGCGTTGTACGCGGCACTGGCCGGCACCGGCGGAGCGTTGGGCGCGTTGTATTCCGGTTACAGCTGGAATGCCCTGGGCGCTACATTGACCTTTAGTATTGCCAGCCTCGCAGCGTTCGCTGCAGCCGTTATCATTGCCACACGTATGCAAGAGGACAGGCCATGAGCCTTACCCGTGAACAGCTCGCCCAGCAAATCATCGACGCCGGGCGTTTTTTGTATGGCCGAGGCTGGTCGCCCGCCACCAGCAGCAACTATTCGACGCGACTGTCGGCCACTGAAGCCCTGTTGACCGTTTCCGGTAAACACAAAGGGCAGTTGGGGATGGATGACGTGCTGGCCACGGATATGTCGGGCAGCAGCCTGGAACCGGGCAAAAAGCCGTCTGCCGAAACCCTGCTGCACACCCAGTTATATAATTGGCGTGCCGACATCGGTGCGGTGCTGCACACCCATTCGGTCAATGCCACGGTGTTGTCGCGGCTGCTGCAGGGGCCGGTCATTACGTTTGAAGACTACGAACTGCAAAAAGCCTTCAGCGGGATCTCGACTCATGAGTCCAGGGTGCGGGTGCCGATCTTCGACAACGATCAGGACATCGAGCGCCTGGCGTCCAAAGTCCAGCCATGGCTCGACGACCATCCCGACTGTGTCGGTTACCTGATTCGCGGTCATGGCCTCTACACCTGGGGCCCGAAGATGAGCGATGCGTTGCGGCAGATCGAAGCGTTTGAGTTCCTGTTTGAATGCGAGCTGAAAATGCGCGCGTTGATTAACCGTTAAGGCCTACTTCACCTGAAGTCGCCAACCGCCTGATGAAACGCGTTGCCTGACCGGCCGGTAAAAGCCGGACGGCAGCGCCGCTAACGAGGAATTGCCAGCATGAGCAGCCTGTCCGTTTACCACGTTTCAAGCCCGGACCTGCCGAACAAGGTCCTGACCCACTTCGACGATATCGCCTCGACCCTGGCCGAAAAAGGCGTGCGCTTCGACCGTTGGCAAGCCGCGGCGAAGATCCAGCCGGGCGCCAGCCAGGAAGAAGTGATTGCCGCTTATCAGGTGCAGATCGATCAATTGATGACCGAGCGCGGTTACATCACCGTCGATGTGGTCAGCCTCAACAGCGATCACCCGCAAAAAGCCGAATTGCGCGCCAAGTTTCTGGAAGAGCATCGCCATGGCGAAGACGAAGTACGATTTTTCGTCGCGGGCCGTGGCCTGTTTACTTTGCACATCGACGACTATGTGTACGCCGTGCTCTGCGAGAAAAACGACCTGATTTCGGTGCCCGCCGGTACTGCACACTGGTTCGACATGGGCGAGCACCCGCACTTCGTGGCGATTCGGCTGTTCAACAACCCCGAAGGCTGGGTGGCCAACTTCACCGGCGATGACATCGCCAGCCGCTTCCCGCGTCTCGAGGACTGATGGCATGACGATCAAAGCCATTCTCACCGACATCGAAGGCACCACCAGCGCGGTGAGTTTTGTGTTCGACGTGCTGTTTCCCTACGCCGCCAAACATTTGCCGGATTTTGTCCGGCAACAGGCGCAACGGGCCGACGTAGCCCGGCAGATCGACGCCGTTCGCCAGGACAGCGCCGAGCCTGGCGCTGACGTTGAACGGGTGATTGAAATCCTGCTGGGCTGGATTGCCGAAGACCGCAAGGCCACGCCACTCAAGGCCTTGCAAGGGATGGTCTGGGAGCAGGGATATCAGGCCGGACAGTTGAAGGGGCATGTTTATCCGGACGCGGTCGATGCGTTGAAACGCTGGCATCAGGCCGGTTATCAATTGTTTGTTTACTCGTCCGGTTCGATCCAGGCCCAGAAGCTGATCTTCGGTTGCTCCGAGGCCGGTGATTTGACGCCGCTGTTCAGTGGCTACTTCGACACCACTTCGGGACCCAAGCGTGAGGCGCAGTCCTATCAGCGCATTACTCAAGCCATTGGCTGCGAGTCTGCGCAGATCCTGTTTCTCTCCGACATCGTTCAAGAACTGGATGCCGCCCGTGAAGCCGGCATGGCCACCTGCGGACTGGTACGCGAAGGCGGTGAGCTCGCCGGGCATCTGAACGTCAGCAGCTTTTCACAGATCGATCCCGCCACGTTCTGAGTGGCTACGGTTGACTGCGGCCCACGCGGTCAGCCGACTTTCCATCACGGACTAACATCATGGTCAACGCACGTCTGTAGGACGTGTAGGAAGTTGCCTGTTGATAAGTCGGCCATGCCTGTTTGTGGTTTTCCTTACTTGTTTAATCTTGTCCCTGTGTAACTCTGCGGCCCTTAAGTTTGTTCGCTTACCCAGGCACTTTTCGCGCTTGGCAATGGTGCGGACTCCTGGTGAGAGGGCTAAGGATGAAAACACCAAAGCGACAGCGTCCGGATCCGGCAGGCAAACCGCTGAGCGAAAAGGAACTGGAGATTCTGTATTGGGCCAAGGCCGGCAAAACGGTGTGGGAAATCAGCGTGATTCGGGACATTTCCGAGGCGACGGTGAAGTTTCACCTGAGCAACATCTACTCCAAGCTCGAAGTCACCAACCGTGCTCAAGCAGTCGGCGAGGCGGTTAATCGTGGCTTGTTGAGCTGAGCTAAAAACGCACTCAGGCCGCGCAGCGCAAGGCTTGCACGACCTGAAAGGTGTGAATGGTTGGTGCTTATCTCGAGTGATAGGTCGGCAAGGCGAAACGCTGCTGGCTTTGCAGCATCGAAATCTGCGGCAGTTCGCTGGCCTGTTCGGCCAAGTCACGGCGAATGGCACTGATTACCCAGGACAGTTGATCGCCGGCGTGCAATTGAGCGTAGGAAATCGAGCGTTTGAACACTCGGCCATCGCTGCTATTGAGCGTCAGCAGAATACCGCCGTCTGGGCGTGCTTGCGTGGTGACGTCGAAGTTGGAGAACAGGGACGAAAATTTTTCCTGGATCAGGCTCATGTCGATCAGCTCCGTTTGCACTTGAATGGCAAGCATGGAGTGATAGGTGCACTGATTGTGCCAGTATGAGTGTTTATAAAAGTCTTTATAAATCAATGGCATGGAAAAGCGTGTGTTTTTCGACATCGTGCATTCTGCATGAATGGCCATCGTGCATCCTGCATTTTGCGTGCTTGCCGCAGTAGCGACCCGGATACAAAACATTTCAAAAACCGCGTGTACAGCGACACAAGTGCGGGCGTACTTTTTGGCTTGAATCAACGCGTCCACGCTTTTTTTTATCTCTAACGATAGGTTTTCTGCTGTCTCTCATTACAAGGATGAAGTTGCCTGAACACCTGCGACCAAATGTTCACCCGACAATAACAAAACAGGCCTGACATCAAGGGCCGAACGGGAGCAACCATGAGTCTCGCGTCAAACGACATGATCACCTGGGGCATGATGCTCCGTAAGTTGCCGTCCATTGCCAAGGCCTTGCCACGGGTGGTCAAGGGGCTCAAAGTCGCCAATGTCAAACAGCCGGATCAACCCTGCGGCCTCGGTTGGAGCTTCGAGCAAGCGACGCAGCGTAATCCCAATGGCCCGGCGCTGCTGCAAGGTGAGGTCAGACTGAGTTATGCACAGGTCAATCAGTGGGCCAACCGCATTGCTCACTATCTGATAGCCCAGGGCATTGGCAAAGGTGATGTGGTCGCAATCTTCATCGAAAACCGTCCGGAACTGCTGGTCACCGTGTTGGCGGTGGCCAAGGTTGGCGCGATCAGCGCGATGCTCAATACCTCGCAAACCCGACAGGCGCTGGTGCACAGCGTGAATCTGGTGGCTCCGGCGGCAATCGTGGTGGGCGAGGAGTTGGTCGGGGTTTATTCGGCGATCCGCGAGCAGGTTGCAATCGATACCGCGAGAACCTGGTGGGTGGCCGATCAGGACACCTCCCGTGATCCCGGCTCGGTGCCCGCAGGCTTCATCAACCTGATGCTTGTCAGTACAGATTGCCCAAGCGACAACCCGCTCAGCAGTCAGCAGGTATACCTCAACGACCCTTGCTTCTATATCTACACCTCCGGCACGACCGGGTTGCCCAAGGCCGGAGTGTTCAAGCATGGCCGCTGGATGAAGACCTCCGCCAGTTTCGGGTTGATCGCGTTGGATATGACCCCCGACGATGTGATCTATTGCACCTTGCCGCTGTACCACGCCACGGGGTTGTGCGTGTGCTGGGGCTCGGCGATTTGCGGGGCGTCGGGCTTTGCCATTCGGCGCAAGTTCAGCGCCAGCCAGTTCTGGAACGACGCGCGCAAATACCAGGCGACCACCATCGGCTACGTCGGCGAGTTGTGCCGTTACCTGATCGATCAGCCGCCGAGCGCCGCCGACCGTGATAACGCGGTGCTGAAGATGATCGGCAACGGGCTGCGCCCCGGTGTCTGGAGCGAGTTCAAGCGGCGCTTCGGGGTCAATCACATTTGCGAGTTGTACGCCGCCAGCGACGGCAATATCGGTTTCAGCAACATCCTCAACTTCGACAACACCATCGGCTTCTCACTGATGTCCTGGGCGTTGGTCGAGTACACCCACGACAGCTGCACGCCAATCCGCAACAGCAAGGGTTTCATGCAGAAAGTCGGTAAAGGACGGCAAGGCCTGTTGCTGGCAAAGATTGATGACAAGGCGCCGTTGGACGGCTACACCGACCCGCAGAAGACCGAAAAAGTTGTGCTCCACGATGTCTTCGAGAAGGGCGATCGCTACTTCAATACGGGTGACTTGCTGCGCAGCATCGGTTTTGGTCATGCACAGTTTGTCGACCGCCTCGGCGATACCTACCGCTGGAAGGGCGAGAACGTGTCGACCACCGAGGTCGAGAACATCCTCTTGAAACACTCCCACATCGCCGAGGCGGTGGCCTATGGCGTCGAGATCAACAACACCAACGGCCGCGCCGGCATGGCTGCGATTACCCCGGCTGAGTCCCTGGCGACCCTGGACTTCAGCGAGTTGCTGAGCTTCGCCCGCCAACACCTGCCGGCCTATGCGGTGCCGTTGTTTTTGCGGGTGAAAGTGAAAATGGAGACCACCGGGACCTTCAAGTACCAGAAGACCCGCCTCAAGGATGAAGCCTTCGATCCGCGCAAAACCGGCGAAGATCCAATCTACGCCTGGCTGCCGGGCTCGGACACTTATGTGCAGGTCACCGAACAGGTACTGGCGGATATCCACGCTGGCAAGTTCCGTTATTGATTCTGGCTATGGCCGGACGAGAGAAAAAAGGAGTGACAGGTGTCAGGCCGCTTAAGGAAACTAGCGGCTTTGCGATTGACCGAATGTGGAGTCCCCAATGACAGACAAATCCCGCCAGATGACCCCGGAAGAAGCCGCGGAGTTTGCCGAGCAGGTGTTCAATAAGGCACGTGATGGTGACGCGGCGATGCTCGCCGCACTGCTGAGCAAAGGCCTGCCGCCGAACCTGCGTAACCACAAGGGCGACACCTTGCTGATGTTGGCCGCCTATCACGGCCACGTCGATGCAGTGAAAGTGCTGCTTGAGCACAAGGCCGATCCAGAGATTCGCAACGAAAATGGCCAAAGCCCGATTGCCGGCGCGGCGTTCAAAGGCGATCTGGCAGTGGTGACCGCCCTGGTTGAGGGTGGCGCCGAGGTTGAAGGTTCGTCCTTTGACGGCCGCACCGCGTTGATGATGGCCGCGATGTTCAATCGCAGCGCAATCGTCGACTACCTGATCAGCAAAGGTGCTGATCCCAAGGCCAAGGACGCCAACGGCATCAACGCCCTGGACGCGGCCAGGACCATGGGCGCGGCAGATACCACGGCGCAGTTGCAGACGCTGCTTGGCTGATCCCGAACCCTGTGGCGAGGGAGCTTGCTCCCGCTGGGGCGCGAAGCGGCCCTGAATCCTGAACCCCGGTTGTATCTGATACTCCGAGTGTTTCTGATTACGACTGCTTCGCCCGAGCGCGGACCGGCCGGCGGGAGCAAGCTCCCTCGCCACAGGTTCGCGCTTGACCTCGGGCTCGGTATCCATTCGCGAATGCGCTATCCTTCGCGCCCTCAAAACTCCCTCGCTACAGGATCTGCCCATGAAAGCCGCACTCATCGAACTCATCAGCAAAATCAGCTCGGGCTGCATGAGCGAGGCGGAAATTGTGCAGATCGCCGATGAAGCCGCCCAGGCCTATGCCGATCCCGAGGCGTTTCTGGCGGCCAACCCGGACATCAACTACGACGACACTTTCCCGATCCCGCTGGGTGAATGGGTGGTAGTCGGCAGCCTGCCGGAAACCGTGCTGTTCCAGGCCGACACCTACATGGACCTGTTTGAGCAGATCGTTGCGTCTTTCGGCCCGGGCGTGGCGTTCAACATCAAGCCCAAGCAACTGGCCAAGACCGACGCGTTGACTGCACTCAACCGCATCCAGATCCAGATGGGCAGCATGAACCCGGAAAACGGCGGCTACACGCTGATGAACTTCAGCCAACTGCTCGATGACGAGATTCAGGTCGTGCTGGTCTATGGCAACGATGTCCCACGGGTGCTGGAGTTGTGTGCGCACATCGGGATTGCCGCGGCGCCGTCGCTGGAAGCGCTGAAAGTGGCGATCCACGTTTAAAACCAATGCCGGGTAAAACGCAATAAAAGCCGAGCCTTTTTCAGGCCAGGCAATTCTAAGGGGAAGTCTTTCTCCCTGGAGCGACACTATGGTTTCCACATTTAATAGCCTGGTTGGCCTGATCATCCTCGCGCTGGAAATCTGGGCGATTATCAACGTGCTTAAAAGCAGCGCAGAAACCGGGATGAAAGTCATCTGGGTGCTGCTGATTCTCCTGCTCCCGGTGCAGGGTCTGATCATTTGGGCCATTGCGGGCCCCCGGGGCAACGTGCGGTTCTGACAGGTGAGCGTCATTTCTTTGTGGGAACGCCGAACCTGTGGGAGCGGGCTTGCTCGCGAAGCAGGCGCCGCGGTCGGCCAGTTAGACCGCGTTATCGTTCTTCGCGAGCAAGCCCGCTCCCACATTCGGTCTCCTGAGCTTTCAGAATGTTTTCTGTTCGACGAAGGTTCGACCTGTCATGTTCGGCGACGTAGAATGCGCGCCTTTCCTTGGTCAATCGCCTGCCCGGCGCCTGCGATTGTCCATCATGGGCGGGTGACCGTCCGTTGCCACCAGCATTCACCGGGGGACTTCCCATGAGCACCACCAACACCTGCGAGTACCTGGAAACCCTCTACGAAGGCTACGGCCAGCGTTTTCGCATGGAAAAACTGCTGCACGAAGTGCGCACCGAGCACCAGCACCTGGTGATTTTCGAGAACCCGCGCATGGGCCGGGTCATGGCGCTCGACGGTGTGATCCAGACCACCGAAGCCGACGAGTTCATCTACCACGAGATGCTCACTCACGTGCCGATCCTGGCTCACGGCTCCGCCAAGCGCGTATTGATCATCGGCGGTGGCGACGGCGGCATGCTGCGTGAAGTGGCCAAGCACCGCAGTGTCGAACACATCACCATGGTCGAAATCGACGGCACCGTGGTCGACATGTGCAAGGAATTCCTGCCGAATCACTCCAAAGGTGCGTTCGATGATCCACGCCTGAACCTGGTGATCGACGATGGCATGCGTTTCGTCGCCACCACCCAGGAAAAATTCGACGTGATCATCTCTGACTCCACCGATCCGATCGGTCCGGGTGAAGTGCTGTTCTCGGAGAACTTCTATCAGGCCTGTCGCCGTTGCCTGAACGAAGGCGGTATTCTGGTGACCCAGAACGGCACGCCGTTCATGCAGATCGAAGAAGTGAAAACCACCGCCGGGCGCTTGCGCAGTCTGTTCCCGGACTGGCACTTCTATCAGGCTGCGGTGCCGACCTATATCGGCGGTGCCATGACGTTTGCCTGGGGCGCGACCAACACGGCGTACCGCAAGCTGTCGCGCGAAACCCTGAGTCAGCGTTTTGCCGGCAGCGGCATCATCACCCGCTACTACAATCCGGAAATCCATATTGGCGCATTCGCTCTTCCGCAGTACGTGCTGCAAGCGGTGAACAAGCCGAGTAATGATTAAGCCGGGCTGACCGAAAAGGGCCGAGAGGCCCTTTTTGTGTTTCCAGATATACGTTGCACGAAATTTTCACAAACACTCCAAGACAATTCACCCACGCCGATTTAACGCTCAATCCCCTGTGACTCTTGTTCCAGAGCCCTGGAAGCCAGGATTTGGGGGAGTGTTTGCCAGTAATGAATGGTAATGCCGTGAGTGATCGTGCAACATTTGCGCATCGCGCACGCTCCCGGTCACTTCCTGCAAGTAATCGCAAGGAGAGGGCAGGGCGCCGCAACATCTTTGAAATTTCAACTTCCAATGAGTCCTATAAACGACATGGCTAACCCGGACGCCCTGAGTCAGCAGCGAGCTTCGAATCGCTTGCTGCAACCGACCGTCAAATCGCATCTGGCGTACACACTGCTCTGTGCCGTGGTCATGATGGCAATGCTCTCCCTGCTGCGCGTTGCGCTGCTGGTGTACAACCGGGAGATGATCCTCGACACACCCGCCTCGACCTTCCTTGAAGCGTTCGCCAACGGCTTGCGTTTCGACCTGCGTCTGGTGGTCTACCTCAGCATTCCACTATTGCTGTCCCTGTTCAGTGTCCGGGCGATGGCAGCCCGCGGTCTGTTCCGGTTCTGGCTGACCATCGCCTCGAGCATCGCGCTGTTCCTCGGCCTGATGGAAATGGACTTCTACCGTGAGTTCCACCAGCGCCTCAACGGCCTGGTCTTCCAGTATGTGAAGGAAGACCCGAAAACCGTCATGAGCATGCTCTGGTATGGCTTCCCGGTCGTCCGTTATCTGTTGGCCTGGGCCGTTGGCACCTGGTTGCTGAGCCTGGCGTTCAAGGGCGCCGACCGTGCAACCCGCCCACGCGGCCCGTTCAGCGGTGGCGCCATCAGCACCCGTCAGGTAGCCCCGTGGTACGCGCGCATCGCGGTGTTCGTGGTTTGCCTGCTGATCTGTGTCGTGGCTGCCCGTGGCACGCTGCGTCAGGGGCCACCGCTGCGTTGGGGTGACGTTTACACCACCGACTCGAACTTCGCCAACCAGCTGGGCCTGAACGGCACGTTGCAATTGGTTGCTGCTGCAAAGAGCCGCATGTCCGAAGAGCGCGACAACATCTGGAAGCCGACGATGGAGCAGTCTGCAGCCCAGAAAATTGTCCGCGATATGCTGGTGATGCCGGACGACAAGCTGGTTGACGCCGATATCGCTGCGGTACGCCGCGATTACACGCCACCGGCCGACAAGACGCTGCCGATCAAGAACGTCGTTGTGATCCTGATGGAAAGCATGGCCGGTCACTCGGTCGGTGCCCTGGGCGCGCCGGGCAACATTACGCCCAACCTCGATAAATTGTCGAAAGAAGGCCTGTTGTTCGACCGCTTCTTCTCCAACGGCACTCATACCCACCAGGGTATGTTCGCCACCATGGCCTGCTTCCCGAACCTGCCAGGTTTCGAATACCTGATGCAGACTCCGGAAGGCAGCCACATGCTGTCCGGCCTGCCACAGTTGCTCAGCGCCCGTAACTACGATGATGTGTACGTATATAACGGTGATTTTGCCTGGGACAACCAGTCGGGCTTCTTCAGCAACCAGGGCATGACCAACTTCATCGGGCGTAACGACTACGTCAACCCGGTGTTCTCCGACCCGACGTGGGGCGTGTCCGACCAGGACATGTTCGACCGTGGCCTGCAGGAACTCAAGGCGCGCGAAGGCAAGCCGTTCTACGCGCTGCTGCAAACCCTGTCCAACCACACCCCTTATGCCTTGCCGACGCCATTGCCGGTCGAAAAAGTCACTGATCGTGGCAGCCTGAACGAGCATTTGACGGCCATGCGTTACGCCGACTGGGCGTTGGGGCAGTTCTTTGAAAAGGCCCGTAAAGAGCCGTACTTCAAGGAAACCCTGTTTGTCATCGTGGGCGACCATGGTTTCGGCAACGAGCGTCAAATCACCGAAATGGACCTGGGCCGCTTCAACGTGCCGATGCTGATGATTGCACCGGGCATCCAGGAAAAATTCGGTCAGCGTGACCACACAGTGGGCACTCAGATCGACATCGTGCCGACCATCATGGGCCGCCTCGGTGGCGAAGTGCGTCAACAGTGCTGGGGACGAGACCTGCTCAACCTGCCGCAAGGCGACACCGGTTTCGGCGTGATCAAGCCATCGGGTACTGAACAGACCACGGCCATCGTCACGGCTGACCAGATCCTGATTCTGCCCAAGGAAAAGGAAATGGATCCGAAGATGTACCAGTACCAGCTGGGTGCCAACCCGCATGCCGAAATCATCCCGAATGCACCGCGTACCGCTGAGCTGAAGCTCAAGCTGGAAGCGTTCCTGCAAACCGCGACCAAGAGCTTGCTGGATAACACCGCGGGTGTGACCGAAAGCATGCAGACCAAGTAAAACGTCAATAAAAAAGAGGCCCGCGAGGGCCTTTTTTTTCGTCTGACGAATCTGTCGGCGGGCGGTTGAACCTTGCCGACAACCCGGTCGGCTCGGCGCGTTTCTGTGCCATGCAACCGCTACGGTTTGCCTGGGGTATTCAGCAATCTGATGGTCATGGGTGTAGGAAAATCCTTCGCTACACTGCGAGCATCTTCCCCCGGAACATCAAGGCAACTCCCTATGCAAAATCGCATGATGATCACTGGTGCCGGGTCCGGCCTGGGTCGCGAAATCGCTCTGCGCTGGGCTCGAGAAGGCTGGCAGTTGGCCTTGTCCGATGTCAGCGAGTCAGGCTTGAAAGAAACCCTGAAACAGGTCCGCGAGGCGGGTGGTGACGGTTTCATTCAGCGTTGCGATGTGCGCGACTACAGCCAGTTGACCGCTTTCGCCCAAGCCTGTGAAGAGAAGCTGGGCGGCATCGATGTGATCGTCAACAACGCTGGCGTGGCCTCGGGCGGTTTCTTCAGTGAGCTGTCGCTGGAAGACTGGGATTGGCAGATTGCGATTAACCTGATGGGCGTGGTCAAAGGCTGCAAGGCGTTCCTGCCGCTGCTGGAAAAGAGTAAAGGCAAGATCATCAACATCGCCTCGATGGCTGCGTTGATGCAGGGGCCTGCTATGAGCAACTACAACGTGGCCAAGGCCGGTGTCGTGGCGCTGTCCGAGAGCCTGCTGATTGAACTGGCGCAGCAGGAAATCACCGTGCATGTGGTCTGCCCGTCGTTTTTCCAGACCAACCTGCTGGACTCCTTCCGTGGTCCGACCCCGGCCATGAAAGCCCAGGTCGGCAAGTTGCTGGAAAGCTCGCCGATTACCGCCAGCGATATCGCTGACTACATCTACCAGCATGTTGCCGCAGGCGAGTTCATGATCCTGCCCCATGAGCAGGGCCGTATAGCCTGGGCACTCAAACAGAAGAATCCGCAGTTGCTCTACAACGAGATGACCGTGATGGCCGACAAGATGCGCGCCAAGGCCAGGCAAAGCGCCAGCTGAGCTTGCGAGTATCGGGCTGCGTCGTTAGGGTTGCCGCTTCTGGCCGCCCTGACGAGATGTGTGCATGCTCAATTACCTGTGGTTTTTCCTTGCGGCGCTGTTCGAAATCGCCGGCTGTTTCGCTTTCTGGATGTGGTTGCGGCAGGGCAAAAGCGTCTGGTGGGTCGTTCCGGCGCTGCTCAGCCTGACGCTGTTCGCCATTGTGCTGACCAAAGTCGAATCGACCTACGCGGGCCGTGCTTATGCAGCCTACGGCGGCATTTACATTATTGCGTCCATCGGCTGGCTCGGCGTGGTCGAGCGGATTCGACCGTTGGGCTCGGACTGGCTGGGCGTTGCACTGTGCGTACTAGGCGCGAGCATCATTCTGTTTGGCCCACGCTTCACGACACCTTGAGTCATTGATGTTGCCGTGAAAGGGAAGTCTGTAAGAGGAGTCGCTTTGCCGCGTAGGGGGGGACTGTTTTGCCGTCGTTGCATTGTAGACCCGGCCTCAGCCGGTCATCTTCAAGGCCCGGTAACCTCAAGGACTAGAGCCATGCTCGTACTCAGCCGCGTTGTGGGCGAAATGATCTCCATTGGCGACAACATCTCTGTGCGTATCCTCGCCGTGAACGGAGGCAATGTCCGGTTCGGTATCGAAGCCCCGCAAAACATCAATGTGCATCGTGCCGAAGTCTACGAGCGCATTCAGGCCAAGCAGGTACACGGCAAACGCGGCTGAAGTACTCGAACAAATAGCTGCCCGGCCAAACGGGTGCTCAATCAAACAGGTGCTTGGGCACATCGTGCTTGAGCATCAGTTGGCATTGCTGGCTTTCAGGATCGAACACAATCAGCGCCTGACCTTTGCTCAACGCATGGCGCACCCGCAACACGCGGGTTTCCAGCGGGGTTTCGTCGCCATTGTCGGTACCGTCACGGGTGACGAAGTCTTCGATCAGGCGGGTCAGGGTGTCGACTTCAAGTTGGTCGTGGGGAATCAGCATAGGCACCTCGGATCATCAATCCAGCGATCCTACGGCGCTTCACGCCGCAGGACCAGCCTGTCCGCCTTGATGCCGTCGTCACGAACCGCGAATCAGCTTGCGCAAGGCAAACCGATTCGGATGACAGGCCTCGGCGACGCTTCGCGGCAGGGGCAACGGTTCGTTGTCCAGCCACGCCGCCAGCAATTCGCCGGACAGCGGTGCGGTGATCAATCCGCGTGAACCGTGCCCGCTGTTGATGTACAACCCGTCGAGCCATGGACACGCGATGTCTGGCACCTGTCGAGCGTCTTTGCTCAGTGCGGCGTAGGCCTGGGCGAACGCCTGGCTGTCAGCCAATGGGCCGACGATCGGCAGGTAGTCAGGGCTGGTGCAGCGGAACGCGGCGCGACCTTGTAGCTGTTCCGGGTCCAGCTGTCTGGCGTGCAGACGAGTGACCAGGTCGCTGGATATTTCCTCGAGCAGCTCCAGGTTGCCAAGGTGTTCGGCAGTCGTCGGAGTCAGGTCGTCGCTCTTGAAATCGAAGCTGGCACCCAGAGTGTGTTCACCCAAGCGTGCGGGTGCGACGTAACCTTCAGCGCAGACCACCGTCGCCAGACACCGGCTCTCAGCGGTTTGCGCCAAGCGGGTGATTTGCCCGCGAATGCGTTTGAGCGGCAGCTCGGCACTGTGTGCGAAGCGTTTGATTTCCGCCGCGCCGGCCAGTACCACCACGGGCGCGCTGGCGAGCAGGGTCTCGCCGTCCCAGGCTTGCCACTGATCATCGACCTTGCGCAGTTCCAGTACATCGCGGTGCGTCAGCAGTTGGACATTGGGGAACGATGCTTGCCATTGGCACAGGGCCGGCGGATGAACCCAACCCCCCTCTGGATAGAACAGCCCGCCATGGGCCAGTTCGATTCCGGCCTGGGCTTGCGCGTGCGGCTGGTCCAGCAGGTGCAACAGATCGGCGGGGAAGGCCGCCGCCAGTTGCGCCTGACGCTCGGCTTCCTTGGCATTGAATGCCAGTTGCAGCACGCCGCAATCGTCCCAATCGACGCCACGTTGCAAGTGTTCAAGCAGGCGCCGGGTGTGCCCGAAACCGCTGACGATCAATTGCGAAAGTGCGGTGCCGTGGGCCGAGAGTTTCAGGTACAGCACGCCCTGCGGGTTGCCGGAGGCTTCTTGGGCCAGGTCGGCATGCCGTTCCAGCAGGCTGACCTGCCAACCGCGTGCGGCGAGGCTCGCGGCGCTGGCGCAACCGGCCAGACCGGCGCCGATCACCAGCGCACGACGTTCGCCGCTCATCTGATTCGGGCGAGCAAACCAGGGTTTGGCGGTTGCCGGGGCCGGTGTTTCCTGCGGCCAGCCGACGAACTCACCCCGCAGGATTTCCCATTTGTGGCCGATGCCCGGTGTGCGGCGCATTTTGAAACCCGCCGCATTCAGTAGACGGCGCACCCAGCCGGTGCTGGTGAAGGTGCTGATGGTCGAACCGGGTGCCGACAGACGCGCCAATTCGGCAAACAGTTCGGCGGTCCACATGTCGGGGTTTTTCGCAGGAGCGAAACCGTCGAGAAACCACGCGTCAATCTGCGCGTCCAGCTGTGGCAGTTGTTCCAGCACGTCACCGATCAACAGCGTCAGGGTTACGCGGCCATTGTCCAGCACCAGTCGCTGAAAGCCCTGGTGGATGGCGACGTACTGCGCCAACAACTGATCGGCAAACGGTTTGAGGTCGGGCCAGAGTGTCAGGGCCCGTTGCATATCTGCCGGGCTCAGCGGGTATTTCTCGACGCTGATGAAATGCAGCCGTGCGCCAGCCACAGCCTGTTGCTCGAACAACTGCCAGGCGCAGAGAAAATTCAGCCCGGTACCGAAACCGGTCTCGCCAATCACCAACCTTTCTCCGGCCGGCAGTTCGGCAAAACGTTCGCTCAGGCGGTTTTGCTCGATGAACACGTAACGGGTTTCATCAAGGCCCGACTGGTCGGAGAAATACACGTCGTCAAACACCCGCGAGCGCGGGCGACCTTGGTCGTCCCAGTCGAGCTGGGCATGCGGTACAGGGTTCGGCAGTGTTTCAGGGGTCATGGTCGGCTCAAGCGAGGCTAGGTGGCCATTCTAGCCGATCGCGACACAAGCGATTGATCCATGGCAACGTTCGGGGATGCTGGCTCAGCGAAAGTCCCGGTCGGGTTCGTTTTTTGTGGCGAGGGAGCTTGCTCCCGCTGGACGGCGAAGCCGACCCAAAACCGGCGCGCGCGGTTTATCGGACAGAACGCGTCATCCTGATTCGCGACTGCTTCGCCCGAGCGCGGACCGGCCGGCGGGAGCAAGCGCCCTCGCCACAGGGAATTTCTCTGCTAAGCACCTGCTCAATCCGCTAGTCTTGGACAATCTTGGAAGGGAGTCGCTCATGTTCGAATCTGCTGAAATCGGTCATGTGATTGATAAAGAAACCTACGATGCTGAAGTGCCGGCGTTGCGTGAGGCTTTGCTTGAAGCCCAGTTCGACCTCCAGCAGCAGGCGCGATTTCCGGTGATCGTGCTGATCAACGGGATTGAAGGTGCAGGCAAGGGCGAGACGGTCAAGTTGCTCAATGAGTGGATGGACCCGCGACTGATTGAGGTCCGCACCTTCGATCAGCAAACCGATGAAGAGCTGGCGCGACCACCGGCCTGGCGCTATTGGCGAATGCTCCCGGCCAAGGGGCGAATGGGGGTGTTTTTCGGCAACTGGTACAGCCAGATGCTGCAAGGGCGGGTCCATGGTTTGTTCAAGGATGCGGTGCTGGACCAGGCGATCAACCAGACCGAGCGCCTGGAGAAAATGCTCTGCGATGAAGGCACGGTGATCTTCAAATTCTGGTTTCACCTGTCCAAGCAACAAATGAAAGCGCGTCTCAAGTCCTTGCAGGACGACCCGCTGCACAGCTGGCGCATCAGCCCGCTGGACTGGCAGCAATCGAAAACCTACGACAAGTTCGTGCAGTATGGTGAGCGGGTGATTCGCCGCACCAGCCGCGACTACGCACCCTGGCATGTGATCGAAGGTGTGGATGCCCATTACCGCAGTCTGACCGTGGGCAAGATCCTGCTCGACGGTCTGCAAAATGCCCTCAAGCGCCCCAGGATCAACCCGGACAAAGTCAGCGCTGCGCCGCTGTCGGCCAGTGTCGATCACTTGAGTTTGCTCGGTAGTCTGGACATGAGCCAGCGGCTGGAAAAGGACGATTACGAGGAGCAACTGATTACCGAACAGGCACGGTTATCCGGCCTGATGCGTGACAAACGCATGCGCCGACACGCACTGATCGCGGTATTCGAGGGTAATGACGCCGCGGGCAAGGGCGGGGCGATTCGTCGTGTGGCCGCCGCACTCGACCCGCGCCAGTACAGCATCGTGCCGATTGCCGCGCCGACCGAGGACGAGCGCGCCCAGCCGTATTTGTGGCGTTTCTGGCGCCAGATCCCGGCGCGGGGAAAGTTCACTGTCTTCGACCGTTCCTGGTATGGCCGGGTGCTGGTGGAGCGCGTCGAGGGCTTTTGCAGCCAGGCCGACTGGCTGCGCGCCTATGGCGAAATCAACGACTTCGAAGAGCAGATCAGCGCCTCCGGGGTGATCGTCGTGAAGTTCTGGCTGGCCATCGACAAACAAACCCAGCTGGAGCGTTTTCAGGAGCGCGAAGCCATTCCCTTCAAACGCTTCAAGATCACTGAAGACGACTGGCGTAACCGCGAGAAGTGGGATGACTACCGGACGGCTGTCGGCGATATGGTCGACCGCACCAGCACCGAGGTTTCGCCCTGGACGCTGGTGGAAGCCAACGACAAGCGCTGGGCCCGGGTCAAAGTACTGCGCACCCTCAATCGCGCGCTGGAAGAGGCCTTCGAGAAGTCCGACAAGGACCAGAAGAAGCTGAAGAAGGACAAGAAGTAGCCCGATGGGTTTGCATGCGCGGGGTGAATGATTTTCGCAGTCGGCCGGGAGCTGGCAGGGGCGATGTCGTGGGCACGCGTGGTTAACTGATCAACGGTAAACGTCAACTTCTCGGTACGACCGATACAGTCTCATTTACGGCTTGTCGCCAACTGTCCGTGTGTGATGCCTCGCCGGCAGCCTAGAATGGCTTTTCTCGCCGTCAGCCTTTTGGGGTTTCCATGCACATTTCGTCCGGTCGCTGGGTTTATGGTCTGTTCCTCGCCTTGCTGACCGCGTTTTTGTGGGGAATCCTGCCGATCAAACTCAAGCAGGTGTTGCTGGTGATGGACCCGGTCACGGTGACCTGGTTTCGGCTGATTGTATCCGGCAGCTTGCTGTTCCTTTATCTGGCGGCGACCAAGCGTCTGCCGAGCCGACGGGCGCTCGGGCCTAAAGGTGGCTGGCTGGTGCTGATGGCGGTACTCGGGCTGGTGGGCAATTACGTGTTGTACCTGATGGGCCTGAACCTGTTGAGCCCGGGTACTGCGCAACTGGTCGTGCAGATGGGGCCGATCCTGTTGCTGATCGCCAGCCTGTTTGTGTTCAAGGAGCGTTTCAGCGTGGGGCAGGGGATTGGCCTGCTGGTGCTGTTGTTGGGGTTCGGGTTGTTTTTCAATCAGCGGCTCAGCGAGTTGCTGACATCGTTGAGTGATTACACCGCAGGCGTGTTGCTGGTACTGGCGGCGTCAACCGTCTGGACCTTCTATGCGCTGGGCCAGAAACAATTGCTGACGGCGTGGAATTCGTTGCAGGTGATGATGGTGATCTACCTGTTTTGCGCCTTGTTGCTGACGCCGTGGGTGCATCCATTGGAAGCTTTGCAACTGAGCCCGCTGCAAGGCTGGTTGCTGCTTGGGTGCTGCCTGAACACGCTGATCGCTTACGGCGCTTTTGCCGAAGCGCTGGCCCATTGGGAGGCGTCGAGGGTCAGTGCGACGCTCGCCATCACACCGTTGGTGACCTTCGCGGCCGTGGCGCTGGCCGCCTGGTTATGGCCCGATTATGTACAGGCCGAACAGATCAACAGTCTGGCCTATGGCGGTGCGGTGCTGGTGGTGCTGGGGTCGGCACTGGTCGCGTTGGGGCCATCGCTGATCGCCGGGCTCAAAGCCCGGCGGATGCGGGCCGCGGTCAGCCGGTAACCGCGTTATCGTTCTTCGCGAGCAAGCCCGCTCCCACATTTGACCGCATTCCCTTGAGGATACTCGGTCAAATGTGGGAGCGGGCTTGCTCGCGAAGGCTGACTGCCAGTCACTGCAAAAATCAGCCCTTACTGCCGGCCTCCAGCATGTTCTCCGGCCGCACCCAGGCATCAAACTGCTCATCCGTCAGATAACCGAGCTGCAACGCCGCCTCGCGCAGGGTCAGCCCTTCGGCATAGGCTTTCTTGGCAATCTCGGCGGATTTGTCGTAGCCGATGTGCGGGTTCAGCGCCGTCACCAGCATTAAACCGCGTTCCAGGTGAGCGGCCATCTGCTCGGCATCCGGCTCAAGGCCTGCAATGCAATGCTGCTGGAAGTTACTGCAGCCATCACCGAGCAAGCGGATCGATTGCAGCAGGTTGTGAATGATCACCGGCTTGAACACGTTCAATTGCAGGTGACCCTGGCTGGCGGCGAAGCCAATCGCCACGTCGTTGCCCAGTACCTGGCAGGCGAGCATCGACAATGCTTCGCACTGAGTCGGGTTGACCTTGCCGGGCATGATCGAACTGCCGGGCTCGTTGGCGGGCAGCTTGACCTCGGCGAAACCCGCCCGTGGTCCGGAGCCCAGCAAGCGCAAGTCGTTGGCGATTTTCATCAGGGTCACGGCGAGGGTTTTCAGCGCGCCGGACAAGGTGGTCAACGGTTCGTGCCCGGCCAGTGCGGCAAACTTGTTCGGCGCGGTGATAAACGGCAGGCCGGAGAGCGCGGCCAGTTCAGACGCAATTGCCTCGCCAAAACCATGCGGCGAGTTGAGGCCGGTCCCGACCGCAGTACCGCCCTGAGCCAGCTCGCAGACGGCCGGCAAGGCGCTGCGGATCGCACGTTCGGCGTAATCGAGCTGGGCGATGAACGCCGAAAGCTCCTGGCCGAAGGTGATCGGCGTGGCATCCATCATGTGCGTGCGACCGGTCTTCACCAGTTTCATGTGCCGTGCGGCCTGCTCGGCCAGACCGGCGGAGAGTTCAGCGATGGCCGGCAACAGCTGCTGTTGCACGGCTTGCACCGTGGCGATATGCATGGCGGTGGGGAAGCTGTCGTTGGAGCTTTGCGAGCGATTGACGTGGTCGTTGGGGTGCACTGGAACCTTGCCGCCGCGGGGGTTGCCGGCCAGTTCGTTGGCGCGACCGGCGATCACTTCGTTGACGTTCATATTGCTTTGGGTGCCACTGCCGGTCTGCCAGACCACCAGCGGAAACTGGTCGTCATGCTGGCCGTCGAGCACTTCGTCGGCGGCCTGCTCGATCAGCCGGGCGATGTCGGCCGGCAGATCGCCATTGCGACTATTGACCCGTGCCGCGGCTTTCTTGATCAGGGCCAAGGCGTGCAGTACGGCCAGCGGCATGCGTTCATTGCCAATGGCAAAGTTAATCAGCGAGCGCTGCGTCTGAGCGCCCCAGTAGGCTTCATCCGGGACTTCCACTGGGCCAAGGCTGTCGGTTTCGATACGGCTCATCGGTTACATTCCTGTAGGTCTGATAGCGAAGTTTAGGTCGTGAATGACGCTTGGGGTTCCATCAGTCGTTTTTTTAACCGTTCGGTCCTGAAAATCAGGCCTGGCAAGGGGGAGGGGTTGAGCGCATGAGTTTTTTAGGCGCAGAATGGCCCCCCTTGGGGTTTTACCTCGCCTGCTAGAAAAGGAAACTCGATGACTCGTCTTCGTGCCATCTGTACCGCGGTTGCTCTGGTCTGTGCCAGCGGCCAGGTTTTCGCCGATACCGCCAGCCACAACGCCAGTGCCGAAGCTTTCCTGACCCTGGCGCATGCTGACAAACTGGGCACACCGGTGTACATGCAAGTGCAGCAAATGTTCGCCCAGCGCTTTGAACAAACCAAAGCGCCGGAATCGAAAAAAGCCTTGCTGGAAACCTACCAGGCCAAGGCCAACGCCGCTCTGGACCAAGCCATTGGCTGGAACAAACTGAAGCCGGACATGGTCAAGCTCTACACCACCAACTTCAGCGAATCCGAGCTCAAGGACCTGGTTGCGTTCTACCAGTCGCCACTGGGCAAGAAAGTCCTGGAAAAAATGCCTCAGCTGACTCAGCAATCGGCCCAGATGACTCAAGCCAAACTGGAAAGCGCGGTGCCTGTGGTCAACAAGCTGCTGGCTGACATGACTGCCGAGCTGACGCCGAAAGACGCCGCTGCTCCCGCCAAGAAAAAGCCTTGAGCGGAGCCCCGCAATGACCATGCAACAACGTATTGAATCGGCACTGAACGCGTTGCAACCTGCACATCTGGAGGTGCTGGACGAAAGTCATATGCACAGCCGCGGGCTGCAAACCCACTTCAAGGCCGTGGTGGTCAGCGAGCAATTTGCCGGGCTCAACAGCGTCAAGCGTCACCAGAAGGTCTACGCCACGTTGGGTGACCTGATGGGCGAATTCCATGCGTTGGCGCTGCATACCTATACGCCTGAGGAATGGGCAAAGACCGGCGCGGCACCTGCCTCGCCGACCTGTGCTGGCGGCAGCAAGCACTGATTCTGATGGCTGTTGTGGCGAGGGAGCTTGCTCCCGCTGGGTTGCGAAGCGACCCTAATATCAGCCGCCGCGAGTATTCAGATGGAACGCGATTGCCGGATTACGACCGCTTCGCGGTCCAGCGGGAGCAAGCTCCCTCGCCACAGGTGAAACACCACAGTCCTAAAACCACAGTGTTTTTGTTAGAATCCGCAACGCGCCGCTTAGCCGGCGCGTTTTTTTTCGCATCCGGTTCACCCCTTGCGCGGGTAGCCACCTGGAGAATCACCCATGACACAACAGATTGTCGTGGCGGCACTGTATAAGTTCGTCACCCTTGAAGATTACGTCGCCTTGCGCGAGCCACTGTTGCAGGCAATGGTCGACAACGGCATCAAAGGCACCTTGCTGATTGCCGAAGAAGGCATCAACGGCACGGTTTCCGGTAGCCGCGAAGGCATCGACGGGCTGATGGCCTGGCTCAAGAACGATCCGCGCATGGACGACATCGATCACAAAGAGTCGTACTGCGACGAGCAGCCGTTCTACCGCACCAAGGTCAAACTCAAGAAAGAGATCGTCACCCTGGGTGTTGAAGGCGTTGACCCGAACAAGAAGGTCGGCACCTACGTTGATCCGCAGAACTGGAACGCGTTGATCAGCGACCCTGAAGTGCTGCTGATCGATACCCGCAACGACTACGAAGTGTCGATCGGCACCTTCGAAGGCGCGATCGATCCGAAGACCACCAGTTTTCGCGAATTTCCCGACTACATCAAAGCCAACTTCGATCCGGCCAAGCACAAGAAAGTCGCGATGTTCTGCACCGGCGGCATTCGCTGTGAAAAGGCTTCGAGCTACATGCTCAGCCAGGGCTTCGATGAAGTCTTCCACCTCAAGGGCGGAATCCTCAAGTACCTCGAAGAGGTGCCGCAGGAAGAAACCAAATGGCAGGGCGACTGCTTTGTGTTCGATAACCGCGTCACCGTTCGCCACGACCTGAGCGAAGGCGACTACGATCAATGTCATGCCTGTCGTACGCCAGTGAGTGTGGAAGACCGCGCATCCGAGCACTATGTCGCCGGCATCAGCTGCCCGCATTGCTGGGATAAGCTGAGTGAGAAGACCCGTCGCAGTGCGATCGACCGGCAGAAACAGATCGAACTGGCCAAGGCCCGTAATCAGCCGCACCCGATCGGTTACAACTACAAGCAATCCAACACTGAGGCCTGAACCATGTCTGCGCGCCTGCTCTATGTAATGGATCCGATGTGCTCCTGGTGCTGGGGCTTCGCTCCGGTGGCCGAGGCCCTGGTCAAGCAGGCGCAGGCTGCGGGCGTTGATGTGCATCTGGTGGTTGGCGGTTTGCGTACCGGCAGTGGTGCGGCACTGGAGCCCACCACGCGGCGCTACATTCTCGAACACTGGCAGGCGGTCGCCGAAGCCACCGGCCAGCCGTTCAAGTTCGAAGGCGCGCTGCCCGACGGTTTTGTCTACGACACCGAACCTGCCTGCCGTGCGCTGGTGACGGCGCGCAGCCTGGCACCGGATTGCGCCTGGAAACTGCTCAAACTCATCCAGCAGGCTTTTTATACCGAGGGTCGTGACGTCACCCGCGCCAGCGTGTTGGTGGAGTTGGCCGAACAAGCCGGCTTGCCGCGTATCGAGTTCGCGGCAGCGTTCGACCGTGCCGATCAGCACGCGGCGACGGCGGCAGACTTCACCTGGGTTCAGGATCTGGGCATCGCCGGCTTCCCGACCTTGCTCGCCGAGCGCAACGGTCAATTGGCGCTGTTGACCAATGGTTATCAACCGCTCAGCGAACTGGCCCCGTTGCTCGGCCGTTGGCTGGAGCGCGCAGCCTGTGTATGAGCAACCCGATGATGCACCGCAACCCAAGCGGGTCGATCGGCTGAGTTGGGCGGAAATCCGTCGACTGGCACTTCAGCATAAAAAGTCCTTGTGGATCGCCAACGGCGTCGCCGTATTGGCAACCCTGTGCAGTGTGCCAATCCCTTTACTGTTGCCATTGCTGGTGGACGAAGTGCTGCTGGGGCATGGCGACGCCGCACTGAAAGTCATGAACCACGCGCTGCCCGCCGGCTGGCAACGTGCTGCCGGTTACATCGGTTTGATGTTGCTGGTGACCTTGACCCTGCGTTGCGGCGCATTGATGTTCAACGTCTTGCAGGCGCGTCTGTTTGCAAGTCTGGCCAAGGACATCGTTTACCGTATCCGCGTACGGCTGATCGAGCGACTCAAGCGTATTTCCCTTGGCGAATACGAAAGCCTGGGCAGCGGCACGGTGACCACGCATCTGGTCACGGACCTGGACACGGTCGACAAATTCGTCGGCGAAACCCTCAGCCGCTTTCTGGTGGCGATGCTCACACTGGTCGGCACGGCGGGGATTCTGGTGTGGATGCACTGGAAGCTGGCGCTGCTGATCCTGTTGTTCAACCCGCTGGTGATCTACGCCACCGTGCAGTTGGGTAAGCGGGTCAAACACCTGAAGAAACTTGAGAACGACAGTACCTCAAGGTTCACCCAGGCGCTGACCGAGACCCTGGATGCGATACAGGAAATCCGCGCTGGCAATCGCCAGGGGTTTTTCCTGGGACGGCTCGGCTTGCGGGCGCAGGAAGTGCGCAACTACGCCGTCAACTCACAGTGGAAAAGCGACGCATCGAGCCGTGCCAGCGGTTTGCTGTTCCAGTTCGGTATCGATATCTTCCGCGCCGCCGCGATGCTCACGGTGCTGTTCTCCGACCTGTCCATCGGCCAGATGCTGGCGGTGTTCAGCTACCTCTGGTTCATGATCGGGCCGGTCGAGCAGTTGCTGAATTTGCAATACGCCTATTACGCGGCCGGCGGTGCACTGACGCGAATCAACGAGCTGTTATCGCGTGCCGACGAGCCGCAATACCCAGGTGGCGTCGACCCGTTCAAAGGGCGCGAGACGGTGGGCATCGAGGTGCAAGGCTTGAGTTTCGGCTATGGCGGTGAGCTGGTGCTGGATCAGATGAACCTGTCCATCGCACCCGGCGAAAAAGTCGCCATCGTGGGCGCCAGTGGTGGCGGTAAAAGCACGCTGGTGCAGTTGCTGCTGGGGCTCTATACGCCACAGTCGGGCAGCATCCGTTTTGGTGGCGTCACTCAACAGGACATCGGCCTGGAAACCGTGCGCGAGAATGTCGCCGTGGTGTTGCAGCATCCGGCACTGTTCAACGACACCATACGGGCTAACCTCGCCATGGGCCGCGAACGCAGTGACGAAGCCTGTTGGCAGGCACTGGAAATCGCCCAGCTCGAGGCAACGGTCAAGGCGCTGCCGCAAGGTCTGGATAGCGTCGTTGGCCGTTCCGGTGTGCGCTTGTCCGGCGGGCAGCGTCAGCGCCTGGCGATTGCGCGCATGGTGCTGGCCGAACCCAAGGTCGTGGTCCTCGATGAGGCGACTTCGGCGCTGGACGCCGCCACCGAATACAACCTCCATCAGGCGCTCGCGCGGTTTCTCAGCGGTCGCACGACACTGATCATTGCTCACCGGTTGTCGGCGGTGAAACAGGCGGATCGTGTGCTGGTGTTCGATGGCGGGCAGATTGCCGAAGACGGCGACCATCAGCAACTGATTGCTGAAGGTGGCCTGTATGCCAAGTTGTATGGGCATTTGCAGCAGCATTAGCAATCTTGAGTTTTGCCCGGATTTCTGTACTTATTGATCAGCCATCCTTTTTGGGAATCGGTCTTGTGGACCCTTTGATTGTTACATTGTCCCTAAATCGAGCTTGATCGAAGCCTGACGTCTTCGAAAAATCGAAAATTAGCCTAGTCTGTGCTGCTAGGAGCGGAATTCTCTCGGGTGTTCATCAGGCAGCGCTTATGCAAGGGACCTCATGAAGCAAAAGCGGACTCTCGGAACGCCACGGTTGTTGGGCATCGTCTGGCCATTTATCGCCGTCGTATTGTTTCAGGCCCTGTTGGGCGGCGTCAGCCTGTACGTTTTGTCAGCGGTTCGCGGCTATGTTGCCGGAGAAAGCCTGTGGTCCAAGGGTCAGAAAGACGCTATCTATTACCTCAATCTCTACGCTGACAGTCGCGACGAGTCGATTTTCCTCAAGTATCAGAAGGCTATTTCAGTCCCCCAGGGCGGGCATGAACTGCGGGTCGCGCTGGATCATCAACCGCCTGATCTTGAGGCCGCGAGGCGGGGTATCCTCAACGGCGGTAACCATCCCGATGACGTTTCAAGCCTGATTTGGCTGTACCTGAACTTCCGGCATTTCAGTTACCTGGAAACCGCTATCGATCGCTGGACCGTGGGCGATGCCTACCTGATGCAGCTCGATAACGTCGCCCTTGAAATGCATCAGCGCATTGTCGGCAACCAGGCGAGCGACGCCGACATTCAGCGCTGGAAAGCCCGGATATTTGCCATCAACGAAGCGGTGACCCCCGCCGCCAAAGCATTCAGCGATGCATTGGGCGAGGGCTCGCGACTGATTCTGCGGTTGTTGCTGTTCACTAACCTGGCCACGGCGTTGGGGTTGATTGCCCTGGCACTCTTGCGCACCCATAAGCTACTGGCTCAGCGCCACGCGTTTGCCAATGCCTTGCAGCTGGAAAAGGAACGCGCGCAAATCACCTTGCAGTCCATTGGCGATGGCGTGATCACCACCGACGTTGAAGGTGCCATTGCTTACATGAACCCGGCAGCCGAGGAGTTGACCCACTGGAAGGCTGAGCAGGCAATCGGGCTACCGCTGGCAGCCTTGTTCAATCTGCTGGATGACAATGCCCAGGCGGATGGCTTCACGCTGATCGAGCATATTCTCAGTGGTCAGCTCAGCGGCGGCAGTGAACACTCCAAATTGATCCAGAGGCTGGATGGCAGCACGGTTTCAGTCACGCTGGTAGGTTCGCCGATTCGCAATGCCGGTAAAGTCAGTGGCACGGTACTGGTGCTGCATGACATGACCCAGGAGCGGCAGTACATCGCCAATCTTTCCTGGCAGGCCACCCACGACGCGCTGACCGGGTTGGCCAACCGCCGCGAATTCGAGTATCGCCTAGAGCAGGCGTTGCACAGCCTGACGCGCCAGCCAGCCCGACATGCCTTGATGTTCCTCGATTTGGATCAATTCAAACTGGTCAACGATACTTGCGGGCATGCTGCGGGTGATGAGCTGCTGCGGCATATCTGCGCACTGTTGCAATCGGGTTTGCGCGAAGGTGACACCTTGGCCCGATTGGGCGGTGACGAGTTCGGCATTCTGCTGGAAAACTGCTCGCCGCAAGCCTCGGAAAAAATCGCCGAGGGCCTGCGCCAGACGGTACAAAACCTGCACTTTGTCTGGAAAGGCCGGCCATTCGTGACCACCGTCAGCATCGGTCTGGTGCACATCATTCAAGCTCCGGCCACCCTTGAGGCTTCATTGCGTGCTGCAGACATGGCCTGCTACATGGCGAAGGAGAAGGGCCGCAATCGGGTGCAGGTCTATCATGCCGACGACTCCGAGTTGTCCCTGCGTTTTGGCGAGATGGCCTGGGTGCAACGCCTGCACATGGCGTTGGAAGAGAACCGCTTCTGTCTGTATTCACAGGAAATCGCTGCGCTGGGGCATATCGAACGGGGCGGCGGGCATATCGAAATCCTGCTGCGTCTGCACGACGAAGCCGGGCGGATGATTCTGCCGGACAGCTTCATTCCTGCCGCCGAGCGTTATGGACTGATGACGTCCCTGGATCGTTGGGTGGTCGAGAATGTTTTCAGGATCATTGCGCAGGGCATCGCCCAAGAGCGCAAAGGGCCGTTGGCCATGTGTGCGATCAATCTGTCAGGCACTACCATCGGTGATGAGGCTTTTCTGCACTTTCTGCGTGAAAAATTCACTGCCTATGCCATCCCGCCTGAAATGATTTGTTTTGAAATCACTGAAACCAGCGCGATTTCCAATTTGGGCAGCGCAATCAGATTTATCAATGAGCTCAAAGGGTTGGGATGTCATTTTTCGCTGGATGACTTTTGTGCCGGTATGTCCTCATTCGCCTATCTAAAACATTTACCTGTAGACTTCTTGAAGATCGACGGGAGTTTCGTAAAGGATATGCTGGACGACCCGATTAACCGTGCAATGGTCGAAGTGATCAATCACATCGGCCATGTCATGGGTAAGCGCACCATTGCCGAGTTTGTTGAAACACCCCAGATCGAGCAGGCATTGCTGGAGATCGGGGTGGATTATGCTCAAGGGTACATCATTGAACGCCCGCAATTGTTTACCTGTGACAGCCTGCAATGTCGGCCCGCCAGACCGCAGCCTCTGTTATTCAGGGCGCCTGGCACGTTCCGTTGAAATCTCTTGCTGATCCGTACCATCACAATCAAAAGGAGTGCGACAGTGATCGATACATTCAACAGGTCCGGCCCGCTTATGGAAGCCGCAAGTTACCCCGCCTGGGCTCAGCAACTGATCCGGGATTGCAGCGAGAGCAAGCGTCGGGTTGTCGAACATGAACTGTATCAGCGGATGCGTGACAACAAACTCAGTGCAAGGACCATGCGTCAGTACCTGATTGGTGGCTGGCCGGTCGTTGAACAGTTCGCGTTGTACATGGCGCAAAACCTGACGAAGACCCGCTTTGCCCGCCATCCCGGCGAGGACATGGCGCGTCGCTGGCTGATGCGCAACATTCGGGTTGAGCTCAATCATGCCGACTATTGGGTGCACTGGAGTCGCGCGCATGGCGTCAGCCTCGATGATTTGCAGGCGCAGCAGGTTGCACCTGAGCTTCATGCGTTGAGTCATTGGTGCTGGCATACCAGCTCGGCGGATTCGCTGATTGTTGCCATTGCGGCAACCAACTATGCCATTGAGGGGGCGACCGGGGAGTGGTCGGCGCTGGTGTGTTCCAGCGGGGTCTATGCGGCAGCGTTCCCTGAGGACGACCGCAAGCGCGCGATGAAGTGGCTGAAAATGCACGCTCAATACGATGATGCCCATCCATGGGAAGCCCTGGAAATCATCTGCACGCTGGCGGGCCTGAACCCCACCAGATCCCTGCAAGCTGAACTGCGTCAGGCGATCTGCAAGAGCTACGACTACATGTACCTGTTCCTGGAACGTTGCATGCAACTGGAGCACTCCGAAAGGGTTCCTGTAGCCCGGGAGCGGATGGCGCTGGCCGAAAGCTGATCCGAAGGCAACACAAAACCAAAGGTGGGAGCGGGCTTGCTCGCGAAAGCGGCTTAACATTCAACAGAGATGCTGACTGTAAAACTGCCTTCGCGAGCAAGCCCGCTCCCACATTTGCTTATGTGGTTTTGCTGGCGACTCAACCCGCCATCGCCAACCGGTTACGCCCCTCGCGCTTGGCCACATACAGCGCACTGTCGGCGCGTCGCAACAAGCTGTCTGCGGACTCACCCGGCAGCAGCGTCGAGCATCCGAGGCTGACCGTTAAGCCGATCAGCGTCCCATCCGCCGAATACTCCCCGGCTTGTGCGGCATAGCGCAGGCGTTCGCCTATCATTGCAGCGGCATCGCGGCTGGTGTTGGACAGCAGAATCAGAAACTCTTCTCCGCCGAAGCGAAAGACCATGTCTACGTTGCGCAACTGGTCTTTGATCAAGGTTGCGACAGCCTTCAACACGTCATCGCCGGCGCTGTGACCGTAGTTGTCATTGATCTGTTTGAAGTGATCGATATCGAGCATCAACAACGACAGCGGCTGCAAGTGTCGCCGGGCCATGTCGATCTCCCGTTGCAGGGTCTGATCCATGGCAATGCGATTGCCGGTGCCGGTCAGTGGGTCGCGCAGTGCACTTTGAGTGGCCGCTCGATAGAGCAGGGCATTGCGCATCGGGAAGAGCAAGCTTGATAGCAGGGATTCGAGGTTACCCTGATCCTTTTCGCTGAAGCGCTGATTGCGACGGAACACCAGATCGCCCAGGTGTGTGCCTTCGTGGCTCAGGCTATAGCTCACCGAGTGATGTCCGCGCTGACCGAACTCCAGGCGCAGGTCGCTGGTTTTGTGTTGATAGTTCAAGGCGTCCAGTGGCACAAGGCGCTGAATTTCGCGGAAAAACAGTCCCAGAATGCGCTGCGGCTCAAGGCTGGTTTGCAGTTGCAGGCCCAGCTGCTGGCGCAATTGACCGAGGCTGGCAGGACGCTCCAAAAGGGCTGGCAACTGGCCAAAGCCCAGCCGCTGCATTTTGGCGCTATCAAAGTCAATTGCGTTGGTCTGGGTTGGAGATTTCATATGGCGTGAGCCCCTAAGCAGGAATGCTGTCTTACAGGCTGGGTGAGAGCGGCTTTGGGCTGCGCGTCATACTGGTCCATCAGTCCCGTAGGACATGTGGCTAGATTTTAGTCTGCTTTGTCGAGCAAACGTAAGCTCGACATGGCGCTGCCCGATCGCTAACACGCTGCGTGTTTCAACAGGATTAGAGCGAAAGTCATGCCATTCGGTTCAGACGAATAAAATTCGTTTTAAATCAGCTTGTTGGCTTGTGTGTCGGTGACTGGTGGCTGATTCGGCGGCATTTGATTGACTTCAAACAGACGCTTGAAGGAGGGGAGGCACGTGCCGCGACAGTATGCCGTCGCGGCAGCGGGGTGCGGCGAGGGGCTTACTGAGCGTTGAACGCCTGACCGTTGATGCCAGTGCTGTCCGGCCCCATCAGGTACAGGTAAACCGGCATGATCTCTTCAGGCGTCGGGTTGATGGCCGGGTTTTCGCCCGGGTACGCTTGAGCGCGCATGCTGGTGCGGGTTGCGCCTGGGTTGATGCTGTTGGAGCGAACCGGCGCGACGCTGTCGACTTCGTCGGCCAGGGTTTGCATCAGGCCTTCGGTGGCGAACTTCGACACGCCATAAGCGCCCCAGTACGCACGACCTTTGCGGCCGACGCTGCTGGAGGTGAAGATTACCGAGGCGTCCTGAGACAGCTTGAGCAGTGGCAGCAGGGTGCTGGTCAGCATGAACATGGCGTTGACGTTGACGTGCATCACGCGCATGAAGTTTTCGCCGGAGAGTTGCTCCAGTGGCGTGCGCGGGCCAATGATCGAGGCGTTGTGCAACAAGCCATCAAGGTGACCGAACTCGGTTTCGATCATGGCCGCCAGTTCGTCGTATTGATGCGGCAGGGCGGTTTCCAGGTTGAACGGAATCACTGCAGGCTGTGGATAACCGGCCGCTTCGATTTCGTCGTAAACCTGGGTCAGATTGGCCTCGGTCTTGCCCAGCAGCAGTACGGTAGCGCCGTGAGCGGCATAGGTTTTTGCCGCAGCAGCGCCGATGCCACGACCGGCGCCGGTGACCAGGATGACCCGATCTTTGAGCAGTTCAGGGCGGGCGGAATAATCAAACATAAAAAACCTCTACAAAGCAGAAAACAGACTGTGGCGAGGGGTCTTGCCCCCGCTGGGTTGCGAAGCGACCCCAAGCTCGGTTTGTCAGCTTCACCGAACTGGCTGATTTACGACTGCTTCGCAGCCGAACGGGGGCAAGCCCCCTCGCCACAAATGCCTTCGGCAGCCAGTTAGATCAGCAGCTACACAGCGCGCTATCGAGCACCTTGCGCAACTCCGAAGGGTGGTCCACCACCACATCCGCGCCCCAGTTTCGTGGATTGTCATCAGGGTGAATGTAGCCAAAGGTCACCGCGGCGGTCCGGGTGCCGGCATCGCGGCCCGACTCGATATCGCGCAGGTCATCACCCACGAACAGCACGCTGGCCGGGTCCAGGTCGAGCATTTTGCAGGCGAGGATCAACGGCTCCGGGTGCGGCTTGCTGTTGGTCACGTGGTCTGGGCAAATCAGCAGCGCCGAGCGTTCGGCCAGTCCCAGTTGTTGCATGATCAGCTCAGCGAAGCGCAGCGGTTTGTTAGTCACTACGCCCCAGATCAGATTGGATTTCTCGATGTCGGCCAACAGTTCAGCCATGCCATCGAAGAGTTTGCTGTGAACCGCGCAACCCTTGAGATAACGCTCCAGGAACTCCAGTCGCAATGCCTCGAAACCCGGTGATTCCGGGTCCATCGAGAAGGTTACCGCCACCATGGCTTTGGCCCCGCCAGAGATCTCGTCGCGGATGTGTTTGTCCGGGATCGGTGCCAACCCGCGGTCTGCCAGCATGCTTTGGCAGATGGCAATGAAGTCCGGCGCGGTGTCGAGCAGGGTGCCGTCCATGTCAAAAAGAACTGCTCTGATTGCCATCGGCTTACTCCTCGCGCAGCGTCTGGATCATATAGTTGACGTCAACGTCGGCGGCCAGCTTGTAGTGCTTGGTCAGCGGGTTGTACGTCAGGCCAATGATATCCTTGACGCTCAGGCCGGCCTGGCGGCTCCAGGAACCGAGTTCGGAAGGGCGGATGAATTTCTTGAAATCATGCGTGCCGCGCGGCAGCAGTTTCATGATGTATTCGGCGCCGACTATAGCGAACAGGTAAGCCTTCGGATTACGGTTGATGGTCGAGAAGAACACCTGGCCACCCGGTTTTACCATGCGGAAGCAGGCACGAATGACCGACGATGGATCGGGCACGTGCTCGAGCATTTCCAGGCAGGTGACGACATCGAATTGCTCGGGCATTTCTTCCGCCAGGGCTTCAGCGGTGATCTGCCGGTACTCGACGCTGACGCCTGATTCCAGTTGATGCAATTGCGCGACCGCCAACGGCGCTTCGCCCATGTCGATGCCCATCACGGTAGCGCCGCGTTGTGCCATGGATTCGCTGAGGATGCCGCCGCCGCAACCGACGTCCAGGACCTTCTTGCCGGCCAGTTTGACGCGCTCGTCAATCCAGTTGACCCGCAGCGGGTTGATGTCGTGCAGCGGCTTGAACTCGCTTTCGCGGTCCCACCAGCGATGAGCCAGGGCTTCGAATTTGGCGATTTCAGCGTGGTCGACGTTGCTCATGGGTAATCCTCTAAATCTAAAAAATTCTGCTGTCAGCCTTGAAGTTCGATTCAAGGGGTCGTTCTATTCGGCGTGTCCGCTGATGCGCCGGCCCCAGGCGGTGGCCGTGGCGCATAGCTGTTGTTCATCGAGGCGCGTCAGGCGCCGGTCGTCGAGCAATTGCTTGCCGGCGACCCAAAGGTGTTTCACACAGTCCCGGCCGGTGGCGTAGATAAGCTGCGACACCGGCTCATAAACCGGTTGCTGGGCCAGGCCAGACAGGTCGAAGGCCACCATGTCCGCGGCCTTGCCGACTTCCAGCGAGCCCACTTCAGCTTCCAGCCCCAGCGCACGGGCCCCGTTGAGGGTCGCCATGCGCAAGGCGCGATGAGCGTCCAGGGCGGAGGCCGAGCCGGCAACGGCTTTAGCCAGCAGGGCGGCGGTGCGGGTTTCGCCCAGCAGGTCGAGGTCATTGTTGCTGGCCGCGCCATCGGTGCCGACCGCCACATTGACTCCAGCCTGCCACAAGCGCTCCACTGGGCAAAAGCCGCTGGCCAGTTTCAGGTTCGATTCCGGGCAATGAATCACACTGGTGTTACTTTCTACCAGTAACGTCAGGTCTTCTTCGCTGATTTGCGTCATGTGAACGGCCTGGAAGCGCGGTCCGAGCAGTCCCAGGCGACCGAGGCGGGCCAATGGCCGCTCGCCGCGCTGTTCGACCGATTGCTGGACTTCGAAGGCTGTTTCGTGGACGTGCATGTGAATCGCTGCGTCCAGCTCCTCGGCGATTACCCGGATTTTTTCGAGGTTTTCGTCACCGACGGTGTAGGGTGCATGAGGGCCGAAGGTGATTTTGATGCGCGGGTGATGCTTGAGATCGCCGAATAGCTCGACGCCCTGACGGATAGCCTCATCCGCATCGCAGGCGCCAGGGATCGGGAAATCGAGGATCGGGATGGCAATTTGTGCGCGAATGCCGCTGTTGTGCACGCGTTCGCTGGCAACTTTCGGGAAAAAATACATGTCCGAGAAGCAGGTGATGCCACCCTTGATCTGCTCGGCAATGGCCAGGTCGGTGCCGTCGCGGACGAAGGCCTCATCGACCCATTTGGTCTCGGCTGGCCAGATGTGCTGCTCAAGCCAGGTCATCAGCGGCAAATCATCGGCCAGGCCACGGAACAATGTCATCGCCGCATGTCCGTGGGCGTTGATCAGGCCCGGGCTGAGCAGCATGCCCGGCAGTTCACGGACCTCGCTGGCCTTGAGCTTCAAGGCTTCGCTGCGCGGGCCGATGAAGGCAATACGCCCGTCGCGGATGCCCAGGCCGTGCTCCTTGAGGACTACGCCAGCAGGTTCGACAGGTACTAACCAGGTTGGCAGCAAGAGTAAGTCGAGCGCAGCGGCAGGATTCGGCATCGAGGGTTCGGTCCAGTGCTTTTATGTAGGATGGCGAAGTATACCCGAGCGTCTTCGCGGGGGGATCGCTATAATCGGCGGCTTTTGTTCATGAGTGCGGGGTGAGGGATGCGCGATCGACTGTTGGCTGCGGAGAAGGTGAAGGCCATCGATTGGCGGGACGGCGCCCTGTACCTGCTGGATCAGCGCATTCTGCCATTCGAGGAAACCTGGATTGCCTATACCAGCGCAGCGGGTGTGGCTGAGGCTATTCGCTCGATGGTGGTGCGTGGTGCTCCGGCAATCGGCATCAGCGCAGCCTACGGCGTGGTGCTGGCGGCGCGCGCGCGGTTTGCTGCGGGTGGCGACTGGCAGGTGGCGCTGGAAGAAGACTTTGCCCTGCTCGCGGATTCACGGCCGACCGCCGTCAACCTGTTCTGGGCGCTGGGTCGCATGCGCGAACGCCTGGAGCGGCTCAAGGATCACCCCAATCCATTGGAAGTGCTTGAGGCAGAGGCTTTGGCAATCCATGAAAGTGATCGCGAAGCCAACCTGACCATGGCGCAATTGGGTGTCGACCTGATCCGCAAGCATCAGGGCAATGCCCAGGCTGTCTTGACCCACTGTAATACGGGGGCGTTGGCGACTGGCGGTTTCGGTACTGCGCTCGGGGTGATTCGTGGCGCGTTCCTGGAGGGCATGATCGAGCGGGTTTATGCCGACGAAACCCGGCCTTGGCTGCAAGGCTCGCGCTTGACCGCCTGGGAACTGGCCAACGAAGGCATTCCGGTCACCCTGAACGCCGACTCGGCCGCTGCGCACATCATGAAAACCAAGGGCGTGACCTGGGTGATCGTCGGCGCTGACCGAATTACCGCCAACGGTGACGTGGCGAACAAGATCGGCACTTACCAGTTGGCGGTCAATGCCATGCACCACGGCGTGCGTTTCATGGTGGTGGCGCCGAGTTCGACCATCGACATGAACCTGGCCAGTGGCGACGACATCCCGATCGAAGAGCGTGATGGCAGCGAGTTGCTGGACATCGGTGGCAAGCGGGTGGGGGCTGATGTCGATGCATTCAATCCGGTGTTCGATGTCACGCCGGCTGACCTGATCGACGTCATCGTTACCGAAAAAGGCATCGTCGAGCGCCCGGATACCGCGAAGATGGCGCAACTGATGTGCCGTAAGCGCTTGCATTGACGATCTCGGGCGTCTGATAAATCGCTTCGCGAGCAAGCCCGCTCCCACATTTGACCGAGTCGGTCACAGATTTTGCGAACGACATCGATCCAATGTGGGAGCGGGCTTGCTCGCGAAGGGGCCCTCAAGGTCAACAAATCAGCCAGAGTCATACCTGAAATCTGGCTCTAAGCCTCTCTCGTCGCCTTTAAGCCTGTCACCGGTCAACTAACTATGCTCCATGCGCATCTGGGGGATAGGTGCGTGGCGGCTCTTGTGATAACATCCGGCGGTTTCCAAGGTAGTCCGATGTGGCTGCCTTTACTGCGCAGATCCATGGCATAACTCGTTGATTTGTCGTAAGTCGGTGCTGGCACTCAGCCTGCAGCGGCGAGCTTCGTTCGTCCCATATGGATGTGACGAAGTTTCACCAGAAAAAGGAATCAGGCTTCTCATGGGCGAACTGGCCAAAGAAATCCTCCCGGTCAATATCGAAGACGAGCTGAAACAGTCCTACCTCGACTACGCGATGAGCGTAATTGTCGGTCGGGCACTGCCTGATGCGCGCGATGGCTTGAAGCCCGTGCATCGGCGTGTGCTGTTCGCGATGAGCGAGCTGGGTAACGACTTCAACAAGCCGTACAAGAAATCTGCCCGTGTTGTCGGTGACGTGATCGGTAAGTATCACCCGCACGGTGATACCGCGGTGTACGACACCATCGTTCGTATGGCGCAGCCATTCTCGCTGCGTTACCTGCTGGTAGACGGTCAAGGCAACTTCGGTTCGGTCGACGGCGACAACGCCGCTGCGATGCGATACACCGAAGTGCGCATGACCAAGCTGGCGCACGAGCTGCTGGCTGACCTGCATAAAGAAACCGTGGACTGGGTGCCGAACTACGACGGCACCGAAATGATCCCGGCGGTCATGCCGACCCGCATTCCCAACCTGCTGGTCAACGGTTCCAGCGGTATCGCCGTGGGCATGGCGACCAACATTCCGCCGCACAACCTCGGTGAAGTCATCGACGGTTGCCTGGCACTCATCGACAACCCCGAGTTGACCATCGATGAGCTGATGCAATACATCCCAGGTCCGGACTTCCCGACCGCCGCGATCATCAATGGTCGCGCCGGTATCATCGAAGCCTACCGCACCGGTCGCGGGCGCATTTACATGCGTGCCCGTTCGATCATCGAAGACATCGACAAGGTTGGTGGTCGTCAGCAGATCGTCATCACCGAACTGCCTTACCAGTTGAACAAGGCACGTCTGATCGAGAAGATCGCCGAGCTGGTCAAAGAGAAGAAGCTGGAAGGCATCACCGAACTGCGCGACGAGTCCGATAAAGACGGTATGCGCGTGGTGATCGAGCTGCGTCGTGGCGAAGTGCCTGAGGTTATCCTCAACAACCTCTACGCCCAGACCCAGCTGCAAGCGGTGTTCGGTATCAACATCGTTGCGCTGATCGACGGCCGTCCGCGGATCCTGAACCTCAAGGACCTGCTGGAAGCCTTCGTCCGTCACCGCCGCGAAGTGGTGACCCGCCGTACCGTGTTCGAACTGCGTAAGGCCCGTGAGCGTGGTCACATCCTCGAAGGTCAGGCAGTTGCGCTGTCGAACATCGACCCGGTCATCGCCCTGATCAAGGCTTCGCCAACGCCGTCGGAAGCCAAGGAAGCACTGATCAGCACGCCGTGGGAGTCCTCCGCGGTGGTTGCGATGGTTGAGCGTGCCGGTGCTGACTCTTGCCGTCCAGAGACCCTGGACCCGCAATACGGTCTGCGCGAAGGCAAGTACTTCCTGTCGCCGGAACAGGCGCAAGCCATTCTGGAGCTGCGTCTGCACCGTCTGACCGGCCTGGAGCACGAAAAACTGCTGGCCGAGTATCAAGAGATTCTCAACCAGATCGGCGAGCTGATCCGCATCCTCAACAGCGCCACGCGCCTGATGGAAGTGATCCGCGAAGAGCTGGAAGTGATTCGTGCCGAGTACGGCGATGTGCGTCGCACCGAAATTCTCGATGCGCGCCTGGACCTGACCCTGGGTGACATGATCCCGGAAGAAGAGCGCGTCGTGACCATTTCCCACGGTGGCTACGCCAAGACCCAGCCTTTGGCTGCGTACCAGGCCCAGCGTCGTGGCGGTAAAGGCAAATCGGCTACCGGCGTCAAGGATGAGGACTACATCGCTCACCTGCTGGTCGCCAACAGCCACACCACGCTGCTGCTGTTCTCCAGCAAGGGCAAGGTTTACTGGCTGAAAACCTACGAAATTCCTGAGGCGTCCCGCGCTGCCCGCGGTCGTCCGCTGGTCAACCTGCTGCCGCTGGACGACGGTGAGTACATCACCACCATGCTGCCGGTCGAGGAATACACCGAAGGTCACTACATCTTCATGGCTACCGCCAACGGCACCGTGAAGAAGACCCCGCTGGAATCCTTCAGCCGTCAGCGCAGCGTTGGCTTGATCGCGCTGGAGCTGGACGAAGGCGACGTGTTGATCAGTGCTGCCATCACCGATGGCGAGCGTGAAGTCATGCTGTTCTCCGACGGCGGCAAGGTTACCCGCTTCAAAGAGTCCGACGTTCGCGCCATGGGCCGTACCGCTCGCGGTGTCCGCGGCATGCGTCTGCCGGAAGGTCAGAAGCTGATTTCCATGCTGATCCCGGAAGAAGGCAGCCAGATCCTCACCGCTTCGGCGCGTGGTTTCGGCAAGCGTACCGCCATCACCGAATTCCCTGAGTACAAGCGTGGGGGTCAGGGCGTTATCGCCATGGTCAGCAACGAGCGTAACGGCCGTCTGGTCGGTGCGGTCCAGGTGCTCGACGGCGAGGAAATCATGCTGATTTCCGACCAGGGCACCCTGGTGCGCACTCGTGTTGACGAAGTATCCAGTCTGGGTCGTAACACTCAGGGCGTGACCCTGATCAAACTGGCCAGCGATGAAACACTGGTCGGTCTGGAGCGGGTTCAGGAACCATCGGAAGTCGAAGGCGAAGAGCTGGAAGGCGAAGAGGGTGCCGAGCTCGAAGGTGTGGTGCTCGATGCCGGCACCGAGCCGGACGATACTGTCGAAAGCCAGCAGGCTGAAGCAGCTGACGAAGAAGAGTCGCAAGACTAACCAAATCGTAGCAGGGCAGAGTGTTTGCTCTGTCCGCTACCGTGAATGCATAGCGAGAGTGGATGTGAGCAAACGAGCCTATAACTTCTGCGCAGGTCCTGCTGCGCTGCCTGAAGCTGTCCTGTTGCGTGCCCAGTCGGAATTGCTCGACTGGCATGGCAAGGGTCTCTCGGTCATGGAAATGAGCCATCGCAGCGATGAGTTCGTGTCCATTGCGACCAAGGCCGAGCAGGATCTGCGTGATCTGCTGAATATCCCCTCGAACTATAAAGTGCTGTTTCTGCAAGGTGGCGCCAGCCAGCAATTTGCTCAGATTCCTCTGAACCTGTTGCCGGAAAACGGCAAGGCCGACTATATCGATACCGGTATCTGGTCGCAGAAAGCCATTGAAGAAGCGCAGCGCTACGGCCACGTCAACGTCGCCGCGACCGCCAAGCCTTACGACTATTTCGCAATTCCCGGCCAGAACGAATGGAAGCTGTCGCAAGACGCGGCCTACGTGCACTACGCGCCGAACGAAACCATCGGTGGTCTGGAATTCCAGTGGATCCCGGAAACCGGTGATGTTCCGCTGGTTGCAGACATGTCTTCGGACATTCTCTCGCGCCCTGTGGATATCTCGCGTTTCGGCATGATCTACGCCGGTGCCCAGAAAAACATCGGCCCGAGCGGCATCGTCGTCAACATCGTGCGTGAAGACCTGTTGGGTCGTGCCCGTTCGTTCTGCCCGACCATGCTTGACTACAAGGTCGCGGCCGACAACGGCTCGATGTACAACACCCCGCCAACACTGGCCTGGTACTTGTCCGGTCTTGTGTTCGAATGGCTGAAAGAGCAGGGTGGTGTTGAGGCCATTGGCAAGCTCAATGAAGTCAAGCAGCGCACGCTGTACAACTTCATTGATGCCAGCGGCTTGTACAGCAACCCGATCAACAAGACTGACCGCTCGTGGATGAACGTGCCGTTCCGTCTGGCTGACGATCGCCTCGACAAGCCGTTCCTGGTCGGTGCTGAAGCGCGCGGACTGCTGAACCTCAAGGGTCACCGTTCGGTAGGCGGCATGCGTGCCTCTATCTACAACGCCGTCGACATCAACGCAGTCAACGCGCTGGTGGCGTACATGGCAGAGTTCGAGAAGGAACACGGCTAATGTCTGAGCAAGAACTCAAGGCACTGCGCCTGCGCATTGATGCTCTGGACGAAAAAATCCTCGAGCTGATCAGTGAGCGTGCACGCTGCGCCCAGGAAGTCGCGCGAGTAAAGATGGCTACGCTGGCCGAAGGCGAAGTGCCGGTGTTCTATCGTCCTGAGCGTGAGGCTCAGGTGCTCAAGCGCGTAATGGAGCGCAATCAGGGACCGCTGGGCAACGAAGAGATGGCGCGGTTGTTCCGTGAAATCATGTCCTCGTGCCTGGCGCTCGAACAGCCGCTGAAAGTGGCCTACCTCGGGCCTGAAGGAACCTTCACTCAAGCGGCGGCCATGAAGCACTTTGGCCATGCGGTGATCAGCAAGCCAATGGCGGCGATCGATGAAGTGTTCCGTGAAGTGGCTGCCGGTGCGGTGAACTTTGGCGTGGTGCCTGTGGAAAACTCCACCGAGGGTGCGGTCAACCACACTCTCGACAGCTTCCTCGAACACGACATGGTTATCTGTGGCGAAGTCGAGCTGCGCATTCACCACCACTTGCTGGTGGGTGAAAACACCAAGACCGACAGCATCAGCCGCATTTATTCCCATGCCCAGTCCCTGGCGCAGTGCCGCAAGTGGCTGGACGCTCATTACCCGAACGTTGAACGCGTGGCGGTATCGAGCAATGCCGAAGCGGCCAAGCGGGTCAAGGGTGAGTGGAACTCGGCGGCGATCGCCGGCGACATGGCGGCAGGCTTGTACGGTTTGACCCGTCTGGCCGAAAAAATCGAGGATCGCCCGGACAACTCCACGCGATTCCTGATGATCGGCAGCCAGGAAGTGCCACCGACCGGCGACGACAAAACGTCGATCATCGTCTCGATGAGCAACAAACCTGGCGCGCTTCACGAGTTGCTGGTGCCGTTCCATGACAATGGTATCGACCTGACTCGGATCGAAACCCGTCCATCGCGCAGCGGCAAGTGGACCTACGTGTTCTTCATCGATTTCGTCGGCCACCACCGCGACCCGCTGATAAAAGCGGTGCTGGAGAAAATCAGTCAGGAAGCGGTAGCACTTAAAGTGTTGGGTTCCTACCCGAAAGCAGTTCTCTAAAGGCGTTGATAATGAGTGGCGACTTCCTCGCTCTGGCACAGCCGGGCGTGCAACAACTTTCGCCTTACGTTCCGGGCAAACCCGTGGACGAACTGGCCCGCGAGCTGGACATCGATCCGGCAAAAATCGTCAAGCTGGCGAGCAACGAAAACCCGCTGGGTGCCAGTCCCAAGGCACTGGCGGCGATTCGCGAAGAACTGGCTGAGCTGACTCGCTATCCAGACGGCAACGGGTTTGCGCTGAAAACCCTGCTGGCTGAGCAGTGCCGGGTCGAGCTCAATCAAGTGACGTTGGGCAACGGCTCCAACGACATTCTCGAGCTGGTCGCGCGTGCCTATCTGGCGCCAGGTCTGAATGCGGTCTTCAGTGAGCACGCGTTTGCCGTCTACCCGATCGTCACTCAGGCGGTGGGTGCCGAGGCGCGAGTGATTCCAGCCAAGGACTGGGGTCATGACCTGTCGGCGATGCTCGAAGCCATCGACAGCAACACCCGCGTGGTGTTCATCGCCAACCCGAACAACCCGACCGGAACCTGGTTTGACGCCGAGGCGCTGGACGAGTTTCTGCAGGACGTGCCTGAGCGCGTGCTGGTGGTGCTGGATGAGGCGTACATCGAGTACGCCGAAGGCAGCGACCTGCCGGATGGTCTGGATTTCCTCGCGGCGTACCCGAACCTGCTGGTTTCCCGGACCTTCTCCAAGGCCTACGGTCTGGCTGCGCTGCGTGTGGGTTATGGCTTGTCGACCGCAGTGGTCGCCGATGTGTTGAATCGTGTGCGTCAGCCATTCAACGTCAACAGCCTGGCCCTGGCAGCAGCCTGCGCAGCGTTGCAGGATGATGAATACCTGGCTGAAAGCCGTCGTCTGAACGAGTCCGGCATGCAGCAGCTCGAAGCAGGTTTTCGTGAGTTGGGGCTGAGCTGGATTCCTTCCAAGGGCAACTTCATCTGTGTCGATCTGGGGCGCGTTGCGGCGCCGGTTTTCCAGGGTTTGCTGCATGAAGGTGTGATCGTGCGTCCGGTGGCCAATTACGGCATGCCGAATCACTTGCGCATCACCATCGGTCTGCCGGCTGAAAACAGTCGCTTCCTTGAGGCGCTGGCCAAGGTTCTGGCCCGTGGTTGATGTCATCGCCGTGCAACCTGCTGTGCCTATGATCGGTCGCCTGGTGGTGATCGGTCTCGGGCTGATCGGTGGTTCGTTCGCCAAGGGCCTGCGTGAAAGCGGGTTGTGCCGCGAAGTGGTGGGTGTTGACCTCGATCCGCAATCGCGAAAACTGGCGGTTGAGCTGGGCGTGGTGGACCGTTGTGAAGACGACCTCGCTAGCGCGTGCTGCGGTGCCGATGTGATTCAGCTGGCGGTGCCGATCCTGGCGATGGAGAAACTGCTGGTGCTGTTGGCTGGCATGGACCTGGGGGCGGCGATTCTGACCGATGTCGGCAGTGCCAAAGGCAATGTGGTGCGCGCAGCGACCGAGGCCTTCGGTGGCATGCCTGCACGCTTCGTTCCAGGGCATCCGATCGCCGGTTCCGAGCAGAGCGGAGTCGAGGCTTCCAATGCTCAGCTGTTCCGTCGACACAAAGTGATTCTGACACCGCTTGAACAAACCGATCCGGCTGCGCTGGCAGTTGTCGACCGGCTCTGGCGTGAATTGGGTGCCGATGTCGAGCACATGCAGGTCGAGCGTCACGACGAAGTGTTGGCGGCGACCAGTCATTTGCCGCACCTGCTGGCATTCGGTTTGGTCGATTCGTTGGCTAAACGCAGTGAAAATCTGGAAATCTTCCGTTACGCTGCGGGCGGTTTCCGCGATTTCACGAGAATCGCCGGCAGTGACCCGGTCATGTGGCACGACATCTTCCTCGCCAATCGCGAAGCTGTCCTGCGCACACTCGATACATTTCGCAGCGATCTCGACGCCTTGCGCGACGCGGTCGATGCAGGGGACGGGCACCAACTGTTGGGCGTCTTTACGCGCGCCCGGGTTGCCCGCGAGCATTTCAGTAAAATCCTGGCCCGCCGGGCCTATGTGGACGCTATGAACTCCAACGATCTGATTTTCCTGGCAAATCCTGGTGGCCGCCTGAGTGGGCGGATTCGTGTACCGGGCGACAAATCAATTTCCCACCGTTCGATCATGCTCGGCTCCCTCGCTGAAGGCGTTACCGAAGTCGAAGGTTTCCTCGAGGGTGAAGATGCCCTGGCGACCTTGCAGGCCTTCCGTGACATGGGTGTCGTGATCGAAGGTCCGCACCATGGTCGCGTGACCATCCACGGTGTCGGCCTGCATGGCTTGAAGCCGGCTCCCGGCCCGATCTATCTGGGCAACTCGGGTACGTCGATGCGTCTGTTGTCCGGCTTGCTGGCTGCGCAGGACTTCGACAGCACCTTGACGGGCGATGCGTCGCTGTCCAAGCGTCCGATGAATCGTGTGGCCAACCCGCTGCGCGAAATGGGTGCGGTGATCGAGACGGCGGCAGAAGGTCGTCCGCCGATGACCATTCGTGGCGGCAACAAGCTCAAGGGCCTGACCTACACCATGCCGATGGCCAGCGCCCAGGTTAAATCCTGCCTGCTGTTGGCGGGTCTGTACGCCGAGGGCAAGACCACCGTCACCGAACCTGCTCCAACCCGTGACCATACCGAGCGTATGCTGCGTGGCTTCGGCTACCCGGTTACCGTCAGCGGCGCCACGGCGTCGGTCGAATCCGGCCACAAGCTGAGCGCGACGCACATTGAAGTGCCGGGCGATATCTCTTCGTCGGCATTCTTCCTGGTCGCGGCGTCGATTGCCGAAGGTTCGGAGTTGGTGCTCGAGCACGTGGGGATCAACCCGACCCGTACCGGCGTGATCGACATCCTGCGCCTGATGGGCGCCGATATCACTCTGGAAAACCAGCGTGAAGTCGGTGGTGAGCCAGTGGCTGATTTGCGCGTGCGGGCAGCTAAGCTTAAGGGTATCGAAATTCCTGAAGCGCTGGTTCCGCTGGCCATCGACGAATTCCCGGTGCTGTTCGTGGCGGCGGCCTGTGCAGAAGGTCGGACTATCTTGCGCGGCGCGGAAGAGTTGCGGGTCAAGGAATCGGATCGTATCCAGGTGATGGCGGATGGTTTGCTGGCGCTGGGCGTCAAGTGCGAGCCAACGCCGGACGGCATCATCATCGACGGCAGCCAGATTGGCGGCGGCGAGGTGCATGGTCACGGCGATCACCGGATTGCCATGGCGTTCAGCGTTGCATCGTTGCGTGCCAATGCACCGATCCGTATCCATGATTGCGCCAACGTTGCGACCTCCTTCCCGAACTTCCTCGCGTTGTGCGCGCAAGTCGGTATTCGTGTTGCTCAAGAGGCTCAGTCGTGACCAGCCACGCTCCGGTAATCACCATCGACGGACCGAGCGGCTCGGGCAAGGGCACCATCGCCGGGATTCTCGCCAAGCGCCTGGGTTGGTGCTTGCTGGATTCCGGTGCGTTGTACCGTTTGCTGGCATTCGCTGCGCGCAATCATGGTGTCGACCTGACCAACGAAGAGTCGCTGAAGCTGTTGGCCGCTCATCTCGATGTGCAGTTCATCGGGGCGACCGAAGGTCATCCGCAGCGCATCATCCTTGAAGGTGATGATGTCACTGACGATTTGCGCAACGAGCAGGTTGGTGCATGGGCCTCGCAAGTGGCGGCACTGCCTGCCGTGCGTGACGCCTTGCTGCAGCGCCAGCGGGCATTTCAGGAGGCGCCGGGGTTGGTGGCTGATGGCCGCGACATGGGCACCGTTGTATTTCCTGACGCGCCGCTGAAGATTTTTCTGACCGCCAGCGCCGAGGAACGGGCGCGCCGACGTTATTTGCAGTTGAAGGGCAAAGTCGAGGGTGTTAGTCTGTCGAGTCTGCTAGATGAGATCCGTGTGCGCGATGAGCGCGACACCCAGCGAGCGGTAGCCCCGCTCAAGCCGGCGGTCGACGCCATACAGCTGGATTCCACGGAGTTGTCCATCGAGCAGGTGCTGGAACGCATCATGAGCGAGATCGCCATTCGCGATATCGCCGGGTGACCAAGAAGCACCGCAGGGGACCAGTCATAGTCTTGCGGCGTTTCTTTTATATAAACGTAACCCACATTGTCTGGGATGTGGCAGATGGGCGTATTCTTCGCCCTTATCAACAGGAATTAAAATGAGCGAAAGCTTTGCGGAACTCTTTGAAGAAAGCCTAAAAACCCTGAACCTTCAGGCAGGCTCCATCATCACCGGTGTTATCGTTGATATCGATTACCAAGCTCGCTGGGTAACCGTTCACGCTGGCCTGAAGTCTGAAGCACTCATCCCGCTTGAGCAGTTCTACAACGACGCTGGCGAACTGAATATCAACGTCGGTGACGAAGTTCACGTTGCGCTGGATTCGGTTGAAGACGGCTTTGGTGAAACCAAGCTGTCCCGTGAAAAAGCCAAGCGCGCTGAATGCTGGATCGTTCTGGAAGCAGCCTTCGCAGCCGAAGAAGTGGTCAAGGGCGTTATCAACGGTAAGGTTAAAGGCGGCTTCACTGTCGACGTTAACGGCATCCGTGCGTTCCTGCCTGGTTCTCTGGTTGACGTCCGTCCAGTGCGCGACACCACGCACCTGGAAGGCAAAGAGCTGGAATTCAAGGTCATCAAACTCGACCAGAAACGCAACAACGTTGTCGTTTCCCGTCGTAGCGTCCTCGAAGCCGAGAACTCCGCTGAGCGTGAAGCTCTGCTGGAATCCCTGCAGGAAGGTCAACAAGTCAAAGGTATCGTCAAAAACCTCACCGATTACGGCGCATTCGTCGATCTGGGTGGCGTCGATGGCCTGCTGCACATTACCGACATGGCTTGGAAGCGTATCAAGCATCCTTCCGAAATCGTCAACGTTGGCGACGAGATCGATGTCAAGGTTCTGAAGTACGATCGCGAGCGCAATCGTGTTTCCCTGGGCCTGAAGCAACTGGGCGAAGATCCATGGGTTGCTATCAAAGCCCGTTACCCAGAAAGCACTCGCGTTACCGCGCGTGTAACCAACCTGACCGACTACGGCTGCTTCGCTGAGCTGGAAGAAGGCGTTGAAGGTCTGGTACACGTTTCCGAAATGGACTGGACCAACAAGAACATCCACCCTTCGAAAGTCGTACAAGTCGGCGACGAAGTGGAAGTTATGGTTCTGGACATCGACGAAGAGCGTCGTCGTATCTCCCTGGGCATCAAACAGTGTAAATCTAACCCATGGGAAGATTTCTCTGGCCAGTTCAACAAGGGCGATAAAATCTCCGGCACCATCAAGTCGATCACCGATTTCGGTATCTTCATTGGTCTGGACGGCGGCATCGACGGCCTGGTTCACCTGTCCGACATCTCCTGGAACGAAGTGGGCGAAGAAGCCGTACGTCGCTTCAAGAAGGGCGACGAGCTGGACACCGTTATCCTGTCGGTTGACCCAGAGCGCGAGCGTATCTCCCTGGGTATCAAGCAACTGGAAAGCGATCCGTTCTCCGAGTACGTTCAAGAGAACGACAAAGGCGCAATCGTTAAAGGCATCGTGAAAGAAGTTGACGCTAAAGGCGCCATCATCACTTTGGCTACCGATATCGAAGCTACTCTGAAAGCCTCCGAAATCAGCCGTGACCGCATCGAAGATGCGCGCAACGTTCTGAAAGAAGGCGAAGAAGTTGAAGCCAAGATCATCAGCGTTGACCGCAAGAGCCGTGTAATCCAGCTCTCGATCAAGTCGAAAGACGTTGAAGACGAGAAGGAAGCAATCCAGAGCCTGCGCGACAAGCCAGCTGCTTCGGATGCTCCAGTTGACACCACTCTTGGTGCTCTGCTGCGTGCACAGATGGAAAAACAGAACTGAGTTCTGTCAGACCATAGAAAAAGGGCGACTTCGGTCGCCCTTTTTTGTGTCTGAAATTTGAGGTTGTCGGGGTGCTGGGGAAACAATGCGGGAATAAGGTGGTCTGTTGTTTGGGTGTATCAATTGCCTATCTGGAGCTAGGCTTTAGCTTGAACCGAGCATTCGTCGGGTGTGACTCCTGGCATTAAGGAAGGGAATGAACAAGCTCATTGTTGCATTGGCAGTCTTGGTCTTGGTGGGGTGTACGACTAGTGCCAAGACTCACGTAGTGCGCGGCGTGAGTGGTATCGAGATCGATTGTTCGGGGCTCGGATCAGGTTGGGATAAGTGTTACAAGCGTGCTGCAAGAGAGTGTGGGGTGGAGGGGTACAAGGTCATTGGCAGGTCCAGTGATGCTAAGGAGGAGGAAGAGGATTATCTATTCGGGTGGAACCCGGCCGGATACCTCACTCGCGTCATGTTGGTGGTTTGCAGGTGACGGTTCGGTTTGCCTCTGTGGTGGAAGGGAGGGGGTGTCGGTCTCCGAGAAGCGAGCTTTGCGGTGTCTGTCAGGGAATGCAGATAAGTCAATATATAGGCTGTTCAAAATCCTTCGAGCATGCTAAAACCTTTGAAGCGCTGATCTAGCTGCTTGAAAAAGAAGGGAAAAATATGACGAAGTCGGAGTTGATCGAACGAATTGTCACCCATCAAGGGCTACTCTCATCCAAGGATGTGGAGCTGGCCATCAAGACCATGCTTGAGCAAATGTCCCAGTGCCTGGCTACCGGTGATCGAATCGAAATCCGTGGCTTTGGCAGCTTCTCTTTACACTATCGTGCACCGCGCGTCGGCCGTAACCCAAAGACCGGCCAATCCGTCAGCCTCGACGGTAAATTCGTTCCTCATTTCAAACCGGGTAAAGAGCTCCGGGATCGGGTGAATGAGGATGAGGAGGAGGGGCTTTGACAGTCGTCATTCAGAGAGCGATTCATGCGTAATCTCAAACGCGTACTCCTCGGAGTCTTTGTGTTGTTGCTGGTTTTGGCAGTATTGGCATTCGTGCTGGAGAATCAGCAGTCAGTCTCATTGTTGTTCCTGGGGTGGGCAGGTCCACAGTTGCCGGTCTCGGTAGTCACGGTCATTGCACTGCTGCTCGGAATGTTGCTTGGCCCTTGTCTTGGGTGGCTTGTCGGGCGCGTCGGCAAAGCGAGGCGTAAACATCTGGCTTGATGGATTCAGGCGAAACCCGTTCCGGCTGCAAATACCTGATTTTTCGTACGGGTTGGATCTGTGAGGCTCGCGGTAATAATTTCGCCAAGACGATGCTGCGCCTGGGCAAAGATCAGGAAACTTTGCGTGTAATTGCTGATCAGATTGGTAGGCGTAACTGGCGTTGCTCTCATGATCGACATCATAATGACGGCGGTTTTTGGGCGTCGAACATCCGGGTTTTGGCGGTGATTATCACTTGGTCGTGGATGGTGAAATCTTCGGGTGCGGCTATGATTGTCATGTTGTCGACTTTGCGCGTAGGTGCGGTGAGGCATTGACCGTGGTCGCCGTGAATCCAATCGATAAGGATCCATACCGTTGAGCAGTTCCAGGGGCCGAAGATCGCTTGGCTGGACGGGATTGCTTATAATTTGGTCGGATCACACTGGTTCAGCTCGATGTTCAGGCTGAGCGACTGAAAAGCGTCGTTTATGCTCAGTATTTGCCAAAGCTGCTGGACGCATGAGCTGATTGATCGAGGTTTTACACCGGCTTCTCGGATTTGGCGTGTTCCGTTCCGCCAGCATTTTGAGGTCGATTCGATAGCTCCGTGGAGTGCAGGGCCGGGCTTTGGTGAGTGCAGTGTTCGAAGGTGATTCACTCGCTAAAAAATCTGTGGTTTCGGGCCTTATCGTTAGGTTTGGGACGGGTTAGCCGGCGCCAGACCAGGTCTCCGATTGGCCTTTGATCGAGTTTCAGATTCGGGGTTGTGAGTTGTTCGTAAAAAATGGTGTTAGCTGTAGAATGGGTGGGTATGCATTTCTGGCCGAGCGGGCCTCTACAGCTCGGGTCAAATGTAATGGCCATTAACGGCGGAACGGCCGTAGCACAAGCGAACTGCTTGATGGTTTCGCAAGAATTCAACCCCTCGACTTTGCATCTGAAAGAGGTGCAAGGCGACCAGAATATAAACGAGCTCCGTTTTCTGTAGTTAACCTTTCAGAGAGTGAGGATTAAGGACGTTGAGTATGGAACTGATTCCCGTAATTTTGTCTGGTGGTGTGGGTAGCCGGTTGTGGCCTGTGTCTCGAGAGGCCCACCCCAAGCCGTTCATGGATTTGCCAGGTGGCCAGAATCTAATCCAGAAAACCTTCCTGCGAGCTTCGCAACTGGAGGGTGTTGTAGAAGTGCTTACGGTGACTAATCGTGAGCTTTTGTTCAAGACTGAAGACGAGTACGGCGCTGTCAATACTGCCAAGCACTCCCAAGGTTTCATTCTTGAGCCTTTCGGGCGTAATACGGCTGCGGCTGTTGCGGCGGCTGCGCTGCAGTTGGAGGCCACCCATGGCCCCGACGTCCATATGCTGGTGCTGGCTGCTGACCATCTGATCAAGGATGAAAAGGCCTTTGCCGCTGCAGTAGCAAATGCCGTTGCGTTAGCCGCCGAAGGCTGGCTGGTCACTTTTGGCATCCAGCCGACCTACCCCGAAACCGGTTTTGGCTACATCGAGGCACAAAAGAATGCTCCGCTGAACGGCGGCTTGAAAGTTGCGCGTTTCGTCGAGAAGCCTGACCTTGAAACCGCTCAAGGCTACATAAGTGCCGGCAACTACTACTGGAACTCCGGAATGTTCTGCTTCCGGGTCGGCACCGTCCTCGAAGAACTGCGTGAGCATGCTCCAGACGTAGTCGAAGCGGTTGTCAGGACCATTGAGCAGTCTCGCGTTACTTCGTCTGACAAGTACCGTTGCCTGGCCCTCGATGCCGAGTCATTTGCGGAGGTGCCGGATATCTCCATCGATTATGCGTTGATGGAGCGTTCTGCCAAGGTTGCGACCATTCCCTGTGATATCGGCTGGAGTGATATCGGCTCGTGGAATGCTGTTGCTGAGCTGACAGCGCCCGATGCTGACGGCAACCGTTTCGAAGGTGAAGTGTTATCTCATGGTTCCCGCAACAACTATGTAAACAGTGAAGGTCGACTCACTGCGCTGGTTGGCGTCGAAGATCTGCTGGTAATCGACACGCCAGATGCTGTGATGATCGCGCATAAAGACCATGCGCAAGATGTGAAACATATTGTTGGCCAGCTCAAGGCCAATAGCCATACGGTACATTTGCTTCACCGGACGGTGCATCGCCCGTGGGGTACTTACACGACGCTGGAGAACGGCGAGCGCTTCAAGATCAAGCGTATCGTGGTGAAGCCAAAGGCTTCTCTGTCCCTGCAGATGCACCACCACAGAAGTGAGCACTGGATCGTCGTCAGTGGGATGGCGATAGTGGTTAATGATCAGCAGGAGCTGATGTTGAACACTAACGAGTCCACGTTTATTCGTGCGGGCCATCAGCATCGTTTGAGGAACCCGGGCGTGATCGACCTGGTTCTGATTGAAGTGCAGAGTGGAGACTATCTCGGCGAGGACGACATCGTCCGCTTCGAGGATAATTACGGCCGCGTTGATAAGTAATAGCGTTTGGCAGGCAGTCATAAGCCTGATCGGTGAATTTCATCCGATCAGGCTTATTTGCGTTTAATCGGACCTGAAACGTTTCCATTTTTGGCGAGCGTACAAAGCAGCTATACCTGCCTCGCCTTCAGATACCTCAGCAAGAGAGCGGCATGCATACCCCTATCAAGACCCAGTGTTTCAAAGCTTATGACATTCGTGGCCAGGTGCCGTCTGATCTCAATGAAGACGTCGCCTACCGAATAGGCCGCGCCATGGTTGCCGAGTTACAGGGCAAAAGCATTGTGCTGGGGCGGGATATGCGACTCGAAAGCCCAATGCTGGCAGAGGCCATGACGCGGGGGGTGTGTGAGGCGGGCGCCAATGTCATTGACATCGGCTTGTGCGGCACCGAAGAAGTCTACTTCGCCACTAGTGCGTTCAAAGCTGACGGCGGAGTGATGATCACCGCCAGTCACAATCCCAAGGGTTACAACGGGATGAAACTGGTGAAGTCCGAGTCGCGTCCTATCAGTGGCGATACTGGCCTGAATGCGATCCGCGATCGGGTCGAGCGTGGTGACTTGGGGGCATTGGCGACCACGCAGGGTGAAGTGCGCTTCGAGCTGGACAAGACCCTCTACATTGAACATCTGCTCAGCTACGTCAACGTCAGCGCATTGAAGCCCCTCAAGATCCTCGCAGATCCAGGCAATGGTGCTGCCGGCCCCGTGCTGCGAGCGCTGGCTGCTCGGTTGCCGCTGCAGTGGGTGTTCATCAATGAAGAGCCCGACGGCAACTTCCCGAACGGCGTACCCAACCCACTACTACCCGAGAACCGCGAACTGACCCGTCAGGCACTGCTGGCCAACCAGTGCGACATGGGCCTGGCTTGGGATGGTGACTTCGATCGCTGCTTCTTCTTCGATGCCGACGGTCGGTTCATCGAAGGCTATTACCTTGTCGGCCTGCTGGCCGAGATGCTGCTCAAGCAACACCCCGGCAGCAAGATCATCCACGACCCACGGTTGACCTGGAACACCATTGAGCAGGTCGAGCAGGCGGGCGGTATCGCCGTTCAGAGCAAGACTGGGCACGCGTTCATCAAAGAACGTATGCGCGAGGAAGATGCGGTGTATGGCGGGGAGATGAGTGCTCACCACTATTTTCGTGATTTTGCATACTGTGATAGTGGGATGATTCCGTGGTTGTTGGTGGCGGCGTTGATTTCCGAAACGGGAGAAACGCTTGCGCAGCTAGTCGCGAAGCGAATCGAAGCGTTTCCTTGTAGTGGGGAGATTAACTATCGTGTGATGGATGTGAATGAGACCTTAAAAAAGGTGCTCGAACACTTTCTGCCAAGAAAACCGCTTATCGATGAAACAGACGGGATCAGCCTTGAGTTTGGCGATTGGCGCTTCAGCCTGCGAGGATCCAATACGGAGCCATTGCTACGGTTGAATGTGGAGAGTCGTGGGGATGAAGAACTTGTTGTGCGCTATGTGTCGGAAATTGCCGGTTTGATCCGGGGATAAGTACGCTCAGTATGATGAGGGGATGTGGAGCGATGGAAGCTCTGAAAAAGACTTCTATCTCTGGTGAAATGTCCGCCAGCCTTAGCGGAATCTATATAGTGCACCTCAAAGAAATTCACCGAGGGTTTGGTCTGGATTCTCGTCACCGGGGCGCAACCGTATCGTTTGCCGAAGACCTTGAGACTTAGCTGTTAATCGCACGATTCAGAATTGCCAAGAGTGAGTCAAATTGGCTTCACTTTTACCAGGAGTCAGGAATGTTGGAGCTGTTCAAAAGCCTTTGGGATTACCGGGGATTCGTTTTTTCATCTATCCATAATGAATTTTCTGCCCGTTTTGCTCGTAGCCGTTTAGGCGGTCTGTGGATGATCATCAATCCTCTGGCCCAAGTCGCCATTTATGCTCTGGTGCTCTCCAACGTGCTGGCAGCAAAGCTGCCTGGGATCGACAACAAGTACGCGTACGCCCTCTACTTGATGGCGGGCATGCTGGCATGGAGCCTATTTTCGGAGATCATCGGGCGCTGCTTGACCTTATTCATCGACCAAGGCAACCTCATGAAGAAAATGCGCTTTCCGCGTATCACCTTGCCGGTGATTGTCGTGGGATCGTGCCTGCTCAATTATGTGTTGCTGTTTGTCGCGCTTTTAGTGGTCTTTGCGTTGCTGGGTCAATGGCCGCATTTGCAGATGCTATGGCTCATTCCTTTGACGGTTGCCGTCACCGCTCTGGCTGTCGGCATAGGCTTGATTCTCGGCGTCCTCAACGTCTTTATTCGGGATATTGGCCAGGTTGTGCCAATCCTGTTGCAAGTCTGGTTCTGGTTTACCCCCGTGGTGTACCCCGCCAATATCATTCCCGAGCAATTCAGAAGCTACATGGACATGAACCCCATGTACCCGATCGTCGCTGCCTACCATGACATTCTGGTATATGCCAAATCTCCAGATATCCAACAAATTGCCGTGACTACGGTTATTGCCCTGGGCTTGTTGCTGCTGGGCTTGTTTATGTTCCGCCGCGCGGCGCCGGAAATGGTGGACGTGCTATGAGCCTGCTGATTGCAAATAACCTGGGCAAGACTTACCGCGTCTATGCCTCTGAATTCCAGCGCATCGGTCGTTGGTTCGGCCTGCCAACCAAGCCTAGCGAAGAGCACTGGGTACTCAAACACATCAGTTTCTCTATAAATCCAGGTGAAGCCATCGGGATTGTCGGCCAGAACGGTGCTGGAAAATCCACGCTGCTGAAAATGATCAGCGGGACCCTTCAGCCCACGGAAGGGAGTGTTCAGGTTAATGGCCGAATCGCTGCCATTCTTGAGTTGGGCATGGGTTTTACTCCGGATTTGACGGGGCGCCAGAACGTCTTCCACGCCGCCGGCTTGATGGGTTTCAGCGCTGAAAAGATCAGTGAAGTCATCGATGATATTGAGGCTTTTGCTGAAATTGGTGAGTATTTCGACGAGCCTGTGCGTACTTACTCCAGTGGTATGCAAATGCGTGTGGCCTTCGCCGTGGCCACGGCAATTCGTCCTGAGATTCTCATCGTGGACGAAGCGCTCTCAGTGGGTGACAGCTACTTTCAGCACAAAAGCTTCGACCGTATTCGTGAGTTCCAGCAGCAAGGCACGACACTGCTGATCGTCTCCCATGACCGTGGCGCGATCCAAGCGCTGTGCAATCGTGCAATCCTGCTGGAAAAAGGCACAGTCATAAAGGACGGAAAACCTGAAGAAGTCATGGACTTCTACAATGCCTTGATTGCCGAAAAAGAGAACGCAACGGTACAAGTCCGCGAGCTGCAGGACGGCTCCATCCAGACCCGATCTGGTAGCGGTGAGGCGAGTATCGAGTCCGTTACTTTGCATAATGCTGCCGGCGACCCGATTGAGTATGTATCGGTCGGGGAAAACGTCTCCTTGCGCATCAGTACGAAGGTTAATAGCGCCATTCCAGAGTTGGTCGTTGGTTATTTGATCAAGGACAGACTGGGGCAGCCAGTGTTTGGCACCAATACGCATCACTTGGGCTGCAAAACTGATGGCCTGGAAACGGGTCAGGTATTGAATTATTCATTCAGCTTTGCTGCGAATCTGGGGGTGGGATCGTATTCCGTGGCCGTCGCACTACATGCAATGGACAGTCATTTATCCCATAATTATGAATGGGTGGATTTAACTCTGGTGTTCAACGTAGTCAATACTTCTCAAAGCGAGTTTGTCGGTCTCGCCTGGATACCTCCGACCGTGGAGTGCAACTGATGGATGGTGGTTTTTACAGAGCTTTCGAAGACCGGTATCGCGGCTCCAGGGAACTGATCACCCAACGGCTTGAAGTGTATTTACCATTTCTTGCGCCATTGAAAGAGCTATATCAGGATTACCCCACGCTAGACTTGGGGTGTGGACGAGGCGAGTTGCTTGAGCTGCTTGGCCGCGAAGGTTATACGCCTTCAGGGGTGGATCTCGACGACGGCATGCTTGAAGCGTGTCGCATGCTGGAACTGCCAGCACACAAGGATGACGCGCTCAGCGCCTTGCAGAAACTGCCGGATAACAGTCTTGTAGCCGTAACCGGCTTCCATATCGCTGAGCATGTTCCATTTCCGGTCCTGCAACAGCTTGTCGCTGAAGCACTGAGGGTGCTGCGTCCTGCCGGGTTGTTGATCCTTGAAACCCCCAACGCCGAAAGCGTCGTGGTTGGTACTAACAGTTTTTACTTGGACCCGTCCCACCAGCGCCCGTTGCCGAACCTGCTGCTGTCGTTTCTGACCGAATACAGCGGCTTTGCCAAATTCAAGATCGTGCGTCTTCAGGAAGTACCTGCGCTACGGGACGAAAGCAGCAAGATTGGTTTGTGGGAAGTGTTGTCAGGTACCAGCCCTGACTATTCCGTCGTGGCTCAAAAGCAAGCTCCGCCCGAGCTGCTCGCCAAGTTCGATCCTGTATTTGACGCAGCCTATGGTGTGTCGCTTGATCAGTTGGCCGTTCGCTACGACCGTGCTTTGGAAAGCCGACTTTCAGATATAGAGGATGAAATGGCGAAAGGCCGTGCGGATTACCTAAAAGCATTGGGCGGCATTCAGAGTCTGCAAGCCGAACAACTACTGGTTATGCAGCGCTACAACAACAGAATGGATGTATTGCAGGCCGAGCTCAATATATCGCTTGGCAATGCACACAACTGGTATCTGCGCGCCACTGCGTACGAGCAGCAACTGGAAGCAATGCGCAGCAGCACATCGTGGCGCATCACCGCGCCACTTCGCCTCATCATCCGCGCCATCTACTGGCGGTTTCGTTCCACCAGATCACCTCTGAGCCAGGTGTTGCGCCGTGGAATTCTGCATACACGGCTCTGGCTGGCTCGCAGGCCTCTGATCCAGCACCCGTTCATGGCAATCTTGAACCGCTGCCCATGGCTGCTGGCCAAGCTGCGTAGTCTGCATCAGAGCACTCTTAACCCTGATACGGCTGCGACTGCCAGTGACCCTCAGCACGGCGTGATTGATCACGCACCACTGACCCTGCGGGGCCGCACTATCGAGAGTGCGCTCAGGGAAGCCATGACGAAGGGGCAGAAATAATGCGTATCGTAATTGACATGCAGGGTGCACAGACTGAAAGCCGATTCCGTGGTATTGGCCGCTACAGCTTGTCCCTGGCCCAAGGCATTGTGCGTAATCGTGGCGAAAATGAAGTGTACCTGGTGCTTAATGGCATGCTCAGCGAAAGCATTGACAGCATCCGCACCGCTTTCATGGGGCTACTGCCGCAGAGCCACATTCGCGTGTGGTACGCCCAAGGGCCGGTGTGTGACTGCAGCCCAGGCAACAGTGCCAGAAAAGAAATGGCGCAATGGATTCGACAAGCTTGTATTGACGACCTGAAACCTGACGTTGTGCATGTCACCAGCGCGGTGGAAGGCTACATGGACGATGCGGTCATCGGCAGTCCACTGCTGGACACTCACGCACTGGTCAGCGCCACACTCTATGACCTGATCCCTCTGGTCAGCCCGAAGCAGTATCTGGACAGCAACCCCGGCTATAAAAAGCATTATCTGGAAAAAGTCGACGCCTTTACGAACTATGGCTTGCTGCTCTCCATTTCCGATTTCGCCCGAGAAGAAGCGCTTTCGTTACTGCCGCTGGACAGCGAGAGCGTAGTCAACGTCTCCACCGCTGCGGACGATATCTTCCGGCCGGTTACACTGAGCCTGGATGAACGTCACACACTCGATAAAAAATTCGGCTTGCGCGAAAAGTTCGTGCTGTATTCCGGCGGCGCTGATGACCGCAAGAACCTGCCGCAACTGATCAAGGCCTTCGCCGTTATCAAGGCGGAGCTGGACGATATTCAGTTGGTGTTCGCCGGTAACATGTCTGAGTACCACGTCAACAACTACCAGGAACTTGCGCTGGCCCAGGGCCTGAGCCGGACCGACCTAGTGTTTACCGGGTACATAACCGACTCGGAGCTGGTCGCTCTGTACAATTCGTGTCAGGTGTATGTGTTCCCGTCATGGCATGAAGGTTTTGGCCTGCCACCGCTCGAGGCTATGAAGTGCGGGGTACCGGTGATTGGCGCCAATAGGTCCAGCGTGCTCGAGGTGATCGGCTGGGAAGACGCGACCTTCGACCCATTTGATATCCACGCGATTTCCGGAAAACTTCGTCAGGCACTGACGGACGATAATTTCCGCCTTGCACTGGCAACACATGGCCTGCAGCGTGCAAAACAGTTCTCTTGGGACCGTACCGGCAAGGACGCTGTGGCGGCGTTCGAGCAAGCCTTGGCCAAATTCGAGCGACCAGCGAAGCGCACGGACACCCCTCAGTCATCAGGAGACGGTACACAAACGTTGATCAACGCATTGGCTGGCACCGGACACCTGCACACAGGCGCTGTGGACATCCAGCGGCTGGCAAAGGCTATCGACTATTCGCTGCAAGGCCCGGCCGGCAAGCCGACCCTGTTCGTCGACATCTCAGAGTTGTGCAAGCACGACGGCAAGAGTGGAATTCAGCGGGTAGTGCGTAGTATTTTAGCGGAATGGTTGAACCATCCGCCCGAAGGCTATGAAATCAAGCCGGTGTACACCAAAGTGGGTGAGCCCTTTTACCGCTATGCGACGCACTTCACCACAATGTTCCGGGGTAAGGACGCTAGCGAAGCGGACCAGGACGAGGCCATCAGCTACCGCGCAGGGGACGTTTACTTGTGTCTGGATTTGCTTATGGACGTGCTGCCACACAAGCAAACCTACCTTGATACAATGCGCTCCCACGGGGTCAGCATTTTCTTCGTGGTCTACGATCTCCTGATCCTGCAACTGCCACATTGTTTTGTTGAAAGCCTGCAAGCGCACTACGTGAAATGGATTCATGCTGTAGCCCAGTATGACGGCGCGATGTGTATCTCCCATGCAGTTGCTGACGAGCTACGTGAGTGGTTGGACAAAAATGTGCCACCACGCAAGCGCCCATTCTGTATCGGGGCGTTTCACCTGGGCGCCGATATTGATCAGTCAATGCCATCCACTGGTTTTCCGGAAAATCCGGCGCTGCGGATCGAGTCGCTGGAGGCGTTCCCAAATTTTCTGATGGTCGGCACATTGGAACCCCGCAAAGGGCACGCGCAGACCCTTGATGCCTTCGAGCTACTTTGGGCAGCTGGCGTTCAGGCAAACCTGATCATCGTAGGCAAGCACGGCTGGCTGGTGGATGAGCTTGCAGCCAGGCTTGCAAGTCATCCAGAACTGGGGAAACGGCTGCTCTGGCTCGAAGGGGCAAGCGATGAATACCTGGAGTATCTCTATAACCACTGCGACTGCCTGATAGCTGCCTCATATGGTGAGGGCTTCGGCCTACCGTTGATCGAGGCTGCACAGTACAAGCTGCCGATTATCGCGAGGGACCTGCCCGTATTCCGTGAAGTAGCGGGCGAGTTCGCCTGGTACTTCAACGGCACCACTGCACAGGACATTGCTGAGAGCCTGACCGAATGGCTGAAGCTATATGAGTACAAGCAGCATCCGCAGTCCGGGGGTATGCCTTGGCTTACTTGGAAAGGCAGTGCACAGCAGCTCATTGGCGAGATCGATAAATGCGCGTTCTAACGCGCCAGCCATTACCTAGTATAAATTTCAGGGTGTTTTAATTATGGGTTTCAAGCTTGACTCAACGGGGAGGGCCGGCTTTGCAGTGGCTTTGGCGATTGGATTGCTATTTGTCTGGCGATATTTTCCCGCCGGGTTCGTCGCAGGTACATCTTCTTATTGGTTGACTGAAGTTGATGACGTCACTCAATACTTTGCTGGTTTCAATGCGTTTTTCAGCGCGCCGTTCAACTACCCCCTGCTGGCCTTCGATAGTATCAATTATCCCCAAGGCACTCGGGCAACGTTTGTCGATGCGATACCCGTGTACGCGCTGTTGCTCAAGCTCTTTGTACCGTCCAGTTTTGCCCCATTCAACCCCTTCGGAGTCTGGGTAGCCCTGGCATTTGTCGGCCAAGCTGTATGCGGCTGGTGGATACTCCGGGAACTGCAGATAAAGTCATGGCTCGCCTTGCTGGCGCTGATCGTGTGCTTGTTAACGTTTCCAGCGCTCACTACGCGGTTAGGCCATATCTCGCTGATGTCGCATTGGATAATATTGTGCTCCCTGGCACTGTACATCCGGTGCAGAAGAACCAGTGAGCCGCAGCGTTGGGCCTGGTCACTGCTGCTGGTGGCTGCGTTTTACATCAATATCTACTTATGTGTAATGGCAAGTGCCGTTTATATGGTCAGCTGCCTGTACGACCGTGCAAAGTTTCAGCCAGCCGAACTAGGGCGGGCGCTTATACCGTTCCTGATAATCGGCGCGAGTTTATTCCTGACCATATTCCCGATGGAGCAAGTAACAGTCGCGGCAGAGACGGGGTTCGGCACGTACTCGATGAACCTGCTATCTCCTTTTCATGGCGGTAACTACCTGATATTTCCTGATCCGGAAATGCCGGGCCAGTATGAGGGCTTCAACTACCTGGGCCTTGGCGTACTCCTAGCGTTTGCATTGAGTCTTGTACTGAGCCGAAAGGCCGCAGTGGGCAGTTTTTCAAAGCATGGGGCACTGACCGCGTTGATGTTACTGTTTACGGCCTATGCGTTGTCTAACATCGTTTATTACGGTGTCCACCAAATAGTTTCCATCAACTATCCGTCATTCATGGACCGAATCACTTCGCAGTTCCGTGCTTCCGGCCGCTTCTTCTGGCCTGTCGGATATTGCGTCATCATCTTTGCCATCACGACCCTGTACAAGAAACTCAGCACAGTAGTGTTTGTAGGGTGCATGGTTGTACTGGTGCTGTTGCAAGTGTCTGACCTGTCGAACCTGCGCCATCGACTTCTCGACACCGCCAAGCGTCCCGCTGCTGCAGTATTGACGCAGTCTGCATGGGATCAGCAAGCTACCAGCGACATTCAGTATTTGTATTTCTATCCGAAATTCCGCTGCGGACGTTCTGACCTGATTCTTAATACCTTAATGCCCACCATGCGCTATGCCGCTGTGCACAACCTCAAGATCAACACCGGCTATGTGGCGCGCGCGAACTCCAACTGTAGCACCGAGAGCACCAAGGCTGAAATCGCTGCATCGGTGCTGGACCATTCCTTATATGTGTTTGTGAAGGGCGATCTTCCGCAAGTGGATCAGGTGAAAGCCCTGTTTCCGGCTGATCAACAGCCTACATGTAAAGACGTCGACTTTGCTCATATCTGCCGTATCAACCAATCGGGGCGTGAAGCTCAATGACCCTCTTAATAAAGCGTAAGATTTCCCTTGTGTCCCCTTTCTATAACGAAGAAAAGGGCGTACAGGCGTTCTTCAATAGAATCAATGAAGTGTTCGTGCCCCTGGCCGACCGATACGACCTTGAAGTCATCGCCATTAACGACGGCAGCCGTGATCAGACCTACGTGGAGCTGGTCAAGGCCAAGGTAGATAATGATTACTTGACGATTGTCGACCTGTCGCGCAACTTCGGTAAGGAAGCGGCCATTTCTGCGGGGCTGGATTTCGCAACTGGCGATGCGGTGATTCCAATTGACTCCGATCTTCAGCATCCACCCGAAATGGTAATTGAGCTCATTAAAAAATGGGAAGAGGGCGCTGAGGTGGTGCTGGCCAAGCGAGTTGATCGTGAAACAGACCGCCCTATTCAAAAACTGACTGCCAACTACTTCTACAAGCTGCATAACCGTATTTCAGATATCGATATCCCTGCTGACGTCGGCGATTTTCGCCTGATGGATCGCAAGGTAGTCGAAGCACTGAAAACCTTGCCGGAGACCCGCCGTTTCATGAAGGGACTGTTTGCTTGGGTGGGTTTCCGCACCACCACGGTGGAGTATAAAGTAGCGCCCCGTGAACATGGCACTACTAGCTTCAATACTTGGAAACTGTGGAACTTCGCGCTCGAAGGCATCACCAGTTTCAGCTCTGCACCTCTTAGAGTGTGGACCTACCTCGGCGGTGCGATATCTACGCTGTCGTTCGTCTACGCCACCTATCTGTTGATCAAGACCCTGTTCTTTGGCGTAGACACTCCCGGCTACGCCTCGATCATGATCACCGTGCTGTTCGCCTGCGGTGTGCAACTGATCGGGATCGGCGTGCTGGGTGAATACGTAGGAAGGATCTTTGCTGAATCTAAGAAGCGGCCGGTGTATATCGTCCGTGACGTGATCAAGTAGTCAACATGATCATTCCCGCGAAATACCATGAGTTCATATGCTTCGGCCTGGTTGGCGTGGCGAATACGGCGGTGCATGCCGGTATCGTCATTGCGCTGATGGAGGCCTTGGCACCTCCTGCCTTTGTGGCAAACGGCGTGGCGTTTGTGTTTGCCAACCTGATGTCTTACTCGCTCAACAGCCGGTTCACGTTCAAGACTCCCGTGAGCTTCTTGGGCTACTGGCGTTTCCTGCTGGTTTCCCTGGTGTCCTTGGCCCTTACGTTATTGATCACCTCGGTAGTTGAATACCTGGGGTGGCATTACGGTGTTGGCTTGATCATGGTGATCCTGGTGGTGCCGGTACTGAACTATATGGTCATGAAGATCTGGGCATTTGCCCCCGCGTATTGACGGGGGTGGTTTGCTCGCGGATACGCAGAACCCAAGGGCGTGCCTACCTTGCTATACAGGTTTTCAGCCAGCGTAGCGATGCGGTAATACTCCAGCTGGTGGACCGATAGACGTAAGCGCTCCATGAACCCCCACATTCAAAGCGCTTAGCTGATCCCGGATGCTGTGCTCCCGATTCCCTCAGGAGCCAGCCCGCCATGATGCGACCCGATGCTAAAGTCGAAAAAGTCTATCTCTACCCCAAACCCGTGGACTTTCGAAAATCCATTGATGGTCTGGCCGCGCTGGTCGAACTGGATATCAAAGTCGCGGTATTCGACCCTGTGCTTTTCGTGTTCCTCAATAAGCCACGCAACCGCGTGAAGATTTTGTATTGGGAACGCAACGGCTTCTGTCTTTGGCTCAAGCGCCTCGAATCTGAACGATTTAAAACATCGCCCGATGCCAGCGATGGAGCAATCATCCTGACCGTCCAGGAGCTGAACTGGCTACTTGATGGTTTTGATCTCTGGCGCAACCGCCTTCATCAGGTTTTGACGCCTCGATACGTGGCCTGATTCGGTATAATCCAGGGCATGATTTCCATGCCCGAAAACCTCCCCCGATGATCCTGAATTGCTCAAACAGATGCTTGCGAAGATGCAGTCCAGAGTCGGTTTCCTCGAAGAAGAAAATGCGCTGTTGCGTCAGCGCCTGTTCGGACGCAAGTCCGAGCAAACGGCTGATCTGGCAACGCCGCAGTTGGCCCTGTTCAATGAGGTGGAAAGCGTCGTCGAGCCCATTGATGAAGCCGCAGAAGAAGAGGCTGTTGCGCCGCCCCAGCAGCGTGGCAAACGCAAACCGCTGCCGGCCGATCTCCCCCGCATCGAAATCATCCACGAACTGCCCGAACATGAACTGACCTGTGCCTGCGGCTGCCGCAAACACGCCATCGGCGAGGAGGTCAGCGAGCAGCTTGAAATCGTGCCGATGCAAATCCGCGTGATCAAACACGTCCGTAAGGTCTACGGTTGCCGTGCCTGTGAAACGGCTCCGGTCACTGCGGACAAGCCCGCTCCGCTGATTGAAAAAAGTATGGCCAGCCCAAGCGTGCTGGCGATGCTGCTGACCACCAAATACGTGGACGGTTTACCGCTTCACCGTTTTGAAAAAGTGCTGGGCCGCCATGGCATCGATATCCCGCGCCAGACCTTGGCCCGCGGGGTTATCCAGTGCGGCGAACACTTGCAACCACTGCTGAACTTAATGCGCGACCAGTTATTGGAAAGCCGCGTCATCCACTGCGATGAAACCCGCGGGCAGGTGTTGAAAGAGCAGAATCGGGAGCCCCAGCAGCCAGTCCTGGATGTGGTGCAAACCGGCGGCCCACCCGACAAACCAGTGATCCTTTTCGACTACTCCACCAGCCGGGCTCAGGAGGTGCCGACGCGCCTGCTTGATGGCTATAGCGGCCACGTGATGACCGATGATTACGCCGGTTACAACGCGGTGGGCGCGCAGGACGGAGTGGAGCGTTTAGGCTGCTGGGCACATGCACTGCGCAAATTCGTCGAAGCGCAAAAAGTGCAGCCCAAAGGCAAGACGGGTCGTGCGGACATCGCGCTGAACCTGATCAATAAGCTTTATGGCATCGAGCGCGACCTAAAGGCCGGCAATGACGGCGAGCGTAAAACCGGTCGCACGCGCACAGCCTGCCGGTGCTGACTCAGTTGAAAAGCTGGATGGAAAAGACCCAACCGCAGGTCACCGCTCAGAACGCCCTGGGCAAAGCCATCAACTACCTGGCGAGCAACTGGAACAAACTTGAACGGTACGTAGAGGAAGGTTACTTGCCGATCGATAACAACGCTGCCGAACGAGCCATCAGGCCCTTTGTGATCGGAAGAAAGAATTGGCTGTTTAGCGACACCCCCAAAGGTGCGACGGCCAGCGCTCAACTTTATAGCTTGGTCGAGACGGCTAAAGCCAACGGCCAAGAGCCCTATGCGTGGCTGCGCCACGCACTTGAGCGTCTGCCGACGGCTTCTTCGGTTGAGGATTACGAAGCTTTACTGCCCTGGAACTGCTCGCCGGTCTCGCGTAGTTAAACGCGCTATCCATCTTGATGGCTGGTGGGGTTTACGGTGAGCTTAAAGAATACGATCGGAGCAACGATCATGGAATACGACGATAAACTGATTGAAGAAGCCGTGCTTGCCCTGTTGGCAACCTTCAGTTTTGATAACGGCAATGCTTGGAAAGGGTTCGACTTCGAGACCATGAACCGATTGCATGAACATGGTCTCATCAGTAATCCGGTGAACAAGAACAAATCGATTTGGTTGACGGCTGAAGGGTTGGAGCGAGTTCGGCAGATAGCCGACCGGTTGTTTGGGGTAGGAACCCAAGTGAAGCATGTATCCGAGTCGGATACCTGACTTCATATCACGGCCATCCGGTAGGTGGGATTTATGGATCGCATACGAAAAACTTGCGTCGCGCATCTGCCCAACAGCCTAAACGTTCAACACCAGATTGCGCGCCCAAGGTGTTATAACCAGCGTAATCATCGGTTATCGGGTTGGAATGGGGGCTTGACATCGAGGTTAAAAAGATTTTATTGCGGGGAATTTAAACCGGTGGCGAGGAGTGACTACCGGTTGGTAGTCACTCCTCGCTTTGCGCCATTTTGAAATAGGTTTGCTAATAAACGTCCGTTGCTTAAGCGACAAAAACCTATTTACTAGTTGGGTAGTCTTTCAATCGTCAAGGACTGGATTGTAAGGTTACCCGATTGATACCAAGTGCGAACCTCGAGATTCTTGATGAAGCTGTCCGGTATGTCGAGGAGGGTCTCTATCTTAACGTCCTTGCCTGAGGGTAACGATTTCTTGGCTAGTGTGGTGGTGGCATTGCTTGGGGAAGCGCCCACGATGTCCATATAGCCGAGATCAGTCCCTTCTCCAGAAATCGATAGCTCGACTCGATATTTCCCTTTGGGTAGTTCGATGTAGGGGCCGTATGAGCTGAAGCCTGAGGCCGTTTTGCCTTGCTCGGTTATACGTTTTCCCTCTTGTGTCGTACCTACCAATCCTGGCAGTTCATCCCCTTGCCATACGAACTTCTCAAGGCAGGTCCCGCTGATATCAATTTTGAGATGTTTGCACTGGGTATCAACCCCATACTTGATAGGCGGTTGATCAATCCTCGCATGCCACCCTTGCCAGCAGAAAAATACGGTGATGACCATCGCGAATGCAAAGGCAGCCTTGTGAATGGGCTGTTTGGTAACCGCTGCGATGAAGGGAATGCAGAACAAGAGTAGCCCGCCGGCTTTCATATACCCTGTGAAATGCCAAATCACAGTGTCACCAAAGCAGAAATATAGCAGGCATAGGGTAAGTGTAAATCCAGCTGCAGTGTTTCGGGCGATATTGCCTTCAAGCATGGAGGTCAAAGGGCGTGTTTTAATGATGACGATCAGCGTCCAAACTAATAGCAACGTAAACAAAGCGAGACCTACGCCAGCCAAGTAGGAATTCCACCCAGCTGGAGTATTTGGGTAATGCCCTTGCAGCCCAGGAATCATATGAGCAAAAAGGCTTTTTAGTGGCAGCCCAAGGACGGAGGCAATTTGTTCAGTTGGTGTCATTGTAAAGCGCAGCCTGATGAAGAGCTGCCAAGCAATGAAGATGATGATGGGGTAGATCAGGAAAAAAAAGTCAGCATAGGGCTTGATAGACCTTTTCTTGATCCAACGTTCTAGAACCTGCGCTCCGAAAAAGATCGCAGGGAAAGCCACATAGGCTTCTCTGGATAGGCATGCAAACGTAATGGCGACTGCATAGACTTTGTATTTGTTTTGATAGGCTGAGATCATGGCAATCATTAGAAGCGCATCAGCGGCGCCATCCGGGAGTCCGTTCAGCAGCGTGATCTGAGTCCCCATACCCACCGACCAAGGTAGGATCCAGTAAGCAGGTACGCCTTCCTTGATGAAAAAGCGAGCCGCCACGGCGGTACCGAGTAGTATCAGCAAAAAGTGAGTCAGATAGAAGATGAAGGGGCTCACCCAGTCCTGGAACAGCATTAACGAGAACAGTTTCGACAGTATGGGGACACCCACGCGCTGATAGCGGTAGGCATCGGCATCAATGTGGCTCGTGGTATCTTTTTGCGCGAACAGGTCGTTGGCGATGTAATAATAGAACTGGCCGTCCCACCCTGGGGTACTTTCGTCCAGATAAAGAGGCGTAACACCGTGCTCTTTGATGGTTTCAGGCACACCAAAGCGGTTAGCCTGCATCAAGTAGTGATCGAAGTTACCGTTAAGGGGACCATTCATGTAGGTCGCCATGGTGTAGATGCTCACCATGGCTGTTAGTAGCACGCAGGCTATGATAGACAGATACCGTTGGTCTGTCAGACGCTTACTTTGTGTCATTTACACCTCTTCTGTACTGTTCAGCGTCCCAGTCAACCAACTCGCATATTTGTGCATCGGTCAATGTCGACAGCGGTGCGCCGTCGTTCAACTTTGTCATGACATCGTAATAGCAAATCAACTGCGCTATTTTTGCCTTGTTCATGGTTTCTCTGGCAAAGGTCCCCACGCCATGGACAAAAATTACGTCCGGCAACTCTGATTCCATTTCTAGAGAGGACTTCGCTTCTTCGAGCGATCCGAACAGCCTTGGATGTGGGCCAAGGAAAACAATGTGATCGGGATAAAGCGCCCAGTTGTCATGCAAGCGGTCTACCAGTGATGACGTGACTGCAACTTCGTGGAGTTTGGTCACGCCAATGGGTTTGAACTCAACACCATCGGCTAGACGCAGCGACAAATCAGGCGTGGTGACTTGGGCTGATACCGCAGGCGTTGCAAAAAAACGAGTCAGGTATTCAAGGGTTTCACTGATCTCATCAATGCTATCACCCCCAATAATGACGCCATGGTTCTTCAGAAAGACTACACGCGTATTCGAGGTGCCATCCAGTTGGTTCGCAACCGCTTCTGCGAGTTCGGCTCCCGGCTTGCAGTATTTAACGGTACGTGCGTTGAGTGCCTTGTCCAGAGTAGGGTAGTTGATGAGCTCGAAGTCTTTGCGAACCAGGTGCGCGAGTACTTCGATTGCGTGCACGTGGACCACGATGCGATGAGGCATCAAGGCATGCAGCAGCGTCTCGATCGAGGGCTTCAGTGGAGCGCTCTCGAACGTTTGTGGTACAACACCATAGTCGCAGCTCTCTAGTGCCTTGGTCAGGTGGTCGAGTTTTACGGGTACAAAGATATCTTTGTCACCTGCATCAGCCAGCCAGGTTCCCGATGCCTTGATCCAGAGAACATCGTTCTCTTTCCAGGATACATTCCCACCAGCTCCTTGAACGAGCAGCGGGTCTTTACCGATTTCAGAGCAGAACTGGCGAACTGATTCATGCAAGCTCATTTTTCTCTCCAAGTCTGGAAATCAGGTGGCGCAACTCGCGGAACTCTGTAAACGCAGCGTCTGGAGCGTTTTCGTCCATGCCCAGCGGTGTGCCGCTATGGATTTTTTGCAAAGTCACCGCATTTATCTGTTCGCGCCCACCACGGATGTCATTGATTGGATTGTCTCCGATCATCCAGATGCAATCGCCTTTAGGGCGCATTTTTTCCAAGGCGATTTCGAAGGGGGCCGCGTGGGGCTTGTCGAAGCCGGCCTCTTCGCTGGTCACGATGTAGTCGAAGTAATGATCAAGGCCGAAGTAAACCACCTTGCGAAATTGGATCTGCGCTGTCAGGTCGGTAACTATGGCAGTAGGAATGCCTAGCAGTCTCAGGTCGTCCAAGAGGTCTTTTACTTCATCGAACAGAACTGCATTACTGAGGAAGGTGCGCCAGTAGGTCTGTTCGAAATCCAGGGCCAGTAGCACCTGAGAACCCAGGCCCATGATCTCGAGCATGCGCTGAAGGTACAGGAGACGGCTATGGGACGACGCTGTATGTTTCAGTCGGGTCTTTACCTGCTGACGCGCTTCTTTGAAGGCGGCGTCAAACACATCCGGGTTGATGGAAAAGGTATTGACTACTTTATCCCTAACGGCTTGCTGCGCGGCTGCATGTGCCGGGTCGTAGGGGTACAACGTATTATCGGTGTCGAACAGTATGGCGTCGGGGAGGCGATTGAATCGCTCTGGTGCAAAAATCTTCACTATATGAACCGTTTTGTCAGTGCTTGGTTGATATGGGATAGGGTAATCAGTTGCATTAATCCCATGACGCCGTTATGCCATTCTGGCCTGAGGTCGAGGAATTCGAAGATGCGTGGGCAGATCATCCGCGCTGCCATTTCGATGTCCTGAGCTGACGTTTCGCCCTCTATGGTCAGCTCGACTTCATTCGCGTCGTTACGTGTTGACATGTCGACATGCAGACCGCAAACACCGACCAGTACTCGGGTGAGCGACAGTTCGTTCAGGCCGTTGCGCGAGCGCGCCACGATCTTGAAGTTCAGAAGGTGGTCTTTGCCAGCACCTTCCAGAATGCGCGGATGAATGGGCTGTAAGGACAGCACCAAGTCTGCAAAAGCCGCTTGTGGACGAATAAAGCGTGCCGAGTCCGGTTCTCTACGTTCGAAGGAGGCCAGAACCTTCTCTTCGGTGTGCCCGCGCTGATGTACGTCGCGCTGAATCTTGAAGTGGCGCCTCAGGCTTTCGTCGATGTCGAGGTAAACACTCAGGTTGTAGCACTCGCGAAGAATCGGCATATAGAGCGCGTGCAGGCCGCTGGCAATGACGAAGTCATTACTCTTGATCATGAAGGGGCGGCTCATGCGACCGGTTTGATGATCGTAATGCCGCGAATGGATATTCTTCGAATCGGTTAATGCCACCAGGTCGTTGGCGAAGCCTTCGAGGTCGTTGGCCATGGGGTTCAAGTGAGTCATGACCTGCCACATCGGCTTCTGACGGTCCCACAAGTGGTAGTCATCACCGGAAAGGGTTGTGACCGAGTGGCCACCAAACATCCCCTTTATCGCATCCGAATAGGTATCCTTACCCGCGCCAGAGTCGCCGGCCACGCCAATGACGAATGGCTTGCGGCTGAGACGGAAGTAATCGTTGCGGCTGACGGACTCTCGCCAAATTCGAATGGCCAGGATTACACCTGTCGCGACCATGGCTGTGTGGACCAACGACGACAGCTTGTCGCCGAACAACCATTGGCCGGCCGCTTGCGGCAGCCATGATGCCTGCTCGATGATCAGTTTGGTGTCCGGGGTAACCAGCAGAGCGCTTACCACATAGAGCAGCGAAAAGATCCCGGTGATAGCGACCGCAACCCGGTTGCTGGCTGCCTGATAGGCTACGAGGGATGGAATGGCCCAGATAAACCATCCCGGGGACGCCGGCGTCATCAGGACAACGAGCAGGAATACCATGCCGAGCATGGAGTGAAAGAGCTCGAAGTTCGGACGTTTGATTCGCCAGGCCGCATAGAGCATCAGCAGGTAGGCGAGGGGCACCACATACAGGGTGGTATCACCGATGCTGAATGCCAGCTTGTAGACTTTGCCTATTTCCGGGTTGTTGAAGAGCATGCTGACGCCTGCGCTGGACAACAGAAATGGCAGAACTGTCACGACGGCGCCTACGCCCAGACCGATCAACAGGCGTGGCAGATGCTGACGCAAAGGGCGGTTGTGTTGCAGGTAGATCAGGAAGAAGGGGAGTGCCAGCACCATGCTCAGCTTGGCTGAGATCGCGGTCACAAACACCAGGCCCGTCAGGATCAACCGCGCACGCTTGAGGAAATAAAGCGACCCGGCAAGCAGAAGCACCGGTATCAGGTCATTGAAGCCGAGTGCGTAACTGCCGACGATTACGATAGGCGACAGCCAATACACCGCAATGAGCAATCGATCGCGGTTGGGCACTATTTTTCTGAGCACTGCCAAGAGCAGGAAGTCTGCGCCTATGAGTGTCAGGCCATAGCCGAGTATCAGGGGGAGCGAGAGCGCTTTACACAGCAATATCGCTGGCAGGAAAGCCACCCACATGACATAGCCATAGGGGAACGCGGTAATTGCGCCACCTTGATCCAGCCACGTCCCCCACGGGTTCAATGTCAGCGTACTGGTGCTGGTGTCCAGGAATGGCAGGTACCATTCGGTGACTGGTGTGGGGGTTGTCCATAGAACAAGTACAAGGCGAAGCGCGAACCCGATCAGAAAGGTCGGGTGGCAGAGAGTTTTGATATTCATGCGTCCGCAGCCAACGTTTCCCAGAGGTCCGGTCGTTTGGTGCAAACCGCCTCGGCAACAATATTCCGGTCGGCCAATAGTTTCGCCAGCTTTGGAATCTCGGTTTCGGCGTTACGGCCCTGGAGTTCCGGGGAAACCAGGCACAGTTTGAACCCAGCATTATGCAGTCGCTTGGCGTCGTCATGGCTGAGTGGGAATTGGGTGAAGCAGTCGACCCACACCCAGTCAACCTTGCCTGTCAGCGTCAGTGCTGTTTCGATCGATTCGAACTCGGACACACGGACGGCGCAACGGCGTTCGCCAGCTTTGGACCATTTGATCAGGAATGGAAAAGATTGATCGAGGAAGAAGTAATCTTCGATTCCTTTCTCTTTCATCAGCGCGATCAAGCGTGCTTCCAGGCCTTCTTCCTTGACGTTCAAAATCAGTGTGCCGTGCCGATAGTCGGCAATCCACTCATCAAACGATTCACCTGGTACGCAGGGGTCGTGGTGAATGATCAGGTCGTTACCGTAGCTGCGGATATCGACTTCAACGCCATATTTCCCTTCTGTAGCATTGAGTTCCTGGCGGGTGTTGCGCCGATGCGAGATGAGCTTCATATCCTTAGACTCTTCTTAAGTTGCAAACTGAAATCGACAGTTCTGCGGATGAACTTTCGTTTCGCGGCCCAGTTCACGTTCCAATGCGAAACGCCATGGGCGCGCTCACCAAAACGCACAGCAAATCGATAAACTTTCAGACCCTGAATGTGGGCTTGGTAGTACGCATACAGATCAAGTGCAAAATCCGATGGTGCAGCCTGCCAGCGCTCAAAAAAAATCCTGGAGAACATGGTGGGCTGCGCATTTATATCCCACATCGGTTTGCCGAGCAGAACCGTTTCGAAAACGCTCATGCCGAAGGTGAACACGACATCTGCCAATGGTCGGCCGAAGCGATGTCCTTTTACGAAAATGTCTGGCCCGTGCTGGTCAAAGAACGCCAGGCCACGCAAGGCGTCCATTGGGTCGGTTTGCAGGTCTGCATGGGTCCAGCCGAGAATCTCGCCCTTGGCTGCACGCAGACCCGAAAGAATGCCGAAACCATAACCTTGATTGACGTCGACTCGAACGCTTCTGCATCCGGGGTAGGCCGGCAACAGGTGCTCCAGAACCTGCGGGCTGTCGTCGGTGGAGCCATTGTCGACCAGAATCACCTCTACGCCAGGTTGTTCGACCAGGCCTTTGCAGCGTTCCAGCAGCAGCGGTAAATTGGCCGACTCGTTGTAGCAGGGGATGATGAGCGAAAACTTCATGACTTCTCCGTAAGATTGCTGGTCTTGAACACGAACAACTTCATTCCAAGGAAGTTGAGAGCGGCCGATACACCCGTGGCAATCAAAAATGCAACCGGGACTGCAATGGATATTGTGCTGAGCAACGCCAAGCATCCGGCGTTGACCAGAACGTTGGCGCCCAACGTGATTGCATACAACAGGACGAAGCGCCATACGCTGCCAGGTGCGTGCTCCTGGTGGCCGAAAGTCCACACCTTGTTGGCAAAGTAAGCAAACAGGGTGCCGGTCAGAAAGCCGACCGCTTTGGCCTGGTCGACACTCATCCACCCAGTCCAGACCAGGCCGCGATAGGTCAGGCAATCGATCAGGACAGTCAGCGAACCTACGACCAGAAAGGCTGCAAGCTCACGCTTAATCATGCTGCAGTGCCTGGTAATGCGGGCACCGTTGCTTGAAAGCGAGACTCAAGCTCGGCAACAGCGTCGCACGGGATCCGACCATCGTTCTGCAGTCGATAAGGGTGACCTGCCCACTTGTGGAAACACGACTGCCAGTATTCGAACGTGCGCAGGTCGTTCGGGGTGCCCCATGACAGGAAGCTGTCGACTTCGAACAGTTCGCAGCGCAGGCCCGATTCGATGGCATCATTAATTGTCGAGTCAATGTAGAACTCGCCATTGATACGGCCATCACGCTGAACCAGTCGCGAAACCACTTGGCGGAAGTCTTCCGCGCGTCGGAATGTAAAGGTTCCCAGGACGATCGGATCTGTCGCCGGGGATTGCAGTGGTGTCTTCACGGAGATTTGACGAATCCGACCGTTCTCGGAATCAATCCAGCCAAACATTTGCGGATGACGGACGGCATTTGCATGCCCCCTCACGCCCCACACAATGACATCTACATCCGGATTGTCGATCAGGGTCTGAAATGCCTGCTCATCATAAAGGGCGCCGTTGTCGCAGGCGCCAAAGGTGATCGGGCCTTGAACATCCGAGACAGCACGTTCCAGAGCCTCCAACCCAAGCAGCGCTGTGCAGGCTTGGCCTTCTGTTACTTGCGGGATTGTTTCAATCACGGTGCTGGGGAATACATGCTTGAGTTCTTTGGCTATCTCGGCGTAACCGGGCATGTCCTGGCGAAGAACGAAGGCATGGTGCTCTGCTTTGGGCAGGTCCTCAGTGGCCTGGGTGACCATGGGTTTGCCTGACACCGGGATCAGCGGTTTGGTCAGTGCATAACCCTCGTTTGCAAATCGCTGCCCCATTCCCGCCATCGGGATCACAAGAGCGCCTGTCGGGGAAGACTGCGAACGTTTCGGTTGGCGGTTCATCGTTTCGAACGCTGCCGACCAGCCGTTGTATTCCCGGACATCGTCCGGTGTACCCCATTGCATGAAGTGCTGGAGGGGGTAAACCGCGACGGGTTGTTTTTCCGCCAGCAGAGGCTTGTAAGCCAGGCTGACGTAGTACTCGCCGCCGACGTTGAGTTGCTGGTCCATAGTGTTGCGGAACGCTTCGCTCATGGTCTTGCCCGAGTCGAAATAGTAAGTCCCGCTGGACGCGAACTCTTCCATGCGATTGGAGGTGTAGGGTTGCTTTTCTTGAATGTCTTGCACCCAACCCTGCGTTTCGCGGATGTAGGCGTAGTTGGTGCTGCCGAGGGTGTGCGGGTGAAAGCCCTTATAGGCAGGGATTGCCCCAACACATGCCGTAGCCTTTACGAATTGCTTGAAATGCTGCCAATCCCAGTAGCAGGTAAAATCGCAGTAGTTAACGAGCACCGGGCTGTCGGGTTTTATCAGGTGCTCTACCTGACGTACGGCATGGATTGGCCCGAGCTTATGAGCCGGAATGCCAATAATCTGACCGGTAGGGCAGTAATGTCGCAGGAGGGAGGCCATGCGGTAATCAGGGTTGTCCAGGTGGTCCTGATTGCAAATGAAAATAAAATCCGTTTCACCGGGAAACATGTCAATGACATGCCCAATGATTGGCTTGCCGTCTATTTGAATAAGGGGCTTGGGCACTGTGTAGCCCGCCCGGCGAAAGCGCTCGCCGAAACCTGACATTGGAATGATTATCTGCACAAAATACTCGTTTACATATTGTGTTGACGTTAAAGTTGTGCGCTGGCAGTGCGTCAACCGCGCGACCAATAGCAAAAAGATGGCATCTTAGTCTGAAGCCATGACGGCGTCGTCTTTTTTGCCTCGCTACGGAAACTCTGATCAGATCGTGCCGTGGAAGGGCTTGATTACCTTGATCGAGCCGCATCATCCGAAGGGCGACAGTGGTCGTCCAGCGTATCCGTTGTAATGCGGACTAATCGTCCTGAAACGGCGCGATTAGGGGGAGAAACTGTACGGCATTGAGCGTGAGCTCAAGGACGCCAGTGATGAGCAGCGCTTCGCTGGTCGTCAGGAAAAGAGCTTGCCGATCCTCACTCAGCTGAACAGCTGGCTGGATAAAACTCAGCTGAAGATCACAGCGCAAAGTGCTCTGGGTAAGGCGCTACATATCTGGCGAACAACCGGAGCCAGCTGGAGCGCTATGTAGAGTCTGGCGATCGACAATAAGGCGGCCGAATGAGCGATAAAGTCGTTTGTCATCGGGCGCAAAAAACTGGCTGTGTGTCACGAAGGAGGCATCATGACGACGAGATGAGAGCGGCGGCATGATAATTCGTGCTCCAAAGTGGATGGAGGGCGGCCCTCCGGTCAGGGTGTGCAGGCGTACTGATCAAGCGACCCGAAGCTGTGAGCATGTATTCGGGAAAAGGCAGAGAAAACACTGCCACGTATGGCTCAGGTAGTTGAGCGTAAGTGAACTGACTGATGAAGCGCCGAAATCTTAGCTGGTGTCAAAACGGACTTGTATAGCCGGGCCCCGAGAAGTGCAGATGACACCTGTTTACTGGATGGGCAGGGCGCATCGCGGCGTACCGTTTGAACGGTATGCGGACGATGTTGTTATCCGTTGCACAAGGATGAACGAGGCTGTTCGAATCAGGGAGAGCCTGACGTAACGGATGAGTGAAGTGGGCCTGACCATCAACGAAGAAAAGTCGAAGATTGTCTGCATCGACATATTCGAGCGGCACAATGTCGCGGCGAGCTTCACCTTTCTCTGATATGACTTCAAGGTGCGAACCCTTGGAAGCGCCAAGGGTGAACTCTTTCACAAGTGCATGTCGGGAGCGTCGATGAAGGCCATGCGCAGGATAGTAAAGACGATCAAATACTGGCGTATCCATCGTTCCATGGCGGATGACTTGGGGGGGGCGGAGTTGTTCGCGCATTGGTATTTACTACGCGCATCGAATGTGTACCCGGGTGCCGTATGACGGGAAGCTGTCACGTACGGCTCTGTGAGCAGTTGGGGGGGAAGCACCCTTCGGCTGACTCGACTCGGCGACACGCCCAAAGGCGCGACGGTCAGCGCTCAACTTTACAGTCTGGTCGAGACAGCCAAAGTCAACGGCCAAGAGTCCTATGCGTGGCTGCGCCACGCACTGTAGCGGTTGCCGCAAGCCTCGACAGCAGAGGGCTTCGAGGCTCTGCTGTTGTGGAACTACACTCCGGGAATGCCACGGTAAACATAAACTTCACTCTTGGAAGGAGGGGGCATGGATCGCATACGGTACGACCTGATATGGGGCGCGTTTTTGGGGCGACCTCCATGGTTCACCTATCGTCTAAGGTCGTGTGTTTCTGTATGATTCGGGTCCAGTCCGCTCCGCCTTGTTTTACTTTAAGCTGAGCCGAAATGTTAAATTCACTCGTCGTGCCCGCTGAGGCATAAGAACGGAGTTCAGAGGATTCGCATGAAAGCAATCGTTACTGGCATCACTGGTCAAGACGGCGCCTACCTGGCGGAACTGTTGCTGGAGAAGGGGTACACCGTTTACGGCACCTACCGTCGTACCAGTTCTGTCAATTTCTGGCGTATCGAAGAGCTGGGGATCCAGTCCAACCCTAATCTGCATTTGGTCGAATACGATCTGACTGACCTCTCGGCCAGTATCCGTCTGTTGCAAACCACCGAAGCCACCGAGGTCTACAACCTCGCAGCGCAGAGCTTCGTGGGTGTTTCGTTCGAGCAGCCGATCACTACAGCAGAGATCACCGGCCTCGGCGCGGTAAACCTGCTTGAGGCGATTCGCATCGTCAATCCAAAGGTTCGTTTTTATCAGGCGTCGACTTCCGAGATGTTCGGTCAGGTGCAGGCCATTCCGCAGGTTGAAAGTACACCTTTCTACCCGCGCAGCCCGTACGGCGTAGCCAAGCTTTACGCCCACTGGATGACTATCAACTACCGTGAGTCGTACGGCATTTTTGCGACCAGCGGTATCTTGTTCAACCACGAGTCCCCTCTGCGTGGCCGTGAGTTCGTCACTCGTAAAATTACCGACTCCGTTGCCAAGATCAAACTGGGTCTGCTGGACAAAATGGAGTTGGGCAACCTCGACGCCAAGCGCGATTGGGGCTTTGCCAAGGAATACGTGGAAGGTATGTGGCGCATGCTGCAAGCCGACGAGCCGGATACGTTCGTATTGGCCACCAACCGCACCGAAACCGTTCGTGACTTCGTTACGATGGCGTTCAAGGCTGCGGGTATCACTATTTCCTGGGCCGGTGTTGCTGAGGCTGAGCAAGGCACTGATGCTGCGACCGGTAAAGTGTTGGTCACCATTAACCCGAAATTCTATCGTCCTACCGAGGTTGAGCTGCTGATCGGCAACCCGGCCAAGGCCAAGGAAGTACTGGGCTGGGAACCGAAGACCTCTTTGGAAGAGCTGTGCCGTATGATGGTCGAAGCGGATCTGCGTCGTAATAAGCAAGGATTTTCTTTCTGATGACCACTGCTGGTAAACGCGCGCTGATTACGGGGATTCATGGCTTCACTGGCCGCTATATGGCGGCCGAGCTGCAGGCTCATGGCTATGAGGTTGTCGGATTGGGCAGTCAGCCTTCTGATGATTTCAATTATCACCAGGTAGATCTGGCCGATGGCCCGGGTCTGCGTGCGTTGCTGGCAAAGATTCAGCCCGATGTTGTTGTGCATCTCGCAGCCTTGGCCTTTGTAGGGCACGGTGCGGCTGACGCGTTCTATCAAGTCAATCTGATTGGAACGCGTCATCTGCTTGAAGCTATCGAATCCAGTGGCAAGCCACTGGATTGCGTGCTTATCGCCAGCAGTGCGAATGTCTATGGCAACGCCTCGGGAGGTTTGTTGTCCGAGTCTACGATGCCTGCACCGGCCAATGATTATGCTGTTAGCAAGTTGGCCATGGAGTACATGGTCAACCTCTGGCATGAGCGTCTGCCGATTGTGATCACTCGCCCCTTCAACTACACGGGTGTTGGTCAGGCCGATAACTTCCTGTTGCCTAAAATCGTCTCTCATTTTCGTCGCAAGGCTGAAAAGATCGAGTTGGGCAACCTGGACGTATGGCGCGATTTCAGTGATGTCCGTGCGTTGGTCAAGGCGTATCGTGGTCTCATCGAAGCAAAACCTCTGGGGCAGACGATCAATGTCAGCTCAGGGACTACCCATTCGCTTCGAGAGGTCATTGACCTGTGTCAGACATTGACCGGTCATGAGGTTCAAGTCGAAGTGAATCCGGCATTTGTGCGTGCCAATGAAGTGAAGACGTTGTGCGGGGACAATTCTCGTCTACGGGCGTTGGTTCCGGGCTGGCAGACACCTGCTCTGGGTGAAACTCTGAGCTGGATGCTGACGGCCGAATAAATGAAGTTAATTCTTTCTGTTGAACCGGTCCGCTTTCCGCTGACCGGTATCGGTCGCTACACCTATGAATTGGCGCTGCGACTGCAGCAGAATCCTGATATTACCGACCTGCAGTTTTTTGCGGGTCGGCGCTTTTTGCCTGCTCTGCCGACTGCGGCTGACGAGTCGGGCAATGGCTATGGGTTGAAGCGCGCGGTGCAGAAAAACTTCCTGGCGGTTGAGGCGTATCGGCTTCTCATGCCGTTACTCAGGAAGCGTGCGCTAAAAGATCATGGGGACTTTCTTTACCACAGTCCCAATTACTACCTGCCGCCTTTCGCCGGGCGCAGTGTTGCGACATTTCATGATCTCTCGCCCTTTACCTGGTCTCATTGCCATGCGCCGCAACTCGTGCGCTATTTGCAAAAAGAGCTCAAGACCACATTGCTCAGGGCTGACGCACTGATCACAGACTCTGAGTACACTCGGCGAGAGTTGGCTGAGTACTTCTCCTGGCCCATTGAGCGGATCCACACCGTGCCGCTGGCCAGTTCGGCCGAGTTTCATCCTCGTAGTGCTGATGTTCTGAGAAGTACCTTATCGCGGCATGGCCTGGAGCCGGGCGGGTATAGCCTGTTTGTCGGCACGATCGAGCCGCGTAAAAATATCGAGACATTGCTCGATGCCTACTCGCGGCTGCCTATGGACTTGCGTAAACGCTGGCCGCTGGTTCTGACCGGGTATCACGGCTGGCGAAACGAGCGTATTCACCAGCGCCTCGAGAGTGCCAGGCGCGAGGGCTGGGCTTTTTATCTGGGATTTGTGCCAAGTGAAGACTTGCCCTTGTTGTTTGCGGGGGCACGCTTGTTTACCTTTCCTTCGTTGTATGAGGGGTTTGGCTTACCGGTTCTGGAAGCGATGAGTTCAGGAGTGCCGGTTGTCTGTTCCAACAGTTCATCGCTGCCGGAAGTGGCAGGCGATGCTGCACTGATGTGTGAAGCGATGGATGTCGATACGTTGACCGGACTCATCCATAAAGGTCTGGTGGACGAGGTATGGCGTTCCAGTGCTATTGAGCAAGGCATGCAACATGCCGCGGCTTTTTCCTGGGAGCGCTGTGCGCTGGAAACACTTCAGGTTTATCACCAAGTGGTCAAAGGAAGATGATCAAGGTCCTGCACTTTTTCAAAACGTACTATCCAGAGACGATGGGCGGGATAGAGCAGGTTATTTTTCAGATTGCCGAGGGCGGAATCAGGCACGGATTTGAATCCGAGGTCTTGTATCTCAGTGATCGTGGCGCCGCTCGGAATGAAGCAGTGGGTCATCATGTCGCCCATCGATCCAGGCTTGATCTGCATCTGGCGTCCACGGGGTTCTCGTTGTCGGCATTCAAGGATTTTGCCGAGCTTGCCCGAGGGGCGGACATTGTTCATTACCACTTCCCTTGGCCTTACATGGACCTGGTGCACTTCGCCACGCGTATTCGCAAGCCGACGGTCGTCAGCTACCACTCGGATATCGTCAAGCAAAAGACCTTGCTCAAGCTTTATCAACCCTTGATGAACCGCTTTCTGTCCAGCGTTGACTGCATTGTCGCCTCATCACCCAACTACGCTGAAAGCAGCCCGGTGCTGACGCGCTTCAAAGATAAAGTGCGCGTTGTTCCTTATGGTCTGGATCGCGAAACTTATCCACAACCCTCAGCTGAAAAGTTGGCGTATTGGCGCGAGCGATTTGGGGGACGGTTTTTTCTGTTCGTTGGCGCGCTGCGTTATTACAAAGGGTTGGACTATCTGCTTGAGGCTGCCAAAGCGACTCAACTGCCAGTAGTGATCATGGGAGGAGGGCACCTTGAGGCGGAACTCAAAACGCAGGCGCTTGAATTGGGGCTGGGGAATGTACATTTTCTGGGTGGTTTGCCTGACGAGGACAAAGCCGCGCTGCTGACGTTGTGCTATGCATTCGTTTTTCCTTCACACTTGAGGTCCGAGTCGTTTGGAATCTCGTTACTTGAAGGTGCGATGTACGGCAAGCCGATGATTTCGTGCGAGATAGGCTCTGGCACTACCTACATCAACATTGCAGGAGAAACAGGGCTGGTGGTTCCACCACGCGACTCTGTTGCCCTGGCGCAAGCAATGAACACGCTCTGGACTCAACCCGCGCTTGCCGCTTCGATGGGGCAGGCCGCTGCGCAACGTTTCGAAAAGGTGTTCTCCGCTGACTCGATGGCTCAATCCTACGCTGATATTTATAGCTCGTTACTGCAAGGCGGCATCGGGTAATCGGGAAGTTGAAGTCTGGCGGTTTTGATTTCTTCACGTAATCCCAAGGGTCACCCATGAGATCTGAAACATTCCTGATTACCGGTGGAAGTGGTTTTTTGGGTCGCGCGTTAATCAACCGATTGATACGGATACCTGAGTATTCTGTTATCGCACCGGTCAGGGATGCAGGAACGACTTTCCCTCCCAGTGTTCGCCCGGTTGTATTTGATAGTCTTAATGCGGACAACGATTGGCAGGACGTCATTAAAGGTGCCGATATCGTTGTTCATTGCGCTGCGCGTGTTCACGTCATGAATGACACGACGGCTGACCCGCTGGCGGCATTTCGTGAAGTCAATGTTGACGCTACGTTGAATCTTGCTCGTCAGGCCGCCGCTGCCGGGGTCAGGCGATTCATCTTCATCAGCTCGATCAAGGTCAACGGAGAGGGAACGGAACCAAACACGGTATGTAACGCCGACGATGTGCCTGCTCCCGTTGATCCTTATGGTATTTCCAAGCTGGAAGCGGAGCAGGGTTTGCGTTTGCTTGCTTCAACGACGGGTATGGAGATAGTTATCATCCGCCCTGTGCTGGTCTATGGTCCCGGGGTAAAGGCCAACTTTCTCAGCATGATGCGTTGGCTCTATCACGGTGTCCCGTTGCCTTTTGGCGCTGTGCGCAATCGACGCAGTCTTGTCGCTATAGACAATCTGGTGGACCTTATCGTGACCTGTTCCGAGCACCCGGCAGCTGCCAATCAGGTATTTCTAGCCAGTGATGGTGAGGATGTATCGACAACGCAGTTATTGCGCAAGTTGGCGGGTGCTTTGGGTAAACCAGCCAGATTGTTGCCGATACCTGTCTGGCTTATGAGTGGTGCAGCAACGTTACTGGGCCGAAAAGCCCTGTCTCAACGTCTTTTCGGGTCCTTGCAGGTTGATATCAGCAAGAATCAACAACTACTGGGTTGGACTCCTCCAGTCAGCCTTGATAATGCCTTGCGTCTGACGGCGCAACATTTTCTGGATACTCGAAGATCATGAGTTATGGGTGGTTCATTCCGGTCATTGCCGGCGTCTCTTTTTTACTGACAGCGGTATTGCGCAAGTATGCGTTGTCCCGAAGCCTGATGGACATTCCCAATGCCCGAAGTTCTCATTCGGTTCCCACGCCTCGGGGTGGTGGCGTGGCGATTGTTTTGGGGTTTCTGTTGGCGCTGGGGCTTTTGTTTTTTGCCGGGATCATTTCTTCGTCGGTTTTCCTGGCGATCGCCGGTGCTGGAGCTGTGATTGCGATTATTGGTTTCATGGATGACCACGGGCATATTGCAGCCCGCTGGCGTTTGCTCGGCCACTTTGGAGCGTCGGCGTGGTTGCTGTTCTGGCTTGGCGGGTTGCCCTCCATCGAGTTGGGCGGTGTCTCGCTCAACCTGGGATGGCTGGGGCATGTGCTGGCACTGTTTTATCTGGTATGGCTGCTTAATCTCTACAACTTCATGGATGGTATCGATGGTATCGCCAGCCTTGAGGCGATCTGTGTTTGCCTCGGCGCCTGTCTTCTCTACTGGATGGCAGGACTTGAGAGTTTGATTTGGGCTCCATTACTGCTGGCCGTTGCGGTCGCTGGCTTTCTTTACTGGAATTTCCCGCCCGCGAGGATTTTCATGGGCGATGCCGGTAGCGGGTTTCTCGGCATCGTACTGGGCGGGCTTTCTCTCCAGGCGGCGTCGAATAATTCATCGATGCTTTGGGCGTGGCTGATTTTGCTTGGGGTATTTATCGTCGACGCGACGTTCACGCTGTTTCGTAGATTGCTCAGGGGGGATAAGGTCTATGAAGCTCATCGTAGCCATGCGTATCAGTTTGCCTCGCGTCATTTTGGCAGGCATCTGCCCGTCACCCTTGCTGTGGGCCTGATCAATCTATTCTGGCTGTTGCCCATTGCCGTGTGTGTGACGCGCTATGGTCTAAACGGCGTCTTGGGCGTGATTCTGGCTTACTCACCCTTGCTCGCTCTGGCAGTAAAATTTCGCGCCGGAGATCTGGAAGGCCCGGCGGTGAAGAACTAAGCGACAATTACTCTGTCATTTAGGTCTAAAGTGACTGTGCGGCGTTTTTGAGGTTCACCATCGTTATAGGGCTGTTTTAAGGGGGGGTGAGGTGTTTGAAGGGTATATGGATAAAGTCAGAGCGTATCTGGTAGGGCTACCCCGCCGACGGAAAAGGTTGATACAGGTCGCGACAGACGTCGTGCTGGTCTGGGCTGCACTGTGGCTGGCTTTTATCGTGCGTCTGGGCATCGACGATATGTACAACCCTTTCAAAGTCCACTTCTGGCTATTCGCTTGTGCTCCTGTCGTCGCCATCCCTCTGTTCATCCGCTTCGGCATGTACCGTGCCGTCATGCGCTATTTTGGCAACGATGCCCTCGTCGCCATCGTCAAGGCCGTCAGCCTGTCATCGCTGATTCTGGCTGTCATTGTCTATTGGTACAGCAATCACCAGGTCGTGGTTCCGCGCTCCATCATCTTCAACTACTGGTGGCTCAGCCTGGTCATCATCGGCGGCTTACGCCTGTGCATGCGTCAATACTTCATGGGTGACTGGTTTACCGCCGCTCAGCACGTGCCGTTCACCAATCGCGACGATGGTTTGACCAAGGTCGCCATCTACGGCGCGGGTGTCGCTGGCAACCAGCTCGTCGCGGCGCTTCGCATGGGGCGGGTAATGCGTCCTGTGGCCTTCATCGATGACGACGCGAGTATCGCGGATCGCTCTATTTCAGGCCTGCAGGTCTACAAGCCCAAGCATATTCAGCAGATGATCGATGTCACCGGCGCGCAGGAAATTCTTCTGGCGCTGCCATCATCCACGCGAGCACGACGTAGGGAGATTCTGAATCTCCTGGAAGGCTTTCCGCTTCACATTCGTAGCGTTCCGAATTTCACTGACCTGGCCAGTGGGCGGGTGAAGGTCGAGGACATCCAGGAGGTCGACATTGCCGACTTGCTGGGGCGTGACTCGGTACCGGCTCAGCCTGATTTGCTGGAGCGTTGTATCAAGCGCAAAACGGTCATGGTGACCGGTGCGGGCGGCTCTATCGGTGCGGAGCTTTGCCGGCAGATTTTTTCTCTTGGTCCTACGACGCTAATCCTGTTTGAACACAGCGAGTTCAATCTTTACAGCATTCTTTCCGAGTTGGAGAAACGAGCCAGTCGTGAATCCCTGTCTGTTCGCCTGCTGCCTATTCTCGGTTCTGTCCGGCATCAGGAAAAGCTTCTGGACGTGATGAAAACCTGGAAAGTGGAAACGGTTTACCACGCAGCGGCCTATAAGCATGTGCCGATGGTTGAGCACAATATCGCCGAAGGCGTGTTGAACAATGTGATGGGTACGCTCAATACCGCACAAGCCGCTTTGCAATCAGGTGTCGCCAACTTTGTGCTGATCTCCACCGACAAAGCCGTGCGTCCGACCAATGTGATGGGTAGCACCAAGCGCTTGGCCGAAATGACACTGCAGGCGCTTAGTCGTGAGATTGCGCCGGTATTGCTGGGCGACAAGGCCAATGTATCGCGTGTCAACAAGACCCGGTTCACGATGGTGCGCTTTGGTAATGTGCTGGGCTCTTCCGGTTCGGTGATCCCGTTGTTCCATAGTCAGATCAAGTCGGGTGGACCGTTGACGGTGACTCACCCGAAGATCACGCGCTACTTCATGACCATTCCCGAGGCGGCGCAACTGGTGATCCAGGCCGGTTCCATGGGGCAGGGCGGCGATGTGTTTGTGCTGGACATGGGTGAGCCGGTGAAGATTGTCGAGCTGGCTGAAAAGATGATCCATCTGTCTGGTTTGAGCATTCGCTCGGAGAAGAACCTGCAAGGTGACATTGCCATTGAGTTCACCGGTTTGCGCCCGGGTGAAAAGCTCTATGAAGAGTTACTGATCGGCGATAACGTCGCAGCGACTCAGCACCCAATGATCATGAGTGCCAATGAAGACCATCTGCCTTGGGACGTGCTCAAGGCGCGGCTGACCGAGCTGCTCGGCGCTGTCGAGCGGGATGACTACTCACGGGTTCGTCAGTTGTTACGCGAAACCGTCAGTGGTTACACCCCCGATGGTGAAATCGTCGACTGGATCTACCAGCAACGCCGTCTCGAACCCTGATTGTTACACACCCTGTAACTGATACATTTTTGACAGACTCACAGCATGACCTAGGTTTGGGAGGCAGCTTCGGAAAAGCTGCTTCTTTCCTATCGATGTCATGGAGCGTCACTTATGCGTACAGGCTATTTCTACTCTCTGGTTTTTGCCCTGCTGACCAGCGCCTCTATTGCCGCTATCGCTGCGCCAGCGACAAACACGGAGGCTGTAACCGCGCCATTGACCGTACAGGTCGCACCGTCCGGGGAGGCTGCAAAAGTCGATCTCAATACGGCGGATGCAACGACACTGCAGCGGGAACTCGCTGGAGTAGGTGAGGCCAAGGCCAAGGCGATTGTTGCATATCGTGAGAGTAATGGACCGTTTGCATCGGTGGATGAGTTGTTGGAGGTCAAGGGCATCGGCAAGGCGATTCTGGACAAGAATCGCGACAAGCTTGAGGTGAACTGATTCGTAGCGCTAGCGCCAGAGGCCGGTCATTGACCGGCCTTTTTCGTTGGTGCGCCTAATTGCGTCTTGCAGTGGCTGTTAGAGAGCGTTGCGAGACGGTCAAGGGGACGTTGCGGTGCAAAACTTTCATCTTGCACCGCAACGCCTATGATTTGTGTGGGCGGTTAAGCCCTTTGGTATCAGTCATTTTCAACGTCTCATCAGTGGAAACCGGTCCCATGAAAACGATGTTTGGTAGCCTGATACGCAACATTGGTCTGATTTCCCTGGGCAGCGTGCTGATCGCCACTGCTGCTATGGCTGAGGAGGCACCGGGTATGCGCATCGGCGTGCGTGGTGAAGTCACCGGGGTGTCCGAAGAGGTCTTGAAGGTGCATGCCAACACGGGCGAGAACGCGATCATCCAGTTGACCAAGGACACCCAGGTTCGCGCTGTAACCCCGGCCAACATCGAAGACATCAAGCCCGGCAGCTACATTGGCTCAGCGGCAATACCGCAAGACGATGGCACGCTCAAGGCGCTGGAGGTGCATGTGTTCCCACCTGAAATGGCCGGCACCGGCGACGGCCACCGTCCGTTCGATCTGGTTAAGGGCAGCAGCATGACCAATGGCATCGTCGGCGATCTGGTGGTCAACAATGGCCGAATCCTGACCGTCAATTACAAGGGTGGCCAGCAGACCATCCTGGTGCCGGAAGACGTGCCGATCGTCAACCTGACCCCGGCTGACCGCAGCCTGCTCAAAGTCGGGGTCAAGGTCGTGTTGTTCGCTACCCAAAGCGCAGATGGAACCCTGACGGCGCAATCGATTTCGGTTGGTAAGGATGGTGTGGCGCCGCCGATGTGAGTTACCGGCGGGTATGAAAAAGGCGACTACTGAGGTCGCCTTTTTCATTGCTGATCCAGCGCTTATTGCCCGCTGTAAATCTGGTCGAAAACCCCACCATCGTTGAAGTGGGTTTTCTGCACGGTGCGCCAGTCACCGAAGGTTTTCTCCACCGACAGGAAGTCGACTTTCGGGAAACGGTCGGTGTGCTTGGCCAAAACGGCCGGGTCACGCGGACGCAGGTAGTTGGCGGCGGCGATTTCCTGGCCTTCCGGGGACCACAGGTACTTCAGGTATTCCTCGGCGGCGGCGCGGGTGCCTTTCTTGTCGACGACTTTGTCGACCACACTGACTGGCGGCTCGGCCTCGGCGGAGACGCTTGGGTAGATGACTTCGAACTGGTCGCGACCGAACTCGCGGGCGATCATTTCCGCTTCGTTCTCGAAGGTCACCAGTACGTCGCCGATCTGATTGGTCATGAAGGTGGTGGTGGCTGCGCGGCCACCGGTGTCGAGTACCGGGGCTTGTTTGAACAGCTTACCGACGAAGGCCTTGGCCTTGTTCTCGTCGCCGCCGTTTTTCAGCACGTAGCCCCACGCCGACAAATAGGTATAGCGGCCATTGCCCGAGGTTTTCGGGTTGGGCACGATCACTTGCACGCCATCCTTGAGCAGGTCCGGCCAGTCTTTCAGGGCTTTCGGGTTGCCCTTGCGCACGATAAACACGGTGGCGGAAGTGAACGGCGCGCTGTGGTCCGGCAGGCGAGTTACCCAGTTGTCCGGGACCAGTTTGCCGTTGTCGACCAACGCGTTGATGTCGGTGGCCATGTTCATGGTGATAACGTCGGCCGGCAGGCCATCGATCACTGATCGGGCCTGTTTGCTGGAGCCGCCGAAGGACATCTGCAGGGTGATGTTTTCGTTGTGCTCGGCTTGCCAGTGTTTCTGGAAGGCGGTGTTGTAGTCCTTGTAGAAATCGCGCATCACGTCATAGGACACGTTGAGCAGGGTCGGTGCGGCCTGGGCCACGCTCGCGAGGGCCAGGCCAGCGGCCAGAAGTGAGGCGCCAAAGATCTTTTTCACTGCACATTCCTTTTGTTCGAGATGAAGGCAATTTGCCGTCGACTATAGCCGGGGCTACATATCCCTTTAAAGATTAAAAAGTACTTTGCTTATTCTATTTTCTTGAACAGTGCATTACCGCAGCGTGAGCAAAATGCCGCGCTGTGCTCATGCTGGTTTTTGCGGCACACCGGGCAGTCATGTTGCAGCTGTTCGCCGCGCATGGCGTTGGCCAGTTCGGCGGTAAAAATCCCGGTGGGGACGGCGATGATCGAGTAACCGGTGACCATCACCATCGCTGAGATGACCTGCCCCAAAGCGGTCTTGGGCACGATGTCGCCGTAGCCGACGGTGGTCAGGGTGACGATCGCCCAATAGATCCCTTTGGGAATGCTGGTAAAGCCATGCTCCGGGCCTTCGACCACATACATCAGCGTGCCGAACACCGTTACCAGTGTGCAGACGCTGAGCAGGAATACGATGATTTTCTGTTTGCTGCCACGCAGGGCGTCGAGCAGGTAATGGGCCTGCTTCAGGTAGGGGAGCAGTTTGAGCACGCGAAAGATCCGCAGCATACGGATGATCCGGATAATCAGCAGGTACTGCGCGTCGCTGTAATACAGCGCAAGGATGCCGGGAACAATCGCCAGCAAATCCACCAGCCCGTAAAAACTGAAGGCGTAACGCAGCGGCCTGGGCGAGCAGTACAAGCGCAACATGTACTCGACCAGGAAGATCAGGGTAAAGCCCCACTCGATGTACGCCAGGGTGTTGGCGAAGTTCTGGTGAACGTCATCGATGCTGTCGAGGATCACCACCACCAGGCTGGCAAGGATGATCAGCAGCAGCGTTTTATCGAAGCGCCGCCCGGCCACCGTGTCGGTATGGAAAATCATCACGTACAGGCGCTTACGCCACGAGTCGTTGCTGTCCATTCAAATCGCCTTGGCCATAAATCAGCGCAGCCTAGGTTGATTCTCCGAGGTTTGGCAAGGCGCACTGTCTGGGGTCGCTTGGCGCAGCAGGCGAATACCCGAGCGCAGCAACCAGCAGGCGAGAATGAACGGCGCGGTCAATGTCGCCAACCCCACGGCAGCAAACGCCGGTGTGAGGAGGATCGCCAGTGCAATACCCAGCAGCGGCAGCCAGGGTTGGCGGGATTGTTGACTGAGGGCAAGGGCGGCCAGCGCCGGGTTGTAGCCATAAAGGCCGAGCAATGCGTCAGGCGTTTGGTTCAGCCACACGGCGCAGAGCAGACCCGCGGCGGAACCCAGCAGTGCCCAGAGCGCGGCGCGGCGGTTGGCAAGCAGCAGCCCGACGACGATCAGCACGCCTGCCAAAGGATGGTCGAGGAAGATGACTTGGCCCAGGCCTTTGAACTCGGCGCCGAGCAGGCTAAGGGCGTCGAGTTCCGGCAGTGGCGCAGGTGCCGAATGGGCCGGGGCGGCAACGCTCAGCAGTATCCAGCCCAACCCCACGAACGGTGCGGTGTAGGCGGGCAGGAAATGCTGGTCGCGAGTGCGCTTGAGCCATTGCTGGGTGACGATCGCACTCAGTCCACCGCTGGCGAGGATCAGTGGTGGCAGCATGGCCGACCAGCTGAACTGCAGGCTGAGCAAGAGGCCGAGTAAGACGCCGTTGTAGCTGAAGAGTCCGGCTTGGCGATCAGCCTTGGCGTAGCCGCGACGTTGCGCAGTGAGCAAGCCGGCCACGCCACCCAACAGGGCGCCGCCGAGTAACGTCGGAGCGCTAAACAGGATGGCCAACAGGCACAGCAGGCCGCACAGCGGATGACGCTGGAGGAAAATCTGACTGAAACCGTTGAGCAGGGCAGTGGCCCAGTCGGGGCAGTGGGTGTTGAAGTGGTGTGAGGGCATGCTGATAAATACCAGGGACTTGCACAAAACCCTGTGGCGAGGGGGCTTGCCCCCGTTGGGCTGCGAAGCGGCCACAATCTGATTACATGTTTTGTCAGTCGAAACCGGCTTACCGGACTTACGACTGCTGCGCAGCCGAACGGGGGCAAGCCCCTCGCCACAAGGGCAGTTCGCTAAATCAATGTCTCTATGCGCAACGAGTTAGTGGATCCCGGCTGACCGAAAGGCACGCCCGCAGTGATCAACAACGTATCACCACGCTTGGCCATGCCTTGCGCCTGGGCGATTTCCAGTGCGGTGGAGCACACCTCGTCGACTTGCCGCAATCGATCGTTGACCACCGAGTGCACGCCCCACGCCACGCTCAAGCGCCGCGCGGTTTGCAGGTTTGGCGTCAGGTTAAGGATCGGCACTGCTGGCCGCTCCCGCGCCGCACGCAAGCTCGAACTGCCGGACTCGCTGTAGTTCACCAGCACCGCTACTGGAAGAATGTTGCTGATCCGGCGGATCGCACAGCTGATGGCGTCCGAAGTCGTGGCTTCGGCTTTTGGCCGGCTGACATCCAGTTGCGCCTGGTAATCCGGACCGCTTTCGACCTGACGGATGATCTTGCTCATCATCTGCACCGCTTCGAGCGGGTAATCGCCAGAAGCGGTTTCCGCCGAGAGCATCACCGCGTCAGCCCCTTCGGCCACGGCGTTGGCGACGTCGGTTACCTCGGCCCGTGTCGGCGCTGGGGAGAAACGCATGGACTCGAGCATCTGGGTCGCCACCACCACCGGTTTGCCGAGCTGGCGGCAGGTGCTGATGATGTCTTTCTGGATCTGCGGCACGCTCTCGGCCGGTACTTCAACGCCGAGGTCACCACGAGCAACCATGATCGCGTCGCTCAGTTCGGCGATTTCGCGCAGTTGTTCAACGGCCGACGGTTTTTCGATTTTCGCCATCAAAAAGGCTTTGTTGCCGATCAGTGCGCGTGCCTCACGAATGTCTTCAGGACGCTGCACAAATGACAGCGCGACCCAATCGACACCTAATTCCAGACCGAAACTCAGGTCGCGACGATCCTTGGCCGTCAGCGGGCTGAGGTCGAGTACCGCTTGCGGCACGTTGACGCCTTTGCGGTCCGACAGCTCGCCGCCATTGAGCACCGTGGTGTCGATGGCATCGGCGTACTTGGTCACCACCCGCAAACGCAGTTTGCCGTCGTCCAGCAACAGGTCCATGCCGGGTTCCAGCGCGGCGATGATTTCCGGGTGCGGCAGATTGACCCGCCGCTCGTCACCCGGCGTGGCATCGAGGTCCAGGCGCAGGGCCTGACCACGTACCAGTTGCACCTTGCCCTCGGCAAATTGGCCGACCCGCAGCTTTGGGCCTTGCAGGTCCATCAGAATGCCCAGCGGGTAATTGAGTTGGCGCTCGACTTCGCGGATCCACTGGTAGCGCTGGGCGTGGTCAGCGTGATCGCCGTGGCTGAAGTTCAGGCGAAAGATATTCACCCCGGCTTGCACCAGCTCGCGGATGTCATCGATCCCGTCAGTGGCCGGGCCAAGGGTGGCGAGGATTTTGACTTTTTTATCAGGCGTCATGTTCAGGGCTCTCAAGGATCAGGATGGCGCGGAAGTCGTTGACGTTGGTACGCGTCGGCTCGGTGACGATCAGCCCGTCGAGCGCAGCGAAATAGCCATAGCCATTGTTGTTGTCCAACTCGTCGCTGGCGCTCAGACCGAGAGCCGTGGCGCGGGCGTAGCTGTCCGGGGTCATGATTGCGCCGGCGTTGTCTTCGGAGCCGTCGATGCCATCGGTATCACCGGCCAGCGCGTAGACGCCGGGCAGACCTTTGAGGCTGTCGGTCAGGCTCAGCAGGAACTCGGCGTTGCGTCCGCCACGGCCATTGCCGCGCACGGTGACGGTGGTTTCGCCACCGGAGAGAATCACGCAGGGCGCCGCCAACGGCTGGCCGTGTAGCACCACCTGGCGCGCAATCCCGGCATGGACTTTCGCCACTTCGCGGGATTCGCCTTCCAGATCGCCGAGGATCAACGGGCTGAAACCGGCCTGGCGGGCTTTCACCGCTGCCGCTTCCAGGGATTGCTGCGGTCGGGCGATCAACTGGAAATGGCTGCGAGCCAGGCTCGGGTCGCCAGGTTTTACCGTCTCCGATTCGGGGCTTTGCAACCAGCTGCGTACCGACGCCGGAACCTCGATAGCGTAGCGCTTGAGGATCGCCAGGGCTTCAGCCGAGGTACTCGGATCGGCGACGGTCGGGCCGGATGCAATCACCGTGGCGAGGTCGCCCGGGACATCGGAAATCGCGTAGGTATAAACCGTCGCTGGCCAGCAGGCTTTACCGAGGCGGCCGCCCTTGATCGCCGAGAGGTGTTTGCGCACGCAGTTCATCTCGCCGATAGTTGCGCCGGATTTGAGCAGGGCTTTGTTGATCGCCTGTTTGTCGGCCAGAGTGATGCCGGCTGCGGGCAGGGCGAGCAGGGCCGAACCACCGCCCGAGAGCAGGAAGATCACCCGGTCGTCTTCGCTCAGGTTGCTGACCAGTTCCAGCACCCGTTTGGCCACCGCCAGACCGGCCGCATCAGGCACCGGGTGGGCGGCTTCGACCACTTCGATTTTTTCGCAAGGGGCGCCGTGACCGTAGCGGGTGACCACCAGGCCAGACACTTCGCCCTGCCAGCAGCGCTCGACCACTTGGGCCATGGCCGCGGCGGCTTTGCCGGCACCAATGACGATCACCCGACCGCTGCGATCTTTCGGTAGATGGGCTTCGAGGACCTGCTGCGGATGGGCCGCGTCGATGGCTGTGGCAAACAGCTCGCGCAGGAATTGTTGCGGATCGACCGACATGGCGGGCTCCCGGAATTCTTGTTATTGGGGGATATCGAGACTTGCATAGCCCCTGTAGGAGCAAGGCTTGCCCGCGATCCAGACACCACGGTGTTTCAGCTGCACCGAGGCGATTCGATCGCGGGCAAGCCTTGCTCCTACAGAGGGCCAGGCTGACCCTCTGTAGCAGGGCTTACTTATCGCGAATCGAGAAGTTCGCCATGTGTTCCAGACCTTTGATCAGCGCCGAGTGGTCCCAGTTGCTACCACCGAGGGCCGCGCAGGTGCTGAACACTTGCTGGGTGCCTGCGGTGTTGGGCAGGTTGATGCCCAATTCGCGAGCACCGGCCAGCGCCAGGTTGAGGTCCTTCTGATGCAGGCTGATGCGGAAGCCTGGATCGAAGGTGCCTTTGATCATGCGCTCGCCGTGTACTTCAAGAATCTTCGAGGAGGCGAAACCACCCATCAGCGCTTCACGGACCTTGGCAGGATCCGCACCGTTCTTCGAGGCGAACAGCAAGGCTTCGGCCACGGCCTGGATGTTCAGCGCCACGATGATCTGGTTCGCCACTTTGGCGGTTTGACCGTCGCCATTGCCGCCGACCAGGGTGATGTTCTTGCCCATGCTCTGGAACAGCGGCAGCGCGCGCTCGAAAGCATCGCTGTCGCCACCGACCATGATGCTCAGGGTCGCGGCTTTGGCGCCGACTTCACCACCGGACACCGGAGCGTCGAGGTATTGCGCGCCTTTCTCGTTGATCTTCGCCGCGAAGGCTTTGGTCGCGGTCGGCGAGATCGAGCTCATGTCGATGACCACTTTGCCTTTGCCGACACCGGCGGCGACGCCATCGGCACGGAACAGCACATCATCGACCTGTGGGGTATCCGGCACCATGATGATGATGAATTCGGCTTCCTGAGCGACTTCTTTCGGGCTCGCCAGGGCGACCGCGCCAGCGGCAACCAGGTCAGCCGGAGCAGCGTCGTGGTGCGCCGACAGGAACAGGCTGTGACCGGCTTTCTGCAGGTTCAACGCCATTGGGTGGCCCATGATGCCGGTGCCGATAAATCCGATTTTAGCCATGAGAAAATCCTCTTGTTTTTATTGCTGCTTCAAGCAAATTGGGGACGGTTTTTGGTGGGAGCGGGCTTGCTCGCGAAGGCGGTGTATCGGCCAACATAGATGCTGAATGTTATGGCCTCTTCGCGAGCAAGCCCGCTCCCACAGGGTCTGCGTCAGATTGCGTTATGGGTTTTCAACCAGCCAAGACCCGCTTCAGTGGTGGTCAGCGGCTTGTATTCACAGCCGATCCAGCCCTGGTAGCCGATGCGGTCCAGGTGTTCGAACAGGAAGCGGTAGTTGATTTCACCGGTGCCCGGCTCGTTGCGGCCCGGATTGTCGGCCAGTTGAATGTGGTTGATCTCTTCCAGGTGCGTCGCCATGGTGCGGGCCAGGTCGCCCTCCATGATTTGCATGTGGTAGATGTCGTATTGCAGGAACAGGTTGGCGCTGCCCACTTGTTCGCGAATCGACAGCGCCTGGGCGGTGTTGTTCAGGTAGAAGCCCGGGATGTCGCGGGTATTGATCGCTTCCATCACCAGTTTGATGCCCACCGCTTGCAGCTTGTCGGCGGCATATTTGAGGTTGGCGACAAAGGTCTTTTCCACGGTGGCATCGTCGACACCTTGTGGGCGGATACCGGCCAGGCAGTTGACTTGGGTGTTGCCCAGAACCTGTGCATAAGCGATCGCCAGATCGACGCCGGCGCGGAACTCTTCCACGCGATCCGGATGGCAGGCGATCCCGCGCTCACCCTTGGCCCAGTCACCGGCCGGCAGGTTGAACAGCACTTGGGTCAGACCGTTGGCATCCAGTTGAGCCTTGATGTCGGCGGAGCTGAAATCGTACGGGAACAGGTATTCGACACCGCTGAAGCCGGCTTTGGCGGCCGCTTCGAAGCGGGCAAGAAAATCCTGCTCGGTAAACAGCATGGACAGGTTGGCTGCGAAACGCGGCATGGTGGTCTCCTGTAAAAAATATGTGCCTGTAGCAGCTGCCGAGGCACGAGGCTGCGTTGCGTGTCCGCAGGACCGCCGTCGGGGGCCGCTTCGCAGCCCAACGCAGCCTCGTGCCTCGGCAGCTGCTACAGGTGACAAGTCATTCTTAATCCAGCAACGAAATCGCCGTCGGTGCGTCGGTGCCGACCAGCGCCAGGTCCTCGAATTCGTTGACGGCGTTGATCTCGGTGCCCATGGAAATGTTGGTCACGCGCTCCAGGATGATCTCGACGATCACCGGAACCTTGAACTCCTCGATCAGCTCCTCGGCCTTGCGCAGGGCAGGGGCGATGCCCGCCGGCTCGAACACGCGCAACGCCTTGCAACCCAAACCTTCGGCAACCGCTACGTGGTCCACCCCGTAACCGTTGAGCTCCGGTGCGTTGAGGTTGTCGAAGGACAGCTGCACGCAGTAATCCATGTCGAAACCGCGCTGCGCCTGACGGATCAGGCCCAGGTACGAGTTGTTCACCACGACGTGGATGTACGGCAGTTTGAACTGCGCGCCCACCGCCAGTTCTTCGATCATGAACTGGAAGTCGTAGTCGCCCGAGAGTGCCACGACCTTACGGCTCGGATCAGCCTTGACCACGCCCAGTGCTGCCGGAATGGTCCAGCCCAGAGGGCCGGCCTGACCGCAGTTGATCCAGTGACGCGGTTTGTAGACGTGCAGGAACTGCGCGCCGGCAATCTGCGACAGACCGATGGTGCTGACGTAGCAGGTGTCTTTGCCGAATACCTGGTTCATCTCTTCGTACACGCGCTGCGGTTTGACCGGCACGTTGTCGAAGTGAGTCTTGCGGTGCAGGCTGGCCTTGCGCTGCTGGCAGTCTTGCAACCAGGCGCTGCGATCCTTCAGTTTGCCGGCGGCTTTCCACTCGCGGGCGACTTCGATGAACATTTTCAGCGCCAGGCCGGCGTCGGAAACGATGCCCTGGTCCGGGGTGAATACGCGGCCGATCTGGGTCGGCTCGATGTCGACGTGAATGAATTTGCGGCCTTCGGTGTACACCTCGACCGAACCGGTATGACGGTTGGCCCAACGGTTACCCACGCCCAGCACCACGTCGGACTTGAGCATCGTCGCGTTGCCGTAACGGTGCGAAGTCTGCAGGCCAACCATACCGACCATCAGCGGGTGATCGTCCGGGATCGTGCCCCAACCCATCAGGGTCGGGATCACCGGAATACCGGTCAGCTCGGCGAATTCCACCAACAGGTCGCTGGCATCGGCGTTGATGATGCCGCCGCCGGCTACCAGCAATGGACGTTCAGCCTGATCGAGCATGGCCAGGGCTTTCTCGACTTGCTTGCGGGTTGCCGCGGGCTTGGCCAATGGCAGTGGTTCGTAGGCGTCGATGTCGAATTCGATTTCGGCCATCTGCACGTCGAACGGCAGGTCGATCAGTACCGGGCCAGGACGGCCGGAGCGCATTTCATAGAAGGCTTTCTGGAACGCGTAAGGCACCTGGCCCGGCTCCAGAACGGTGGTCGCCCATTTGGTCACCGGCTTGACGATGCTGGTGATATCGACGGCCTGGAAGTCTTCCTTGTGCATACGGGCACGGGGTGCTTGCCCGGTGATGCAAAGAATCGGGATCGAGTCGGCCGAGGCGCTGTAAAGCCCGGTGACCATGTCGGTACCGGCAGGGCCGGAGGTGCCGATGCACACGCCGATGTTGCCAGCCTTGGTGCGGGTGTAACCCTCGGCCATGTGCGAGGCGCCTTCAACGTGGCGAGCGAGGACGTGATCGATGCCGCCGACCTTTTGCAGGGCGGAGTACAGCGGGTTGATTGCAGCGCCCGGAATGCCAAAAGCGGTATCAACCCCTTCACGGCGCATCACCAGAACGGCGGCTTCGATTGCTCTCATTTTGCTCATGGTTTTGTGCCTCTTTACGTTTTGTAATTGTATACAAGTGGCTTTGCGCAGAGTGTATTCACGGCGGACGGCGCAGGTCAATCCATTTTCTCAAGCGGCTGTTTCATTCGTCGGAGGGCCATAAACACTGTGGCGTTTCGTCGCATGAGCCGTATTTCGAGAATTATTGTATACAAAAAAATAATTCATTGTGTTCTATTTGTTGCATCGGGCTTCGGAGCAAAAGAACCCCAAAGGCTTTCCCATAACAAGATAAGGACGGCACCCATGAGCGCTTTAACCTTGAAAGTCGCAGTCAGCCTGACCAATCGGGCTATCGTTGCGGGGCGCAAGATCGCCGCGGCACCGCTGACCATTGCAGTACTCGATGCGGGCGGGCATTTGTTGAGCCTGCAACGCGAAGACGGCGCGAGCCTGCTTCGTCCACAGATCGCCATCGGCAAAGCCTGGGGCGCGATCGCGCTGGGTAAGGGCTCGCGGCTATTGGCACTGGACGCGCAACAGCGCCCGGCGTTTATCGCCGCGTTGAACAGCCTGGGGCAGGGCAGCGTGGTACCCGCGCCGGGCGGGGTGCTGATTCGTGATCAGGACGGGGTTGTGCTGGGGGCCATCGGCATCAGCGGCGACACCTCGGACATCGACGAGCAATGCGCGATCAACGCCATCGAGGAACAGGGGTTGCGGGCGGATGCGGGGGTGACGGCTTGATCTTCAGCGCATGAACCATCGCCTTCGCGAGCAAGCCCACTCCCACATTGGTTTTTCTGCGTACACAAATTCTGTGAACAATCGAGATCAAGTGTGCGGGCTTGCTCGTGAAAGCAATCTTTCAGACACATCCAGCTAAAAGTCTGCCCCAACCCTCAAGCAATCACAGGTCTAGCCTTCTTCATCACTTGATCATGAAAGGGGGCAAGGGAATGCCGGAACGATCTGCCTCACATCGCCTGCGCATTGGCCGCTATGCAGAGCAAAACCGGATCTATCTGCTGACAGCAAATACATTTAACCGTGAGCCTGTTTTCAGGGACTATGCCTTGGGCAGGATAGTTGTACACCAGTTCAAGCAAGCACAGGAACAAGGTATTGCCGACTCCTTGGCTTGGGTAGTCATGCCTGATCACTTTCACTGGTTGATTCAATTGCACCGAGGATCGCTGGGGCAATTGATGTGCCGGACGAAATCCTTGAGTACCCGATCAATCAATTCAGCGACTGGAAGATCGGGCAGTCTTTGGCAGCAGAGTTTTCATGATCACGCGCTGCGGCATGAGGAAAGCCTGGTGAAAGTCGCTCGGTATGTTGTTGCCAACCCATTGCGGGCGGGACTGGTCAAGCGGCTGGGCGATTATCCATTGTGGGATGCGATATGGATTTGATCTGAAACCGAGTTGCCCCATTCGCGAGCAAGCCCGCTCCCACATTGGATCTTCAGTGGACACAAGATGTGTGAACACCATAAATCAAGTGTGGGAGCGGGCTTGCTCGCGAATGAGGGCGACTCGGTCTACCTGTCCGGCTCGCAGCCCTTGAGCACCAACCGAATGATGGTTTGCGCCGCAGCTTCGTAGTCGCTTTCATCCAGTTTGGCCTTGCCGGTGACGGCGGAGATCTGCCAGTCGAAGTCGGCGTAAGTCTGGGTCGCGGCCCAGATGCTGAACATCAGGTGGTTGGGCTCGATCGGGGCGATCTGGCCGCGATCGATCCAGGTCTGGATGCAGTCGATGTTGTGCTTGGCCTGGGCGTTGAGCTGTTCGACCAGGTCGGCGCTCAGGTGCGGCGCACCGTGCATTATCTCGCTGGCAAACACCTTGGATGCGAACGGCAGGTCGCGGGAGATGCGAATCTTCGAGCGAATGTAGCCGCTGAGCACTTCGCTCGGCACGCCATCCGCGTTGAACGGCGTCGAGGCCTGGAGAATCGGCTCGATGATGCTTTCCAGGACCTCGCGGTAGAGGTTTTCCTTGGATTTGAAGTAGTAATAGACGTTGGGCTTGGGTAACCCCGCCTTGGCCGCGATGTCACTGGTTTTGGTCGCAGCGAAGCCTTTGTCGGCAAACTCTTCACTGGCGGCACGCAGGATCAGTTCTTTATTGCGCTCGCGGATAGTGCTCATAAACCAGGTGATTCCTTGCCGATACTGGCGGTTGCGCATGGTAGCACCGGCCTCGCGCGGCGCTCAAGAATGCACTTGGGCACCGCGGCACGCTATGCTGCGCAACATTTATATACCAAGGAAGCCTGACCCATGGCAGGAAGCAGTTTGCTGGTGTTGATCGACGATATCGCCGCCGTACTCGACGACGTTGCGCTGATGACCAAGATGGCCGCGAAGAAAACCGCCGGCGTGCTCGGCGACGACTTGGCGCTCAACGCCCAGCAGGTATCAGGTGTACGCGCCGAGCGGGAAATTCCGGTGGTCTGGGCCGTGGCCAAAGGCTCGTTTCGCAACAAGCTGATCCTGGTGCCGTCGGCGTTGGCCATCAGTGCATTCGTTCCTTGGCTGGTCACACCCTTGTTGATGGTCGGTGGGGCGTACTTGTGTTTCGAAGGCTTCGAAAAGCTTGCCCACTCGTTTTTGCACAGCAAGGCTGAAGATCAGGCGGAACATGCGCAGTTGGTTGAAGCCGTGGCTGATCCGGCGACAGATCTGGTGGCATACGAGCAGGACAAGATCAAAGGTGCGGTGCGCACCGACTTTATCCTTTCGGCTGAAATCATCGCCATCACCCTGGGCACCGTCGCCGGTGCAACGCTGATGCAGCAAGTGATTGTGGTTTCAGGCATCGCTATTGTCATGACCATCGGCGTCTATGGCCTGGTGGCGGGTATCGTCAAGCTCGACGACCTTGGCCTGTGGCTGACCCGCAAGCCTGGGCAAATGGCCAAAAGCATCGGTGGCGCGATCCTGCGCGCCGCGCCGTACATGATGAAAAGCCTCTCGGTGATCGGCACCGCGGCGATGTTTTTGGTCGGCGGCGGGATCCTGACCCATGGCGTGCCGGTGGTGCATCACTGGATCGAAGGCGTGAGTCAGAGCGTCGGCGGCTTGTCGTGGATCGTGCCGGGCTTGCTCAATGCGGCGGCAGGGATTGTCGCAGGGGCGGTGGTGTTGGCGGGTGTGATGGTCGTCAGCAAAATCTGGAAAGCAGTCAAAGGCTGAAGCCAGGACACTATCCAAAGGCAAAAAATATCCAATGTGTGGGCTTGCTCGCGAAGGCGGTGCAATAGTCAACGTAGATGCTGAATGTTAAGGCCTCTTCGCGAGCAAGCCCGCTCCCACATTCGACTTGTGGAGTGCATGAAAAAGGCCATTCGATTCATATCGAATGGCCTTTTTTGTTATCCGCTGAATGCCTTATTCGGCGATCTGCAACTTGCGTGCTTCGGTGTACACGTAACGCACTTTCTCGTACTCGAACGGCGAGTTCAGCTGGCCGTAGCGGAAGTTGGTCTGATAGCGCTTGTCGATGCTGCGCAGGACCCAGATTTCCGGGTGGTTTGCGCTGACTTTCGAGACGTTCAGGTAGTTGATGGCCGACTCCGCCGTATAGTCGACCGCAAGGCCTGCGGTATCGCGCAGGTTCGAGGGGCCGAGGATTGGCAGTACGAAGTAAGCGCCGCCCGGAACCCCGTAGAAGCCCAGCGTCTGGCCGAAGTCTTCGACCTGGCGCGGCAGGCCCATGGCAGTGGCCGGGTCCCACAGGCCGCCGATGCCGAGGGTCGTGTTGAGCAGCAATCGCCCGGTGATGTCCAGTGAGCGCTGGCCCTTGAACTGCAGCAGGCTGTTCACCAGATTGGGTACGTCACCCAGGTTGTTGAAAAAGTTGCTGACGCCAGTGCGCAGGAAGCTTGGGGTGACGTAGCGATAACCGTCGACCACCGGCAGAAACACCCATTGGTCGAAGCGGTAGTTGAAGTGGTAGACCCGACGGTTCCACGACTCCAGCGGGTCATAGACACTCAGCGCATTCAGGGTCGAGCGTTCGAACTCACGCTGGTCCAGTCCCGGGTTGAACTTGAGTTTGGTCATCGGCTCGGTGAAGCCGTCCTGATCAACCACAGTCGTGGAGTTGGCCTTGCTGTTGTCGGCATGGGCATAGCCGACTGCGCCAAGCAGTGCAGCTAGCAGAAGGAGGTGTTTAGCCACGGAAGAACTCCAGCATGGCGTCGGCGTTGACGCGGTAGTTGAGGTTGCCGCAATGGCCGCCGTGAGGGTAAACCGTCAGGCGATCGCCGAAGGTTTTACGCAAGAAACCGAGGTCGCCCGGGCCGAGGATTACATCGTCGGCATTGTGCATCACGGCAATTTTCGGGCTGTCGTGCAGGTAGTCCTTGAGTGCGTAGAGGCTGACCTGGTCAATCAACTGCAAGATGCTGCCGCCGTCGGTCCGGGCGCGCCACATCGGGATCACCTGCTCGGTGAGGTAGCAGTTGAAATCACATTGCAGTGCACGCTTGAGGAATGGCGTGAGGCTGGTGCCTTCGGTGATCGGAAACTTGGGCGGGGTGATCAGGCCGCGTCGGTTGATCAGGTCCGAGGTGAAGGTGATGTCGGCGGCCGAAAAACGGAACGAGGTGCCGATCAGCATGGCCATCTGTTCGTTGCTCAGGTGTTGTTTCGATTGCTGGAAGTCGTAGACCAGCGCGTCGTTGAGGTCGATGTAGCCTTTTTGCTGGAAGTAGCGCGTCAGCTTGTTGAGCATCAGTTCATAGAACGTGGTGCTGTTGTTGATGCCCTTGACCTCGGTTTGCACAAGCTTGTCGAGGTTGGTGACAGAGGTGTAGAGGTTGACTGGAGGATTGAGCAGCAAGACTTTCTTGAAGTTGAAGCTGCGTCGGGTTTCATCCAGCTTGCTGACAAACGCCGCATCCAGTCCACCCAGGCTGTAGCCGGTGAGGTAGTAGTCGGTGATCGGCAGCTTCGGGTTTTGTGCACGCACCGCTTGCATCACGCGGTACATGTCCTCGGCGTCTTCCTTGGACACGCCCGGGGTGGCAAATCGGGAAGCGGCGCTCATGAAGTCGAAACTGGTCGGTGAGGACAGTTGCACGACGTGATAACCGGCCTTGTAGTAGAGCTTTTTCAGGTATTCGTTAATGCTGCTGTCAAAGCGCGCGCCGGTGCCGGCAATCAGGAAAATCAGCGGTGCGGCGTGATCCTGTGTGGCCATGCGATAGGTGAGCTTTTTCACTGGCCAGAAATTGTCCGGCAGGTCGAACTCGCGTTCCGGGCGCAGCTTCAGGGTGTAGTCGGATTGATGGATCGCGTCATCGGACGGCAACTCGGGACGCAACTCCGGCGGGGTCGTGGCAATGGTCGCCTCGAACGGGTTGGTCAAGGGGTAGCCATAACTGACGGCGTCGATGTCTGCCGCCAGTGCGGACGCACTCAAAATAACGCCGCTTATCAAGGCAGCAAAGCGCAAGGAACGGAGCATGACTAATTCCCTTAGAGGAAGGTACCTGATGATGTTCGCAGGCTATGACCACCGGTGTTGCGCCAAAGTGCCATGCGGCGGCACCAAAGAGGCTGAATTCGGATCAATAGCGGCTGAACGATACACTTTGCAGCGATTGTCTGAACAGATTTCTACGGGTCTCGCTTGCTTACGGCTGGCGGGCGATTAAGCTGGGCGCCGTTTTCGTTTATCGGAGTGCTTCATGTCTCGCCGTCTGCCCGTCATTATTTTGCTTATCGCCTTGCCGCTGTGGCTGGCCGCCAGTTATGGCCTGCGTTATGTCCTGATGGAGGATGCCCTGTGGGTGGGTCTCTGCGTTGATGAGGCGAGCCGTTGGGAATGCCAGGCGCGCTCGACCCTCGGCTTGATGATTCACTTCAAGGTGATGGGCGGGGCTGCATTGGCGGCAGCGGTGCTGGGCTTTGTGGTGCCGGGCCGGGCTGGCTGGTGGCTGGCGGTGTTGGCGCTGGTGTTCGGATTTCCGGCATTGGCGCTGTACAACACCGGCATTGCGGTATTTGCCGTGGTGATCGCAGGGTTGCGGTTGGTGCGGGCGTGTGGCGAGGGAGCTTGACGGAACGCCGCACCGCCCCGTTCGGCTGCGAAGCAGCCGTAAAAAGCTCGTGGTGAACCGGCTGGACTCGGGACTACTCCGTAGTCCAGCGGGGGCAAGCCCCCTCGCCACAAAGGACCGCCGATAATCAATGCGATTTATCAGGTATTGCGAACCCGCAAGCTGCGCCACAGCGCGGCAATCATCAGCAGGCAAACCAGCGCCCAGCCCCAGGCTTGCTGGTTGAACAGGCCTTCGCGGTACAGCTGCGGGGCGATGCTGGCGCCGATGATGAAAGTCAGCAGTGCAATTTCCCGGCGCGGTGCGCCGACCGGGCGAATCAGATAGACCAGCGCTGGCAGTAGCAGGGCGGCGCTCGGGAAGCTGCGATAGCGCGGTTCGAACACCAGCCCCAGCATCATCACCGCACCAGCGAATCCGGCGGCAGCGAGCAGCCAGCCAGCGCGACGTTCCAGTGCATTGAAGGCGCGTTCACGCCAACCGGTTCTGGCGCTGAGGAACAACGTCGCATGGGCCAGCACCAAAAAGTTCAGGCCGGTCAGCAACGCAGCCCAGATCCACTCATCGGCAAAGCGGCTGGTAGCGCGAGCCAGCTCACCCCAGGTGCCAATGGAGCATGCAGCGACCGCACCGAGCAGTGGCAACACCAACGCTGCACGAGTACTGCGTACGCGGCCGCCAAGCATCAGCGTACCGAGGAAGATCAGGCCGCCGACTGCCAGCCATTGCGGCCAGAACGGCAGGTTGGTGACGGGGCCGGCCAGTACGCCCTTGTCCTGGCGGTTTGCGTCGAACAGCCCCCAGTAACCGCCGACCGCTCCTTCACTGGCGCGTTTCCATGGCTGGTCAAAGGCTTCGATAAGGTTGTAGTGCCAGCCTTGCTGCTCGGCCATCGCCACAAAACCACGAATGAACTTGGCTTCATTGACGCGGCTCGGTACGGCGGTTTCCCGTTGACGACCTTCACTCGGCCAGCCGGTTTCGCCAATCAGCACGTCCTTGGGCGCGAAGCGGCTGCCGAAGATCTGCCGAACCTCGGCAACGTGCTGCAGGGCGGCGTCGATGTTGGACGGATCATCTTCCCAGTACGGCAGCAAATGGATGGTCAGGAAGTCCACCGCCGGGGCGACTTCAGGATGCTTGAGCCAGAACTCCCAGACGTCGGCGTAGGTCACTGGCTGTTTGACGTGGCTCTTGACGTGGTTGATCAGCTTGGCCAATTGCGCGCCGGTGACTTCCTTGCGCAGCAGGGTTTCGTTGCCTACGATCACTGAGCTGACCACGTCCGGGTTGGCGTTGGCCTCGGCGATCAGCAGTTCGACTTCCTTGGCAGTGTCCACCGGGTTGCTGTTGACCCAGGCGCCGATCATCAGCTTCAGGCCATGCTTGCGCGCCAGGTCTGGCAGCGCTTCGAGACCGGTCATCGAATAGGTGCGAATGCACTCGAAGCGGGTTGCCAGCAACGCGAGGTCGGCGTCCATGCGTTCAGGGCGCAGTTTGAACGGCTGATCGAATGGCGATTGGTCCTTGTCGAACGGTGTGTACGAGGCGCACTGCAATTTGTGCGTGGCGCTGGCCACGTCCGGCAGCAGCACCGGTTGACCGAGCCCGTACCAGTAACCACCAAGGGCAAACAGGCCAAGCAGGCAGGCAAATAGATAAGCGAAGAAGGGGAAGCGCGAGGTGGCGGGCATGGTCAGGCCGTCTGGGAACAAAGCCGCGCATCTTACCTGCATTTGTCCCGTGCTTGGTGACCTGCATGGTTTTGACATGCAAAGTTCAGGCGGGATTCGCAGGGGCATTTTTGCAGGGCGCGATTACTGGCGTTCTGATGTCGTTTCTCGATGCCTTGAGGTCGCAGGCAGAGCAGGTCGCCGCAGGCGCGAGGTTGATTATCGACTCGTCAGTACTCCGCTGATGTTCGAACGGGTTTGCGGTGAGGCGTGATGGGGGCGCTGGGCACCATAACAATACATTGACGCTGCTCGGCATCCGTCGGGCGCAGCACTTTCGGGGAAGTAACGATGAAGATGCGACTACTCTTGGGCGCAGGTGCGGCTTTGGTGCTGGCGATCAGTTCTACTGTGGCCAGCGCCGAAAGCAAGGCAGTGACGATCGGTTATGTCGATGGCTGGTCGGACAGCGTCGCCACCACCAACGTGGCTGCAGAAGTGATCAAGCAAAAGCTCGGCTACGACGTGAAACTGCAAGCCGTGGCCACCGGGATCATGTGGCAGGGTGTAGCCACCGGTAAACTCGATGCAATGCTGTCGGCCTGGCTGCCAGTGACCCATGGCGAATATTGGGCGAAGAACAAGGATCAGGTCGTCGATTACGGCCCGAACTTCAAGGATGCGAAAATCGGTCTGATCGTGCCGGAGTACGTCAAGGCCAAGACCATTGAGGATCTTAAAACCGACGAGAGCTTCAAAGGTCGTATCGTCGGCATTGACGCCGGTTCAGGCGTGATGCTCAAGACCGATCAGGCGATCAAGGACTACGGTCTGAGCAACTACACCCTCAAGGCCAGTTCCGGTGCTGGCATGATTGCCGAGCTGACCCGTGCCGAGAAGAAAAACGAATCCATCGCGGTCACCGGTTGGGTGCCGCACTGGATGTTCGCCAAGTGGAAACTGCGCTTCCTGGAAGACCCAAAAGGCGTTTATGGCGCAGCTGAAACCGTAAACAGCATCGGTAGCAAAGAACTGGCAACCAAAGCGCCGGAAGTTGCGAAGTTCCTGAAGAACTTCCAGTGGGCGTCGAAAGACGAAATCGGCGAAGTCATGCTGGCGATCCAGGATGGTGCCAAACCTGAAGTGGCAGCCAAGGAGTGGGTGACCAAACACCCGGCACGCGTCGCCGAGTGGACCAAGTAATTTGATCTGACGCGTCTGGTCAGCACGTTCCAGGGCCACCTGATATCACTGTAGGAGCCGAGCTTGCTCGTGATGCGGTCTTAAGGACGTCATCGCCGGCAAGCCGCGCTCCTACAGTGATGTAGGTGGCTTTTGTATTTTTGTTAGGGAGGGGCGCTTTTTATCGACTGAAAATTGGCGAAATGGTCATGTCGTTCTAATACTAAGGTCGTCTGGAACCTGTTCTGCAGCCGCATAGAGTGGATACGTTCCAACTAAAATCTGTGCTGCGAGGATAAAAACAATGAACGACAGCATTTACCTCTCGATTCAAAACAGCCCGCGCTTCAAGGAGCTGGTTCACAAACGAGAGCGGTTCGCCTGGATTCTCTCGGCGATCATGCTTGGGCTGTACGCAGGATTCATTCTTCTGATTGCTTACGGGCCGCATCTACTGGGGGCGAAGATCAGCCCTGAGTCATCGATTACCTGGGGCATACCGATTGGTGTAGGGCTGATTGTGTCGGCCTTCGTCCTGACGGCCATCTACGTACGACGCGCCAATGGCGAATTCGACGACCTGAACAATGCGATTCTCAAGGAGGCTCAGCAATGATCCGGCGTCTATTGGCAGCTTTAGGCATTGCAGCCTTCGCACCGGCCGTTTGGGCGGCCGAAGCGCTTACTGGCGAAGTGCATAAACAACCGCTCAACGTCTCGGCGATCCTGATGTTCGTGGTGTTCGTTGGTGCAACGCTGTGCATCACCTACTGGGCCTCCAAGCGAAATAAGTCGGCGGCTGACTACTACGCGGCGGGTGGCAGGATCACCGGTTTGCAGAACGGCCTGGCGATTGCCGGTGACTACATGTCGGCGGCGTCCTTCCTGGGGATCTCCGCGCTGGTGTTCGCGTCGGGCTACGATGGCCTGATCTACTCGATCGGCTTCCTGGTGGGCTGGCCGATCATTCTGTTTTTGATCGCCGAGCGTCTGCGTAACCTGGGTAAGTACACCTTTGCCGACGTGGCGTCCTACCGCCTTGGGCAAACCCAGATTCGCACCTTGTCCGCCTGCGGTTCGCTGGTGGTGGTGGCGTTCTACCTGATCGCGCAAATGGTCGGTGCCGGCAAGCTGATCCAGCTGCTGTTTGGCCTGGATTACCATGTTGCGGTGATTCTGGTGGGGATCCTGATGTGCCTCTATGTGTTGTTCGGCGGCATGCTGGCGACCACTTGGGTGCAGATCATCAAGGCTGTGCTGTTGTTGTCCGGTGCGTCGTTCATGGCGCTGATGGTGATGAAGCACGTTCACTTCGACTTCAATACGCTGTTCTCCGAGGCGATCAAGGTTCACCCTAAAGGTGAAGCGATCATGAGTCCGGGCGGTCTGGTGAAAGACCCGATCTCGGCATTCTCCCTTGGCCTGGCATTGATGTTCGGTACCGCTGGCCTGCCGCACATCCTGATGCGCTTCTTCACCGTGAGTGACGCTAAAGAAGCGCGCAAAAGCGTGCTGTATGCCACCGGCTTCATCGGTTACTTCTACATCCTGACGTTCATCATCGGCTTCGGCGCAATCCTGCTGGTCAGCACCAATCCGGCCTTCAAGGACGCTACGGGCGCGCTGTTGGGCGGCAACAACATGGCGGCGGTGCACCTGGCCAATGCGGTGGGCGGCAGTATCTTCCTCGGCTTCATCTCGGCAGTAGCCTTCGCCACCATTCTGGCGGTGGTTGCCGGACTGACCCTGGCCGGGGCCACGGCGGTGTCTCACGACCTGTACGCCAGTGTGATCAAGAAGGGCAAGGCCAACGAGAAGGATGAGATCCGGGTTTCGAAGATCACCACTATCGCCTTGGGCGTGTTGGCGATTGTTCTGGGCATCCTGTTCGAAAGTCAGAACATCGCATTCATGGTGGGCCTGGCATTCTCGATCGCTGCCAGCTGCAACTTCCCGGTACTGCTGCTTTCCATGTACTGGAAGAAGCTGACTACGCGCGGTGCGATGGTCGGCGGCTGGATGGGGCTGGTCAGTGCGGTGGGCCTGATGGTGCTGGGCCCGACCATTTGGGTGCAGATCATGGGGCACGAGAAGGCGATCTTCCCGTATGAGTACCCGGCGCTGTTCTCGATGGCCATTGCCTTTGTCGGTATCTGGTTCTTCTCGATCACCGACAAGTCCGCGGCGGCTGACAATGAGCGGGCGCTGTTCTTCCCGCAATTCGTCCGTTCGCAGACCGGATTGGGGGCGAGCGGGGCGGTGTCGCACTAACGTACAGGGTTGTATAAGCGTCTCTATATAAGCAGCGTTAAACAGAAATGCCCCGGTCGAGAGATCGGGGCATTTTTGTTTGGGTGGAGAAATTGCGCTGTCCGGCCAAATGCCTTCGCGAGCAAGCCCGCTCCCACACTTGATCTCGAACATTTTCAGGGTTTGCATACGCAGGAGATCTAATGTGGGAGCGGGCTTGCTCGCGAAAGCGGTAGACCGGTCGCTGTAATAATCAGGGGAAGATGAGGGCACAAACAAAAACGGCCTCTGCTCTTGTATCAGAGGCAGAGGCCGTTTTCGGTGCAGCTAAGACGTTATCGCAAGACAGGTCTTACTTGCGGTCTTCAAGCCGGGTGATGTCACGCGACTCGTAGCCGGTGTACAGCTGGCGCGGGCGGCCAATCTTGTACGGGCTGGAGAGCATTTCTTTCCAGTGGGAGATCCAGCCAACGGTCCGCGCCAGGGCGAAGATCACGGTGAACATGCTGGTTGGAATGCCGATCGCCTTGAGGATGATCCCCGAGTAGAAGTCGACGTTCGGGTACAGCGAGCGTTCGATGAAGTACGGGTCGGTCAGGGCGATCTCTTCCAGGCGCATGGCCAGTTCGAGTTGCGGATCGTTCTGGATACCCAGTTCCTTGAGCACTTCGTCGCAGGTCTTTTTCATGACGGTAGCGCGTGGGTCGCGGTTTTTGTAAACCCGGTGACCGAAGCCCATCAGTTTGAACGGATCGTTCTTGTCCTTGGCCTTGGCGATGAACTTGTCGATGTTCGAGACATCGCCAATTTCGTCGAGCATGGTCAGCACGGCTTCGTTGGCGCCGCCGTGAGCCGGGCCCCAGAGTGCAGCGATACCGGCAGCGATACAGGCGAACGGGTTGGCACCCGACGAGCCGGCCAGGCGTACGGTGGAGGTCGATGCGTTCTGCTCGTGGTCGGCGTGGAGGATGAAGATCCGGTCCATGGCCTTGGCGAGTACCGGGCTGATCGGTTTGATCTCGCACGGGGTGTTGAACATCATGTGCAGGAAGTTTTCCGCATACGACAGGTCGTTGCGCGGGTACATCATGGGTTGACCCATGGAGTACTTGTAAACCATCGCTGCCAGGGTTGGCATCTTGGCAACCAGGCGGATCGCGGAGATTTCGCGATGCTGCGGGTTATTGATGTCCAGGGAGTCGTGGTAGAACGCCGAAAGGGCGCCGACTACACCGCACATGACGGCCATCGGGTGGGCGTCGCGACGGAAGCCGTTGAAGAAGGTCTTCAGTTGCTCATGAACCATGGTGTGGTTCTTGACGGTGCTGACGAACTGGGCCTTCTGTTCTGCAGTCGGCAATTCGCCGTTGAGCAGCAGGTAGCAGGTTTCCAGATAGTCCGACTTCTCGGCGAGTTGCTCGATCGGGTAGCCGCGGTGCAACAAAATGCCGTTGTCGCCGTCGATATAGGTAATCTTCGACTCGCAAGAGGCGGTCGACATGAAACCCGGGTCAAAAGTGAAACGGCCCGTGGCCGTCAGGCCCCGAACGTCGATTACATCGGGACCAACGGTGCCGGTTAAAATGGGCAGCTCGACGGGGGCTGCGCCCTCGATGATCAACTGCGCTTTTTTGTCAGCCATGTGGCCTCCTATTTATGCTTGAAATCATCAGACAGACCCCCCACGCAGGGCCCGCACCACTATAGTGAGATAAATTCGAATGTCAATTTGCCTAAAGTCTTGCTCCAGAAGGCTTTAACCGGACTTTTTCCTCGAAATTACCTGCCGTTTACGCCTTTTATCCCGCTTGCGCAATGAGCTATTAGGGGAAGGTGAACGCGTTGTCATTAGTAGCCTAACTGTCTATACTCGGCCACCGACCGCCAGGGGCTTTTGGGCCTGCTTTATTGGGGGTCGCATCCCTGGGTGGTGGTTACCTGACCAGTGCACTCCCCAACAACTTTGCCCTGATTGTTAGGGGCTCTTCAGTGTGAAAAAAAAGCCGTGAAAAGCCAACGACCTGTAAACCTAGACCTAAGGACCATCAAACTCCCCATCACCGGCGTTACGTCGTTTCTTCACCGTGTTTCCGGCATCATCCTCTTCCTGGGCCTTGGCATCATGCTGTATGCATTGAGCAAATCCCTGGGTTCCGAGGAAGGTTTTGCCGAGGTGAAGGCATGCTTGACCAGTCCGCTGGCCAAGTTCGTAGCATGGGGCCTGCTGTCCGCCTTGCTGTATCACATGGTGGCCGGTGTACGCCATCTGATCATGGACATGGGCATCGGTGAGACGCTGGAAGGCGGCAAACTGGGCTCGAAAATTATCATCGCCATTTCCGTGGTGTTGATCGTTCTGGCGGGAGTTTGGATATGGTAACCAGCGTTACGAACCTATCGCGTTCGGGCCTCTATGACTGGATGGCACAGCGTGTGTCTGCGGTCGTTCTCGCGGCTTATTTCATTTTCCTGATCGGATACCTTGTTGCGCACCCTGGCCTTGGCTACGCCCAATGGCACTTGCTGTTCGCAAACAACTGGATGCGCATCTTCAGTCTGTTGGCCCTGGTTGCCCTTGGCGCTCACGCCTGGGTCGGCATGTGGACCATCGCGACCGACTACCTGACGCCAATGGCGCTGGGCAAGTCCGCGACTGCAGTACGTTTCCTTTTCCAGGCAGTATGCGGCGTTGCGATGTTCGCTTACTTCGTCTGGGGTGTGCAGATTCTCTGGGGTATCTGATTCATGTCTAACTCAGTAAATACGCTTTCGTTCGACGCCATCATCATTGGCGGCGGCGGTGCCGGCATGCGCGCTGCGCTGCAGCTGGCACAAGGTGGTCACAAGACTGCCGTAGTCACCAAGGTTTTCCCGACTCGTTCGCACACTGTATCCGCCCAGGGTGGCATCACCTGCGCCATCGCGTCCGCTGATCCAAACGATGACTGGCGCTGGCACATGTACGATACCGTCAAGGGTTCCGACTACATCGGTGACCAGGACGCTATCGAATACATGTGTTCCGTAGGCCCGGAAGCGGTCTTCGAGCTCGAGCACATGGGCTTGCCGTTCTCCCGTACCGAGCAGGGTCGCATCTATCAGCGTCCGTTCGGCGGTCAGTCGAAAGACTTCGGTAAAGGTGGCCAGGCTGCCCGTACCTGCGCTGCTGCCGACCGTACCGGTCACGCTCTGCTGCACACCCTGTACCAGGCCAACCTGAAGGCCGGCACCGTATTCCTCAACGAATACTACGGCGTCGACCTGGTGAAGAACGAAGACGGTGCCTTTGTCGGCATGATCGTCATCTGCATCGAAACCGGCGAAACCTCCTACGTCCGCGCTAACGCCACCGTTCTGGCGACTGGCGGTGCAGGTCGTATCTACTCGTCCACCACCAACGCCCTGATCAACACCGGTGACGGCGTCGGCATGGCTCTGCGTGCTGGCGTGCCGGTACAAGACATCGAAATGTGGCAGTTCCACCCGACCGGCATCGCCGGCGCCGGTGTACTGGTTACCGAAGGTTGCCGCGGTGAAGGCGGTTACCTGATCAACAAGCACGGCGAGCGTTTCATGGAGCGTTATGCTCCGAACGCCAAAGACCTCGCTGGTCGTGACGTGGTTGCTCGCTCGATGGTTAAAGAAATCATCGCCGGCAACGGTTGCGGCCCGGATGGCGACCACGTGATGCTGAAACTCGATCACCTCGGTGAAGAAGTTCTGCACAGCCGTCTGCCAGGCATCATGGAACTGTCCAAGACCTTCGCTCACGTCGATCCAGCCGTAGCGCCGATCCCGGTTGTTCCAACCTGCCACTATATGATGGGCGGCGTTGCCACCAACATTCATGGCCAGGCAATCACTCAGGACGCCGACGGCAAGGACCAGATCATTCCTGGCCTGTTCGCGGTAGGCGAAGTGGCGTGCGTATCGGTTCACGGTGCCAACCGTCTGGGCGGCAACTCGCTGCTCGACCTGGTGGTATTCGGCCGTGCGGCCGGCCTGTTCCTGGAGCAGACCCTGAAAGAAGGCGTCGACTACGCTCGCCCTCGCCAGTCCGACATCGACGCAGCCCTGGCGCGTCTTGATGGCCTGAACTCGCGTACCGAAGGCGAAGACGTCGCTACCCTGCGTAAAGAGCTGCAAAGCTGCATGCAGAACTACTTCGGTGTATTCCGTACCGGCGAATACATGCAGAAGGGTATTGCTCAGCTGGCTGATCTGCGTGGCCGTATCGCCAACGTCAAGATCAACGATAAGAGCCAGGCGTTCAACACTGCTCGTATCGAAGCGCTGGAGCTGCAAAACCTGCTGGAAGTGGCCGAGGCTACTGCCATCGCAGCAGAAATCCGCAAAGAGTCCCGCGGCGCTCACGCCCGTGAAGACTACGAAGATCGCGACGACGAAAACTGGCTGTGCCACACCCTGTACTTCCCGGGTGACAAGCGCGTTACCAAGCGTGCCGTGAACTTCTCGCCGAAGACTGTTCCGACTTTTGAACCTAAGATTCGGACTTATTAAGGGTGGCCGCCATGTTGCAAGTCAGTGTTTATCGCTACAACCCTGATCAGGACGCCGCGCCGTTCATGCAGGAATTCAAGGTCGACACCGGTGGTAAAGACCTGATGGTGCTGGACGTGCTGGCCCTGATCAAAGAGCAGGACGAGGGTTTCTCCTATCGTCGCTCTTGCCGTGAAGGTGTTTGCGGTTCCGACGGCATGAACATCAACGGCAAAAACGGTCTGGCCTGCGTCACGCCACTGTCTGCTGTTGTCAAAGGTAACAAGTTGATCGTTCGTCCTCTGCCAGGTTTGCCGGTTATCCGTGACCTGGTCGTCGATATGAGCATCTTCTACAAGCAATACGAAAAGGTTAAGCCTTTCCTGCAGAACGACACGCCGGCTCCGGCCATCGAGCGTCTGCAGACTCCTGAAGAGCGTGAAAAGCTCGACGGTCTGTACGAGTGCATCCTGTGCGCTTGCTGCTCGACCTCTTGCCCGTCCTTCTGGTGGAACCCGGACAAGTTCCTGGGTCCAGCTGCTCTGCTGCAAGCCTACCGCTTCCTGGCAGACAGCCGTGACACCAAGACTTCCGAGCGTCTGGCTTCGCTGGATGACCCGTTCAGCGTATTCCGCTGCCGCGGGATCATGAACTGCGTCAACGTATGTCCGAAAGGCCTGAACCCGACTAAGGCCATCGGTCACATACGTAACATGCTGCTGCAAAGCGGCGTGTGATTCAGCTGTTGTACCCGTAGAACTGCTGTACCCGTAGAGGCTAAGGCGCGGGCTTCAACCCGCGTCTTGGCTATAACCAGAGTGGCAGCCCACAAGGCTGCGGCTCTTATTTTGAAGAAATGAGACAAGCAGGGGCATCCGGGCTGGTACCCGGACTATCAGCGTGATCCTAAGTGGCTTGTTTTGGTCGCTGCACTCGGACTTCTGCAAGCTTGCTCGGTGTCTTCGCCGATGGTGTTCCCCTAACCGAGGGTGACCAAGCATGCAAGAAAGCGTGATGCAGCGCATGTGGAACAGCGGCTATCTTTCAGGTGGTAACGCTGCCTATGTGGAAGAGCTTTATGAGCTCTACCTGCACGACCCTAACGCTGTGCCAGAAGAATGGCGCACCAAATTTCAGACGTTGCCCGCTGACGGCAACGCTGCCACCGATGTATCGCACTCGACGATTCGCGATCATTTCGTGCTGCTGGCAAAGAACCAGCGCCGCGCCCAACCGGTTTCCGCCGGCAGCGTGAGCAGTGAGCACGAGAAGAAGCAAGTTGAAGTACTGCGACTGATCCAGGCCTACCGTATGCGTGGCCACCAGGCAGCCCAGCTTGACCCGCTGGGGCTGTGGCAGCGTCCTGCACCTGCAGACCTGTCGATCAATCATTACGGCTTGACCAATGCCGATCTTGATACGACCTTCCGTGCCGGCGACCTGTTCATCGGCAAAGAGGAAGCGAGCCTACGCGAAATTCACGAAGCGTTGCAGCAGACATATTGCCGCACCATCGGCGCTGAATTTACTCACATCGTCGATTCCGAGCAGCGCCAGTGGTTCCAGCAGCGTCTGGAAGGCGTGCGTGGTCGTCCGGTGTATTCGGCCGACATCAAGAGCCACCTGCTCGAGCGCGTCACCGCAGGCGAAGGTCTGGAAAAGTACCTGGGTACCAAATACCCGGGCACCAAGCGTTTCGGCCTGGAAGGCGGCGAAAGCCTGATTCCGATGCTGGACGAGCTGATCCAGCGCTCCGGTTCCTACGGCACCAAGGAAATCGTTATCGGCATGGCCCACCGTGGCCGTCTGAACGTGCTGGTCAACACCTTCGGCAAGAACCCGCGCGAGCTGTTCGACGAGTTCGAAGGCAAGAAGAAGGTCGAGCTGGGTTCCGGTGACGTTAAATACCACCAGGGCTTCTCTTCCAACGTGATGACCGCAGGCGGCGAAGTCCACCTGGCCATGGCCTTCAACCCGTCCCACCTGGAAATCGTTTCGCCAGTGGTCGAGGGTTCGGTGCGTGCCCGTCAGGATCGTCGTAACGATCCGACCGGTGAGAAAGTCCTGCCGATTTCCATCCACGGTGACGCGGCATTCGCAGGTCAAGGCGTGGTCATGGAAACCTTCCAGATGTCGCAGACTCGCGGCTTCCGGACTGGCGGTACGGTTCACATCGTGATCAACAACCAGGTTGGCTTCACCATCAGCAACCCGGAAGACTCGCGTTCCACCGAGTACGCCACCGACGTTGCGAAAATGATCCAGGCGCCGATCCTCCATGTGAATGGTGATGATCCGGAAGCCGTATTGTTCGTGACCCAGCTGGCCATCGACTATCGCATGCAGTTCAAGCGTGACGTGGTGATCGACCTGGTCTGCTACCGTCGTCGCGGTCACAACGAAGCGGACGAGCCAAGCGGCACCCAGCCTCTGATGTATCAGCAGATCACCAAGCAGCGCACCACGCGTGAGCTGTATGCCGATCGCCTGACCCAGAGCGGTGTGCTTGACGCAGCGCGTGTTCAGACGAAAGTCGACGAATACCGCAACGCGCTGGACAACGGCCTGCACGTAGTGAAAAGCCTGGTCAAGGAGCCGAACAAAGAGCTGTTCGTCGACTGGCGTCCGTACCTGGGCCACGCCTGGACTGCGCGTCACGACACCACGTTCGATCTGAAGACCCTGCAAGAGCTGTCCGCCAAGCTGCTGGAAATCCCGGAAGGTTTCGTGGTTCAGCGCCAGGTTGCGAAGATCTACGAAGACCGTCAGAAAATGCAAGCCGGCGGCCTGCCGATCAACTGGGGTTACGCCGAAACCATGGCGTACGCGACCCTGGCGTTCGAAGGTCACCCGATTCGCATGACCGGCCAGGATATCGGCCGCGGTACGTTCTCGCACCGTCATGCGGTATTGCACAACCAGAAAGACGCGGGCACCTATATCCCGTTGCAACACCTGTACGAAGGCCAGCCACGTTTCGACCTGTACGATTCGTTCCTGTCCGAAGAAGCCGTACTGGCGTTCGAATACGGCTACTCCACCACCACGCCTGACGCGCTGGTGATCTGGGAAGCCCAGTTCGGCGACTTCGCCAACGGTGCCCAAGTGGTTATCGACCAGTTCATCACCAGCGGTGAGCACAAGTGGGGCCGTCTGTGCGGTCTGACCATGTTGCTGCCACACGGTTATGAAGGTCAGGGTCCGGAGCACTCTTCGGCTCGTCTGGAGCGTTACCTGCAGCTGTGCGCCGAGCACAACATTCAGGTGTGCATGCCGACTACGCCGGCCCAGATCTACCACTTGCTGCGTCGCCAGGTAATTCGTCCTCTGCGCAAACCACTGGTAGTGCTGACTCCGAAGTCGCTGTTGCGTCACAAGCTGGCCATCTCGACCCTGGAAGATCTGGCCGAAGGTTCGTTCCAGACCGTTATTCCGGAAATCGATGCGCATGATCCGAAAAAGGTCACTCGTCTCGTGCTGTGTAGCGGCAAGGTCTACTACGACCTGCTGGAAAAACGCCGTGCCGAAGGTCGTGACGACATCGCCATCGTGCGTCTTGAGCAGCTGTACCCATTCCCTGAGGACGACTTGATTGAAGTCCTGGCTCCTTATTCCAACCTCAAACACGTTGTTTGGTGTCAGGAAGAGCCGATGAACCAGGGTGCCTGGTACTGCAGCCAGCATCACATGCGTCGCATCGTTGGCGGTCACAACAAGTCTCTCGTACTCGAGTACGCGGGCCGTGACGCTTCTGCTGCACCTGCATGTGGTTATGCATCGATGCACGCCGAGCAGCAGGAAAAACTGCTGCAAGACGCCTTTACTGTTTAACGCCTTCGCGCACCTGAAACCGAATTTAAGGAACCACAGACAATGGCTATCGAGATCAAAGCCCCCACTTTCCCGGAATCGGTTGCCGATGGCACCGTTGCCACCTGGCACAAAAAACCGGGCGACGCGGTCAAGCGCGACGAACTGATCGTCGACATCGAAACCGATAAAGTCGTACTGGAAGTGTTGGCTACCGCTGATGGCGTACTGGGCGCTATCGTCAAGAACGAAGGCGACACCGTTCTGTCCGACGAAGTCCTGGGCTCCATCGGGGAGGGCGGTGCTGTTGCCGCCGCTCCGGCTGCCGCTGCTGCACCTGCACAGGCTGCTGCTTTGTCCGTTGTTGGCGAAGATGATCCTGTTGCTGCACCGGCTGCTCGCAAGCTGGCTGAAGAAAACGGCATCAACATCGCTTCCGTTGCCGGTACTGGCAAAGGCGGTCGTGTGACCAAGGAAGACGTGGTTGCAGCCGTTGCTGCCAAGGCCGCTGCTCCGGCTGCCGCACCTGCCAAGGCCGCTGCCCCGGCTGCCGCTGCTCCTGTGTTCGCTGCTGGCGACCGCACCGAGAAGCGCGTACCGATGACCCGCGTGCGTGCAACCGTGGCCAAGCGCCTGGTTGAAGCCCAGTCGAACATGGCGATGCTGACGACTTTCAACGAAGTCGACATGACTGAAGTCATGGCCCTGCGTTCGAAGTACAAGGACCTGTTCGAGAAGTCCCACAATGGCGTGCGCCTGGGCTTCATGTCGTTCTTCGTGAAAGCGGCTACCGAGGCGCTGAAACGCTTCCCGGCTGTCAACGCTTCCATCGACGGTGGCGACATCGTGTACCACGGCTATGCTGACGTCGGCGTTGCCGTGTCCAGCGACCGTGGCCTGGTGGTGCCGGTTCTGCGTAACGCCGAACTGATGAGCCTGGCTGAAATCGAAGGCGGCATTGCCAACTTCGGCAAGAAGGCTCGCGACGGCAAGCTGACCATCGACGAAATGACTGGTGGCACGTTCACCATCACCAACGGTGGTACATTCGGCTCGATGATGTCGACCCCGATCGTCAACCCGCCACAAGCGGCTATCCTGGGCATGCACAACATTCTGCAGCGTCCGATGGCGATCAACGGTCAGGTTGTTATTCGTCCGATGATGTACCTGGCTCTGTCCTACGATCACCGTTTGATCGACGGCAAAGAAGCTGTGACCTTCCTGGTTACCATCAAGAACCTGCTGGAAGACCCGGCTCGTCTGCTGCTGGATATCTGATTTCGTTGCACGGGCCGCTCAGCGATGAGCGGCCCATCTGTAATGACCAGCTTCGTCCCACGACGGTCCCCTGAACGGGATCGTCCGGTTTGATTCGAGAAGGAATGACACATGACTCAGAAATTCGACGTGGTAGTGATTGGTGCGGGCCCTGGCGGCTACGTAGCTGCCATTAAAGCGGCGCAACTTGGCCTTTCGACTGCCTGCATCGAGAAATACACCGACAAAGAGGGCAAACTGGCCCTCGGCGGTACTTGCCTGAACGTCGGCTGCATTCCGTCCAAGGCGCTGCTGGACAGCTCCTGGAAGTTTCACGAAGCTCAAGACGGCTTCGCGATCCACGGCATCAACCACGCTGGCGTGACCATGGACGTGCCAGCAATGGTCGGCCGCAAGGCCAACATCGTCAAAGGCCTGACCTCTGGCGTTGCCACCCTGTTCAAAGCCAATGGCGTGACCTCCCTGCAAGGCCACGGCAAACTGCTGGCCGGCAAGAAAGTCGAACTGACCAAGCCTGACGGCAGCGTCGAAATCATCGAAGCCGAGAACGTGATCCTGGCTCCAGGTTCGCGTCCGATCGACATTCCACCGGCTCCGGTTGACCAGAACGTGATCGTTGATTCGACCGGCGCTCTGGAATTCCAGTCCGTACCTAAGCGTCTGGGCGTAATCGGCGCTGGCGTGATTGGTCTGGAGTTGGGTTCGGTCTGGTCCCGTCTGGGCGCAGAAGTTACCGTTCTTGAAGCGCTGGACACCTTCCTGATGGCGGCTGACGCTGCTGTTTCCAAGGAAGCGCTGAAAACCCTGACCAAACAGGGTCTGGACATCAAGTTGGGTGCTCGCGTTACCGGTTCCAAAGTGAACGGCAACGAAGTCGTTGTGAACTACACCGATGCCAACGGCGAACAGAACATCACTTTCGACAAGCTGATCGTAGCCGTTGGTCGCCGTCCAGTGACCACTGATCTGCTGTCCGCCGATTGCGGCGTGACCCTCGACGAGCGCGGTTTCGTGCACGTTGACGATCACTGCGCCACCACCGTACCGGGCGTTTACGCCATTGGTGACGTGGTTCGCGGCATGATGCTGGCACACAAGGCCTCGGAAGAGGGCATCATGGTTGTCGAGCGCATCAAGGGCCACAAAGCCCAGATGAACTATGACCTGATCCCTTCGGTTATTTATACTCACCCGGAAATTGCATGGGTCGGTAAAACCGAGCAGGCCTTGAAAGCTGAAGGCGTTGAAGTTAACGTCGGCACTTTCCCGTTTGCAGCCTCTGGCCGTGCCATGGCAGCCAACGATACCGGTGGTTTCGTCAAAGTTATCGCCGATGCCAAAACTGACCGCGTATTGGGCGTCCACGTGATTGGCCCGAGCGCAGCAGAACTGGTACAGCAGGGTGCAATCGGCATGGAATTCGGCACTAGCGCCGAAGACCTGGGCATGATGGTTTTCTCCCATCCGACCCTGTCCGAAGCCTTGCACGAAGCAGCTCTGGCAGTGAATGGCGGCGCCATCCACATCGCCAACCGCAAGAAGCGTTAAGACAATAAGAAACCACGGCGGAATGGCCCGTCGTGAGCCTTGCCTGCAAGACTCACCGCGGAATATCCGCTGGACGCAGCCTTGCGTAGCTGTACCGGGTATCCGGAAAGGCTACGCAAGCAGCAGTCACAGGTGGTGCGGCACTTGAATGAGTGCAGCACCGAATGCGCAGTACCTAACGAAGACGGTAATAAGCATGAATCTTCACGAGTATCAGGGTAAGCAGCTGTTCGCTGAGTACGGCCTGCCAGTATCGACCGGTTACGCGGTAGACACCCCGGAAGCAGCAGCAGAAGCTTGCGACAAAATCGGCGGCAGCGAGTGGGTTGTCAAAGCCCAGGTTCACGCCGGTGGTCGCGGTAAAGCGGGCGGCGTCAAGCTGGTTCGCAGCAAAGAAGACGCTAAAGCATTCGCTCAACAGTGGTTGGGCAAGCGTCTGGTGACTTACCAGACTGATGCCAATGGTCAGCCAGTCACCAAGATCCTGGTTGAATCGTGCACTGATATCGCTAAAGAGCTGTACCTGGGCGCTGTCGTTGACCGTTCGAGCCGTCGCATCGTGTTCATGGCTTCCACCGAAGGTGGCGTGGACATCGAGAAAATCGCTCACGACACCCCTGAGAAAATCCTCAAGGCCACTATCGATCCACTGGTTGGCGCTCAGCCATTCCAGGGTCGCGAGCTGGCATTCCAGCTGGGTCTGGAAGGCAAGCAAGTTGCTCAGTTCGCCAAGATCTTCGTAGGTCTGGCCAAGCTGTTCAAGGATCACGACCTGGCTCTGCTGGAAGTGAACCCGCTGGTGATCAAGGCTGACGGCGATCTGCACTGCCTGGACGCGAAGATCAACATCGACGCCAACGCCATGTACCGTCAGCCTAAGCTGAAGACTTTCCACGATCCGTCGCAAGACGATCCGCGCGAAGCGCACGCTGCCAAGTTCGAACTGAACTACGTAGCCCTGGAAGGCAACATCGGTTGCATGGTCAACGGTGCTGGCCTGGCCATGGGTACCATGGACATCGTCAACCTGCATGGCGGCAAACCAGCCAACTTCCTCGACGTGGGCGGCGGTGCTACCAAAGAACGCGTTACCGAAGCGTTCAAGATCATCCTGTCCGACACTAACGTCGCTGCAGTATTGGTCAACATCTTCGGCGGCATCGTTCGCTGCGACATGATTGCCGAAGGCATCATCGGCGCTGTGAAAGAAGTCGGCGTGAAAATCCCGGTTGTTGTTCGCCTTGAAGGCAACAACGCTGAGCTGGGCGCTAAAGTACTGGCAGAAAGCGGTTTGAACATCATCGCTGCTACCAGCCTGACCGACGCTGCTCAACAAGTCGTTAAAGCTGCGGAGGGCAAATAATGAGCGTCCTGATCAATAAAGACACCAAAGTTATCTGCCAGGGTATTACCGGTTCGCAAGGTAGTTTCCACACCCAGCAAGCCATCGAATACGGCACCAAGATGGTTGGTGGCGTAACTCCAGGCAAAGGCGGCACCGAGCACCTGGGTCTGCCAGTGTTCAACACTGTGAAAGACGCTGTAGCAGCCACTGGCGCCACCGCCAGCGTGATCTACGTTCCAGCTCCTTTCTGCAAGGACTCGATCCTGGAAGCAGCATTCGGCGGCATCAAGCTGATCGTTTGCATCACTGAAGGCATTCCTACCCTGGACATGCTGGATGCCAAGGTCAAGTGCGACGAGCTGGGCGTGATCCTGATCGGCCCTAACTGCCCAGGCGTGATCACTCCAGGCGAATGCAAGATCGGCATCATGCCAGGTCACATTCACTTGCCAGGCAAGGTCGGTATCGTTTCGCGTTCCGGCACCCTGACCTACGAAGCTGTGAAGCAGACTACTGACGCCGGTTTCGGTCAGTCGACTTGCGTCGGCATCGGCGGTGACCCGATCCCGGGTTCGAACTTCATCGACATCCTGAAGCTGTTCCAGGAAGACCCGAAGACCGAAGCGATCGTGATGATCGGTGAGATCGGCGGTTCGGCTGAAGAAGAAGCGGCTGCCTACATCAAGGCACACGTGACCAAGCCGGTTGTTTCCTACATCGCTGGTGTGACTGCTCCTGCGGGCAAGCGCATGGGCCATGCTGGCGCAATCATCTCTGGCGGCAAAGGCACTGCAGACGAGAAATTCGCTGCTCTGCAAGACGCAGGCGTTAAAACCGTGCGTTCGCTGGCAGACATCGGCAAGGCCCTGGCCGAGCTGACTGGCTGGGCTGTCAAGTAAGCCTCGCGCTTAGCTGACGCTCCACCAAACAAAGGCCACCTTCGGGTGGCCTTTGTCGTTTCCGGGGGTATGTGTTGCCAGACAGGCCCTCATCGCGGGCAAGCCTTGCTCCTACATATTCATGTTGTCCGTAGATATTGCGTCCAACTCCAAATCTGTAGGAGCAAGGCTTGCCCGCGATGGCGTCCTGACGGCAAACGGAGATTTAGATGCAAAAACACGACATGAGTATGTCGCGTATCGGATAGTTCGCCCTGTAATAGTGCGTTTGTCAGACAAATTAGTTACGCTAGCCGCCATTTTGCGTTTGCTGCCCACAAGGACGCTGCGCGCTAAACGGGTCAGTCCTATACGGACCGACAGCATTTCCCTCACCCATAAGGGAAATCCCTCTCTAAATTCCGATTCAGTAGTGTGGTATTTCCTTAATGAAAGTGTTGAAAGGCCAGGACATCCTGGCACTCGGCTTCATGACGTTTGCCCTGTTCGTCGGGGCTGGCAACATCATCTTCCCGCCTATCGTCGGTTTGCAGTCCGGGCCTAATGTCTGGATGGCGGCGCTGGGCTTTCTGATCACCGCCGTCGGTCTGCCGGTGATCACCGTTGTCGCGCTGGCCAAGGTCGGTGGTGCCATGGACTCTTTGAGCAGCCCGATCGGCAAAATCGCCGGTGGTGTGCTGGCCGCCGCGTGCTACCTCGCGGTGGGCCCGCTGTTCGCCACCCCGCGGACCGCGACCGTATCATTCGAAGTGGGCCTGGCGCCGCTGACCGGCGAAAGCCCGCTGTCGCTGCTGCTCTACAGCTCGGTTTACTTCCTGTTGGTGTTCTTCATCTCGCTGTACCCGGGTCGTCTGCTGGACACCGTTGGCCGTTTCCTCGCGCCACTGAAGATCATCGCACTGGCCGTGCTCGGCATCGCCGCATTCGCCTTGCCGGCGGGTGACATCGGCACCGCCACACCTGAGTACGTTGCGGCACCGTTCTCCCAGGGTTTCATCAATGGTTACCTGACCATGGATACCCTCGGCGCACTGGTGTTCGGCATCGTGATCGTCAACGCCATTCGTTCTCGCGGCGTCGAGTCTCCAGCCCTGATCACGCGTTACGCGATCATCGCCGGGTTGATTGCCGGTGTCGGTCTGGCGCTGGTGTACGTGAGTCTGTTCCGCCTGGGTTCGGGCAGCCATGAAGTGGCCGTCGGCGCTACCAACGGCGCAGCCGTATTGCACGCTTATGTGCAACACACCTTTGGATCCCTCGGCAGCGGTTTCCTCGCAGTGCTGATCTCCCTGGCCTGCCTGGTGACGGCAGTCGGCCTGACCTGTGCTTGCGCCGAATACTTCAGTCGTGTGTTGCCACTGTCCTACAAGACACTGGTGATCATCCTGGCAGCGTTCTCGCTGCTGGTGTCCAACCTGGGCCTGACCAAGCTGATCGCGTTCTCGATCCCGGTACTGACCGCGATTTACCCGCCTTGCATCGTCTTGGTGGCGCTGAGCTTCTGCAAGGACTTCTGGCTGGAGCAAGGTCGCATCGTTGGCCCGGTGATGCTGGTGTCGTTCCTGTTCGGCATGATCGACGCGCTCAAGGGCGCTGGTCTGGCGGACTGGATGCCGACTCAATTGGCACACTTGCCGCTGGCCGAACAAGGTCTGGCGTGGCTGGTGCCATGCGTCTTTACCCTGGTGGTTGCATTTGCCTGCGACCGTTTGCTGGGCAAGCGCAGCGAAGCTTTGGCTTAACGCTTCAAGGCCCGTCACAAGCGGGCCTTGAGCAACAACAGAAATGCCCCGTATCAATCGATACGGGGCATTTTTATTGGCTGATATTAATGCCATACGGAGATCAAATGTGGGAGCGGGCTTGCTCGCGAAGGGGGCATAACATTCAATAGTGATGTTGACTGAAAGTCCGCTTTCGCGAGCAAGCCCGCTCCCACAGGTTCCGGTCGTCCATACTTACACCACAGGGATACGCATGTCGTTCATCCACACCAATCTGATCCACATTCTTGCCGCGCTCTGGTTTGTCATCTGCTGGGGCGGTTACACCCGTTACGCTATCTGGAAGGGCCGCGATACCGCGTGCCTGGCCAGTGTGCTGCACCTTTACCGCGAAGACTGGATGCGCCGCATGCTGCTGCGTGACAACCGCATCGCTGACGCCAGTGTGGTGGGTAATCTGGAGCGTAACGCCTCGTTCTTCGCCTCGAGCACCTTGATCATCCTCGCCGGTATTCTCACGGTGCTGGGCTCTTCCGAGCGGGCGCTGTCGTTACTGGCGGACATTCCGATGGTTCAACAGGCTTCCCAGGGCATGTCGGAGATCAAGCTGCTGTGCCTGGCGCTGGTGTTCGTCTACGCCTTCTTCACCTTCAGTTGGTGCATGCGCCAATACAACTTCGCGGCGATCCTGATTGGCTCGGCGCCGATGATCGGTGAGCGCCACGTTTCCGAGCAGGAACGCAAGGCCTTCGCTTCGCGCGCCGCGCGGGTGATCTCGATGGCGGCCAACCAGTTCAACTTCGGTCTGCGTTCCTATTACTTCGGCATGACCATGCTCGCCTGGTTCGTCAGCCCGTGGCTGTTCATGTTGATGAGCGCGGGCGTGGTGCTGGTGTTGTATCGCCGGGAGTTTCATTCCGACGTGCTCGACGTAATGGTCTATACCCCTACAGAGGCGCCATTGCCTGAGGCGATCAAAGAGGTAGCCTGATGAGTATCCCGTTCTGGTGCGTGTTTATCAGTGCCTTGCTGATTTTCATCGCCCGCATACCGGTGGCCAAGGCCATGAAAGAGCAGGGGGGTTACAACAATCACCTGCCGCGCGCGCAACAAGTACAGCTCACAGGCTTCGGCGCTCGCGCACTGGCCGCGCATCAGAACAGTTTCGAGGCCTTCCTGTTGTTTGCGGTCGGGGTGTTGATGGCGCGCACCACGCAAACGGCGGGGTGGCTGATTGACGGGTTGGCAATCATCTTTGTGATTGCCCGGGTCATCTACTTGTTGTGCTACTGGGCAGACCTGGCCTGGCAACGAAGTCTGGTGTGGTTTGTCGGCTTTGTCTGTTCGTTGCTGCTGATGGTTAGTCCGACTTTTCGCACGGTGTTGCTCTAACGCTTTAGCGGCGAACACAATAAAGCCCGCACTTGGCGGGCTTTATTTTTGCTGCTCTAAAACCGATTAGTTGGTTTTAGGTGCGGCTTGTTCAGCAGCTGTCTTGCTCGAATCTACCTGAGCTTTGGCAGCATCAGCGGCTTCTTTCGCTGCGTCGTTCACTTTATCCTGAGCTTCACCAATTTTTTGCTGGGCTTGTTCAATTTTTTGGGTGGCTTCTTGAGCTTTGTCCTCGGGTTTTTTACCGCAGGCAGCGATGCCGAGGGAAGCGGTCAACATCAAGGCAATAGCTAAAGTCTTACGCATGGGGTGTTTCTCCTGGTGGAAAATATCTACTTGCCCTTTCGAACGCACCACCGTGGGTTAAGTTCCATGTTTCCTACAGATATATAAGATTTATCTTGGGGGAACTTTTTCTTAGTCCCTATGCTGCTATGCAACACCACTAAAAAGAGCCTTTATCGAATGATCGACAACCCCGTTTTCGAGCGAGCGACGCGGTTTTTATCGGCGCTGAGGCATTGTCAGGTGCTCGGGTTGCGTGTGCACAGCGCAAGTAATGACGGGCTGACGATTACGTTGCCGTACAGCCCGCAGATCGTCGGTAATCCGCAAACCGGGGTGATTCATGGCGGTGCCATTACCTCGCTGATGGATACCGCGTGCGGCATGGCAACGCTTTGTGTTTTACCGGAGTTCGAGGTTTGCCCGACCCTGGATCTGCGTATCGACTACATGCATCCGGCCGAGCCGCATAAAGAGGTGCATGGTTTTGCCCAGTGCTACCGGGTGACGACTGACGTGATCTTCACGCGCGGGTTTGCTTACCAGGATGATCCGCAAAAGCCGATCGCCCACGTGGTCGGGACCTTCATGCGCATGGGCAAAGGTGTCAAAGGCACCAAAGGTTTTGGTGGCGTCATCAGTGGGGGGACGAAATGACTGATAACTTCAAAGAACAATTGCAGCAGGCCCACGAGCGTGGCGATTACGCCTCGCTGCTGCAGATGATTCCCTACGCCAAGCTGATCGGCGTCGAGTGCTCGCGATTGGGTGACGAGCTGCTTTTTCGTTTGCCGGCGAACAAGGACAATATTGGTAACCCTTTGCTGCCAGCAATTCATGGTGGGGTGATTGCCGGGTTCATGGAGCTGGCGGCGGCCCTGCATTTGCTGATCTTCACCGGTTCCCCCGGTGTGCCGAAGATCATCGACTTCTCCCTCGATTATCTGCGTGCCGGGCAGTTTCGTGACACCTACGCCAAATGCCAGGTGTGCCGTCAGGGGCGGCGGGTCGCCAACGTTGCGATAACCGCGTGGCAGAGCACTCAAACCGAGCCGATTGCCACGGCGCGTGCGCATTTCAAGATTGAAGAAACGCCAAGCCCTTGAAATCCTCGGCATAGCCCCCAACTCTGATGACATCCCGCCGTCACCCCTTCAGGGTACGGCCACTGCCATCCAATCGGAGTTTGATGACCATGAGCGTGGAAACTCAAAAGGAAACCCTGGGCTTCCAGACCGAGGTGAAGCAACTGCTGCACCTGATGATCCATTCGCTGTATTCCAACAAGGAAATTTTCCTTCGCGAACTGATCTCCAACGCCTCCGACGCTGTCGACAAATTACGTTTCGAAGCCCTGTCCAAGCCTGAGTGGCTGGAAGGTGGCGCCGAACTGAAAATCCGCGTGAGCTTCGACAAGGACGCGAAAACTGTCACCCTCGAAGACAACGGTATCGGCATGAGCCGTGACGATGTCGTGACCCACCTGGGTACCATCGCCAAATCCGGCACTGCCGATTTCATGAAACACCTGTCCGGCGATCAGAAGAAAGACTCGCACCTGATCGGCCAGTTCGGCGTGGGTTTCTACTCGGCATTCATTGTTGCCGATAAAGTTGACGTATACAGCCGCCGTGCCGGTCTCGCTGCCAGCGAAGGCGTGCACTGGTCGTCCAAGGGTGAAGGCGAATTCGACGTCGCCACCATCGACAAGGAAGACCGTGGTACTCGCATCGTCCTGCATCTGAAGTCCGCTGAAGACGAGTTCGCCGATGGCTGGCGTCTGCGCAACATCATCAAGAAGTACTCCGATCACATCGCTTTGCCGATCGAGCTGCCGAAAGAAGTGGCAGCCGCCGAAGGCGAAGAGAAACCAGCCGTTGAATGGGAAACCGTCAACCGCGCCAGTGCTCTTTGGACCCGTCCGCGTACCGAAGTCAAAGACGAGGAATACCAGGAGTTCTACAAGCACATCGCTCACGATTTCGAGAACCCGCTGAGCTGGAGCCACAACAAGGTCGAAGGCAAGCTGGAGTACAACTCGCTGCTTTACGTGCCGGCCCGTGCTCCGTTCGACCTGTATCAGCGTGAAGCACCACGCGGCCTGAAGCTGTACGTGCAGCGCGTGTTCGTCATGGACCAGGCTGAGTCGTTCCTGCCGCTGTACCTGCGTTTCATCAAAGGCGTGGTCGACTCTAACGACCTGTCGCTGAACGTCTCGCGTGAAATTCTGCAGAAAGACCCGATCATCGATTCGATGAAGTCGGCGCTGACCAAGCGCGTTCTGGACATGCTGGAAAAACTGGCGAAGAACGAGCCTGAGCAATACAAGGGCTTCTGGAAAAACTTCGGTCAGGTCATGAAAGAAGGCCCGGCTGAAGATTTCGCCAACAAAGAGAAAATCGCTGGCCTGCTGCGCTTCGCCTCCACCCAGGGTGAAGAGGGCGAGCAAGTAGTCTCGCTGACCGAATATCTGGCTCGTGCCAAGGAAGGTCAGGACAAGATCTACTACCTGACCGGTGAAACTTATGCGCAGGTCAAGAACAGCCCGCACCTGGAAGTCTTCCGCAAGAAAGGCATCGAAGTGCTGCTGCTGACCGACCGTATCGACGAGTGGCTGATGAGCTACCTCAGCGATTTCGACGGCAAGAGCTTTGTCGACGTGGCGCGCGGTGACCTGGACCTGGGCAACCTGGACTCGGCAGAGGACAAGAAAGCCGCAGAAGAAGTCGCCAAGAGCAAGGAAGGCCTGGTTGAGCGGATCAAGACTGCGCTGGGTGAAACCGTCAGCGAAGTGCGGGTTTCCCACCGTCTGACCGATTCTCCGGCGATTCTGGCGATCGGTGAGCAGGACCTTGGCCTGCAAATGCGTCAGATCCTCGAAGCCAGCGGTCAGAAGGTTCCGGATTCCAAGCCGATCTTCGAATTCAACCCGGCTCACCCGCTGATCGAAAAACTCGACGGTGAGCAGAGCGAAGAGCGTTTTGGCGACCTGTCGCACATCCTCTTCGATCAGGCAGCCCTGGCTGCCGGCGACAGCTTGAAAGACCCGGCCGCTTATGTGCGCCGTCTGAACAAGCTGCTGGTTGAACTGTCGGTTTAACTGAGTTGTAGAAAAACCCGCTTCGGCGGGTTTTTTCATTCTGGCGTTTCTTTACGGGAGTGAGTCATGAGCCAAGTTACTGTGCGTTCCGTGGTCTATCAGATTGAGGGGCAGTCTTACGAAGGTCGTCTGGCGTTCGACGCCGGCCACACGGGCCCACGTCCGGGCTTGCTGATGGCGCCGAACTGGATGGGTGTCAGCGCCGGGGCCGAGAAGATTGCCCAGGAGGTCGCAGCCAAAGGTTATGTAGTGTTGATTGCTGACCTGTATGGGCAGTCGATTCGCCCGCAGAATGGCGACGAGGCGGGCGCGGCGATGATGCCGCTGAAGAATGATCGTGCGTTGTTGCGCAAGCGCATGCAGGCGGCATTTGCTGCCTTGCAGAGCCAGGGTGAAGCGGCGGTCGACAGCTCGAAACTGGCGACATTCGGTTTCTGCTTCGGCGGTTGCTGTGCGCTGGAGCTGGCGCGTACCGGCGCGCCGCTCAAGGCTGCCGTGTCGTTCCACGGTACGCTGGATACGCCGAACCCTGCCGATGCGAAAAACATCAAGGGCTCGGTGCTGGTGTTGCACGGTGCATCCGATCCATTGGTGGCGAAAGAGCAACTGCCGGCCTTCGAAGCTGAAATGAATGCTGCAGGCGTGGATTGGCAATTGCTCAGCTACGGCGGCGCGGTGCATTCCTTTACCGATCCGCACGCCAATGTGCCGGGCACGATGATGTACGACGCCAAGACCGCCAAGCGGGCCTTTGTGTCGATGCATAACTTGCTGGATGAAGTGTTCAACGGCTAACGCTGTGTTTCGGGCACTGGTTGTTTCGGTGCCTGGGAGGGCCTCTTCGACTTGCTCGCGAAAGCGGTGTAACTGGCGCCGAAGATCTCAGGGCAGTTCAATCCGCTCGCTCTCGCCCGGTACGGTTGGCCAATCACCGGCCGCCCAGCGTCGGCGGGCCTCATCGATCACCGCGGGATCGCTGGCGACGAAGTTCCAGTTGATCCGGCGCGGCCCGTCCATGGGGGCACCGCCAAACAGCATGACGTGGCAATCGCTTTCGGCGAACAGGTCCATTTCTTCCCCGGCAGGCAGCACCACCAGCGAGTGCGGTTCAATCGGCTCGCCATTGAGCTGGGCCTCACCGTCCAGCACGTACAGCGCACGTTCTTCATGCTCGGTGGGGATCAGCAAGGTCGTCGCCGTTTTCAGCTCAAGCTCTGCGTACAGCGTAGGGGAAAGCACCGGCACCGGTGACTCCAGGCAAAAGCCTTTGCCGGCAATCATCCTGATCTTCACTCCGAGGTTATCGCTGACCGGCAGGCTGGCGGCCGGGTGATGGCTGTAATGGCCGAGACCTTGTTCGTGCGCTTTGGGGGAGGCCAGCCAGATTTGCAGGCCGTGCATCTTGAAATCGGTATCCCACAGGGCTTTTGGAGTGCGCTCGACGTGAGCAATCGCACTGCCTGCGGTCATCCAGCTGACGTCGCCCGGTTTCACGATCTGGTCAGAGCCCAGGCTGTCCTTGTGCTGGAGTTCGCCTTCGAACAGGTAGGTGAGGGTGGACAGGCCGATGTGCGGATGCTGGCGGATGTTCATGCCCTTGCCGGCCGGGTAGCGGGTTTCAAGCATGTGATCGAAAAACACGAAAGGCCCGACGCTGCGGCATTGGGCCGACGGCAGCGGGCGCAGGATCGGTTGGCCTTCGACATCTTCGGTGCGTGGGCGGATCACGAGCGGGCTGTTCATGGTGCATTCCAGGCTGTACGAGTGATGCCGCTGAGCATAACCCGCACAGCCTGTGTTTGCCGCTATTGGCTGAAGGCGCCTTCAGACAGGTGAGTCTCGATGGTCACTTCGCTGGTGGTCATCAGCTTGTGCACCGGGCAGCGGTCGGCCACACGATGCAACTCTTCACGCTGGGCGTCGGTGAGTACGCCTTTGAGGGTCAGTTTGACATGCAGGGCGTATTTGCCTTTCTGCTCCTGGCTGTTGTCGCGCTTGACCTCGACCGTGACGCCGGTCAGCGGGATTTCCTTCTTCTGTGCGTAGAGCTTGAGGGTCAGGGCCTTGCAGGCGCCCAGCGCTGCGTCGAAGTAATCGTGGGGCTCTGGCGCGGAACCTTCGCCGCCGGAGGCTTTGGGCACATCGGCGAAGAGTTGATGGTCGTCGATCTGGATGCTGTGACGAAAACCTTCGCTGGATTCGGTATTGACGGTAATGGTCATGACAAACCTCATGGGCAGTAAGAAAGAGTGTGCGTCAGGAAAAGACCTTGCAGTTATAGAGCATCTGGCGATTCAGGTGTTCCACTCAGGCTGAAATCATGGCGGCGCAATCGCGGGCAAGGGCTGGGCGCCCCCCCCGCTCCTACAGATCACACGAACCGTAGGAGCAAGGCTTGCCCGCGATGAAGTCGACCTGGTCAACATTTGTAAACGCCCAATAAAAAACGCCCCGAACCAGTCGGGGCGTTTTCATGTGCAGCGAAGCAGCGGGGCGTTACTTGCCCTGCCAGCGCTTCAGGACCAGAGTGGCGTTGGTGCCGCCGAAGCCGAAGCTGTTGCTCATCACGGTGTTGATGGTGGCGTCTTCGCGAGTCTTGGTCAGGATTGGCATGTCAGCCACTTCCGGGTCCAGTTCTTCGATGTTGGCAGAACCTGCCATGAAGTTGCCTTCCATCATCAGCATGCAGTAGATCGCTTCGTGAACGCCGGCGGCGCCCAGGGAGTGACCCGACAGGCTCTTGGTGGAGCTGATGGCAGGAGCCTTGTCGCCGAAGACTTCACGCACGCCTTTCATTTCCGCGACGTCGCCGACCGGAGTCGAAGTGCCGTGGGTGTTCAGGTAGTCGATCGGCGTGTCGACGGTGGACATGGCCATCTGCATGCAGCGGATGGCGCCTTCGCCGCTTGGAGCGACCATGTCGTAGCCGTCGGAAGTCGCGCCGTAGCCGACGATTTCCGCGTAGATCTTCGCGCCGCGGGCCAGAGCGTGTTCCAGCTCTTCGACCACGACCATGCCGCCACCGCCGGCGATGACAAAACCGTCACGCTTGGCGTCGTAGGCACGGGAAGCTTTTTCCGGTGTCTCGTTGTACTGGCTGGACAGTGCGCCCATGGCGTCGAACAGGAACGATTGGCTCCAATGCTCTTCTTCACCGCCGCCGGCGAACACGACGTCCTGCTTGCCCATCTGGATCTGCTCCATGGCGTTGCCGATGCAGTGAGCACTGGTGGCGCAGGCAGAAGCGATGGAGTAGTTCAGGCCCTTGATCTTGAATGGAGTGGCCAGGCAAGCGGAAACCGTGCTGCTCATGGTCCGCGTTACGCGGTATGGGCCGACGCGCTTGACGCCTTTTTCGCGCAGGATATCCAGCGCTTCCATCTGGTTCAGGGTCGATGCGCCACCGGAACCGGCGATCAGGCCGGTGCGCGGGTTGGAAACCTGCTCTTCGGTCAGGCCGGAGTCAGCAATGGCGTCTTTCATGGCCAGGTAGGCGTAAGCCGCCGCGTGGCCGACGAAGCGATAGATCTTGCGATCGATCAACTCTTCGAGTGGCAGGTCAATGGAGCCGGAAACCTGGCTACGCAGACCCATTTCGGCATATTCCGGGTTGAACCGGATGCCAGGGCGGCTTGCACGCAGGTTAGCGGAGACGGTCTCTTTGTCATTGCCCAGGCACGAAACGATGCCCAGACCAGTGATAACGACGCGGCGCATGCGGATAACCCTTAGAAGTTGTCAGTGGATGTGAATACGCCGACCCGAAGGCCTTCGGCGGTGTAGATCTCGCGGCCGTCGACGCTGACCGAACCATCGGCGATGGCCAGGTTCAGCTTGCCCTTCAGGACGCGTTTGATCTGAATGTTGTAAGTGACTTTTTTAGCGGTCGGCAGAACCTGGCCAAAGAATTTCACTTCGCCCGAACCCAGGGCGCGGCCGCGGCCCGGCAGGCCTTGCCAGCCGAGGAAGAAACCGACCAGCTGCCACATGGCATCAAGGCCCAGGCAGCCTGGCATCACCGGGTCACCTTCGAAGTGGCAGGCGAAGAACCACAGGTCTGGAGTGATATCCAGCTCGGCGACCAATTCACCTTTGCCGTACTTGCCACCCTCTTCGCTGATATGAGTGATGCGATCCACCATCAGCATGTTCGGGGCGGGCAGTTGCGCGTTACCAGGGCCGAACAGCTCACCGCGACTGCAGCGCAGCAGGTCTTCCCGGGTAAAGGCGTTTTGTTTGGTCATGCGAGCTCCTCAATAGTCCCATGCGGCAGGTGGGGCAAATCTTCCCGGCCGCTCGAAGCGTTCATGCTTCGAACCGGCAGCCTACTCATAGACTATTGCGTTGTGGTGAAAGTCACAGCACAAGGGACATGAATGTACACTTGTGCACTGAAATTATTTTTCAAGCCCGATTCCGAGCTGTCAAGGTGCCTAAGACTGCCGCACTTTCGCCTTTCACGCCAGTCGCAGATGGAGGATCACTCCCTACTACCGTACCCAACGTTGCAGAATTTGCTGCAGATCAGCGCGTTTGAAAGGTTTGGCCAGATAATCGTTCATCCCCGCCGACAGGCAGGCCTCGCGGTCACCCTGCAGCGCGTTGGCGGTCAGGGCGATAATGGGCAGGTCCGTGCAGCCCGGCAGTTGACGGATCTGCCGGGTGGCTTCGTAACCATCGATAACCGGTAGCCGGCAATCCATCAGAATCGCCTCGAAAATCAGGCTCTCGGCACTGCGTATCGCCTGCGCTCCATCGGTGGCGACGCTGACAGTAAAGCCCAGACTGCGCAGCATAGCTTCGATGACGGTCCGATTCACCGGATTGTCTTCCACCAGCAGCACATTGCGCCCCTCGCCGTGGTCGTTGCCGGCAGGCGTGCGCGGTGCCAGGGCCGGTGGCGTCTGCCTGGACCGCGCCAGCGGAATTTCCAGGGTGAATACCGAGCCTCGGCCTTCCTCGCTCTGGGCACGCAGTGTGCCGCCCATCCGCTCGGCCAGCGTGCGCGCAATCGGCAGGCCCAGGCCGGTGCCGCCGTAACGTCGGGAGATCGAGCTGTCAGCCTGCTGGAAGGCGTTGAACATCAACTCCAGGCTTTCGGCCGAAATGCCAATCCCGCTATCGCGCACGGTGCAGGTAAACCACAGCAGTTCGTGGTCCAGCGATTGCCACTGCGGCTCGATCGTTACCCGGCCTTTCTCGGTGAACTTCAAAGCATTGCCGATCAGGTTGACCAGGATCTGCCGGATCCGCGTCGGGTCGCCCTGTACCTGCAAGGCTTGCATGTCGTCCGGGATCTGCAGCTCCAGGCTCAGGCCGCGTTGCATCGCGCTGTGCTGGAAAGCCTGGGCGCAGCTGTTGATCAGCTCGGCGAGGTTGAACGGGATGTGCTCCAGCTCCAGGGCCGAGCGTTCGATACGCGAGAAGTCGAGAATGTCGTTGATGACCTTGAGCAAGTGCTCGGTAGACTCCGACGCCAGCGCGGCGTACTCGATCTGCTCCTCGGTCATGTGGGTGGTTTCGAGCAGTTGCAGCATGCCCAGCACACCATTCATCGGTGTGCGCAATTCATGGCTCATCATCGCCAGGAAGTCGGACTTGGCGCTGTTGGCCTTTTCCGCTTCTTCGCGGGTCTGGATCAGTTGCGCCATGGCCTGATGCTGCTCGCGGCTGGCGAGCTCAAGGCCATCGGCGAGGTTGTTGATGTGGCGCGACAGGTCGCCCAGTTCTGAATCGTCGACGATCGGCAGCGGCTTTTTGTAGTCGCCTTGCTGAATCGCTTTCACCGCATTGCCCATGGCGCTGATGGGCTCCGACAAGCTGGCGGCCAGGCGCCGCGCCAGCAGGAAGGTAAAGAGTAGGGCAAACAGTGCGAGGATCGCGGCCTTGAGCAGGATCTCCTGTTGCCGCTGACTGAAGGCATCGTTGGACATGCCGACGACGACACGCCCCAGATAGTCTTCGGAAGGACCGATTGCCGGTGGTGGCCCCTGCAGGAAATCGTCGCTGAGCCTGATTCGTTGCAAGCGCACCGGTGCTTGAAAAACTTCGATCTGTTGCGAGCGTTGGCGGTTTTCCGAAGGCTGCTCGACGTGCACCAAGACCTTGTTGGCGTTGTCCTGCACCTCGAGAAAACGCACGTGCGGCGTTGTCAGCGAGGCTTTCATCAGGCTTTCGAGCACCTCATTGTTGCCGGAGATCACCCCGTATTCGGTGGCTGGGGCCAGTTGATTGGCGATCAGTTGGCCGGTGTGATTGAGCTCCTGGCGTAAATCCTGAATTCGCACGACGGTAAAGAAGCTGATCAGCAGCAACGTCAGCAGCAGCGCCGGGCCGAGGCTGATGATCTGGGTGCGGGTATTGATGCCCCAATGGCGACGCAGGTTCATGGGCGGTTTTCTCCTTCGGCCAACTGTGTTGCAACAGCCGTGGGGTCAATTTGTTCTATGCCTAAGGAACGAGCGACTTGCGGGTTACTTAATACCTTGAAGCGCTGCGGATAGAGGGTGCGCGGCCAGTTGGCCGGTGGACGGTCAAGCACGTTATCCAGAACGGCCAGCCAATCGCCCTGATCGCTGTAGGTGCTGGCCAGGCTGCCGGCCTTGACGAACCCGGCGCTGGGGCCGATCAGCGCAAGCTGTCGGGCATAGCTGCTGAGCAGCAGATTCTTGGCGGTTTTCGGGTTGTACAGGTCAGGGTCGTCGAGCCCCAACAGTACGTCGCTGTTCTTCAACAGGGTTTGCAGAGGCCGGCTGTCATTGGTGTTGTCCCAACGTTCGGCGACGATCTCCAGCCCCAGCCGGTGCGCGGCGTGGTGCAGTTCCTTGAGCAGGAATTCGCTGTTCGTCCCGTACAGCACGCCGACCCGTCGGACTTGCGGCAATAGAGCCTGGATCAGCTGAAGTTGGCGGCCCGGCGGTGGATCACTCCATAGCAGGCTCAGGTGCAGGGGCAGGGCATTACCCAGGCGCTGATGGGCTTGCAGGCGGCTGATGCGCAGCACCAGCGTCGCCGGCCCTTCGCTGTCTTGCAGGCGCCAGTCGAGGCTCGGCAGGTCAAGCAGGATCAGTCGGGTCGCGTCGGGTAGCCGGGACGGCGCGGGGAGGTCGGCAAGGCGTGCGAAGCGCACCGTGTCTTCGGGGCGCTGCTCGGCCAGGGCGCGGGTAAAGGCCTGCACGCCGGGACTGTCCTCGGCGCCGGTCAGCAACACGTCGGCAGCACGCACGGGCAAACTGCCCAGGCAGACAAGCAACAGTCCCCAAACCCAAGGCCGGCGGCTTCGGGGGGAGCGGGTACGTGTCTGGTTGAGGCCCATGTCAGAACTCTAACTCGGCGCTGAAGTAGAGCGCATGGCGCGAGTCGTAGTTGTTGTCGACGAAGGTGGTCGGCTGGCTGTCGAGGCGTTGTTGCAGGATACCGGCCAGTTCGAGATTGGCTTTGCCCAGCGCAATACGTTTGGCGATGCGCGTGTCGATACGTTCGAAGCGGTAGCCATTCAGTGCGTCGTCGCCATAGTAGAACAGTGCACTGTTCCAGCCATTGCCCCAATCGCGTAGCCAACCGGCGGAGCCGCTGTTGCGTGCGCTGAATTGTTCGTCCAGAGGGTTACTGGCCGTGGCATCGACATAGGCGTAGGTCAGGCGCAGCCGGTCGGCGGTGCTGACACGCCAGTCAAGCTGGGTTTCAGAGCCGCTGAAGCGCGAGGCATTGCTGTTGCTGGCAATGTACTGATTGTTGCGCAGCGGCTCGCTGATCATGTCGGTGATTTCGTCGTAGAACAGTTTCACGTCGACGTTCAGCCCAAGGTCAGCGAAGAAGCCGTTATACCCCAGTTCCCGCGAACGCATGTGTTCTTGAGCGAGGTTGCCGGGACCTCGGGTCTTGACGAAGTAACGGGCACTGGACTGACCGTAGGCACCGGGGCTGAGGTTGGTCACCTGATAGCTCCAGTTGACGTTGTTCTCGAACATGTCGGGCGAGCGGATGGCCTCCGAATACACCGCGCGCAGGCCGTGGCGCGGGTTGATCAGGTAATTGATTGCCACGCGCGGGGTTAGCGAGTCGCCGACCAATTCGGTTTTTTCGTACATCGCACCGCCTTGCAACAGCCAGTGCTCGCTGGCGCGCCACTCCAGTTGGCCGAACAACCGCCAGATAGAGTCGTCGAGCGTGCCATTGAAGTACGTTTCGGAGTCGGCCCGGTCGTATCGATAGTTCATGCCGCTGACCAGTCGCAGACTGTCGGACAGGCTCAGGGTGTCCTGCAATTCCAGGTCGTAGCGCGACTCGCGGGCGCTCTGGTCGATGTCACCGCAGACGGTGCGGTTGGCGCCACCTTTCCATTGATCGAGCACTTGGTTGGCCAGTGCCTGCTCGGTCGGCGTGCCGTGCGGTGCACCGGTGCCGGTATAGCTTTCCATGTGCCGCGCCAGGCGCTCGGCATAGTTGGGATCGAGCTGCCAGAGTTGGGTGAGCTGCGGGCTGAACGACACTTCGGCGTCGCAGGCGCGCCAGACCTGTTGGCGATCCCAGTGCTGCGCCGAACCCTGGACGTAAAGGCTGTGATCCGGGTTGAGCTCCAGGTTCCAGCGCAACGAACCGGCGTAATCCTTGGCGATCACGTCAGAGTTGTCGCCCGCCGAGGTAATCCCGGAAAACACCGGGCGGTAGGTATAAGGCCGCTGGTTGGTGCCGTCTTTGGCATTCAGTTGCCAATCGATGCTTTGCTGCTCATTGAGCGTCTGGCTGACGGCCAGGTTGACGCGGTTCAAGCGGCGACTGTCGCGGTAGTCTGCTCCCAGGCGGTTCGAGTCGAAACCATGGTCTTCCTGGCCGGACAGCGACAAGCGCAGGTCGCCGGTTTCCCAGCCAGTGCCCTGGCTGGCGTACCAGTCGTTGATCCCACGTTCACCGCGAGTGACTTTCAGCCGCGTGCCATGGCTGTTGGCCGGTGCGCGGGTGATGATGTTGACCACCGCCATCAGCGCGTTGGCGCCATAGCTGACGGTGTTCGGGCCACGGAACACCTCGATGCGCTCGATGTCTTCCATGGCCACCGGAATGTCACTCCAGTCCACGGTCGCCAGACCTGCGCGGTACACCGAACGGCCGTCGATCAACACTTGCATGCGTCGCGCTTCGCTGGCGTTGGTGCCGTGATAGTTCACTGCAGCCTGGTTGCCGCTGACGTTACCGACCATCATCCCCGGCACCAGCCGCAGCAATTCGCTGATGTCGCGGGCACCGCTGGCCTTGATCAGTTCGCTGTCGATTACCGTCATGCTTCCGGGCACGGCGGCCGCCGACTGTTTGAGTCGGGTGGCAGTCAATACCTGGGGCAGCGCGGTGTTGTCGAGAAACAGGTCATCGGCCAACAACGGGTCGCTGAGCATCAGCGCCAGAACCAGCGAGGAGCGAAGGTGAGGAGGGCCAACAGACACGGTACAGCCTTGATCGCAGTTGATTGCCGCGCATGTTAACCGAGCTGTTCGAGTTTTCCAGTCACGTTACCGGCATTTTCCCAGGTTTTGGAGGTCTGCTTCCTACAAGTGCCGCTAATTGATAGAGGGGCTGGCCGACGCTGGACCGCCCCGTATAATGCGGCTATCGCCACTGGTATGGATTAACGGATTGCATATGACTGAACAGCGCCCGATTGCGGTCCTGGGAGGCGGAAGTTTTGGTACCGCCGTGGCTAATTTGTTGGCCGAGAACGGTCATCAGGTCCGGCAGTGGATGCGCGACCCTGAACAGGCCGAGGCCATTCGGGTCAACCGCGAGAATCCACGCTACCTCAAGGGCATCAAGGTTCACCCTGCGGTGGAGCCGGTCACCGACTTGCTTGCTACCCTCAATGAGTGCGACCTGTGTTTCGTCGCATTGCCTTCGAACGCCCTGCGTTCGGTGCTCGCACCCTATGCCGAGCGTCTGAGTGGCAAGTTGCTGGTGAGCCTGACCAAAGGCATCGAGGCCCACACCTTCAAGCTGATGAGCGAAATCCTTCAGGAAATCGCTCCGCAAGCGCGCATCGGCGTGTTGTCCGGGCCGAACCTGGCCCGTGAAGTGGCCGAACACGCGCTGACCGCCACAGTGGTCGCCAGTGAAGACGAAGAACTCTGCCAGCGGGTTCAGGCGGCATTGCACGGTCGGACCTTTCGCGTGTACGCCAGTGCCGACCGCTATGGTGTGGAACTGGGCGGGGCACTGAAAAACGTCTACGCGATCATCGCCGGCATGGCGGTGGCGTTGGGCATGGGTGAAAACACCAAGAGCATGCTGATCACCCGGGCATTGGCGGAAATGACCCGCTTTGCGGTGAATCAGGGGGCCAACCCGATGACGTTCCTGGGGCTGGCCGGGGTGGGCGATTTGATCGTCACCTGCTCGTCACCGAAAAGCCGTAACTATCAGGTTGGTTTTGCCCTTGGCCAGGGCATGAGCCTGGAAGAGGCGGTGACCAGTCTTGGTGAAGTCGCCGAGGGCGTCAACACGCTGAAGGTGCTCAAGGCCAAGGCCCAGGAAGTCGGGGTTTACATGCCGTTGGTCGCCGGTTTGCATGCGATCCTGTTTGAAGGACGCACGCTCAATCAGGTGATTGAGCTGTTGATGCGCGGCGAGCCGAAAACCGATGTCGATTTCATCTCCACCAGCGGTTTCAACTGAGTACTCAATTTACAGAGGCAGGGAGCGAGACATGAACGATCCAAAAGTAGCAGCCAAGTACGAATCCATCCTGCTGCGCGTGCTGTGGATGCTGGTGTATGTGCTGGTCTGGCAAGTTGCGCAATTGATCCTCGGCGCCGTGGTGCTGGTGCAGCTCATCTATCGGTTGATCTACGGTGCACCGAACGCCGGCCTCATGAACTTCGGTGACAGCCTCAGCCAGTTCCTGGCGCAGATCGGCCGCTTCGGCAGTTTCCACAGCGACCAGAAACCGTGGCCATTCGCCGATTGGCCGACACCGCGTGCACCGGAAGGCGAGGCCCCGCACGCTGTCCCGCCAGCGCCGCATCCGGCCCGTGATGAGGAGCCAAAGCTATGAAACTCTGGGTGTTGCGCCACGGTGAAGCCGAGTCTCACGCCCGTAGCGATGCTGAGCGGGAGTTGACTGCACATGGCCGCGAAGAAGTGCTGCGCAGTGCCGCGCAACTGATCGGCCAGCCGATTCAGGCGATCATCGCCAGCCCGTACATGCGGGCGCAGCAGACTGCGCAACTGGTGCGTGAGGTGCTGGGTTTTGAGCCGGAGATCCGCACCGAGACCTGGCTGGCGCCAGACAGCAATCCGTTGACCGTCGTCGATCGGCTCGATACGGAGGATAACGTCCTGCTGGTCAGTCATAACCCGCTGGTGGGGAGCTTGATCGGCTACTTGCAGCACGGCCATTTGCGTGCGCCGCAGCCAATGAGCACGGCCAGCCTCGCCGAGCTGGAAGCTGATTTGCCGTTGGCCGGGGGCATGACGCTCAATAGTGTCAAGAACCCGTAATCCGGGCTTTGTGGGAGCGTGGCTTGCCCGCGATGGCATCAACACGGCATACCTGATGCACCGCGGCGCCTGCATCGCGGGCAAGCCACGCTCCCACAGGTAAGGAATCGCTCCTGATTTTTTGTATGAAATAGCCAACCAAGCAATTGCTTGGTTGGACTACGCTTGCCGCCACATCGAACAAAAAGGAGCGCATCGCATGTCCGCCGCTTTTCGTTTGCCGCTGCAAGTGTTCTACGAGCGTGAAGCTCGCCATCCCCGCCAGCGCTTTCTGGTACAGCCGATGGGCGGTGGCCAGGTCGAGACACTGACCTGGGCCGACGTCGGCCATCAGGCTCGGTGCGCCGCTCACTGGCTACGCGCCCGGGAGCTGCCTCAAGGCAGCCACATTGCACTGATCTCGAAAAACTGTGCGCACTGGATCGTTGCCGACCTGGCGATCTGGATGGCCGGGCATGTCTCCGTTCCGTTGTACCCCAACCTCACCGCCGACTCGGTGGCCCAGGTGCTCGAACATTCCGAAGCCGCGCTGGCGTTCATCGGCAAGCTGGACGATTGGCCGGGCATGTCCAGAGGCGTCAGCGCTGATCTGCCGACCATCAGCCTGCCGTAGTGTCCCGCGGGTGACTTTGATTTCAGTTGGGCCGACCTGCAACGCAGCTCACCGATACAGGACGACCCAACGCCCGACGCCGACCAGTTGGCGACGATCATCTACACCTCCGGCACTACCGGCTTGCCCAAAGGCGTGATGCACAGCTTCGGCAACCTGGGCTTCGCCACGACTCACGGCACGCAGTTGTTTGGCCTCAATGGGTCGGACCGGTTGCTGTCGTACCTGCCGCTGTGCCACGTCGCCGAGCGGATGTTTGTCGAGCTGGCGTCGATCTATACCGGGCAAACGGTATTTTTTGCTGAAAGCCTCGACACGTTTCTCAGCGATTTGCAGCGTGCGCGGCCCACGGCGCTGTTCGGCGTGCCGCGCATCTGGAGCAAATTCCAGATGGGCGTGTACAGCAGGATTCCGGCAAAGCGCCTGGATTTTCTCCTTGGCTTGCCGATCATCGGCAAGCGGGTCGGGCACAAGGTGCTTGCAGGTCTGGGGCTGGATGCCTTGCGCATAGCCTTGTCGGGCGCCGCGCCAGTGCCGCAAGCCTTGCTGCACTGGTACCAGCGCCTTGGGCTGGAGGTGCTTGAGGTCTATGGCATGACCGAAAATTGCGGCTATTCGCATATTTGCCTGCCGGGCCAGAACAAGCCTGGCTGGATCGGCAAGCCGTGCCCGGAGGTGGAGGTGCGGATCGAGGATTCGGGCGAGGTGCTGGTGCGCAGTGGTGCGACCATGCTCGGCTATTTCAAGGAGCCGCAGAAAACCGCCGAGACGATCACCAAGGACGGCTTTCTGCGCACCGGTGACAAGGGCGAGCAAGACGCCGAAGGCAACTTGCGCCTGACCGGGCGGCTCAAGGAAATCTTCAAGACCAGCAAGGGCAAATACGTCGCACCGGCGCCGATCGAAAACCGTCTGGCGGTGCATTCACGTATCGAACAGGTGTGTGTGGTCGGTGACGGCCTGAGTGCGCCACTTGGGTTGTGCGTGCTCTCGGCTGTGGGTTTGCAGGACGCCGCCAGCGTGGCGCGCAATGCCTTGCAGTCGAGCCTGGAAAGCTTGCTCGACGAGGTTAATGGCGCCCTTGATAAACACGAACGCCTGCGCCAACTGGTGGTGGTCAAGGACAGCTGGGCGGTGGAAAACGGCTTTCTCACGCCGACACTGAAGATCAAGCGCAACGTGATCGAGGCCGTGTATGGCGCACGGTTTGAAGAATGGAGTGCGCGCAGCGAAGCGGTGCTGTGGCAGGATTGACCTGAAATAAAACCAACGAAGGATGCAGTGATGATTCTGTGGCGTACCGCTCCCAACATTGAACAGCTGAACTCGATTCAGAAAAACACCATCGGCGAAGTGCTGGATATACGCTTCGAGGCGTTTGATGACGAGTCGCTGACCGCCAGCATGGTCATCGACCATCGCACCCACCAGCCCTACGGTTTGCTGCATGGCGGCGCCTCGGTGGTACTGGCCGAAACCGTCGGTTCCATGGCCAGCTTCCTGTGCATCGACCCCAGCAAATTCTATTGCGTGGGCCTGGAAATCAACGCCAACCACTTGCGTGGTCTGCGCAGCGGTCGAGTGACGGCGGTGGCGAAACCGATTCATATCGGCCGCACCACGCACGTCTGGGATATTCGCTTGAGCAGCGATGAAGGCAAGGCCAGCTGTGTGTCGCGGTTGACCATGGCAGTAGTGCCGCTGGGTGAAACACCGCCGGCTCGTTGATTTTTTACCGGGTAAGACTCGGTGACGAGAGGGTTTACTGTGGCGAGGGAGCTTGCTCCCGCTCGGCGGCGCAGCCGTCGTAAACCTGATTGACGCGGAGTGTCTGTCGATATGCGAGCACAGGTTTTGGGGCCGCTGCGCACCCCAGCGGGAGCAAGCTCCCTCGCCACAACAGCTCGCACGGGGCTGAATTGCCCATAGCCTTGGCCTGACTGTCATCATTCCTGGCAGTTACGGTCATTGCTGTAGGCTTGCGTCTTACGGACAATCAACACCTGATTTCGTTTATGGACGCGCCGTTATGCCGCAGCAGATCTTTTTCACCCATGCCAATGGCTTTCCTTCAGGCACCTACGGCAAGTTGTTTGCCGCGCTGGCGCCGGAGTATCAGGTCGCGCATCTGCAGCAGCACGCCCATGACCCGCGGTTCCCGGCCGACGATAACTGGCACAACCTGGTCGACGAACTGATCCATCACCTGAAACAGCAACCCGAGCCGGTGTGGGGCGTTGGCCATTCCTTTGGTGGCGTCTTGCACCTGCACGCGGCCTTGCGTTGCCCAGAGCTGTATCGTGGCGTGGTGATGCTGGATTCGCCGGTGCTGACCCGCCCCGATCAATGGGTTATCCGCGCCGCCAAGCGTTTTGGCTTTATCGACCGCTTGACCCCGGCTGGTCGCACGTTGGGGCGTCGCGAGGAGTTCGCCGACCTGGAATCGGCGCGCAGCTATTTCGCCGGTAAAACCCTGTTCCGCGGTTTCGATCCGGACTGCCTCGATGCGTACTTGCAACACGGCCTGCACCAGGTCGGTGATCGCCTGCGCCTGCGCTTTGATCCGGCCACCGAGATCAGCATCTACCGTGGCGTTCCGCACACCAGTCCAGGCCGTCCTCGCCAGTTGAAAGTACCGCTGGCGGTGGTTCGAGGCCGGCAGAGCCGAGTGGTCATGCGTCATCACGCAAGCTTCGTCGGGCGTATGCCGCAGGGCGAGTCGCTGACCATGCCCGGCGGTCACATGTTCCCCCTTGAACGCCCGCAAGACACCGCAACGTTGCTGAAAAACCTGTTCGGCCGTTGGGACGGGCGCAACGAGCGGAGTTGCGCATGAGCAGCGTCGAAGAAGTCCGCCTGAGCCTGCCGCACATCGAATTGGCCGCGCACCTGTTCGGCCCTGAAGACGGTCTGCCGGTGATTGCCTTGCACGGTTGGCTCGACAACGCCAACAGCTTTGCGCGCCTGGCGCCGAAGCTTGAAGGGCTGCGCGTTGTCGCGCTGGACATGGCCGGCCACGGGCATTCCGGGCATCGGCCATTGGGTGCCGGTTATGCGCTGTGGGATTATGCTCACGACGTGTTGCGAGTCGCCGAACAGTTGGGCTGGAAGCGGTTTGCGCTGCTTGGCCATTCCTTGGGTGCAATCGTTTCGGTGGTGCTCACCGGTGCCTTGCCCGAGCGCGTGACGCATCTGGCGCTGATCGACGGGGTGATTCCGCCCACCGCCGCTCACGACAACGCCGCCGAACGCATGGGCATGGCCCTGCAAGCGCAGCTGGATCTGCAAGAAAAGCGCAAACCGGTCTACCACACCCTGGATCGCGCCATCGAAGCCCGTATGAAAGGCCTGGTTGCAGTCAGTCGTGAAGCCGCCGAGTTACTCGCTCAGCGGGGGTTGATGCCGGTGCCGGGCGGCTACACCTGGCGCACCGACAGTCGCCTGACGCTGGCATCGCCACTGCGCCTGACCGATGAACAGGCGATGTCCTTCGTTCAGCGAATCAGTTGTCCTGCGCAATTGGTGGTTGCCGCTGACGGCATGCTCGCCAAACACCCGGAATTGCTGGAGCGTCTACCCTTTAGCCGTGAACAGCTGCCTGGCGGCCATCATTTGCACCTGAATGACGAGCCCGGCGCCGCCCTTGTTGCAGACTGTTTCAATCGGTTCTTCGCCGTTCCTTGACTTGCAGCGGGCAACTGTCGAGGCTGGGCGGGTTGAAAGGGGAGACAACCATGATAGATCTCTACACCGCTGCGACTCCGAATGGCCATAAGGTCTCTATCGTGCTCGAGGAACTCGGCATGCCCTACACGGTGCATGTCCTGAGTTTCGACAAAAAGGAACAAAAGGCTCCAGCGTTTCTCAAGATCAATCCCAATGGCCGGATTCCGGCGATTGTCGACCGGGACAACGGTGATTTCGCCGTGTTCGAATCCGGCGCGATTCTCATCTACCTGGCTGAACTGAGCGGAAAACTGCTGCCCAAAGACCCGAAAGGACGTTCGGTGGTGATCCAGTGGCTGATGTTCCAGATGGGCGGGATTGGCCCGATGCAGGGGCAGGCCAATGTGTTTTTCCGTTATTTCCCGGAAAAGCTTCAGGGCGCCATCGACCGCTATCAGCATGAAACCCGGCGTTTGTATGAAGTGCTGAACACGCGCCTGGAAACTGCCGAGTACCTGGCCGATGACTACAGCATTGCCGACATCGCCACTTATCCGTGGGTCCGTGGTCATGAGTGGTCTGGCGTTTCGGTCGACGGTTTACCCGCCTTGCAACGCTGGATGGCGGCGATGGAAGCTCGCCCGGCGGTGCAGCGTGGCTTGCAGATTCCGCCGCGTAACGACGACGCGAATGTCGTCAAAGGCGCTCAGGCCATGCTGATCCGATGAGAGTACCTTCAAGGTTGAACAGCATGCGCTTGATCTGTTTGTTGGGGCTGGGGTGTTTCAGTTCGCTGGTGTTTGCCGCCGATGTACCGGGAAGTCACGATTTGCCGCTGGTGCCGCGTCTGGCCGATGCGCAGATCGTCGACTATCGCCCGGCTGCCGAGCTTGAACGGATCTACCCCATGGGCTCGATCCGCAAAATCAGCGGCCAGCTACGTTTTGATGGCCAGGTCAGTGCCCGCGGAAAAGTAACCTCGGTGACCTACGAGTTGCCGCCCGAGCATTCGTCCACCGAGGCCTTCACCCTAGCTCGCGAAGCCTTGCAGAAGCAGGGGGCCGAGCTGTTGTTCTGGTGCCAGGCCCGCGATTGCGGCGAAAGCAGCCTGTGGGCCAATCAAGTGTTCGGCAACGCCAAACTCTATGGTGCCGACGATCAACAGGCTTACCTGCTGCTGCGACTCGCGGCACCGCAGGACAACTCGTTGTTGGCGCTTTACAGCATCACTCGCGGCAATCGAAAAGCCTATCTGCACGTCGAGCAGTTCGACGCCAGCACGCCATTGGGCGAGTTGTTGCCGACCTCGGCGACCCTGTTGCGTCAGCTCAAGGACACCGGCGTGCTGGACCTGCCGCGGCTGACGGGGGAGCCGCAACCGATTTGGCTGACGTTGCTGTCGCGCGGCTTGAACCTCGATACGACTTTGCGCGTCAGTGTTTCCGGAGCCAATGCCGAAGCCTGGCGTCAGGCGCTGGTCGGGCAGGGCGTGCGTGCGGCGCGGATGGAGCTCGGCAATGTGCCGGCAACTGGTCTGCACATCGAGTTCCTGCGATAGTTTTTCCCTCGGCGAACGTGCCATTGGCCGTTCGCCTACTCTTTGTTGATTGACCTTGCTCGAGATTTTTCATGATCAATAACGATCGCCTGTTGGTGCAGATCCTGCTCCTGGTGTTGTTCGGTGCCAGCTTCTGGGTGATGGCGCCCTTTTGGTCGGCGCTGTTCTGGGGCGCGGTGCTGGCGTTCGCCAGTTGGCCGCTGATGCGCTTGCTGACTCGCTGGCTCAATGGTCACGAATCCCTCGCGGCGGCGTTACTGACGCTCGGCTGGATGGTGCTGGTGGCGGTGCCGTTGGTGTGGCTCGGTTTTAACCTGGCCGATCATGTGCGCGATGCCACGGTGTTCATCAAGGACGTTCAGGTTGACGGCTTGCCGGCGGCACCGGTGTGGCTGGCCGGGATTCCGCTGGTTGGCGAGCGGCTGGTTGGGCTCTGGAACAGCCTTGATCAGCAAGGCGCGGCGCTGTTGTTGGCGGTCAAACCCTATCTGGGACAGGTCGGCAACTGGTTGTTGGCGCGCAGTGCGCAGATCGGCGGAGGGATTCTCGAGCTGACCTTGAGCATTGTTTTCGTGTTCTTTTTCTATCGGGACGGCCCACGGTTGGCGATGTTTGCTCACCGTCTGCTGGAACGGCTGATCGGCGAGCGTGCCGGTTATTACATAGAGCTGGTCGCCGGAACAGTGCAGCGGGTGGTCAACGGGGTCATCGGCACTGCCGCCGCCCAGGCAATCCTGGCGCTGATCGGCTTCCTGATTGCCGGTATTCCGGGCGCACTGGTGCTGAGTATCGTCACCTTCCTGCTCAGCCTGATTCCCATGGGCCCGCCGTTGGTGTGGATTCCGGCGACGGCCTGGCTGGCCTGGAAGGGCGAGTACGGTATGGCGGTGTTCCTCGGCATTTGGGGCACGTTTATCATCAGCGGCGTCGATAACGTGCTCAAGCCCTACCTGATCAGCCGTGGCGGCAACTTGCCGTTGGTGATCGTGCTGCTTGGGGTGTTTGGCGGGTTGATCGCCTTTGGCTTTATCGGCTTGTTCATCGGTCCGACCTTGTTGGCCGTGGCGTACAGCCTGTTGATCGACTGGAGTAACAGTCAGGCGCGGGTTGAAGAAAAGCGTTGATCAGTTGTGGTGAGGGGGCTTGTCCTAATGCCGATCAGTTAAGCCGAATACTGAACCTGTGGCGAGGGAGCTTGCTCCCGCTGGGGCGCGAAGCGGCCCTAAAAATGGGACTGCTACGCAGTCCAGCGGGAGCAAGCTCCCTCGCCACAGGTTATGAGTTCAATAGCCTCAGGCTGCGGCGCTCAGGTTTTTGCTTGAGTTCAGGGTATTGGCCTGCGAGTACTGCTGGTTCATGCTGACGATCAATTTGCTCAGCGCCTCGGCGACTGCGCCTTGATCGATGGTGCCGCTGTTCTGGCTGCTGCCTGTTTGCAGCGCCGCTTTCAACTCGTTGCTGCTGACGCCACCGCTGTTGTCCGTGTCGAGCATCTTCAGCAGGGCTGCACCATTGTCGGAGCTGCTGGTGGACGAGGTTGCGGCCAGGGCGCTACTCAGTTCGCTGGTGCTGATGCTGCCATCACCATTTGTGTCGAGCTGGCCAAACAGGGACTGGCTGGACAGTTGCTGCGGCGGCTGAGGTGGCGTGAGGGCGGCAACCAGCTCGTCCTTGCTCACGCTCCCGTCGTTGTTCGTGTCCAGCGCCGCAAACAGGCTCTTGCTGTCGGCAGTACTGCCGGCTTTCGTCAGGCCTGCGCTCAGCTCATCGCTGCTGATGCTGCCATTACTGTTGCTGTCCAGAAGGCTGAGCATGCTGTCGGCCAGTTCGGTGCTGGGCGGCTGATCATTATGGGCTTGGCAGGACGATGGCGTCATGGCGGCCATTTCCTGGCTGCTCAGACCTCCACTGTTATCGCTGTCCAGGCTGCTGAATTGCTGGCTCAGGCTGTTCAGTACGCGGCTGTCGCTTTTCTTCGCCAGGGCGCTGTTCAGCTCATCCTTGGAAACGGTTCCGTCGCCATTGGTGTCGAGCTTGGCAAACAACTCTTTCTGACGCTGCTGGAGTCGGGCGGTATAGGCCGCACTGGTGGCGCTGGTATAGCTGGAGTTACTGCTGACGCTGCCGATCATGGGCTCACTCCCTGGATGGATAAAACCGGTGAAGGCACCGGCCCATGCAGCCTCGGGGGAGCAGTTGTCGTGGGTATGTGGAATTTGTACGAATCAGCACACAGAGTCTGTTCAGGCCCGTGGCAGACAGACCACGGCAGTCAGGCCGCCGCCCGGGGTTTCTTCCAGGCTTAATGCTCCGCCAAGCCTTTCGGCGGCTTCGCGTGCGATGGTCATGCCCAGGCCTACGCCGCCGGAGTTGCGATTGCGTGAGCCTTCCAGGCGATAGAAGGGCTCGAACACCGCTTCGCGTTTCTCGGCGGCGATGCCGGGACCATGATCGATCACTCGAATGATCAGCTGTTCACGGCTGTCTTCAAGGGTAATCAGTGCCTGGCCGGCGTACCGCAAGGCATTGTCCAGCAAGTTGTTGATGCACGACCGCAGGGCCATCGGTTGAACCTGCAACGGTGCACAGTGCCCGCTGGCCTGCACGTCAGCGCCCTGGTCCTGGGCGTTTTCGCAGAGCGATTCGATCAGCGCCTGCACGTCCATCCACTGCAGGGCTTCGCTGGTACGTTGTTCGTGCAGGTAGCTGAGGGTCGCATCGAGCATGCGAATCATGTCGTCGAGGTCTTGCCGCATCTGCCCTTGCAGCTTGATGTCGTCGATCTGCTCCAGGCGCAACTTGAGCCGCGACAGTGGCGTACGCAGGTCATGGGAAACGGCGCCGAGCATCCGCGAGCGCTGCTGCACCTGCTCACGGATACGCTTCTGCATCAGGTTGAAAGTGTGCGCCGCCTGCCGTGATTCTCGGGGGCCGGACTCATCAAGCGGTGGGCTGTCGAGGTTTTCGCTGAGGCTCTCGGCGGCCGCGCTCAAGCGTTGAATCGGCCGGGACAGCAGTTTTGCACCGTACCAGGCGGCAATCACCAGCGAGATTAGCTGAAAGGTCAGCGGTACGATCGGGCCGCCAAACCAGGGCCGCGGCGGTCTGTGTTTGAACGGCGGAGGCGGTTGCCCATTGAACCCGGCGGAAAACTCCGGCGGTGGAGGGGGCGGGGGATGGCCGTAATGGTGAAACCAGAAGAACGCCAGAAGGTGCGCCAGGATAATCGCCAGCAACAGCACGCCAAACAGGCGGCCGAACAGCGTATCGAAGCGCGCACGCATCAGCCGATGTCTCGGGCGTCGAACAGGTAACCTTCGCCGCGAACGGTTTTGATCAACTGAGGCGATTTGGGGTCGTCACCGAGCTTTTGTCGCAGGCGCGAGACCAGCAGATCGATACTGCGATCGAACGCTTCGATCGAGCGTCCACGGGCGGCATCCAGTAATTGCTCACGGCTGAGCACCCGTCGCGGGCGTTCGATGAACACCCAGAGCAAACGGAATTCGGCGTTCGACAGCGGCACCACCAGGCCATCGACGGAGATCAACTGACGCAGCACGCTATTGAGGCGCCAGTTGTCGAAGCGAATGTTGGCGCGTTGTTCGGTGCGGTCATCGCGCACGCGGCGCAGGATGGTTTGAATCCGCGCGACCAGCTCTCGTGGCTCGAACGGCTTGGCCATGTAATCGTCGGCCCCCAGTTCCAGGCCGATGATACGGTCGGTGGGTTCGCAGCGGGCGGTGAGCATCAGGATCGGGATGTCCGATTCGGCGCGCAGCCAGCGGCACAGCGACAGACCGTCTTCGCCGGGCAGCATCAGGTCCAGCACCACCACGTCGTAATGCTCCGCTTGCAGCGCCAGGCGCATGGCGGCGCCGTCGGTAACGCCGCTGGCGTGGATGTTGAAGCGGGCCAGGTAGTCGATCAGCAGTTCGCGGATCGGAACGTCATCGTCAACGATCAGCGCGCGGGTGTTCCAGCGTTTGTCTTCGCCGGCTGCGGGAGCTTTTTGATCATCGTTCAGAGGAGCAGGGCTATTTTGCATGCGTACGTTCATCTGCCAGGGAGGCTGCCAACCACAAAAGATGGGCTGCGAGGTTGTGGCTTCAGCATAAGGCGTCCGGCCGTGAGGCGGGAAGTGCTGTAGGAAGTCTTGCGGTTGGCGAGGGTAGCCCTGGGCGGTGTTGAGGGCGTGTCGTGAGTGTATCTGTTTCGACACAATTGCCGGGCGTGCAGGGTTTATCATCCGCCAACCGGCACTGTTGAAGATGATTTACCGATCATCGGGTCCCGGACGGGCTCGCGTTCCGCTACAATGCGCGCCGATTTCGACTTGCCTGAGAGCCCACTCATGTCCGCCTGCCAGACTCCTATCATCGTCGCCCTGGATTTCCCTACCCGTGACGCCGCGCTGAAGCTGGCCGACCAGTTGGACCCGAAACTGTGCCGGGTCAAAGTCGGTAAGGAACTGTTCACCAGCTGCGCTTCGGAAATCGTCGGGACCTTGCGTGACAAGGGCTTCGAGGTGTTTCTCGACCTTAAATTCCATGACATTCCAAACACCACCGCGATGGCCGTCAAGGCGGCTGCGGAAATGGGCGTGTGGATGGTCAACGTGCATTGCTCCGGCGGCCTGCGCATGATGGCGGCCTGTCGCGAGGTGCTCGACCAGCGCAGCGGTCCAAAACCACTGTTGATCGGCGTGACCGTGCTGACCAGCATGGAGCGTGAGGATCTGGCCGGGATTGGCCTGGACATCGAGCCGCAAGAGCAGGTATTGCGTCTGGCGGCACTGGCAGAAAAAGCCGGGATGGATGGCCTGGTGTGTTCGGCACTGGAAGCCTCGGCGTTGAAAGCGGCGCATCCGTCGCTGCAACTGGTGACGCCGGGGATCCGTCCGGCAGGCAGCGCCCAGGACGATCAGCGCCGTATCCTGACACCGCGCCAGGCCCTGGATGCCGGTTCCGACTATCTGGTGATTGGCCGTCCGATCAGCCAGGCAGCCGATCCGGCGAAAGCCTTGGCCGACGTCGTGGCCGAACTGGCCTGATCAAACACTGAAGATCCAAATGTGGGAGCGGGCTTGCTCGCGAAGAGGGAGTATCAGTGACATCAATGTCGCCTGACACACCGCTTTCGCGAGCAAGCCCGCTCCCACATTGGTTTGTGTTAAACCTTTAGAACCAGCTTCCCAAAATTCTCACCGCTGAACAGCTTCATCAGCGTTTCCGGGAATGTCTCCAGCCCTTCGACGATGTCTTCCTTGCTCTTGAGCTGCCCCTTGGCCATCCACCCGGCCATTTCCTGTCCCGCAGCAGCGAACTGCGCGGCGTAATCCATCACCACAAAGCCTTCCATCCGCGCACGGTTGACCAGCAGCGATAGATAATTGGCCGGGCCTTTGACCGCTTCCTTGTTGTTGTACTGGCTGATGGCGCCGCAGATCACCACGCGGGCCTTCATGTTCAGGCGGCTGAGCACGGCGTCGAGAATATCCCCGCCGACGTTATCGAAATACACGTCTACGCCTTTCGGGCATTCGCGCTTGAGGCCGGCAACCACGTCTTCATGCTTGTAGTCGATGGCGCCGTCGAAGCCCAACTCGTCAATCAGGAACTTGCACTTGTCCGCGCCGCCGGCGATGCCCACCACGCGGCAGCCTTTGATCTTGGCAATCTGCCCGGCAATGCTACCCACCGCGCCTGCTGCACCCGACAGCACCACAGTCTCCCCGGCCTTCGGTGCGCCGACATCGAGCAGCGCGAAGTAAGCGGTCATGCCGGTCATGCCCAGTGCTGACAAATAACGCGGCAATGGCGCCAGTTTCGGATCGACCTTGTAGAAACCTCGTGGCTCCCCAAGGAAGTAATCCTGCACGCCCAGCGCACCGTTGACGTAATCGCCCACGGCAAAGCCCGGGTTGTTCGAGGCAATCACCTTGCCCACACCGAGTGCGCGCATGACTTCGCCGATGCCCACAGGCGGGATGTAGGACTTGCCTTCGTTCATCCAGCCACGCATGGCCGGGTCCAGCGACAAGTACTCATTCTTGACCAGGATCTGACCCGCCGCAGGCTCGCCGACAGGGACTTGTTGATAGGTAAAGGTCTCGCGGGTCGCAGCTCCCACCGGGCGTTTGGCGAGCAGGAATTGACGGTTGATCTGGGCAGTCATGGCGGGCACTCAAGGTTGAATGAAGTCTGATTGATAGACCCTCATGGCGGTTGTCGCAAGGTTTGCTGACGCAGCGAATACAGTCCGATCCAAAGGAGTGATAGTCGGGCGGGGATCTTCATCACCGCAACTCATAAGCAATCAACCGGCCCTCTGATAGTGCTGCCGCGTGACGGGGCAGGGTGCTTAGACTGCGAGAACGAGATCACCCACATCTTTCGAGGACCTAACAATGAGCATGACGTTTTCCGGCCAGGTTGCGTTGGTGACAGGGGCTGCCGCTGGTATTGGCCGCGCAACCGCCCAGGCGTTTGCTGCCGAGGGATTGAAAGTGGTGGTCGCGGACCTTGATGTGGCTGGCGGCGAAGGTACCGCCGAGCTGATTCGGGCTGCCGGTGGCGAAGCGGTTTTCGTGCAGTGCAACGTGACACTGGAAAGCGACGTGCAAAACCTGATGGCCAAAGCAGTAAGCACTTATGGTCGCGTCGACTACGCCTTCAACAATGCCGGGATCGAAATCGAAAAGGGCAAGCTCGCCGAAGGCACGCTCGATGAGTTCGACGCGATCATGGGCGTCAACGTCAAGGGCGTCTGGTTGTGCATGAAGTACCAACTGCCGCTGATGCTGGCGCAAGGTGGCGGCGCGATCGTCAATACCGCTTCGGTCGCCGGGCTTGGCGCGGCGCCGAAGATGAGTATCTATGCGGCGTCCAAGCACGCGGTCATCGGCCTGACCAAATCGGCAGCCATCGAATACGCGAAGAAGAAAATCCGCGTGAATGCAGTCTGTCCGGCGGTTATCGACACCGACATGTTCCGTCGTGCCTATGAAGCCGATCCGAAGAAAGCCGATTTTGCCGCCGCCATGCACCCGGTGGGACGTATCGGCAAGGTCGAGGAAATTGCCAGTGCGGTGTTGTATCTGTGCAGCGATGGGGCGGCGTTCACCACCGGGCACTCGCTGGCGGTGGATGGCGGGGTGACGGCGTTCTGAGGGGTTGCCTGCGACGTCGCGCCGGACATTGTGTTTCAAGGAGTTAGAGGAGGGTGTTCTAGCGGCGTTGTCGCACATCTTCATGCGAGCGCCTGTGCTTAACTGGCCCCAGAAAAACAGTTGGAGTGGGTCTCTCATGGAATTGAGAATCGATCGGCAGGCGTTGGTGCCCGTCGTGCAGCAAATTGTTGACGCCCTCGCTGGCTGGATTCGCCAAAGTGCCATTGAGCCCGGAACGCGTTTGCCGTCCATACGACAACTGGCCCGGGAAAACCTGCTCAGTCAGTCCAGTGTCATCGAGGCGTATGAGCGCATGGTCGCCCAAGGCGTGCTGGCGTCGCGTCATGGCTCGGGGTTTTTCGTTGCCGGGCCTTTGGGTGCGACCCATCGTTGCGCTGACCTAGCGGGCCCCATGGCGGCTGACGCAAACAGTGTCGGGTTGGTCGACGACCCGTTGGGCATGTTGCCGCTGGGGCGTGGTGGTATGCCCGAAAGCTGGCGCGAGAGCGACGATCTCAGTTATGCCATTCGCCAGGTTTCGCGTACCGACATGGCCGGACTGTTCAACTACAGCCCTTCATACGGGTTGCCGGTCTTGCGCCAACAGATCCTCAAACGCTTGCAACAGATGAGTATTACCGTCGATGAGAACCAGGTTCTCACCACTACGGGAGCTACTCACGGGCTTGATCTGATCGTACGGACGCTGCTCAAACCGGGTGATTGCGTGGTGGTCGAAAGTCCGGGGTATTCGAATCTGTTCAAGCTGCTCAGGTTGCATGGTGTCAGGTTGCTGGAAGTACCAAGGACCTCTCGCGGCCCGGACATTGAAGTACTTGAGGCCTTGTTGAGCGCGAACAATCCCCGTGCGTTGTTCATCAATAGCCTGTTCCACAATCCGACCGGCAGTAGCCTGGCACCCGCCGTTGCGCAACGGATCCTGCAATTGGCCAAGCGTCATGAATTAATCATCGTCGAGGATGACGTCTACGCAGACTTCCAGGGCAGTGCCGGCACCCGCCTGGCGGCAATGGATGCGGGCCAGAACGTGGTCTATGTCGGCAGCTTTTCGAAAACCCTCAGCAGTTCGCTGCGGGTCGGTTATGTGGTGGCCAGCGCTGCAATCATTGCGCGCCTGGCAGACATGAAGATGATTACCAGCCTGGGAGCATCACGGTTTTGCGAGTCGGTACTGAGCAGTCTGTTGGCCAATGGCGCCTACCGCAAACTGGTACAGCGCCAGCGTCAGCGATTGAAGCGGGATATGGCGGCGACATTGCTGGTGCTTGAAGACGCCGGCTGGGAGGTGTTCGGCAAGCCTGCGGGCGGGTTGTACATTTGGACCCGACCACGAGAGCACGAATCGGCATGGGTGCGCACGCTGGCTCACTCATTCGGTATCGTGCTGTCCTCCAGGACGGCCTTCAGCCCCAGTGGCGAGACTATCGATTGGCTGCGTATCAATGTGGCTTATGCCAGCGATCCTCGGGCGCAGGCGTTTTTTCAGGCGTGCGCCTTACCGGATCGACTTCGACCGTTCTGAAAACGACTCACGCGTAGCTTTTTGCCATTATCGCGGCGCCAAAGGCTTGTGCTTGGGTGCACCCCATTGCGAATCTGCAACAACAGAAAATGGTCGTGTTGCCATTGAGTATGGGAAGGGGGTTACGAGCAATGATTTCGGCCGTGCAAGGACGTTTTGCCAACCTCGGTATGGCAAAAAAACTGGGTGTCGGTTTTATTCTGGTCCTGATGTTGACGGCCGTGGTGGCCGCTATCGGCGTCTGGTCCTTGCAAACCATCAGCCAGCGCTTCGACGGGCTCAAGCAGATGTCGTCGCTCAACAGTGGCCTGCTCAAGGTGCGTTTGCTTGAGCAGGAATACGCCTTGCACAGTGATCCGAAAACCGTCGATGCCTTGCACAAGGGTGTTGACGCGTTGGTCGCCCTCGCAACGCAACTCAAGGCTCAGTCGGCAGCTAACGTTCCGGTGATGAATGATGTCGAGCAGTCGCTGGGGGCTTACCGCAAAGCCTTCGATGAATTCGTCGAACTGACCCAGTCCAAGGAACTGGCGCTGGAAATGGCCAGTTGGTCGGTGTCCAGCGTGGCCAATAACCTTGATGTGCTGCAGGCTGGCCTTGCCGACGATGGCGCTTATGCGCTCAAGGATACGCAAGGCAAGGAGGGCGCTGAGTTTATCGAGCAGGCCAATCAGGTCAGTCAGGTATCGAGGCTGATGTTGCAGGCCATGAATGAGGCGCGAGTGCGCCTGGATCAAAGCCGCAAGGCCAGTGCCGAAAGTGCCGAGCAAGGCAAGATTGAACAGGCCGACCAGGCATTGACCCAGGTTGAGGCATTGAAGAGCGCGGTCAAGGATGCGGGCTACCAGACAGTGCTCAACGAAGTGGCCGGGCATATCGCCAGTTTCAGCGAAAAACTTGCCGAGTACACGGGGCTGCTGAGTCAGGAGAAAAAGGTCTATCAGCAGTTGCATGAGCGCGCCGCCGAAGTGGTGCAGCGGGTCGACCAGGCTTACGCGGCCGAGGACCAGTCGATGCAGGCAGAACTGAAGAAGAATTCGGTGTTGATCATTGCGTCTTCGGCGCTTGCGTTGCTGGTCGGGCTGATCGCCGCGTGGGTGATTACTCGCTTGATCGTTGCGCCACTGCGCAGTGTGATTCTCGTCGCCCAGAAAATTGCGGCGGGCGATCTGAGCGCGACCGTGCAGGTGACGCGACGTGATGAAATCGGCCAGTTGATGCAGGCCATGCAGCAAATGGGCGCGGGGTTGAGCAGCATTGTCAGCGGCTTGCAGGCGGGTATCGAGCAGCTTGCGAATTCCGCGCAATCGCTCTCGGCGGTGACCGAGCAGACCAACCTGGAAGTCAGCAGCCAGAAAGAAGAGACCGAGCAAGTTGCCACCGCGATGAATCAGATGACCGCGACCGTGCATGACGTTGCGCGCAATGCCGAGGAAGCTGCACTGGCAGCGCAGACGGCAGACGGCAAGGTCGAAACCGGTCAGCAGGTCGTGCGTCAGAGTATGCAGCGCATCGAGCAACTGGCTGACTCGGCGACGTCGGCCAGCTCCAGCATCGAAAGCCTCAGTGCGGAAATCCAGAACATCGGCACTGTCCTCAGTGTGATCAAGAGCGTTGCCGAGCAGACCAACCTGCTGGCACTCAATGCGGCCATCGAGGCAGCGCGAGCGGGTGAGCAGGGCAGGGGCTTTGCCGTGGTTGCCGATGAAGTCCGGGCCCTGGCCAAGCGTACCCAGCAATCCACAGAAGAAATCGAACGTCTGGTGAGTGCCTTGCGTTCCGCTGCGCAGGCATCGGTGCAGCAAATACAGAGCAGCGGTGAGTTGGTCAAGCTCGCCGTCAGTGATGCGCTACAGACCGAGAGTGCGCTGGGCAGTATCGCTGCGGCGGTCTCGCTGATTCAGCAGATGAACCAGCAGATCGCTGCAGCGGCCGAACAACAGAGTTCGGTTGCCGAAGAGATCAATCGCAGCGTGACCAGCATCCGTGCCAGTGCCGATCAATCCTCGGTGGCCATGCAAGGCAATGCCACGTCGAGTATCGAACTGGCGCAATTGGGGGTTGAGCTAAAGGGGATGGTGGGGCATTTCAGGTTGTAAGCGTGTGTGGCGAGGGAGCTTGTGCTCCCGTCAGCATGGTCCGCGCTCGGGTGCAGCAGTTGTACAGCGGTACTTGCGGTCTGACTGAACTGAGCGAAGGGGGAGGGTCGCTTCGCGACCCAGCGGGAGCAAGCTCCCTCGCCACGGGTTTTACCACTATCAGTCGTAGATAGCTTTCTTCTTCCAGTCTGCGTCGGCTTCCACGTCCTTGAGGCCTTCGGTCAACTCGTTAACTTCGCCTTCCACCGGTGCAATGTTGGTCAGCACCATGGAGTTGGCGCGTGCCAACAGTTTTTCCAGGTACTGCAACTGCTCGCTGTAAACCTGCGGGTCTTGCTGTTTACGCAAGTACTGCACGCCACGTTCGAACGCCAGGCGGGCTTGCCCGGGTTGTTCCTGCTGCAGTGCATGTTGGCCGAGGTTGTTGAAGAACTCGATGTGCAGCAATACCAGGATGTGGCGAACTTCACGAATCCAGCGCTTGGCTTCGTTGGTTGGCAGGAAACCGTCCTGTGCTGCGCGAGTGATCTGGCCATGCAAGGCTTCAAGCAAAAAGCGTACGTCCTTGGCCTTGGCTTCAGTCTGGATCGGTGCCGGCGGGTTGTTGACCGGAATCGATTCACCTCGTGCGACCAGTGCACGCAGTTCCTCGATGCGGGCTTTGGCCGTCGAATTGGTTTTATCCAGATTGAGCAGGCGTTGGCAGACGTTGAGTTCCAGTCGCGTCAGCAGCAGCTTGAGCGCCGGAGTCATCAGCTGGCCAGGGAAGGTCTCGGTTATTTCGCCACAGCGGCGCAATCGATCATTGAGTTCGACCTTGGTGCGGGCCTTTTCCAGTTTATTGTTTTCCACCACATGGTTCATGTAGCCAATGGCGATCAATATTGCGATCCCGACTATTACTAGCAGGGTGATCATGAGTGGTGTCACCGTGAAGACCTCTTTATAGGGTTTGCGTGCGAGTGTAGTGGCTAAGCCTGGGGGCGCATAGGGTGGCGCGACGAGTTGGATGGAGCCTTTGCGCTGTCTATATAGGCAATGTGTGGATGGGTGCACATTGCCATCATCTGCTGAAGAGGACTATAGCGCCTTGGCGGGTGACAGAATATAGGCGTCAAACCCCGGTCGGACGAAAACCCGGAATTGCCCCTCAAAGGGGGGCGAAGTCATTGATTTAAATAAATTTATAGTTGGGGGTTGACGACCCCTCAATCCATCCATAGAATGCGCGCCACTTACAGCGGAAAGCACACAGCGAAACGCGGTAGGGAGTGAATGTTGTACGTGTGTCCCCTTCGTCTAGTGGCCTAGGACACCGCCCTTTCACGGCGGTAACAGGGGTTCGAGTCCCCTAGGGGACGCC